>NZ_OY781099.1:3033258-3639910 GCF_963676325.1 uncultured Bacteroides sp.
TAGATACAATTAATAGAATGACCAACAAACCACCAGTTACTTTCGTCTCTAGTTGCTCCAGAAGCCAGGGATACCAGCTCGTTTTTGTTAGAATACACATTGACACCAGCTTCCCAAGTCCAACCATTGAGATTGTCCAAAATTACACCATTAAGAGATAATTCAAAGCCTTTGTTTTGTGTTTTTCCTATATTAGCCATGTAACTACCCACACCCGCTGTAGCAGGCAGAGAAACGCTCAACAGAACATTATCGGTTTTCTGTACATAGTATTCCAATGTACCGGTCAGGCGATTACCCAGAAGAGAGAAATCCAATCCATAGTTCCATGTTTTAGAAAATTCCCAACCTAATTTAGGATTAGGTAACTCAGCATAATATAACCCTGTAGCAGTTGTAGTACCAAAGTTGTAAGGACGAGTAGCTAAAAGTCCAAGTGTTTTGTATGGATCAACAGATTGGTTTGAAGTTTCTCCATAACCTACACGAAGTTTCAATGCATCTATCATTTTAACATCCTTCATAAAGGATTCGTTTTTGATATTCCATCCTACAGATACAGCTGGATAGTTATGCCATTGGTGTCCTTTAGCAAGCCTTGAAGAAGCATCAGAACGGAATGTTGCACTAAGCATATAACGGTTGTCATAAGAATACATTGCACGACCCATCCATGACATCAGACCACTCACTTGATAACCTTGATTATTGGGATCAACCGTAATTTCTCCTTGTGCACGTCCTAAATTATAGAACTGGAAAGCATCAGACGGAATATCCTTTGCCGACATTTGTGAACTGTTATAACGGGTTTGCTCAGCAGAGTACATAGCTACTACATTCAATTGATGTTTTTCAGCAAAAGTACGATCATAAGTCACTAGGTTTTCAATAGCCCAGTTGGTGGTAAGTGAGTTGCTAACAGAAGCTGTTGAAACAGTTGTAGGATTAACAGCGAAAACTCCCTGTCCTGTGTAGTTACCACTGTTGCTCTGTCGGTAGTTCAAACCAATATTGGTGCGATATTTTAATCCCTCTACACCTGGAATTTTCATCTCACCGTATATGGTGTTATAGGAACCAAGAGCCTTGGTCTGATCTATCCACTGATCACCTAAGTTATTTATACTGTTTCTTGTTAATACCCAGTTTTCATCTAATGGCATCTTTACGGTTCTTTTCAATGTACCATCTTCGTTATATGGGTTAGAAATAGGTGAAGTACTTATATTACCGTAAATTCCTAAGTTACCTCCATCATTAATAGAAAAGTTATTATTTGTAGTGAAACCGAAACGGAAATATTTGCCAACTTCCTGATCAAGAGAACCACGTACAGAATAGCGGGTGTAACTCTGGCCTGGCAGCACAGCTTCATCTTTATAGTAACCTGCACCAAAACTGTAATTACTCTTTTCTGTTCCACCTGAAATTGCTAAATCGTGGCTTGTTACCTGAGCTGTTCTATAATACATATCTTGCCAATCAGTATTAATATCATCCGATTCATCAATACCGTTTGTGTACTTTCCAGCGGCAGCACGAAGTTTCACAAATTCAGGTCCATTCATCATAGGAAATTTGCCAAAGACTTCTTTCAAACCATAATAACTATTATAGCTAACCTTTGCTTTTGCTCCTTTACTCCCTTTATTGGATGTTACCAAAATAACACCATTGGCACCACGCGAACCATAAATGGCTGTTGCCGATGCATCCTTCAGGATATCAATACTTTTGATATCACTAGGACTGATGTCGCCGATAGACCCGGCAAAAGGAAGGCCGTCAAGAACAATCAACGGGTCGTTACTTGCATTCAGCGAACGAGTACCACGAACACGGATCTGCATTGAAGCACCTGGTTTAGATGAAGTTTGCTCCATATCCACACCTGCTACACGTCCTTGCAAAGCTTGTGATATATTGGAAGATGGAACATCTCGCATCACATCTCCTTTTACAGAAGCGACAGAACCTGTTACAGATTCCTTACGTTGAGTACCATATCCTACAACTACAACTTCTTCCAATGTTTTGCTGTCTTCTTTTAAGATTACAGTCATTTTTGTACGGCCATCAACTGGAACAGTCTGATTAATGTAACCGACAAAAGAGAAAAGAAGCTTCGCAGTATTCTTTACCTTAATAGTAAAGTTTCCATCAAGATCTGTTACAGTTCCGTTATTAGCCCCGACCTCCCGGACATTAACGCCTAAAAGCGGTTCACCATTTGCGTCTTTTACAAGACCTTTCACTGTTATGTTTTGGGAAAAGACCCAAAACGGAATAAAACAAAATAGAAATAAAAGCCCTAAAGGCTTCGTTAAATTAGTGTTTCTCATAATAAAAATCCATTTTAGTGATTAGTAATGAATAGTTTTTCTTTTTAATTAAAGGAATAATCAAAAGGCATTTCAGGTTTTCATAAGTTTATAATTTTAGATATTCAAAAATTGTTTTCTCAGTGATACAAAGATATAATAATGAATCCTATTACATTTAAAATTGAGTATCCTAAACTTGATACACCGTTACATCTTTGTATGTACTGGTAACAATTTATATCGTACAGGTAACATTAAACTTTATTTCTTGCTATATTTTATTTATTTCTATAAATTTGTATCGAATCTAGTTTGAAAAACAAATTATGAAAAAGACAACAACATTCTTTTTTCTTATAATCATATTAATATCTGTATCAAATAAGTGCTTAGCTCAGGTAGAAAAATTCTATTCCACAGAAAAAGATATATCAAACAGCTTAATTAATAAAATCTATCAGGACAAGAAGGGATTTATATGGATTGCAACTGAGGATGGACTAAATAAATACGACGGAACAAAGTTTACCATATATAAGAATATATCCAAAGACAACACATCGTTGAAAAACAACTATGTGAAGACTATGTATGAAGATACCCAGGGCCGTTTCTGGATTGCCTGTATCAACGGGTTACTTTTATATAACCGCGCCAAAGATTCTTTTAAAGAAATTGAAGCATTCAGAGGTAGTCAGACTATTCATCCGCAAGTAACATCTATCATTGAATCTAAATATGGTGATATCTGGATGACTACTTCCGGTGAAGGGCTTGTTTCAATAAAAAGAGGAAGCGATAAATGTACTGCCGAAACGAATATATCCAGAAACCTATGCAGTCCTTTCCTAACATATGTTTTTGAAGACTCTAAACATCAGTTGTGGGTTGCATCTGAAAATAAAGGGTTAAATGTATATAACCCTTTTACGAAAAAGACCAGATGGTTTGGTGCACCCGGCGCTATTACAAATAATAATGTATCTTGCTTATGCGAAGATAAAACCGGGAACATCTTTATCGGAACTCTTTCCGGAGGGTTGAACTTATATAATCCTAAAACTGGAAGAATATCTGCTATACCTTATAAAAGCTTATCAACCAAACTCAGAATTAAATCACTCCTTATTAACAGTCGTGGAGAATTGCTTATCGGGACCGACGGACAGGGTCTTAAAATCTACAATTATTCAAAGAACGTAATTGATGATTATGAGATTAACACCATGCTATTTGATTTCTCTCAGGCGAAGGTTCACTCTATCTTAGAGGACAAGGCAGGAAATCTTTGGACGGGACTTTTTCAGAAAGGAGTTTATTTCATTCCAAGTAACTCCAATAAATTCAATTACTTTGGATACAGATCACTTAAACAGAATAATATAGGTTCAAGCTGTGTAATGTCTATTTTCAAAGATAAGAATAGTACGATATGGGTTGGAACGGATAATGATGGACTTTATGGTATAAGTGACAATGGGAAAAAAGCAACGCATTATACCCAGACTAATAATATTGCCTCCGTATCAAACACTATTATGAGTATTTTCGAGGATTCGAATAAGACTCTATGGCTTGGTTCATACATTAACGGACTGGAGCAGTTTAACAGGGCTACCAATACTTGTCTGTATACAAAAGATTTATTTCCAAATGAAAAAGATGTTCCTAACGACAGAGTATCATGTATCTCTGAGGACAGGAATAAGAATTTATGGATCGGGACTTACGGATATGGTATATACAGCCTAAACCTAAAAACCAACAAGCTAACACATCATCCGTCAAAGGTTGACGATAAGGATTTAAGGATTAACAGAGTTCCAAGTAACTGGGTAAATTGTGTTATTGCCGATAGTGAAGGGCTTATATGGATAGGAACCTATAAAGGAGTGTGCTGTTACAATCCCAGAAAAAAGACATACGTAACTTATTCAAGCGATAAGAATCTATTGCCGGGAGATGTTGTGTTCACTCTTCTGGAAGATTCTTTTCACAAGATTTGGATAGGTACAACCGAGGGACTTGCTTGTTTTGACAAGAGAACAAAAGCTTTCACGCACTACACAATCAATGACGGATTACCTAGTAACGTTATTTGTTCTATGTTTGAGGATGAGAAAAAGAACCTTTGGCTTAGTACTCATTATGGTATATCAAAGTTTGTTCCTTCGCAAAAGAAGTTTATTAATTACTATTCATTCGATGGATTGCAGAGCAACGAGTTTTACCGGGGAGCCGGATTCCAGTCGGCTGATGGACAGATTTTCTTTGGTGGAATTAAAGGTATCACCCACTTCTATCCGAAAGAAATTGTTGACCGGGTTACCCGGCTAACTGTTTTTATTACCGACCTCTATATATTTGAAAAGCCTGTAAAAGAAGGCGATAAATCCGGAAGCAACGATATTATTTCAAAAGCTGTAATAGATGAGGACAGGTTTGTTCTTTCCTATAAAGATAATGCATTTAGCTTTGAATTATCGGTACTGGATTATAGTAATCCGGAACGTATTGTTTACGAGTATCAGATGGAGGGACTTAATAAAGACTGGATCAGCACCCGCCCCGGAATGAACCGGGCCAGCTTCACCAACCTGAGTCCCGGAACCTATAAGTTCAGATTCAGAGCCCGTAACAACGATAATATTTCAGAGACAAAAGAAGTAACAATTGTTATAACTCCTCCCTGGTATCAGTCATGGTGGGCAAAAATTATTTATGCATTGCTCATCTGTCAACTGATTTATGGTATAATTGTATACATAAAATCTCGTTTCCGTCACAAACAGGAAATTATGAAAAGAGAACATGCTGAGCAGATAAACGAAGCCAAGCTGCAGTTCTTTATAAACATTTCTCATGAGATACGTACTCCGATGACTCTTATTATCAATCCATTGGAAAAACTGATTACAGAAAACAAGGATACGGAGGTGCAGAAAACTTATCTGATGATTTACCGGAATGCACAACGAATTCTTCGTCTTATTAATCAACTGATGGATATTCGTAAACTGGACAAAGGACAAATGCACCTGAAGTTCAGAGAGACAGATATTGTAGGGTTCATTGACGACCTTATGACAACTTTTGAATATCAGGCACAAAGAAAAAATATCCAATTCTCATTTAATCATAAAGACGAAGATCTGAAAGCATGGATAGACCTCAATAACTTTGATAAGATATTGCTCAACATTCTGTCGAATGCATTCAAATATACGCCCGAAAACGGAGAAATTAAAGTGGAGCTCTCTACAGGAAAAGATGAATCAGCAAAGGGATCGTTAAGAAAATACTTCGAAATTGTAATCAGTGACAACGGTATTGGAATTGATCGCGACCAAATAGAAAAAATATTCGAACGATTCTATCAGATTAACAATGACCTGACCAATTCAAACTTCGGAACAGGTATTGGTTTGCATCTATCCCGTTCACTGGTTGAGCTTCATCACGGAACAATTAAAGCTGAGAACAGAGAAGAAGGTCCTGGAAGCAGATTTATTATCCGTCTGCCATTGGGCTGCGACCATTTAAAAGCTGATGAATTTGAGAATCCAGAAGATTCTGATTCGGCTGTTCCGGCAAGCACTCACTACTCGGCGATAAATCCTGTTGATCAGTTTGAGATGGAAAGTGAAACCAGGAATAAAAAAATTAAGCCAAGAACCCGTTTCAAGGTACTGGTTGTTGAAGATGAATTCGAAATACGGCAATACATTAAAGAAGAACTATCCGGCGAATACAAAATAAGCGAATGCAGTAACGGCAAGGAAGCTCTTGAGATAGCTTTAAAAGAGATGCCAGATTTAATAATCAGCGATGTAATGATGCCTGAGATGGATGGAATAACGCTTTGCAGAAAAATAAAACAGAACATCAATATCAGTCACATTCCTATTATTCTGCTTACTGCCAAATCAAAAACAGAAGATAGAATTGAAGGACTCGAGATTGGCGCAGATGCTTACATTGTGAAGCCGTTTAATACCGATTTGCTAAAAAGTACCGTTCAGAATCTTATAGAGAACAGAGAGCGACTGAAAAACAAGTTCACAGGCAACGAACAGCAACAAACTAAGATTCAGAAGATTGAAATGAAATCGTCTGACGAGATTCTTATCGAAAAAGTAATGAAAGTTATTAATGATAATCTGGCTGATCCTAATCTGAATGTGGAAATGCTTGCCGGACATGTGGGTATGAGTCGTGTGCACATGCACCGAAAGCTAAAAGAGCTTACCAATCAGTCGGCCCGAGATTTCATAAAAGGGATCCGTTTAAAGCAAGCTGCTTCACTCCTTGCAAGCAAGAAACTAGGTGTATCTGAGGTTGCCTATGCCACCGGATTTACTAACCTGTCACATTTCTCGAACTCTTTCCGTGAGTTCTATGGTGTTTCTCCGAAAGAATACGCTGCAGACCACGCTGCCGATGAGGAAAAAGAGTAAGATTAAAGGGATATTCTAAGAAGCACAATCCAGAGTTCTATTGAAAGAAAAGGTGGAGAGGGTGGAGAGAAATTGTTCTTTTTCGGTTCTACAAAATCTTTTTTTGAAAATTCCGCAATTTGCAGAATTTTCAAAAAATAATTTTCAGAAAGCTAAAATACTCTTTTTCTCTCCACCCTCTCCACCTCTTTAATCATTATCTGAGTTGAGAACATACACTTTCGGTCAACTAATTATAGGCTTAAGAACATTAGTAGTCAACTGGAATCAGTTTAATACAAACTAAACGAGAGATCAATCCAAACATGTACATGATTGACTTTAAACATGTACATCATTGGGGGCAAACATGTACATGTTCAGGGCAAACGCATTATAATAATTACTTAAAATGATTATATATATTACCTAATAAATGCATGTTATATTATTAATATTAAAGCTTTAAACATTTTTCTAAGTTAATTATATTTATTATCTTTATAAAGAAATTAGAAACATAAATTAGTAGAAAAATGAGCATAATTAGTCTTTGTAAACAAATCAACGATACTCGTATTGACAGAAAAAAGGAACATTCAGTAGAATCGATAGTATATATTGCCATGGCTGCAGTTCTTTGTGGTGCTGATTCTTGGAATGAGATAGAAGAGTTTGGTAACTCCAGGAAAGATTTCTTTGCTGAACGTATTTCTTCTTTCAGGAATGTTCCCTCACATGATACCTTTAATCGCTTTTTTAGTAGTCTTTCACCCGATTATTTTGAACGTGTTTTCCGTTATTGGATGTCTGAAATTTGTGAAAAATATGAAGGAGTTGTGGCCATTGATGGAAAAACCATACGGGGTGCCAGCAAATGCACCCGCTCCAATCCAGAAGGAGAATCTCGTTTTAAACTTCATATGGTAAGTGCCTGGGCAGCAGCTAATGGGGTAACCTTAGGACAGGTCAAGGTAAATAGGAAAAGCAACGAGATTACGGCTATTCCTGAACTCCTTAGCGCTCTTGATCTACAGAACTGCATAGTGACGATTGATGCCATGGGATGTCAAAAGGCAATAGCCAAAAAGATTATCGATAAAGAAGCAGACTATGTTCTTCATGTAAAAAACAACCAAAGAAAACTGTATGTCGATTTACGGGCATGGTTTGAAGAGTTGGACAGAAATGAGAGTGATAAAAATATAGCATATAGTGAAACTCAACATGCCAAATACCGGACGGAGGAAACAGGACATGGACGCAAAGAAATCAGGGAATGCTTTGTATACAATCATGAAGGATTTGAGGTGTTTTTTAAAGAGTGGAAAGGAATAAAATCAATAGTAAGAGTTACTTCAGAAAGAACAATCATTAAGACAGGGGAGATATCTTTAGAAAAGAGATATTATATAACTTCCTTAGGTTTAGAGCCTCAGAAAATAGCAGAAGCAGTACGAGCGCACTGGTCTGTGGAAAACAATTTGCACTGGCAGTTAGATGTTTCCTTTGGAGAAGACGCCGGAAGAAAAACAGGAAATGCTGCCCAGAACTTTTCATTAATGAATAAGATAGCACTTATGATACTAAAGAAAAGTCCAAGAAAAGGCAGCATTAAAGGAAAAAGAAAAGCAGCCGGATGGGATCAAGGGTTCCTCTGTGAACTTTTATTGGCGCAAAATTTTTAATGCGTCGCCCCTGTGTACATGTTTAGATAAACTATAAACCTGAAAAAGCATAATTAATAAAGGGAAATCATTTAGTTACAGTACAGAAAAAACTTAGTACGCACTCTGTCCATGAATTTGCAGGAAGTTTAGTTGGAATATATATCATCTCTGCTGGTAAATAAAACCATAAAGCAGCTTTAATATTTTCCATCATGTAAGGCTATCACAATATTTTTTTTAACTTTGGGCAGTTTAAGTTTCACAAAGATGATGAAGAAAGTTGCCTTACTATCTATTTTTACTCTATATTCAATTGTTTCTCTGGCAGGGAATCAAATTGATTCTTTATTAAATGTATTGGATAAGACAATAAAAGAGAGCAAAGCCTATGTAGAAATAAGGGAAAAACGTATCAACAACCTAAAAAGACAGCTAAACAAAAAAACGCTCTCTCCTAAACAAATTTATGCAACCAACAAGCTATTATATAAGGAATACAGAACTTTTGTCTGTGATTCAGCAATACATTATCTGAATAAAAACCTTGAAATAGCAGAAACTTCAAATAATAAAAAGTGGATTAATGAAACAAAGTTATTCTTGTGCCATCTCCACTCCTCTTCCGGCATGTACAGGGAGAGTACAGATATATTATACTCCATAAATAAAAATCAACTGACCAAAGATCTGATTCCGGATTATTATAAGTGTTATGAGCATTTGTACAATGAAATGTACCTTTATACTCATGACCAGAGACTAGCAAAAAAATACTTTAATCTGTTTCAGTCTTATCAGGATACCTTGCTGACAGTTTTTGATCCTTCTTCTGAGAATTATCTGGCAATAAAAGAACAGGAAGCGCTTGAGCAAAAGAAATTAGCTGAAGCGCGAAAGATAAATGACCTCAGACTATCAAAAGCCCCATTTGGAACTCCAGAATATGCTTTAGTTACTTTCCAGCTTTCTCTCATTGACAGAGAAGAAAAAAAGCCGGAAGCTCAAAAAGAGCATTTAATTTATTCTGCTATGTCAGACATTAAAGCTGCGATAAAGGATAATGCCTCTTTGTCCAGTCTTGCTAATATGCTTTACGATGAAGGAGATATTGACCGCGCATACCAATACATTAAGTTTTCTCTGGAAGATGCCAATTTCTATAATGCTCGTTTGCGAAACATTCAAATATCAAATACTCTTCCAATTATTGAAAAGACTTATCAGATAAAGAGTGAGAAACAGAAAAATGAATTAAAAATCAGCCTTCTATTTATAAGTACTCTCGCACTTCTTTTGGTTGGAGCTCTGGGCTATATCTATAAGCAGATGAAAAGGCTGGCAAAAGCACGTAATGAATTAGGCATTATAAACAATCAACTGAATTCTCTGAATGTTGAACTCGCCGAGGCTAACCATATTAAAGAGGAATATATTGCTCATTTCCTTGGAATATGCTCTACTTATATAGACAAGTTGGAAAGTTATCGCAAAATGGTGAATAAAAAAATCAGTGGCGGACAAGTTGCTGAGTTACTTAAAATAGCGAAGTCATCTGATGTTATTGAGAATGAACTAAAAGATTTCTATACTAATTTCGATAATACTTTCCTGCATCTGTATCCCAGATTTGTAGAAGAGTTCAATAACCTTTTAGTAAAAGAAGAGAGAATTATTCTGAAGAAAGGAGAATTGCTGAATACAGAGTTACGCATCTTCGCTCTCATCCGTCTTGGTATTGATGATAGTTCTAAAATTGCTAATCTGCTACGTTATTCCGTGAACACTATTTATAACTATCGTGCAAAAGTAAAGAACAAAGCGTTAGGCTCAAGAGATGATTTTGAAAGTCTGGTAATGAAAATCGGTGCCTTTTCTTAATTCAGCGTAAACCTGGCACTAATTATGGAACGTTAAAACAGGACACAGGTTCTTAAAATTTAGTTATAATTGCAAAAATATTCCTTTTTTTATTAATATACCTTCCACTTTTTTAGAACTCTTCACATTTGCTAATTGTTTGTATATAAGATTTTTACAAAGCTATAACTATCTCATTAATCCACCAAATAACTACAGAGGATAGGAATACACTTGTTTCTATCCTACATTTGCTTTCAAGTTATTCGAGACAACGAATAATCTAATCTAATGTTAACTAATTAAATTATTTATTCATGAAAAAAAACAAGGAAAAACCAATTACAAAGAATGGTATGAACTTCCGTAGAAGTACCCTTATTATTCTTATGGGTTTATTTGTATCTCTAAGTGCCTTCGCACAAAAAATAACAATCACGGGACAAGTTAAGGACCCTTCAAATGAAGGTGTGATTGGAGCCAGTGTTGTTGAAAAAGGTACAACCAACGGAACAATGACAGATACGGACGGAAAGTTTTCTCTTTCTGTTTCTCCAAAAGCAACATTAACTATTACTTATATTGGTTACAAAAGTCAGGAAATTGCAGTAAAAGGCACGGCTCCTTTAACCATAGTATTACAGGAAAATGCTGAGCTATTGGATGAAATTGTGGTTGTTGGTTATGGATCTGTAAAGAGAAAAGATGTAACTACTTCCGTTGCAAGTGTCTCTACAAAAGACTTAGATGAAAGACCTATTATTTCTGCAGCAGCAGCTATTCAGGGCAAAGCAGCCGGAGTTAATGTTATTCAGCCAAATGGAGAACCTGGTGCCGGAATGGTAGTAAGAATTCGTGGTAATTCTTCCATCAATGCAAGCAATGATCCATTATATGTAGTGGACGGAGTACCTATGACTGAAATTAATTTCTTGTCGCCCAATGACATTGAAAGCATGCAGATTTTAAAAGATGCATCTTCTGCTGCCATATATGGTTCAAGAGCATCAAACGGTGTCGTACTTATAACTACAAAAGCTGGCGTAAAAGGTGAAGCAAAGATTAATTTCTCTGCTCAGGCTGGTGTTACAGACGTTGCTAAACAAATGCATTCTTTAAATGTGGCTCAGTACAAGGAGTTAATGGATGAGATTGGTTCTGTAAACCTTCCCGATGGATTAAAGGACGAAACAAACTGGTTCGATGAAACTTATCGTACAGGAGTTACTCAGAACTACCAGCTTTCAGTATCTAATGCTAACGATAAACTAAAATATTTCATTTCAGGTGGTTATACAAAGGAAGACGGAATTATTAAAGTTGCCTTTTATGAAAGATATAACTTAAGAGCTAATCTTGAAAATCAAATTCGTTCATGGTTGAAGATAGGAACGAACCTGGCATACTCTGATTACAGTAGCAATGGTATTATCTCGGGACAAGGTGCAAACCGTGCCGGAGTAATTCTATCTGTAATAAACACACCAACCTATGCCAAAATATGGGACGATAATAAACCGGGGCAGTATTACAATAACTTCTACGGAGCAAATGTTACTCATCCTGTAGAAAACATGTCACGTACTGAAGACAATAAAACAAACAACAACCGCTTGCTGGGAAGTGCTAATGCAGAAATCACTTTCTCTCCAAAGTTAAAGTTTAAAAGTTCTGTATCTATTGACCGCGTATATTACAAAAATACAAGTTTTCTTGATCCTCTCAAAACAGAATACGGACGTTCTCAATATGGAAGCGCTTCTGATGACCGTTCACTAAGCACCGTCATGGTATATGATAATATCCTGACCTATGATACAAGCATAAAAAAACATAACTTCAATGTTATGGCTGGTGCATCAGGAACTACATCAAAGTGGTCTCAGACTTATCAGACTGTAAGCCACTTCTTAAATGGGGATATTAAAACACTGAATGCGGGAAACAAAGTTGAACAAGGTAATGGAACCACTGCTTCCGACTGGGCTATTATGTCTTACGTAGGTCGTTTTTCTTATAACTTCGACAGTAAGTACTTATTAACTGCCAATTTCCGTGCCGATGGTTCATCAAAATTAGCTCCCGGAAACAGGTGGGGTTACTTTCCTTCTGTTTCAGCTGCATGGAGAATTTCATCTGAAAAATTCATGAAAGATATTAAATGGATAGATGACTTAAAAATTCGTGGTGGTTGGGGACAAACAGGTAACCAATCAGGAGTTGGAGATTATGGCTATTTGCAACTTCGTAACATTACCCGTCAAAACTGGTGGGAAACAGGAAAATCAAATGCACTTCCTATCACATCTCCTGCAAATATGAGTAATAGTGATTTAACATGGGAAACAACCACTCAGACAAATATCGGAGTTGATTTCACTATACTTAAGAACCGATTGACATTTACTGCCGATGCATATTATAAGCACACAACAGACTTATTGATGGATGTGCCTCTTGGTCCAACTGCTTCTTTCAGTCATATTTATCGTAATGAGGGTGAAATGGAAAACAAAGGAGTTGAATTTGGTATCAATTCAAAAAACTTAGTTGGCAGTTTTAAATGGGATACTGATTTTAATATCTCTTTTAACAAGAACAAGGTAAAGAAATTCGATACACGTCAATCTTATTTCTATGCACAATCAACAACAGGTGAATACATTACTAAACTAAGTACTGGAAAACCTCTGGGAATGTTCTGGGGATACATCTCTGATGGAGTTAATCCTGAAACCGGTGATATTATATACAGAGATATAGATAAAAGCGGAACTATTACTCCTGCCGATAAGACTTACATTGGTGACCCAAATCCTGATTTCACTTTCGGACTCACAAATAATTTTTCTTATAAAGGATTTAACCTGAATGTATTCTTCCAAGGTTCAGTAGGCAACGACATTTATAATCTTTCACGCATGGAAACAGAAGGTATGTACGATGCCAAAAATCAGTCTACAGCAGTACTTGGCAGATGGAAAATACCCGGACAGATTACTGATATGCCAAGAGCCGTTGCTTCTAAAGAAAACCTGAAAACATCAAGCCGCTTTGTAGAAGATGGTAGTTTCTTGAGATTGAAATCATTGACATTATCATACAACGTTACCGGAAAGCTATTGAAGAAATGGAATATTGGTCGTCTTCAACCTTATTTCACCGCTCAGAATTTGCTAACGTTCACCAACTACAAAGGATTTGATCCTGAAGTTAATCAATGGGGAGGAAGTGCACTGGTACAAGGGCTCGATTGGGGAACTTATCCTCAGACAAAAAGCTATGTGTTTGGTGTAAATGTTGAATTTTAAATAGAATAATACAATGAAAAATAAAATAAAACTTAGTTTACTATTGGGCGCAGCTCTTTTTATGGGAAGTTGCTCACTGAATTATGACCCGATATCTGATTATAGCGAACTCACCTTTGGAAAAGAAACCGGAAGTTCCGGCACCAAATACCAAACCAAAGCTGAAATGCAGCAACAGTATGATAATATCTATAAAAGTATTCAGGATGCGCAGGAATCATGGTACATGGATATGCTGGTATTTGCAGAAACTCATGCCGACAATGCATATAGCGGAGGTACAGATGCAGAACTTGTTCAATTAGAATCTAATAAACAGGATGGTACAAATAAGAACATCGAACGCGATTGGACATCTTTCCTTGGGTATATAGTTTCTGCAAACAGGGTAATCTGTAACGTAGATTCTGTTCCTGATAATACACTTACCGATGCAGAACGTAAGCAATGGAAAGCAGAAGCTTCCATCTGGCGTGCTTGGGTATTATTTGACATGACCAGATTATGGGGTGAAGTACCTGTGGTTACTCAGGAAACTCCAAACATAACTGCTACAAATGTAAAAGACATGTACCCTATCCTTTTCCCTGCCCGCAACAGTGTTGAGGATGTGTATAAACAAATTATAAGCGATTTACAGTACGGACTTCAGTATGCTCCGAATGGGGATGCAACAAACAAGTTTAAACTGACAAAATCAGTTGCAAAAACTCTTCTTGCCAAAGTATATGCTGAAGCTCCTGTAAGAGACTATGCCAAGGTTATTGAATATTGTGAGTCCATAAAGAAAGATGGTTTTTCACTTGTAGCTAATTACTCTGATTTATTTTCTGTAAACGATACTAAAACAGATGTAAATTTCCGAAACACTTCTGAATCTATCTTTGAAGTTGTTTATCCTCTAGGTAGCGGAAGCTGGGTAACCTGGATGTTTGGAATTGACCAATGCGATCCAAGCAGTACATACAACTGGGCTAAATGGATTACTCCTTCAAGGGATCTGATTCAGGCTTATGAGAACGAAGGCGATAATGTTCGTATGAATGAAGCTATTGTGTGGGGCCAGCCATCATGGAGCATTCATTATCCATCAGATCACTATCCGTTTATGTACAAAACCCGTTCAAAATATAACAGCATCCTCAAGTTCCGTCTGGCTGATGTTCTTTTGCTGGAAGCTGAAGCTTATGCGGCTCAGGGAAATCTTACTTCAGCTGCGGATTTAGTTGATCAGATCAGGGTTCGTGCGAAATTGGCCAAACTTGATGCATCTGCCAAATCTTCTAAAGACAACATGGTTAATTCAGTACTTAAAGAACGCCGATTGGAACTTGCTTTTGAAGGGCAACGTTGGTTCGACCTTGTTCGTACAGGAAAGATATATGAAGTGATGAACTCTTTGAATTCACGTGATTCTGGTCGTAAGAAGATGGCTACGTTCACTGAAAACTCTTTGCTGATGCCTATTCCACAGACTCAGATAGATAGTAATCCTAACTTGACACAAAACAAAGGCTATTAATAATGAAAATTGATTATAAAAATAAACTGTTATCGGCTTTAACCGGGTTGTTCATCTCAGGATTTGCATTCCTGGGATGCGGCAATGGAACTGTTCCTACCGATGGAGGTAGTAATCCAGAAACCTCTGACGTGGATTTGTACGTAACTACAGCTAATCAATCTTTGCTGTTCAAGAAGATTCCATTGTCATTCAGCACTAAAGACAATATGTCTCCTTCTACTATCCAGATGAATCCATCGGAAGTTTTCCAGGAGATGGATGGATTTGGGGCGGCCATGACTGGTTCTTCCTGTTATAACCTATTGAAGATGACAGCTGAGGACAGGGCCAAACTGCTGAAAGAGACATTTGACCCTAAAGATGGAATGGGATACAGTTATATACGTGTTTCCATTGGTGCATCTGACTTCTCATTGAGCGAGTACACATATTGTGATACTCCGGGCATCGGAAACTTTGCTCTGCAATCTGAAGATAAGAATTATGTAATACCTGTGCTGAAAGAGATTCTGGCTATTAATCCTAATGTGAAGATTCTAGCTTCTCCATGGACTTGCCCAAAATGGATGAAGGTGAATAACTTGACAGAGAAACAGCCTTTTAATTCATGGACTAGTGGACAACTAAACCCTGATTATTATCAGGATTATGCTACATACTTCGTGAAGTATATTCAGGCAATGAAAGCGGAAGGAATTAACATCGCTTCGATGACTGTTCAGAATGAACCTCTAAACAGAGGGAATTCGGTTTCGCTGTATATGACTTGGCAGGAACAACGCGATTTCATCAAAACAGCACTAGGTCCGGCTTTACGTAATGCAGGAATCAATACAAAGATTATCATTTTTGACCATAACTATAATTATGATAACATTGCTGATCAGATAGATTATCCTATCAACATCTACAAAGATGCTGATGCTGCCCAATATATTGACGGAGCCGGATTTCATGCTTACGGAGGTGATAAGGCCGAACTAAATGATGTTCACAACGCGAATCCCGAAAAGAATCTTTATTTCACTGAAATGTCTATCGGTGAATGGAACTACAGCTTTGCAGGAGATTTAATGTGGAACATGGCAGAAGTATGTATCGGTACCATTAATAACTGGACTAAGGCAGTTATTGTGTGGAACTTTATGTTGGATAAGAATCGCGGGCCTAACCGTCCTGGCGGCTGTACCACTTGTTATGGAGCAATTGATATCAATCTGGATTACAAAACCATGACAAAGAATTCGCATTATTACACCATCAGCCACCTGGCTAAAGTAATTAAGCCTGGAGCGAAACGAATTGGTACAACTGGTTATAAGGCTACAGGGTTATATTATGCTGCATTTTTAAACACTGACGGTTCATACGCGGTGGTATTACAGAACGATACCAACAGTACAATGAGCATAACTTTATCTGACGGGAAGCACTCTTTTGCTTACTCCGTACCAGCTAAAGCAATTGCTTCTTATAAGTGGAATAAATAACTAGGTTAATCAGTAAATAGAATAGAAACATGAAAAAATATAAATCAATTTTATGCTCACTTATTGCTTTGGCTACATTCAGTGCCTGCAATAATGAAAATTATTCGGAACCACCGGTAGAGGGAACTCCGGTTATAACTCTCAAATCACAGATTACTTCTGCAATGTTTGGAGACAGTCTGACTTTCAATGCCACCGCTACTGATGCAGAATTCCATCTTTCTACTTTGAAAGCCCAGCTATACTTTGGTACAGACAAAGTATCGGAAACGGTTATCCGCACAAAGGCAAATGGAGACTATACCGGAAAGGTATTTGTTCCTTATCTGGCTAATATTCCTAATGGAGCGGCTACATTAAAGCTTATTCTTCAGAATACGCATTTCGGTACTACCGTGCAGGAAATCAACTTACCGCTGACTCGTCCGGACTATGATCATCTGACTTTGGTAACTGCCGAAGGAAAGGAATACACAATGGCTCGCACAGGTCTTTACCAGTATAAAGCAACAGCCGATTTCCCTCAAAAAGTAAAAGCTTATATCAAAACGCCAAAGGCCGGAACTCAGGGAAATGAAATTACTTTTGGATGGGCAAGCGGAGCCATTACTCAGGGAACTACCAATGCAATTACTTTTTCCAATTCTAATGCAGGAACGTATGATATTACCTTTAACACATTGACCTATGCGGGTTCTCCATTCATCAAACTGCTATTTGGCGGTGAAGAAATGGCAATGGTAGATGATAATAACTACAAGATTGAAAAGAATCTAACAACAGGACAAGTACTTGAGGTTAACGGCATCAGCAATTTCAGTTCATGGTGGATAGATCCTGACTATTTCTCAAAAGATGCTCAGGGCAAACTTACATTCCTGCCTATGAGTGGTAAATATCGCATTACAGCCAACTTTAAATACAATTATTTCATTGTTGAACGTATGACCGGTAGTGATCTTGCCACACTTGCCGACGATGGAAGTGGTGCAGTTTGGATTATTGGTGAAAAGATTGGTAAGCCATCACTTGCTAATGAAGTGGGATGGAATACTGATAAAGCTCTTTGCATGGCTCCTATCGCTGCCGGTAAATACCAAACAACTGTTGTTGCAGGTAAAGGTGCTTTAGGCAGTATAGACACAGATGCTATAAACTTTAAGTTCTTCCACCAGAAAGGATGGGGAGGTGAATTTGGTGAAACATCAATCACTTCAAAGAGTACAGATATTGTTGTTATAGCCGGAGGTGGAAACCTTGCTTTGGCAACTGGAAAAACTCTGACTGCAGGAAAAACCTATGTATTTACACTCGATGTTACAGGTGGAAAGAGCGCCGGCGTTCTTACAGTAGTTGAGAAATAATATAGAAGTTCTGTGAACGAAAATAAAATAATAAGGAAATGAATGGAATCAAACAGCTTATCGTTTTAAGTCTGTCCCTTCTTGCAGCCCCCTCCTTCGCACAGCCGAAGGGGGCTGTTTATTTGGATGACAAGAAACCAATTGAAGAACGAATTGACGATGCTCTCTCACGTATGACTCTTGAAGAGAAAGTAGCTATGTGTCATGCTCAGTCAAAGTTTAGCTCACCGGGAGTTGCCCGTTTAGGCATACCGGAAGTATGGGCCAGTGACGGCCCTCACGGTATTCGTGCCGAAGTGTTCTGGGATGAATGGAACACAGCGGGGTGGACAAACGACTCTTGCATTGCCTTCCCTGCCCTAACCTGCCTGGCTGCAACCTGGAATTCTGAAATGGCTGCACTTTATGGTAAGTCAATAGGTGAAGAAGCGCGCTACCGTAACAAGAATGTGTTACTTGGTCCGGGAGTAAACATCTACCGCACTCCGCTAAACGGACGTAACTTTGAGTATATGGGTGAAGACCCATTCCTTTCTTCCACCATGGTGGTACCTTACGTTCAGGAAGTTCAGAAGAATGGCGTGGCTGCTTGTGTGAAACATTTCGCATTGAACAATCAGGAAAAAGATCGTGATCACATCAATGTAAATGTTAGTGACCGTGCTTTGTATGAAATCTATTTACCAGCTTTTAAAGCTGCTGTTCAGAAAGGCGGAGCATGGGCGATAATGGGTTCTTATAATAAATACAAAGGTGAACATTGCTGCCACAATCAATATCTATTGAAAGATATTCTTCGTAAGGAATGGGGCTTTGACGGTGTAGTGGTGTCCGACTGGGGCGGTGTGCACGACACAAAACAGGCCATTTATAACGGACTGGATATGGAATTTGGCAGCTGGACAAATGGATTGACATGGAGCGCCAGTAATGCGTATGATAATTATTACCTGGCTATGCCGTTCTTGAAACTAATCCGCTCGGGAGAGGTAAAAGAAGAAGAGGTAGACAAGAAGGTTCGTAACATCCTTCGTATGATTTTCCGAACCACAATGGACAGAAACCGCCCATTGGGCTCATTCGGAACAGAAGAGCATGCCCTTGCAGGACGTAAGATTGCTCAGGAAGGCATTGTGTTATTACAGAATAACAGGAATGTATTGCCTGTTGATCTTACAAAAGTGAAAAAGATAGCCGTTATTGGTGAAAATGCAGTTAAGAGAATGACTATCGGAGGCGGAAGTTCTTCCTTGAAAGTAAAGTACGAACTATCTCCTTTAGCTGGCATTCAAAATCGTGTAGGAAAAGATGTTGAGGTTACTTTTGCCCAAGGATATGAATCACCAGCGGTAGCTGAGCAGGATGTGAAAGGTGCAAAAGCACCGGAAAAGAAAATTATCGACGTTGAGGGATTAAGGAATGAAGCCGTATCTGCAGCAAAGAATGCTGACGTAGTTCTTTTCTTTGGTGGGTTAAATAAAAATGAGAATCAGGATTGCGAAGGAGTAGATCGCAAGGAATATGATTTACCATACGGTCAGAACGAACTAATCAGTGCGCTGGTAAAAGCAAATCCAAACCTTGTAGTAGTACTGCTTACAGGTAATGCTGTGGCAATGCCTTGGGTAAAAGATGTTCCTGCCATTGTGGAAGGATGGTACAGCGGCACAGAAGCTGGTAATGCTATAGCTTCGGTATTGGTTGGCGACGTAAATCCATCGGGAAAACTACCGTTTACCATTCCGGTAAGCCTGAAAGACAATGGTGCAATCGCCTTAGGTGAGTATCCTGGCAACGGTAAAGAACAAACTTACAACGAAGGAATCTTTGTAGGCTACCGTTGGGCAGACAAGCAGAAAGCAAAACCTCTTTTCTCGTTCGGTCACGGATTAAGCTACACCACTTTTGCTTATGGAAAGGTTGAAATTGATAAATCAAAAGTTACCGCTAATGACAAGTTTACAGTTAGTGTAAAAGTAAAAAACACAGGTAAACGTTCGGGATCTGAAGTGGTTCAGCTATACATCAGTGATTTAAAATCATCTCTTCCACGCCCTATAAAGGAACTGAAAGGGTTTAAAAAAGTTCTGCTGAATGCCGGAGAGGAACAAGTTGTTTCTTTCACAATAGACAAGGAAGTATTACAATTCTTTGATGACAGCAAGCACGAATGGATTGCAGAACCGGGGAAGTTTGAAGCATTGATAGGAGCTTCTTCTACTGATATCCGTGGAAAGGTAGGTTTTGAATTAAAGTAAATTATAATTGTGCAGCAATTACTACACAATTATAATCATTCCTTCTTATGAGAGAGTTGGAATATATAAGTATCTGAAGGTAATTAGATTGGATTTCAGGATAATTTAAGTAATCCTTCAGTATTAATTAGTAGTGACCTGCGCAAGTCGATTCATCGAGCTGCGCAGGCTGCTTTCTCAGGTTGCGCAGCTTGATAGAACGACCTGCGCAGGTCACCAAAAACAAAACCCGGACTCTTATATAATATTGTCCGAGTTTTATTTCAGATACTACCGAAGATTTTTTATTAGAAGTATTTGTAGATTTCCCCCTTTTTCGATTTAATACAAAAGTAAAAGAGGAGACTGTTTTTGCAGCCTCCTCTTTCCATATCTGTATCTCAGAGAATATGTGAACTATTTATGAAATATCAAAGCCGATTGTCCGGGCACATATACTTCACCACCAAACATTGTTCCCAAACCGTACTGATTTACCAATCCATTCTTGCAGACAACGGTATATTTCCCGGGCTCTATAGTAAACTTACGCGGGGCTCTGTCGCTATTAAGCGCCACAATAATTTCTTCCCAGCTATCACCTTTAGCAAATCCCTTTAAGCGGAATACGATAAGGTTTTTGCCCACAACAGGAAGGAATTCCATGTGCTTGCGAACCATCTCTGCATCTCCCATGTGAAAGGCCGGATGAGCTTTGCGCAAGGCAATCATTCCTTTGTAATAAGCAAATACATCTTTATAAAGCGTTTTGTTATTCCAGTTAATGGCATTTACGGCATCGGGACTCTCAAAACTGTTGTGAACAAGTTGTTTATCCCTCAGAATCTCATCACCGGCAAAGATAAACGGTACGCCCTGAGAAGTAAGAACTGCGGTTATTGCAAGCTTATCAATATTGGCAATCATCAAAGGAGAAGCATCAGGAACCGACGATTTTATTCGGTCGGCCAGACACATATCGTCGTGACAGCTTACATAACTAATCATTTGTGTAGGTTGTAACGCCCAGGGAGCCTTGCTGTAATTCACAGAGTCATTGATTATCTGCGGATGCTTTATTGCTCCAACCAGACCAAACTTCACACTCATCTCTTTTCCCGGAACACCAGTCATGAATCCCCCTTTATGATCATCATTAAAAGGACCACGAAGTCCGTCACGAAGTTCATCACTAAAGGCGGCTATGCGAGGCATTTTGAGTATATTTTCTTTCATTGCCAGTTTTGATTTAGGAAGCTGAGGCTCCTGAGCCGCCCATCCTTCACCATAAACATAAATGCTAGGGTCTACTTTATCCAAGGCAGCCCGTATCTGGTTCATCGTTTCAATGTCATGAATTCCCATCAAATCGAACCGGAATCCATCAACATGGTATTCTGTTGCCCAGTAAACCACCGATTCTATCATAAACTTACGCATCATTCCTCTTTCAGAAGCAGTCTCGTTGCCACAGCCTGAGCCATTGGCCAACTTACCATTCTTCTTCTGACGATAGAAATAACCAGGAGCAACCAGATCAAAATTACTTTTACCTGAGGTAGAAGTGTGATTATATACCACATCCATCACCACACGTATGCCAGCATTATGCAAACTTTGCACCATCTTCTTGAATTCTATAATACGAGTGGCCGGTTCTTTTGGATTAGTGGAATATGAACCCTCAGGAACATTATAGTTTTGCGGATCATATCCCCAGTTATACATATTCTTGTTCAAAGAAGCCTCATCAATTGATGCAAAATCAAACGAAGGTAAAAGATGAACATGCGTAATACCTAGTTCTTTCAGGTGATCAATACCTGTTGCATCTCCCGCAGTGTTCTTTGTACCTTTTTCTGTAAGTGCAAGAAATTTTCCACGATGCTTTATTCTTGAAGTGGAATCCATAGAGAAATCACGATGGTGCATCTCATAAAGAATAATATCTGCCTCACTCTTTAAAGGAGGACGATGATCATTAACCCACCCTTTCGGATCGGTATCCTTCAGATCTATAATAGCCGCCCGTTTGCCATTCAATCCTACAGCTTTGGCCATAATGCCCGGAGTTTCGCCCAGCCATTTCTCTTTGACCTTCACATTGAATGCATAGAACTTACCTTTCAGGTTTTGATTTACAGAAGCACTCCAAAGGCCATCTTCTTTAGATTCCAGAGTAACAGACTGGTAAGCCGAGCCTTCATCGCCCGAATCAAAAAGCATCAGTTCCACTTGCTCGGCAGTTGGTGCCCATAATGTAAACGTTGTTTGAGAAGGTGTGTAAACCATCTCATTGATTGGTGCCGAAGGAACAGGGTATTCATCGAAAGTCTTATAGACTTTCTTCTCCGACGTACAACTCACTGTAAAAAGTACTAATCCCATAAGGATAATTGATTTTAACTTCATAATGGTTGTTTTTTTAATATCTCACTTTTATTTTATTCGATCCGGGTTTTTACTGATAAAGTCTTTCCATCCATGATAAGCATTATCCAGTTGCGGACGGCCTGATTGCAGAAAATGGCAATAGGCAGCTGCCAATCCATCTGTGGCATCCATCTGAGGAAGCATGCTCTCCTGTGGAATTTTCAACATTCTTTGCAGCATATCAGCCACCTGTTCCTTGCTTGCCCCACCGCTTCCGGTAATTGCCATCTTTATTTTTAATGGAGCATATTCAGTTATAGGAATATCTCTACTGAGAGCTGCTGCCATAGCAACTCCTTGTGCCCGCCCCAGTTTAAGCATAGACTGCACATTTTTACCAAAGAAAGGAGCTTCAATTGCGAGTTCGTCGGGTAAATAAGCTTCAATAATGCCAATTACCCGTTCAAAGATATGACGTAACTTTATGTAATGATTGCCATATTTCCGAAGATCAACAACTCCCATAGCAATCAATTCCGGTTTGGTACCGACTACTTTAAGCACCCCATATCCCATAATAGTAGTTCCGGGGTCGATGCCTAAAATAATTTTTTCCTTTACAGGTTTTATCATTCCATAACCTCCAGTAATGTAGGAAATCCCACAACTTTGTTACCGAACATTTTTACAAGTTCATTGTTCAATTTGCCACCTATTTCTACATGCCAGCGATGCAACAATGCACTGCTTTCCACTTCCCATTGCAGAGTAAAGCATTCAGTATTCTCTTCCCGATGACTCAGTACACGAAGTAATCTATGGTTAGATAAGATTCCATTCTTCTCAACTTCAGGAACATAGACCTCGTGTAGCCAGATAAGAAAGTTACTCAAAACGTCCTCATCTATATTATAAGTTGTATTATACACTAACATAATTAAATTGTTTTTCGCAAAGATAGCTTATAAATCGAAATAAATATATATATACGTGCCGTAATTATCGGGGCATTAGCTCATCTGGCTAGAGTGCTACACTGGCAGTGTAGAAGTAATCGGTTCGAATCCGATATGCTCCACGAACCTTCCTTATTGCAGTTCAACAACTGCTTTTGTTCACTTACTTCTTTCTTAATTTATAAAGTCATTCTTTATTCACTACCATAATATTTTCCGAAGTAGTATCATTATAAGTAACTTTGATGATGGCCAACTTTTCATTCTTCATATCCATTTGGCAATAATCTTTTTTCACTTGTTGCTTAGAAAGAGATTGTCCAGACAAAGAAAGCAGTTCTATCTTATTCATTTTCTCATCACTCTTTACACAAATTTTTCCTTTTTCAGTCCATGCCTTGGCGCGAGAAAAAGAGGGAGACGCTTCTTCTGAAGTTCTAAAATCAATAACCAATGTAACATCTCCCTTTGAAGCAGAAACTACATTATTACTAGCTGAAGCAATCTTGGTAATAGCATCATTATTACTACTATCTTTATCGGAACTTAGTTTGCTATCTTTATTTGTTTTGAAATAAATGGTGGGAAATGTACTTCCCGAAGTAGTCAGATTATTTATTACTCCGCCTGTACCAATTGTATAAATGGATACTGAATATTGATTTTGCACAAAGTTAACAGACAGCTGTGTCGGAGTATTTACAGAAAGAGTAGTAAAACAGCCCTCTTTCAATTGTGAAGTCACATCTTCCTTATTATAATAAACTTTACCAATAGAAAAACCAGCGTTAGGCGTGATTTTAAAAGTTCTCGCCTGCCCGGCAGGCACTATCAAAGCTTGCCCACTTTGTAGATTATCATTATTATAAGAAATAAGGCCTCCATCACCTTTCACAACAGTTACTCTATATTCTTTTATTATACCTGATTCACTCACGTTCATAAAGTTACTCCATACAGATCCGGTCATATAAGCTGTAGCATATCCTTTAGGGACAACTAGTTTACAAGTCTTTTTATTTACATTATCCCAAATATCTTCTGTAATCTTTTGAGGGGTTGAGCTAAATGTTTTAATTTCCATTAAATTGCTACAATTACTAAATGCTGATGATTTAATATTAGAAAGTGCAGATGGAAAAGTAATACTTGTCAAACTAGTACAATTAGAGAATGATTCTTCTCCGATAGTACTAAGCGATGATGGAAAAACAATACTTGTCAAGCCAATACATCCTTTAAATGCATAATTTCCGATAGTTGTAAGTGCATCAGGAAGAATAATATTTAATAAATGCTTATTCATAAAAGCCGATTCTGGGATAGCTTTCAATTTAGTAGCACTTAAATCTATTGAAACAAGGTTGAGCATATGAGAATTCATGACAGCAAAGTCCGACTCATCTAATAGCCCCTCTAAAACAAGAGAGTTTACTTTATTGAGTGAAACTCCGGCAGCAATTATTTCAGAAGCCAACTTTTTAGTTGTAGTAATATTCAAATGAAGCGAAGTACCTTCACCTTCTATAATAGCCCTACTTGCCCAATAGTTTTCCCTGCGGTAACTATCTCCTGCCCCTTCAGGTACATAGACTGCAACTAACTTTGAGTCCAAAGAGTTTGATTGCATAATAGGAGCAACCTTTGCATTAATCTTACAAGATGTTAGGTTACAGCCATAGAATGTTCCATCACCTAATGTAGTTAGTGAATCAGGAAGAACAAGACTAGTTAAACCACTACAGCCATAAAAAGTACCATCTCCTATTGTAGTAAGGGTGGATGGAAAAACAATACTTGTAAGTCCACTACAACTATCAAAAGCATAATTATCTATAGCATAAAGTTTTGAAGGAAGTTCAACATTAATTAAACTAGTACAGCCAGAAAAAGCACCAAACTCAATAGTTTTAATTGTAGATGGAAGAATTATTGATTTTAGCGATGCTTTTCCAATAAACAATCCATCATTACTACAAAAGGCATAATTAGGAATAGCATTTGAAAGGTAATCGTTGTTATATGCTTTAACAATAACATTCTTCATGTTAATATTGGCTAGTACTGGCATATTATCTTTCATAACAACAAAATCTCTTTGGTCAATCACACCAGTAAGAGTTAAATCTGTCACAGCCTTTAATTCATCTGTAGAGAGAAGCGTTTTTAATGTTCCTGGTATAGCAATATTTATTGTTTTGTAAACTTGAGCTTTAAGCGGTAAAACACAGACGAATAGTGCAAATAATATTATTAAAGAATCCTTCTTCATTATATTTAAATATTAAACAACCTTTATTATCCTAAATTAATTTACAAAATTAAACTAATCAATCGAATTTCAAAGACTTTTATCAATATATTTTTAAAACTAGACTAATGATATTCTTTCTTATTGATGCTTTTTGCTAAGAAAAAGGAATGATTTATTATACAACAATATTCCGTTACATAATTGATTAAATCACTGTAATATAATGATTTATATTTAAATTACGTCATAAAAATAATTGATTAAGTAGCTAATTTTTGGTATTTTTAATAGTATTCGATGCTATAAAAATATGGTAAAATCAAGCATACTTAACCAATATTTGGATATCTGTAAGGATGTTCTTTCTGAAGCGGGAACAAAGTCAAACAAAATTTTCAAGGATTTTATCGTTGAAACACTTTTATTGTATATGATTATTCCCCAAAGAATAAATTATCTTCAACTAGGAAGATACACTCACTCCTGTGAGCAACGCTTTAGAATGAATTCAGCCAAGGAATTAGACTGGTGTTTTACAGGAAAAAGCGATAAAGGTTACCTTTATACCACAATGGCATATTCTAAATCCTTGAAACAAATGGTAAAACTTGTAGTTTGGATTTCTGAGAAGGGGAAAAAACATAAACTCTATTTCTCTACCGATATCAATCTTTCCGGCAAAGATGTGATAGAAACATATCGCACCCGTTTCCAGATTGAGTTCAATTTTAGAGATGCCAAGCAGTTTACAGAATGAGCCAGTGTCAGGCAAGGAATCTGTCAAAACTGGAATTTAATTTCAAGGCTTCATTAACAGCTGTGAATGTGGCAAAGATCGTTGCTAAAGAAAAGGGTATAAACTTTTCGATGGCTTCACTTAAAACAATGATGCACAATGCATTCCTGCTTCAAAGTTTTATTTGCGTGTCTGGTATTAGACCAAACAAGAGATTAAATCACAAACTATTCAAAGAACTCATTGAGTTTGCGGCTATTGCAGCATAGCTCAATACTATTTTATTAACGAACTATTATAATTTATAAAACAATAAATGAAAGCTGGTTGTTACATATAATAAAAAATATAGAAATGAGAACTTTTACAATTTTAGTCTGTATGACATTACTATCTATTGCATCTGTAAATGCACAGAATAAGTCTTTTTATGATTTTACAGTAAAAGACATCAATGGTCAGGAGATCAAAATGTCTTCCTTCAAAGGGAAGAAAGTATTAATCGTTAATGTGGCTTCAAAATGTGGACATACCCCGCAATACGAAAAACTTCAGGAACTTTTTGAAAAATATGGTAAGGGTAATTTTGTTATTATCGGCTTCCCTGCTAATAATTTTATGGGTCAAGAACCTGGAACAAACGAAGAGATTCAACAATTCTGTACGTTGAATTATCATGTAACATTCCCAATGATGTCTAAAATATCGGTCAAAGGAAAAGATATTGCTCCTTTATATAATTGGCTCACAAAGAAAGCTGAAAATGGAATACAAAATGCCGAAGTTAAATGGAACTTCCAGAAGTTTATGATTGATGAGAACGGCAACTGGGCAGGCGTAATACCACCTAGTGAAAGTCCCATGAGCGATAAAATTATTAATTGGATTGAAAAGGAATAAACAATTGCATTCTTTATTTATTGCCAGCCACATTAATAGATTCTGAAGTATCATCCAGATAAGTAACTTTGATAATTGATTCACTAAATATTTCATTTGTAATAATGAGAAAACAAATGATACAAAGAACTATTTAGAAAAATGCTTGTTACATAATAAGAACAGCTTAATTGTTGTTCTTATTATTTTATTGAGCATAATAGCTGTTTCATGAACAGCAAGGATCTTATCTAAATATGAAAAAATTATTATTTATATTATTATTACTTCCAACCATATGCTTCGGACAAACAAAGCAAGACCTCTTTTATCTAATAGATAAATTCCCGGTTGATAAGGCTGGCAACATAGATTTTTGCATTATTGATTCTGTAAAGAATGTCAGTAAGGAATCTCTCCATATAAGAGCAATTCAGGCAATCAACTGTTTTTTTAAAGATTCTCCTTCACCAATTATGCCAGTTTACAATGAGACAAATGATATGATTATTTACAGAGGCCGGTTTGGACGATATGAAAGAGCGAAGAAAACATTTTCTTCAGTCCTCAATACATACGTTTATAGATTCACTTTAAAAATAGAATATGAAGACAATTGGTATAAAATAGACTTCTATGATATTTCAGAGTCAATAGAAAATATCACCACTGATCTTTCAGAGCTTTTAAACAAAGATTATTATAATAAAGCCAGATTAACCTCCAGTTCATTAAAGGCTAAATACAACTCGATCTTATTCATTTACAATTATCTGACAACTAAAACAAACTCGATTGGTGAATATATGAGACAGACAGAAAAAAAGACGGGCAAATAAAGCAATCTTCTTCATCTATCGAGACACAAGTTTTCTCCTTTACCTCAAAGCATTAACATGCTATATATAGCAACAACAGATCGCCACAATAGAAATATGTAGCGATCTGTTGCAATAAATATATTCTTGTTACAGAAATCTATACGATTCTTTTAATTAATAAAAAGGTTCCGGAGAAACTTTCTTAAACTTATTTGCTTTGCAAAGTTATTACTCCTGTTTTCAATCCTTTGGCTGAAGCTTCAAGAGTAATATTGCCAGCTTTATCTTTAGTCTGAACAATAGCTGTCAGCATTCCATTAAATAAAGTCATTTGTGGCAAGTGGAACAAATCCATAGATATAGGATCTCCGTTTGCACCTGCACGATAGATTCCTGCTCCGCTCACTTTAAATTTAACCAGTTGGTTTACATCCGGACAAAGATTGCCATCCTTATCTACTACTTTCACGGTAATATAAGAAAGGTCTTTCCCATCAGCTGTAAGCAAAGTTCTGTCGGCTGTCAACTCTATATGATGAGGAGCACCTGCTGTGCGGATTTCTTTTTCAGCCACAGCCTTACCGTCTTTATCATAAGCCACTACCTTAACTGTTCCCGGTTCGTATTTAGTGTCCATCCACATCAAGCGGTAACGTTTCTGACGTTTCAGTTCCTTCATTGAAGCGTCATCGTTGCTATTATCTATAGTTACTGACAAATCTTTTGTGCGCTTACCCTGACTTTTGCCATTAATAAATAATTCTGCAGAAGGATAATTGGTATACACAAATACAGGAGTCACTTCGCCTTCGCGACCTTTCCAGTTCCAATGAGGAAGAATATGCAATGTTTCTTTTGTAGGATTCCAATGACTGCGATACAAATAATAACGATCTTTAGGAAGACTTGCAAGGTCTATAATTCCAAACAAAGAACTATGATTTGGCCAATCCTCATAATACGGAGTCGGCTCACCCAGATAATCGAAACCTGTCCAAACAAACTCACCGATACAATAAGAGCGGTCATCATGCTGAATATAATCATCTTCGGGCAGATTAGACCAATCACAATACTCTACATCGTATGAAGATGATTGATGGTCGTCGTACTTTTGCATGATTTTAGGTTCTACAGGGAATTTATAAACTCCTCGCGAACTAACTGTAGAGGCCGTTTCACATCCAAGAATTAATTGCTGAGGAAGTTTTTCGTAAGCTTCTGGATATATGCCTGTATGATAATTAATTCCGGCAATATCCATTATTGCAGCAAAGTTATTCCCTATATCTGCTTTAGGCTTATTCATACCCTGAGTTACAGGACGGGTAGGATCTTCGCGATGACAGATGTCTTGTAAAAAGCGTGCCATCTTAGCTCCACCTGCAACTCCTTGCTGAGGGACTTCATTACCTATACTCCACATTACTACACTTGGATTGTTACGATAATGATGAACTAAATTCACCAAATCTTTCTCTGCCCATTCATCAAACAAAAGATTATATCCATTCTTACATTTAGGAGCTTTCCACTCATCAAATGATTCGGCCATAACCATCATTCCCATTTCATCGCAAACCTTTATTAATTCCGGTGAAGGCATATTGTGAGAGGTACGGATTGCATTGCTACCCATCTCCTTTAGCATACTAACCTGATGGCGTAAAGCTGCTTCATTGGTTGCTGCACCAAGAGGTCCCAGATCATGATGCATACAAACACCTCTGAATTTTATCTTCTTTCCGTTCAGGAAGAATCCCTTATCAGGAATTATTTCAATAGAGCGAATTCCAAATGTTGTTGTATATTCGTCTTTCAAAGTAGAACCCTCGTAAAGCTTAGATACAGCCTTATATAAATATGGAGTTTCAATATCCCATAATTTAGGCTGAGGTACAATTATATTCTGTTCGAAGAGATCACCATCGTATTTGCTCAGGTTTGTTTCGTTTGTTGCAACAATTCTATTATCAACATCCTTTATATCCGTAACCAACCGGAAGTTTTCCGCTTTGGTATCTGCCGGACGAACAACCTTTGTCTTCAGATTTATTTTCGCAAAATCTGAAGTTATTTTAGGGGTTGTCAATTGCGTTCCCCAAACAGGAATATGCGCATCGTCTGTTATAATCACGTGAACATTACGATATAATCCTGCTCCGGGATACCATCGGGATGATTCTTCCTTGTTTTCTAAACGAACAGCCAGTAAATTATTTCCTGCTTCATTAAGATAAGGAGTAATATCCAGATAAAAAGAGTTGTATCCATAAGCCCAATGGCCTACTTTCTTTCCATTAAGAAAAACTTCGGGATTACTCATAGCTCCGTCAAAAAGTATAGCCGCTTTCTTCCCTTTTGTAAATTCAGGAACTTTAAAATTGATTCTGTACCAACCTACTCCAACAAAAGGCAATCCACCGGTTCTTCCGGCATGTTCCATTGCTTCTTTTTGTCCATCCTGAGTAATAGCAACCTTTTGCATATCATTCTTTGAACTGAATGGCCCATAAATAGCCCAGTCATGCGGAACAACGACCGACTGCCATTTACTATCATTAAAACCTGGAGAATAAGATTGAGGATTGTCCGTTCTGGCAAATTTCCATCCCTTTTCTAGCAAAAACTCTGTGCGGACTTGTGCGGAAAGTATGCTTAATAAGCAGCACCAGCTTAAAGCAAATAAAAATGATTTCTTCATGAGTATCCGATAAATTATGTATTTCGAGACAAAAATAAGAAAAGAAAAAGAAATCAGGGCCCTTTGAATTAAAAAAATCAAAGAGCCCTGAAGCTATAATACTATTCTACGATTTCACCTCTTCTCTGCAGGGACTCACATCTCCTATAACAGGTGAATCATTTGAAACGGCCTCATCCACGTATGAATGTCTGGACGTTTTCCCCTCTTTTTTGCTTTTCCTCTCTACCGGAATTCTCATTCCGTAGAATGACCGCCATACAAAAATTAAACTGAGAATAAGGAATGGAATGGCAATATACATTGAATAATCTAAATCCGGGTTACGTTTCATCTCAATACAGATTTCTGTAGCCAGAAGTCCGAACAACGTTGAAAACTTAATGATTGGGTTTAAAGATACAGACGAAGTATCTTTAAACGGATCTCCCACTGTATCACCCACCACCACAGCTTCGTGTAATGGAGTATTCTTTTCTTTCAAATCTACTTCCACCACTTTCTTTGCATTATCCCAGCTACCTCCGGCATTTGCCATAAAGATTGCCTGGAATAATCCGAATACTGCAATTGAAACCAGATAAGCAACAAAGAAGTTAGGATCCATGAATGCAAATGAAAGAGTAAGGGAGATCAATGCAATAAAGATGTTCCACATACCTTTTTGTGCATATTGAGTGCAGATCTTCACAACTGCTTTAGAGTCTTCAATATCCGCTTCCGTCTTATCCATATTAAAGTTCTTCTTAATAAATTCCACAGCCCGATAGGCTCCGGTAGTAACTGCCTGCATGGAAGCTCCGCTAAACCAGAAAATAACTGCTCCACCACAAATCAAACCTAGAATAACCGGTGCATCTGTGAGAGAAAGTTTAAGCATTCCTACTTTTTCGAGTAATAAGATAATAGAGAAGATCATGGTTGTGGCTCCTACCACAGCCGTTCCAATAAGTACCGGTTTAGCTGTTGCCTTGAATGTATTTCCGGCAGAGTCATTTGCTTCAAGAAAATGCTTTCCTACTTCAAAATCGGGTGTAAAGCCAAAATCTTTCTCTATAGATTCACTGATACCCGGAATCTGTTCAATCTGTGAAAGTTCAAATACAGATTGTGCATTATCGGTTACAGGTCCGTAACTATCAACCGCAATGGTAACAGGTCCCATACATAAAAAGCCAAAGGCAACTAAACCGAATGCAAAGATTGAGGCATGAGGACCAAGTATTTCAACTAAACCTTGTTCTGAAGTAAAATAGGCTATTGTCATTAAAGCAACAATAAGCAATCCTGTCCAGAATGCACTTAAATAGCCGGTAACAATACCTGAAAGAATGTTCAAAGAGGCACCTCCTTCACGTGAAGCAGTTACAATTTCCTGTACATGATTTGATTTTGAACTGGTAAACATCTTGGTAAATTCAGGAATCAGTACTGCAGCTAACGTTCCGCAACTGATAATAATAGCCAGTTTCCACCAAAGAGTAGTATTAGTTAAGTCGGACAATAATAAATGGCTCATAAAGAAACTTACAGAGATACAGAGAATAGCTGCAATCCAGATTAAACGCATCAGAGGAGCCTCAAAATTGAAATCCTTTTTATTTGCATAAAGTTTTCTTGAAATTGCCTGATTAATAAAGAAAGAACATCCGGAAAGGAAGTCCATCAGAAAGCGCATACCGAAAATCCACACAATCAATTTAGCCTGTATTTCAGGATTATCTATAGCAAGGGTAATAAATGTGATTAATGCCACACCGGTTACTCCATAAGTTTCAAAACCATCGGCAGTTGGGCCCACACTATCGCCGGCATTATCACCGGTACAATCGGCAATTACACCCGGGTTACGTGGATCATCTTCCTTCACTTTGAAGATTACTTTCATTAAGTCAGAGCCAATATCAGCAATCTTGGTAAAAATACCACCGGCAATACGCAGAGCACTTGCACCCAAAGATTCACCAATGGCAAATCCAAGGAAACAGATTCCGACTCTATCACGGGGAACAAACAGCAAGATTACTACCATCATCACAAGTTCGAGAGAGATAAGGAAAAGTCCCACACTCATTCCGGCCTTCAAAGGGATATTTACCACATCAAGAGGCCTTGCCCGCAAAGAAGCAAAGGCAGTACGGGCGTTCGCATAAGTATTCACACGAATTCCGTACCAGGCCACACTATACGAACCTAACATACCAATGATAGAAAATAACAGAACCTCCATAACCACAAAGAATGGCTTCCCTAGCAATCCAAAGAAGTATATACAAAGAATACCAGCAACTATAGAAAAAAGCATTAACAGGAATTTGCCTTGCTGAAGAAGATAAGTACGGCAGGTGGCATAAATTATAGCCGCCACTTTCAGCATAGAATCATGTGCTCTTAGTTTTTTGATCTGATGGAACAGAATTAAACTGAATCCCAACGTTCCAACAATAATCATAGCTCCATAAAATAGGAAATCCCAGGAAGAGACAGTACCACCAAAGATGTGATAAGAGCCTTGGTGCAGGTCTGGTATTGCCAAATCGGCTTCACTTGCCTGCGCGTTCAAACAAAGTCCCAATAACATAGATGTTAAGAAGAAAAATTTCATGAGTTTATTCATGGCATTCAATGTTTAAGATTTAAGATTTATGTTTAAAAAACAAAAAAACAGCCTAATATACTCATTTTTTAGTATTAAACAACAATTTTATATAAATTTAATCTTTGCCCACATTTGTAAATAATTGTCTACACAAATAAAATGTGCGGACAATTATTCGCCAATAAATAAAATCCATTCACCAATAACTAAAAATTATAGGCGAATAATCCGGAAAGCATTAACCTATAAATATTTAGTCTTCCAGATAGTAGTCAACAGTAGTTACCACACGCACACTTTTTATATAAGGAGTGTTGGCATCGCGATCTGAAATAGAGAACTGGCCCTGATTTGCCGTTTTAATTTTTCCGAGTTTACTATCCGAGTCTTTTGCAAACTTCTCGGCAGACAAACGGGCATTCTTGGTTGCATTCTCAATCATCTGAGGCTTTACCTCATTTAGCTTCGTGAAATCATAAACAATATTATAACGATAATCGCCTCCGGTGAGAGCAATACCCTGTTTCAGCAGTTCGCTTTGCTCTCTCATCAGACTCCGCACTTTATCAACCTTATCAGAAGTAACAGTAATAACTGAAGTTATATTATAACGGAAGGCGGAAGGTTTATCAGCATACCGTTCAGCCTGCATGTCAATAATTTCGGGAGCCGAGATGCTAATTTCCTTTTCAGTAATTCCTTTAGATTTCAGAAAGCTGACAATAACACTATTCTTTGCTTTGATATTGTTATAAAGGGTTGGAAGATCATTACCCAGATCTTTAAACATCAATGGCCATGTTACTTTGTTTGCAGGGACCTCCAATTCTGCCAGTCCTTTTACACTGACCACACGATCTTTATTCTTAAACTCGTTGATTCCACTCCTTATACAAATTCCTAAAAGAAATAATCCAAGTGCAATAATAGCAGCTTCTTTCATCCAGTTTTTCATAAATTAGTCCTCCGTTAGTTTGTTTACATATTTCGTCAAACATAATGATTCCGAATGAGATTTCCAAATAAAGAAAGATTAAGATTTGTGTACATGGAAAATAAATTTAATTATCTTTGCCTATATCTAAAAAAAAAGAAATCATGGATACAGAATTTAATGAACAAGAGAGGAAACAGTCTTCCGAAGTTCTGGAAGTGATTGATGAAAACTCTCCAAATACAAAAAAATGGAAGAAAATGGTAATTGGTGTACTTTGCATACTTACACTATTTACCGTATGGGCAGGTTATCTTATAATAAACGGTTCTCTGTCTTTTATAGAAAACCCGTTAAGCGTAAACATCCTGGATGATGTAGCCATTCTTTGTATCTTATGGTTTATTGGTGTATTCATTGCACTTGCAAATAAACTCGGGATACTTGGATTTGGGAAAAAAGGAAAAGAAGAGGACACTGAACTTCAAACAGAACCTGATACTAAATCTGAGATTAGAGAAAGTACCAGCATTCTAAAAAGATACATTCTCCCTGGATTGACTATTTTTGTGGTAGTGCCCGTTATCTCTGCTATAATTCTATATTATATAATCTTTTTTATAATATTCTTATTCCTGGGAGTTCTGCCTTATCTGATAGCAATTGGAATGATAACTGGACTGATATTGTCTATAATCCGGCTATCTAAGCAGGTTTATAAGCCTAAAAGAGGACGAAAAATCATGGTCTTTTCTACATTGATGATCTTGAGTTATGCGTTTATTCTCTTTATGATGTATCAGTTTGATGCCAAAACAAAGAATAGCAAACCCGTTACCGATCAGAAGGAAATTGTAATTCCGGTTGTCAATCAGTAATAAATAACCTGGCCACCATCAGAAGCAGCAAACTCTCTGAGTAGTGATTGCATGTAAGCCACAGCTTCATCAAGTCCTTCTTTTCCACTGTAACCATTAATTATGGCAAGCAGTTGAGTAGTTTCAACCGATAACTTAGTACGCTCATTATCACTAGTGGGCGTGCCTATTCCTCCTATTGCGTCTCTGTATACAGGTAATCCTTCTATATTGAGCACTCCACGGCCAATACCTTCAAAAGGTTCGTCCGCTCTTCCTACACCCAGTTCAATTACATCTCCGGATATTTTTCCGGCATCAAAACCACCAATGGAGTATCCGGTACGAATAGACACCAGATTAATAAGATCTACCAAAGTATCTATTTTGTAAAGAGGCAAGTCTCTGAGGATTCTTCGGCAAAGTGCCTCAGCTGAAGGGCGATAACGATTAGGATCTTTTCCAAACTTCTTATACGCATTACGCGTTGCAAGAATATGAGGATTCTTTTTCACTTCATCTATCTGATGAGTAGCTTTATATTCTGCAGCAGCCGTATCAATCTTTTCCCACAAGCCTTCACTATAAGAAGTATTTATTACTGTTGCATAGATAGCCGCACCACTATAATCGGGACAAGCTGTGCGAACCTCTTCAGATACTTTAATAGTAAGCATTACGCAGAATTTATTTTTGCAACATTATTCCCGAGAGAATACGTCCGGACTTGGTACCCAAACGACGGGCTGAGAAAAAGCGTTCGTGCTCTTCGTATGTACAGATTCCGGATATTTCAATATTATCAGGAAGTACTCCAGCATCTGTTAATTGCAAGCGTGTAGCTTCCCACAGATCAATATGATACTTTTGCGTTTCCTCTTTCCACACAGTGATTTTGGTCATGTCAAATCCTATTTTCCGGAATGCGTCATAAACCTCTTCTCCCACTTCAAAGGAATCAACAGAAATACTCGGACCAATGGCTGCAATAACATCTTTTGCTTCAGTGTTGTATGTATGATCCATCATATCCAGCGTTTGCTTCACAATCTTTGCCACAGTACCTCTCCATCCGGCATGAATAACGGCAATAGCCTTGTTAACGGAATCATATAAAAGAATTGGTACACAATCTGCAGTAGAAACACAAATACAATAACCCGGAATATCGGTAATCAAAGCATCCACTCCGTGAAGTCTTCGTTGCTGTTCTTCCGGAGAAAGACTCACATAAAAAGGATCTATAGCACGTATAGTACTACCATGAGTCTGAAATGGAATAATCAGTCGATGTGGCTGAACGCCCATTTTAGAACAAAGCACATCCTGATTACGCTTTACCTTTTCAGGATTATCTCCCGAAAAAGGTGCACAATTAAACGATGCGAAAGTATCTTCGCTACAGCCTCCGTTACGGGAGGTTACAAAATGAGAAATATTAGGAATTGAGCTAAACAGCTCAAAACCCAATATTACTTTATCTTCTGTTAATTCTGTCATTGTTCTTCCTTATCTTCTTCATCCTCGAAGAATTCTTCCTCTTCCTCTTCTTCTTCTTCATAAGAAAATTCAAAGTCTTCATCCTCGCCCAATTCTAATAATTCTGCCTGTAATTTATTAACATCCTTGGAACGGTGAATAATACCTTCGATCTTGTTACCTTCTTTATTTAATTCATCCCAAAGAATATCTTTCAGAGTCGAAACACCCAAACCGGTAATTGACGAGATAAACACATGCGGAATTGTATCGGGCAGTGTTTTTTCTATTTCGTCCATCAGTTCCTGATCCAGCATATCGCATTTCGAAATAGCCAGGATACGTTGCTTATCAAGCATTTCAGGGTTAAAGGTAGAAAGCTCGTTGAGCAGGATCTCATACTCTTTTTTGATATCGTCTGCATCAGCAGGAACCATAAACAGCAAAAGTGAATTTCGCTCAATATGGCGCAGGAAGCGTAGTCCTAATCCTTTTCCTTCACTTGCACCTTCTATAATTCCTGGTATATCTGCCATCACAAAAGATTTTCTCTCGCGATAAGGCACAATACCCAGATTAGGTTCAAGAGTAGTAAAAGGATAATTGGCAATCTTAGGTTTAGCTGCTGATACAACAGATAGCAAAGTAGACTTACCCGCATTCGGGAAACCTACCAAACCAACATCGGCCAGCAACTTCAACTCCATGATTATTGTGAGTTCCTGCATTGGTTCACCGGGCTGAGCAAAACGAGGAGCCTGACGGGTAGCAGTTTTAAAGTGACTATTACCTTGTCCGCCTCTACCACCTTTCAGCAGCATTACCTCTTGTCCGTGATCCGTTACATCGCAGATATATTCACCGGTTTCGGCATCATATACTACGGTTCCGCAAGGAACTTCTATATACTTATCTTCTCCGTCTTTACCAAAACTACGTTGTTTACCACCTGATTCTCCATGTCCGGCCATTAAATGACGGTCGTATCTCAGGTGAAGCAGCGTCCAGTAATTGCGGTTACCACGTAATATAATATGGCCTCCTCTTCCGCCATCTCCACCATCAGGTCCGCCGTTGGGGATATATTTCTCTCTTCGCATGTGCGTAGAGCCTCTGCCTCCCTTACCAGAGCGACAATAGATCTTAACGTAATCAACAAAATTCGATTCAGCCATAATAATACTTTTCTTAATTATAAATTTTCAACAGCAGAAACAATATCGGAAAAAATACCTTCCATTGTTCCCAATCCTTTGATAAACTGATATTTTCCTTCTTTCTTATAATACTCTTTCAAAGGAGAAGTCTGAGTATTATATACAACCAAACGTTTTTTGATTGTTTCCATATTGTCATCTGCACGACCGCACTCTTCACCACGTTTCAATAAACGAGTAATTAGTTCTTCTTCAGGAACATCCAGGTCAAGCATTACAGATACATCTTGTCCTCTTTTGTTAAGCATCACTTTCAAAGCTTCAGCCTGAGGAATTGTTCTTGGGAAACCATCGAATATAACGCCTTTGCTTTCTTTGAAGCTATCTAAAACACTTGCAAGGATATCGATAATCAATTCATCCGGAACCAATTGTCCCTGATCAATATAACCTTTTGCTGTTTTACCAAGTGCAGTTTCATTCTTGATTTCTGCACGAAGTACATCTCCGGTAGAGATATGATTAATACCAAACTTTTCTACGATACGTTCACTTTGTGTCCCTTTTCCTGAACCGGGAGCACCAAAAATAACAATGTTCAACATTTCTTTAATACCTATTATATTTATAAATTATTCTGCTAAAGTATAGATATCAGGATAGTTACGACCATAGCCATCATAATCCAGTCCATAACCAACGATAAAATCATTAGGTATACTCATTGCACAATATTTAATATCCAATTCAACCTGAAGTTTATCTGGTTTTACTAGTAAAGTTGCAATATGTATAGCCTTTGGATTGCGTGTACCAAGAGTTTCTAACAAGCGTTGCATAGTTAAGCCGGTATCAACAATATCTTCAACAATAACAACTGTTTTTCCCTGAATATCTTCTGATAGTCCCACCACCTCTTTGATAACTCCGGTAGAAGATACTCCTTCATAAGACGCCAATTTTACAAAAGTAATCTTACTTGGTATATTTATTTGCTTCATCAGATCGGAAGTAAACATGAAAGATCCATTGAGCACACTAATAAAGATAGGACTTTCATCCTTCAGGTCCTGGTTTATCTCATTAGCTACCCGTGTGACTTCCTTTTGAATACTCTGTGCATCAATTGAAAGAGCAAATTTCTTATCCTTTATCTGAATTGTCTTCATAACAATTTTATATTTTTATAGTTGCCGCAAAAGTACTACTTTTTATGGAAAGGAATGCAAGAATATACTCTCTTTTTCCATAAGCGACTACAAGCGGAATCTAAAAGTAATTATTTCACTCCATGCATTAGCTTCTGCAGCCATTTAGACAACAGGAATAATATTACGGCTGCAATACCAGACATTACAACGAAAACCATAAAGAAATCGTATAATGAAACAACCTGGAAGCCCAAGATAAGTTTAGATTTTCCGGCCTCTGGATATAAGCCACTAAGTATACCTGCAAACTTATTTGCCGCTGCATTTGAAAGGTACCAAACACCCATCATTAAAGATGCAAAACGAACCGGAGTTAATCTGTTTACCATTGACAAACCGATAGGAGACAATGCCATTTCACCCATTGTATGGATAAAATAAAGTCCAGTAAGCCAAAGCATGCTAACCTTAACACCTGGTTGAAGATCTTTTACTCCAAAAGCAATAAATAAATAGCCCAAAGATAAAAGGAACAGACCTATTGCTTGTTTGGCAGGAGAAGATGGCTCCATATTTCTTTTGTTTAGGAAACCCCAGATAGCTGGCATAACAAAAGCTAATGCTACTACAAATAAAGGGTTAAATGCCTGAAAATAAGAAGCTGGCATCACCCATCCTAAAACAGAACGGTTTGTTTGTTCATCAGCAAAGAGAGTTAATGAAGCACCAGCCTGTTCATAAGCAGCCCAGAAGAAGATTACGAAAAAGGCAATGAGATAAATAACAATGATTCGTTCTCTTTCAATTTTTGTAAGTGAACTATCAAAAAGTATGTATGCCGGGATACCAATACATGCAGCAAATATACCTGCACTAATATATTCAGCATCAAAAACCCATTTGAATATAGCAAAAAGAACAATGGTAACTCCTGCAAAGAAAAGAACTTTTTTTGTTGCTTCTTCTTTAGAAATTGTAGGTTTTTCTTCTGTTGCAGCTTCTTTATGCTGAAGCGCATCGGGTATAATACCAATTTGTTCGCCAGAAGGTGAAACAAGATATTTATTTTTCTGAGTTTCAAATACTATAATGGTAAACAACACACCGATAGCTGCTGCAAGGAATCCCCATTTAAAATCTTCTGGAGTACCAGTATCACCAAAATACCCACAAACAAGCGGAGCAATAAATGCCCCAACATTTATACCCATATAGAAGATTGTGTAGGCAGTATCCAAGCGGCTGTCGTTGGGTTCATATAATTGTCCTACCAAAGTAGTGATGGTAGGTTTAAAGAAACCATTTCCAAAAATAAGAAATCCCAAACCACCATACATCAGCCAGTGAGACATCTCAACTGATTTCAGGAATGATGCACTAAGGAATAATAAGAACTGTCCAAGTCCCATCATCATTGCTCCCCAGAATACAGAACGCCTGATTCCCCAATATTTATCAGCTACATAACCACCAATAAGCGGAGTTAAATAAACCAAACCTGTATAACTTCCGTAAATGGATGAAGCAAGCATTTTATCCATCAACAAGGCTTTCGTTAAAAACAAAATGAAGATTGCACGCATACCATAGTAGCTGAAACGCTCTGCGGTTCCTGTTGCAAAGATAAGATAGAGACCTTTAGGATGCCCTTTTGAATGACTCATAAGATGTTTTATTATTCTTTATTTTTATTAATTGGGTGCAAAAATAGTGATTTTGCAGTAGTTTAAAGTCAAACAATAGACTTTTTTGTACTCTTTTTAGTACTTTTGCGCCATAATAAAACAAATAACGATGAAAATATTTCCAAGCATACAGATTAAACAGCTAGATGCTTATACTATAGAACATGAGCCAATATCTTCTATTGACTTAATGGAGCGGGCTGCCAATGCTTTGACTAACGCTATTATAAAATACTGGGGCCAGGAAACTCCGGTAATAACCTTTGCAGGTCCGGGTAATAATGGCGGAGATGCATTAGCTGTTTCACGCCTCTTGGCGGAACGAGGCTATCAGGTAAAGGCTATTTTATTTAATACCGGTGAGCATTTATCTGAAGACTGCACTATAAATAAAGAACGTCTTGAACAAAACAGCCTGGTAGATTTTACTGAAGTAACCAGCAAATTTGAACCACCTGTATTGGGTAAAGATTGCCTGGTTATTGACGGTCTTTTTGGCTCCGGACTCAAGAAAACTTTAGCTGGAGGCTTTGCTGCTGTAGTAAAATACATCAACGCATCACCTGCTACAGTCGTTTCTATTGATCTTCCTTCAGGATTGATGTGCGAAGATAATACTTATAATATAAAAGGGCATATTATTCGCGCAGACAGAACGCTATCTTTGCAACTACCCAAGCTTTCATTCTTTTTTGCTGAAAACACAGAATATTTAGGAGAATGGGAACTTTTAGACATTAATATAAGTCAAAAAGGAATAGAAGAAACTTTTACAACATGGCATCTTACAGAAAAGAACCAGGTTAGTTCACTGATAAAACCTCGCAAGTACTTTGCACACAAAGGAAACTTTGGAAATGCATTGCTTATAGCAGGATCTTACGGCATGGCGGGAGCATCAGTATTGGCTGCAAAAGCTTGCTTAAAGACCGGCGTAGGAATTCTGAATGTGCATGTGCCATTAAAAAACAACGATATTCTGCAAACAACAGTTCCCGAAGCAATAGTTCAGCATGATATGCACGAAAACTGCTTTACTACTCCTGTGTATCCGGATAATTATTCGGCAGTAGCCATCGGTCCGGGATTGGGACAATCAGAAGAAACCACCGCTGCTTTGCTTGAACAGATAAAACTTTGTCAGGAACCAATGGTTATTGATGCCGATGCTCTGAATATTCTTTCCGATCACCGCCAAAGTCTCTCTTCAGTTCCAAGAGGGTCAATTCTTACTCCTCATCCAAAAGAACTGGAACGCTTGGTTGGCAAATGTGAGAGTAGTTTCGAGCGACTGACTAAAGCACGCGACTTGGCGACAAACTATAAAATCTACATCGTACTGAAAGGGGCTTATTCTGTTGTTATTACTCCTGAAGGCAACTGTTACTTTAACCCAACCGGAAATCCGGGAATGGCGACAGCCGGAAGCGGCGATGTGCTGACCGGAGTTTTACTTTCTCTTTTGTCACAAGGCTATACCTCGGAAGAAAGTTGCAAGCTGGGAGTTTACCTGCATGGACTGGCCGGAGATCTTGCTAAAGAAAAATTGGGAGAAATAGGAATGACAGCCGGAGATATTGTTGAAAGCCTGCCTTTTGCAATAGTCAAATTAGCCCAAAGCACAGATAAGTAACTGAATTTAATATATTCGTAGAGAATTTTTCTCTACATTTGCATTTTATATTATACAGGTAAAGTAAAAACAGATATGTATATGAAGAAATCAATAGCATTATTAAGCATTCTTCTTTCGGTAAATACTTTTGCACAGACAGAAGTATCACCTTACGGAGGAAAAAATCAGGAGTTTGGCGTTACATACGCACTCCCTAAAAGTGTAATTGAAATAGAAGTAGAAACTGTAAAATCCACTTATACACCTGGCGAATTTTGCAAATATGCCGATCGCTATCTCAGATTGACAAATATTTCAGATGCGAAAGAAGAGCACTGGGAACTGACCAGCGCTAAAGCCAAAAGCCTCGGTATTCCCGATCCGGCTAAAACTTATTTCGTGAAGCTGAAAGATAAAACGCTGGCTCCGCTTATGGAACTTACGGAAGATGGAGTAATTAAGTCTATCAATCTTCCGCTCTCTCCCAAAGCAGTGCCTGCTGCTGTGGTGCCAGTTACAAAAAAGATTAAGCCTAATCCGCGTGATTTCATGACTGAAGAGATTCTTATGGCAGGTTCCAGCGCAAAGATGGCAGAACTTGTAGCAAAGGAGATCTATAAGGTAAGAGAAAGTAAAAGTTCTCTCTTAAGAGGTGAGGTTGAAAGTATGCCTAAAGATGGTGCATCACTTAAACTGGTATTAGAGAAACTGGACGAGCAGGAACAGGCCATGACAGAGTTATTCTCGGGAAGTGTGGAAAAAGAGGTTAAGACTTATAAGTTCTCCATTGCTCCTACTCAGGATATAACTAAAGCAATTGCCTTCCGTTTCTCAAAGAAACTGGGAGTTCTTGGAGCAAATGATTTGGCTGGCTCACCGGTATATTACACTCTCACTAATTTAAAAACTGTGCCCGAGCAGATGCCGGTAACCGGAAAACCTAAAAAGATTGAAGGTATTGTATACAACGTGCCGGGAAAAGCTCATTTTTCAGTATTTACCTCACAAAACTCTTTGTTTGAAGACGATTTTATGATCACTCAGTTTGGTAATACTGATACATTGACCGAGAGTCTTTTCGAAAAGAAATCGGTTGTAAAGGTTACATTTAATCCTACTACAGGAGGGGTTCTTAAGATAGATCGGGAATCAACCAAATAAAATAGTATCCGGTAAACCTTATTTGAGTAGCTGAAATTAAGCAAAAGTACACATTTGTGGGATGTTTTATGATAAACCACTCCTGAGTATGGCAGAACTCCGGTTTACTTTTTTAAATATCACTTTACTCATTTATGAATCCTTGTACAAAAGAATTAATTCTTCTGTACAAAACAATTAATTCTTTTGTACAGAAGAATGATTTGTTTTGTACAAGATTACAAGAACATCATTCCTGAGAAATAAAATATCTCCAGACAGAATAAATAAAGCTCGCGGCATCTTTACGAAAAACAACTGTAGTGCATATTAATGACCAATAATAACACTACATAAAATAAGAAATTCAAAAACAAGTCTAGCAATCTAGCAGTAGGTAGTTAAACTACTGAATATAAGAGTTCTACAGGCGCTAGAGTATTTTAAATAACTCTAGCAGTACTCTAGCACTCTAGCGCTTTTCTGGAAGAGAGATATTTATGAAATTGATTAAAGAAGCTTGAAAAAGTGAGGGATGAAGGCATTTGTGATGGTTTAGTGATGGACAGAATCCATCCATCACTACTTTAACAATCTATATATAAACACATTACATGCATTTGTGAGGGAGTGAGGGATGAAAATGAATATTATCAATTCACAGTGCATTCCACACTACATTTTGAAGAGTATTTATTGATAGAGTTGTATGAACACACGCTGTATTTATACACTCCTGCACTTAGCTTCTCGTTTTCTGTGTAGGATGTCTGGCAATATTGTGAAATGGTATATTGATAATTTGCAATCAACACATCATTGCGAAAGATTTGAAAGCCTACTATATTTTCTTTATCGTAAGGGGCATTCCAACTTAGGTTGATTTTATTGGATTCATCTACTTTAATTGCAAAATCCTCGACTGGAGCCGGACTTGGAATAAAAGGTAAAAAGCCATTTTCCACATAGAAAGAATACGCCTCATCAAAGTACTTATTCACTTTATAAGGACTGTAATAATAGCTATAAGTAAAGGAAACATAGTTACTTACATACGGTTTTACTATCTGAAGCTGGTTTATGAAACGGTCTAAAGTGGCAGACGTCCAGAAGCGTTGATCAAAGTTTTCGGCATTCGACCAGAATAACAATCCAGGCTTGGTTTTTACAGCTTCGGCCAACTGCTTAAACCACTCCCCTGCATTATCAGTAGTTAATCCGCCAGCTCCCATACAATCTTGCGGACAGAAGATGTCTCCTTTCCTGAAATGAACTCCTGCAAATACTTTCTCCCACATTTTTCGATAATTAAAGGCATTATCTCCTACCTTGTAATTCATAAAAGGAGATAGCATAACCGGCATTTGGGGAGTAAGATTGTTCAAATAATCTATATTTATATTTAAAGCATTGATAAGCGATAGCTGGCGATTGTAAGTTGTGTAATTGAGATTATCAATTTCCCAATCCCAGTACCATCCGTACAACGTATCCGGATAACGGCTTTTATATTTGTCAACTAATTCTTTGGCTATTTTATTACCAAATTCCATTTGTTTAAACAACCAGTCTTCCGTGTTATCTGACCACCACGACCACCATTTTTCATTTGAATTTAAACCTATGAAAACTTTAAAGCCAAATTTCGATGCATTTCTAAGGCAGTTTTCCACTACATCTTTTGTGTAATAAGACTGAGCATAGTCGCTTGGGTAAATAGTTCGCGTTACATTATTCTTATCTGTAACAACAGTTGGTGAAAGAATCAGATAATGCATACCAAGCTTTTTAAGATTAGTTAGTTCGAGTGCCCAACGATTATCATCCCAATCCGCAATCAAGTAATAAGGAATAAATGTTCCATCAATGATTGCTTTTTTTGAATCAGGAATGTTTATTGAATCGTTAACAGAAGGATCTGTCTTTTCATCATTCGGGGATGAACAAGAAATAGCAGACACACTAATTAAACAAACAATTAATAAAGTACTTATACTTATTAAATGCTTGAACAAACTCTTTTTACTAAATTGTGATATGCTATTATCTATAATCATCTTCTCAAAGTTTAGTTACATTCTACAATAGAGATACCTTTACCGGTTCCAATATAAATTTTATTTTGATGTACTTTTATAGTTTGTACTCTGTTATCGACCAATGGGCTATTCTCAACTGTATAAGTGGTCCATTTCTTTCCATTGAAAAGACTGACTCCTTTATCAGTACCAACCCAGATAAATCCTTTTTGATCTTGTGCTATACTAAGTATAAGATTAGATGGTAAACCTGCATTCTCTTTTTTATATATAGTCCAGCTCTTTCCATTAAACAAGGCTAAACCATTTGTTGTGCCAATCCAAATGTTATTTTTTGAATCTGCACATAATGAATAGACATCATTGGCCGGTAACTTACTATTTTCTCTATTGTATAATTTGGAGCCAGCCAATTCATTGTAGACTGTAATGCCATGATAGGTTCCAAACCATTTATTATTTTTAGAATCACACGCAATTGAAGTCACCGTATTATCTCCCAAAGTTATTTGCTCCGGCTTATATGCAGTCCATTTACTATTCTTTAAAGAGAGCACTCCACAGTTCCAATCGCCAAACCAAACAGTTCCATTCCGGTCGGCAGTAATAATATTTATTGCACCTGCAGGTTGAATATCCTTTATTGTAGTCCAAGATGCCCCATCGTCACTTTTACTTAGACCACCTCCCCAGGCTCCTACCCATTTTGCATTTTGATTATCTATATAAAATGCTTGGATATAGGCATTCTGATTACCAGCTGACTCCCATTTGCCATCAATCATTTTATATAATCCACACCAGGTTCCTACCCACATATTGCCAGCCTTATCGAACTGAATGGCACTAATATCGTTTTTAGGAGAAAAGGTATCTGAAATTCTCAGAGTAGTCCATTTATTCTGTGAATAAGAACAGAATGTTACAAACAAAAATAATAATAAAAATACTTTTCTATTAGTTTCCATGTTTTAGCTTATTAAATCATTTAACAACTATTCCTGAGCCTTAAGCCAATTCATATAATCGGTATACAGCTTTGTTGAACCTGGATGACCAACAAAAGCTGAAGATCCCGGTTTATTCATAATACCCATATATTGATAAACTAAGATATTTTCAACAAAAGGAGAAATATCCTCCATTTGCTTTAATATTCTGTTAAAATCGGCAGGAACCAAAGCACTTTTATACACATCATATTCAAATTCAAAGATTTCCATATCGGCCCATAACCTAGCCCTACCAGCTTTGGCATGAGCTTTATATAAGCCTTCATAATACTTTCCGGCATACCCAACTTTGGTTTTCTTTACTCCTATTTCATCTTGATAAGCAATAATATCAACATCAAGCTTTTCAAGTTGCCGCACATAGTTATCGTCTAGACGAATTGATTTTGTTCCATACGGAGCTATCAGATTAACAGAATGAGGAGTTAATTCCTTTGCAACTTTATTACATCGGTTCACATAGTTAATAGTGGTCTCGTCAATTGTATTCCACAGCCCGGACTCATTGGGATAATACCATCCATAGAAACTTTTATGATGAGAATACTTTTCTGCAATCTCCTCCATAGCTGTTTCACGTAACTTAAGAACGTCTGAATCAGTCATCAGTTTATTCCCATCTTCCCAATTACCCCAAAAATCATTACTGACAAAAAATTTAATGCCACATTCATCGGCTGCTGATAAAATAGCTTCCAATGGATCACTGCAAGCATAATCATATTGGGGTTGAAGTTTTGAAGGATAGAATGTTTTTCCAGCGTTAGCCACAGCCATCAAAACAAGATATTGCATACCTGTTTCGCTAATTTCCCAAACTTTGGCTTTCCATTGTGCTTCTGTAAATTGAGGCAATACAGAATTCCAATATTTACCCTCTGGGGCATATCCGTGAGTAAATTCAAACCAAGATCCCATAATAGGTTTAATCTGAGGAGTCCTTTTCCATTCAGAAAATGGATTGGCAAATGCATCACTACCTATTAATAATGATGCAGATGTCAGTCCGCAGGTTTTTAAGAAATTACGTCTATCCATAGCTATATTTTCATTAGTTATTCTATATCAACAATCGGTCTCTGACCATTCATATCCGCTTTTGCAACTACTGCAGTAATAATTTTATCCTCATCAGGAAAAAGAGTCACAAAGTTATCACTCCAAAAAACAGGTAACACCTCCTGATGAGTAATAGGATTACGAAGAATCAAATGATTAAAGAACGAAAGTTGCTTTGTTCTATTATTTAAATTCAGCGTTATTTTATATTCCTTATCTGTTTCTTTAATATCAACATCCTGACTCAATTTTACTTTTGGCAAAACGGTAAGTGGAGAGAAATCTTCATGCTGAGAGCAATACCAATACAAATTATCTGATATCAGACGTCCGGAATTATCTTTCAACTCAAGCTTAACAAAATAAATTGGAGTAATATTGTTAATCTTAGGAATAACCTGGTTCTCTTTATAGCTACTGGAATCAACAGAAAGCGTATCAGTAAATGACCATCTTATATTCATCTTGCTATCTATGACTTTTGCATTCAAAATTAAACCATGCAGAGATTTATGCGTAGCATTAATAACTGATAATCTGGAACTATTGGCATTCATTTGGATATGAATAGGCTCCATTGCTTTTTTTGCAAAGAAGTACGATGCATTGGGATTAAGATACCAATCATAGATTTGCCAGCCCACATCGGGCCAACATGAATTCAGCTTCCACAGCATTACTCCACTTGTAATATCCCACATTCGGTGATTGGCCGCCTCAAACATAGACCGATAACTATCAGCATTCACATATTGAGCTTTTATAACATATTCCTGCACAGTAGAAGGATTACCATATAATGTACGAATAGCATTATCATAAGATCTGAAACAATAATTCGGCCCATCCCAGGCACCATGTTCAGCCCATATACTATCCAAAGGATATATTGGATTCTTCTTGTTTTTCAATGAATCTGAAACTACCGTAGGTATAAACTTACGTAAGCTGCTATAAAGAGGAATTGAAGGAACTCCTAATTCATTGCGAAACATCTGCAAATGAACCTCCTCTACTTTATCAAAGTAATATGATGCAGGATTCCAGTTGTAATCCGGAGCCCCATCGTCAGTTGTGCCTGTTGGTAAATCCGCTTTCATGTATGGAGTTAATTTATCAACATCCCAATCATAACTTGTTGTTGGTATGAATGGACGAGTAGTATCCAATGACTTAACAACCTTTCTTGTAGAGTTATATAAATCTTCATCAACAATGACCTCATTAGCAGTGAACCATGCTATAACACTCGGACTATTCCGATATCTTTTTATAATATCCTTCACCTCTTCAACAGCCAGATTATGGTCTAAAGGATAATGAGCCGTTTCTGTTCCGGGATACATTCTCCAACATTGGAAAAAGACTTCCCAATACATCAAACCGTATTTATCGTAACTTTCAATAGTTTCATCTGAAGGAGAAGGTGCATCTTCATTACCAACAATATTCACATTCGCTTCTGCCAATAATCGTGCCTCGTCAAAAATCCTCTTTCTGTCAGAATTCAACAACACATCTGGTTGCAACCATCCTCCTTTACAAAAAACGCGTTTACCGTTTACATAGAATATTCGCCCGAAGTCATCTCCTATTTGTTTTAAATCAGTCTTAATTTCACGAATTCCAAAATTAAGTTCTTTTGTATCCGATACTTTTCCTTCAACCTGAAAAGTTAGTTTCAAATGGTGAAGATATTGTTCTCCATATCCGTTGGGATACCATAAATAAGGATTTTCTATAGAAAGAACCTGATAGTCTTTAGGGTCAAATTCAATTTCTTTTGTCTCATCAGGGTTAAGGTATACTTTCTTAGAAATCTTAATAGCAGGCATATATCCTTCCAAATGTTTTGTATAAGAAGGAAAGTCTATATCAGTTAGTAAATCAATCTGTGCAGTCAGTGTTCCTTCTATCTTTTGATTTGAAGTGTTTTTGATTTCTGTTTTTAATTGTATATCCGCTCTGGATGTATTATGCATCGGCAAAGTGGTTATCACATATGGATTTTCAATAGCAACATCTCCTGTAGCATCAATAATTACATCCTGATAAATACCCATATTACGATCTCTTACCACAGGTGCACAGTCCCAGCCACCAGACATCTTCATTGTTTCATCTTTGAAAATATCAGTAGCATGCCCCCGTGTATTTCCAAATACCTCAAATTGAGTTCCCGGATCAGGAGTTCCCGGGTTGTCTACCTGATAGATTTTAACTGCAATGCAATTCTTTTTATCAGCTTCAGCAAATGGAGTTATATCAAATTTAAAACGACGAAACATTCCAACTACCTGACTATGGTCAGCAACTAAATGACCATTAACCCAAATATCGGCTCTATAATTTATACCTTTAAAAGTTAGCCAAATTTTCTTCCCTTTATATTGTTTAGGAAGTACTACTTCTGTTCTATACCAATAAGGATCTTTCCAGGGATTTTGTCCACCTTTTAAATAACTGTATTTTGAAAGTCCATGTTTAGAATTAAATGAATCGGAAACATCGGGTATTAAGAAATTATTCATCCCCACTCTTGGGTCCGGATAAACTTCGCTCTTAACAAAAGCATTTAGTACAGTTGAAGGTACAGATGTTTTGTACCACTCCTGCTGCTGAAAATCAGTAGAAGAAACATCTTTATCCTTCGTATTAACTTCTATTGAATTTTTAATATACCAGTTATTCTTAAGCACTATTTGCTGTGCATTAACAACTGAACTGATTAACGTAAAAATTATAATAAGTTTTTTCATAGATTAATAGCCATTATTAATGGGTGTTTTAAGAAAAGACTAATGCGGCGGCTCCTGCAAACCCGGCATTATCTCCTAACTGAGCTTTTGCAATGCGAATAGTTTCTGCAGGAACAGGACATATGTGTTTACGCAACATTTTTTCTACAGAAGAAAGGAATAAATCCATTGAATTAGCAATGGAACCTCCAAGGACTATCACATCGGGATCAATAAGATTTACAGACCATGCAAGTGCATAAGCAAGAGCTTTGCTAAACTCATTCCATGTTTTTATAGCTATCTCATCACCTTTCCTTGCAAAATCGGCAACTTCAATAGCCGAACAATCTTTCCCTGATCTCTTTTTAAAGATACGGTTAATAGCATTGCCTGATACATAATCTTCAATAATTCCTTTTTTATAGGGTGAGATCCAGATTTCACCTGCTGTTTCTGTAGCTCCTATCCATATTTCATTTTGTTTAATGATAGCACATCCAAATCCTGTACCCAAAGTTACACCAAGCACACAATCAAAACCTTTACCTGCTCCCCAAAGAGATTCTCCTAAGATCATTGCATTTGCATCGTTGTTCATAAACACGGGTATTTTGAAGTGTTCTTTTATCGTTTCTCTTAAAGGATAAAAATCCATAGTTGGAAGATTAGGGCACTGCAATATTTTTCCATTCTTAATATCTAAAGGACCGGTAACACCCATTCCAATACCCTGAATATCAATATTTTCACATTGGGCTATATGAAGAAAATGATTTATAGACTCAATAATTCGGCCAACTATCGCTTCTTTCTGTTCACTAGCTCCTGTTGGGATTGTGATAGATTCTCCAATTATTTGACCGTCAGAGCGAACCAATCCTGTTTTAATTTTGGTTCCACCAATATCTACTCCAATAGCTACTTTATTGTTTTTCATTTTACCGATCTATTTTAGTATTACAAACTAGGTTCTAATTCCAATATTTTAATGTCTGGATTCATATTCATTTAGTTCCATTTACATTACCCTTACCAAAAACAGACAAACCAAACACATATAAAAAAGCCAGAACATTAAAAATCATTGCTGTTCTTAAATCAGATATATCTCCAATAAATCCTACTAAAAGACCTCCTAATCCACCTCCAACAACAGCAGTACACAATATTCCGGAAATTGTTCCATGATATTTATCAAAGCTTTGAATAGCTCCACTAAAAATAGAGGTAAACAGAACTGAGGTAAAATAGCCAACCAAAGCAAACATAGCAAGAGAAATTATTTTCGGTGCAAAGATGGCTATCAAAATTGCAATGCATGTTCCTGCACTATGAACAATAAAAATAGTCCGGGGACGATAGAACTTCATTAAAAAGCCCATAACCAATCGTCCTAATGCCTGGAATAGCCAAAACAATGCAACAATCAAGGCACCAATAGATGGGAAAGCCGTTCGCCAGAAAGAATTCGTTTGCCAAAAACTGCAATTAGCCTCTACATGATGTACTTTAGACAAAAAAACAATGATATATGACGATGTACCAACTTCTGCTGCAACATATAAAAGTATACCCAATGCATAAGTTATAATAATGGGATTTTTTAAGAGAAATGTAATTGTATGTAGCTCTATTTTTTCCTCATCCAATATCTTAACCGCTGGGAATTTAACAAAGGTCAGTGCACCTAGAAGTGCTAAATTGATAAATCCAAAGAGCAAGTAAACAATCCTCCATGAAAAGCCATGATCTTGAAATATTGGAACCAATATAGGGCTAAATGCATACCCTAAAGCTCCTATTCCGATAATAATAGTTAGATTTGCTGTATATCTCTTTGGGGCATCTAATTCACGTATAAAAGGATTCCCAGCTGTTTGAATAGCTGTAACACCAATCCCAATAAAAAAAATCATAAGAATAACCACAATATAATTATTGCACAGATATAACAGGAAACACCCCAAAGTAAGAAGAATCATTCCTATGAACAAAACTAATCTGGCACTAATCTTATCCATCAATAGCCCAAAGGGGATTGAGAAAAGTCCATATGCCAGATAAAAAGCAAAAGGCAAAAAAGCTGCAACCTGCAAAGAGACATGATACTGAGTTTGAAACTTATCTATTATTACGCCAATTACTGAAGTAACTAATCCAAAAGCAACATAGATTAATGATATAAGAAATAATAATAACGTATATTTTTTCCCCATTCTGACTATGATTAAAAGAAACTCTCTTTATTAAAACGATCAGCAAACACTGAATCAACTTCTGATAATAGGTTATTCTACAGCTGTAACTTTTGCTCCGCGAGTAAACACTCCTGGTATCGTACTATTTTCTATAGCCCATTGATTAACAATTAATTGTAATGGAACAACAGCTGGTATGGCGAATAAATCGCTTTCTAAAAGAGGAATTGTTATATTAAAAATATTCCTATCGTTAAATATTGAAGTTTTATTGGTTATAAAAATAACTTTCCCTCCATATTTTGAAATATCTTTTGCCATAGATACAGATTGAGTGTATGTTCCACCAGATGGAGCAAAAACGATAGCTTTAAATCCTTCTTTGACCATTTCCATCGGACCATGTCGGAATTCACCTCCTAATGTCCCCGAAGAAGGAGTACCTGTTGCTTCCATAAACATCAAAGCACTTTGTTTTACCGTTGCATAAACTGGTCCTCTTCCTATCAACTGAATAAATGGAGTATGAGCAAGCAATGCCATAGAATCAGGCAACCATTGGTCACTATGATTAATCAGATAATCAACCACATATATCATTTTTTCAATTTTAGGAACTACTTTATCATTAAATTTACCAACTAAAGCTAACGATAAAATATATACAACCAAGTAGCTGGAAACAAAAGTTTTTGTTGATGTCATCTCTTCTCTGCCTGCTTTGCTCAAAAGAGAAATTTTTGTATGTTTTGCTAAAAAGCTTTTCTCTTCATTACATACAGAGATTATTGTTACATCCTTTGAGAGCTTCTGAATAAGGTTTACTATCTCAAAACTTTCTCCTGATTGTGAAATACAAACCAACAAGCTTTTACTGTTAAGCAATGAAAACTGATAATGTAATAATTCCCCTGCATTAATTGCAAATGAAGTTATGTCATGCTTATTAAACAAACAAGTAGCAGCATAGGAAATAAAATAAGAACTTCCCATCCCAGTAAAAATAATTTTATCATATTTGCCTGTGTTCCAAAGATCAACAACACTTCTCAACTTTTCAACCCCATCACCTTGTAGATAATAATGCAAAGTATCTCTCAATGCAGCTGGTTGTTCTCTTATTTCTTTTAGAAATTCGCTCATAAATTCAACATTTATAATATATAAAACTAATACCTATTGACGATAAAATATAAACAGTCTGACTAATAATTTTTATTAAAGTAAGCAATCATGAACTGTATCATTTATACAACCTCAAGACTAATGATTGATTCTTTTCTAATTTTGATTTCAAAACTTTATTTGTTTTTCCTGTTTCTTTATGGGTATACAAATTTCTCATTTTATAAACAAACTTATCAGAAAAAGAGATCTCAAGATTGTAAATGCTGTCTTTAATAGTTTGTCCGTTCCAGTCAAAATTTAATTCAGCAGGATTATCCGAACAATTGAAGAAACAAACAGCCCATTCATTATTAGCTAACGGTTTAACCCATATTTCAATATTATCCTGAATTGTTTTATATTTAAATCCTTGAATTCCAAGAGAATCCTGACTTACAGCTATAATATCTTTATTTTTTACAATTTCCAAGGTCTCTTTAGAGATGGTTCTCAGATCATTTCCTAAGATTAAAGGAGAATTTAATATTGCCCAAAGTGCAAAATGTGTTTCTTCTTCAAAATGAGTAAGTCCACCATTGCCTATTTCCATCATATCCATATCATTCCAATGGCCAGGACCAGCAACTTTTCTAAGTTTTTCCTGATCTCTCAGATTTAATATTTGCATTACTCCATATCTATCTTTAGAGCCATTAAAGCAATTATTTATATCACCGGTTGTTCTCCAGCTATGGCCAACTTCTTTAGCCCATTCCCAAGGTTGGTTATCCCCCCATTCACAAATACTAAAATAAACAGGATGTTTTGCAGCATAAAGTGCATCTCTCATTGTAGTATAGGCTTCTTTTGCATTCATCTGTCCAGCATAGCACCAATCATATTTTAAATAATCAACTCCCCATTCAGCGAATTTTAAAGCATCCTGAAATTCATGTCCTCTACTTCCAGGATATCCAGCACAGGTTTTATCTCCAACACAACTATATAGCCCAAATTTCAAACCTTTAGAATGAACATAATCAGCCAATTCTTTTATTCCATTTGGGAATTTTTCAGGATTAGGAACAAAGTTGCCCTGAGCATCACGCTGCATATCCATCCATCCATCATCTAATAATATATATTCATAGCCCGCATCTTTTAATCCAAGAGTTACAAATGCATCGGCCATATCTTTTACTAGCTTTTCATCAATTTTTGTTCCGAAAGCATTCCAACTGTTCCAACCCATTTGCGGCGTTTTACCTAAATTATCAAATTTCTGTGGGAATGCACATATTGATATAAACAAAGCTAAAATTGATAATAATACTCTATTCATTGTTATTTCCTTTATTAATATTCAAATTATACTGTTATACTAAAAATAATCCCTTTGCAAAGGGATTATTTTAAAGTTGTGCATATTGGCATCTTATTTCAATACATAAGCGTCATTAATCTTAGATGTCAATTATATGCACAACTATTCAAACACAATTAACTACAAATTGAAAACCTCTAATGGATTACTCCTTCTGATAAATACGGAAATTATCAAAATACATAGCTACTTGCTCAACTGGAGCAAAGTCTTCCACACGAATATTTAAAGAATAACTTGTGTCAGTTCCAGTATATCCTAGTGGGATTATTTTTTCTAATGGAATATTTACTGTTTGCCATATATTCATATTCTGAACAGTAAATGATTCACCACTCATTGGAGTAGGAGCTACAGCCCAATAATAGTAAATAAAGAAGTTTGTAGTTTTTATTGGCAAGTTCATATTAAGTTCAAACTTGAGTGTATACTTGTCTGGATGTTGCACCATATCTAAGGTATAATTTACATCACTTGTGAAAAAATAGAACCAACCTAGTCCACTAGGATAAGTAGCCTGATCTACCTCAAAACGAAGATATTTACCTGATGTAGGTTTAGGATTTTTCCATTCTCCAACCCACTGTTGACCAGTTGAACTAGTGTAAGGATAATCAGAATCAAAAGTAGTAATAACATTGTGTTTATCCTGATAATAACCGGGACATACAGCCTCAGCGTTATACTTCTTATTAATAGCTTTAACCCTTACATTTGGCTGAGCATCCAAAGGAACTTTAGCTGTAATATAATTATCGGTAGATTTAATTACAGGACTTTCTTTACCTCCAAATGAAACAACAGTATTTGAACTATTTACTTCATAAAGAGACAGGAATTTTCCATAGATTTTAATTGTATCTCCAGGTAAAGTATATTCATTAAACATACTAGTCAACTGGAGATTTGGAATATTCACTTTGAAATCAAAAGCAGTTTCTCCACCCTGTGTTTTCACAGTAACTTTATTTGTAACTTTAGACGGTAACTTCACAGGCACCTGCACATATAAAACATTATTCTCGTAATAGATATCTTTCAAATGTGCAGCTACATCATTAAACATTATTGAGTCTGCTTGCTCAAGGTTATCACCTTTTATTGCTATCCAATCTCCCATACTTCCCCCCGTAATAGACGTTGACATATCTTTGATTGTTGTCACTTTGCTAAAATTTGGTGAATCAGGAAAATTGTTATCATCATTTTTGCACGATGTGACCGTGATGGCAAGTAATGCTAAAAATATTAACATTACATCTTTTTTTATATTTTTCGTTTTCATATATAATCTATTTTGAATGTTAATTATTACCAACCTGGATTGTTCGTTTCAATATATGGGTTTGTATTTACTTCATCAGCAGGCAATGGCATTAAAAGGTGCTTTTTTTCACGTTTTTTAATAACTTCATTTTCATCAACACCTCCAATGGAATTCATTGTTTGAAGATAAATACCCCAACGTAGTAAGTCAAAACGACGAATACCTTCTGCAGCAAACTCTTTAACTCTTTCCTGAAGAATATAAGACCGAAATGACTCCTGAGTCCAAGGAGTTACAGCACCAATCTCTGAAGCTTTCTTGCTTTTATTTCGTGTATTAAGTTTTTCAACCTGTTTAATGGCCTCACTCGATGGTCCTCCATTAACTTCATTATCAGCTTCAGCATAAAGCAACAACACTTCGGCATAACGCATAAATGGCCAGTTATAATCACTTCTATTGCCATCTAATGGTACTGAAATTTGTCTAAATTTCATCAGTTTAGATCCATATAAATTCGCATCATATCTCAAAATATCGGTTGGTTGATAACCGTCAAGTCCTAGCCTTACTTTAACACTGTCTTTAGCAGGATAATAGCAATATTCTAGTTTCCCTGTAGCTGTAACATAATTAAAAGGAAAACGGTGAATTACTCCCCATGTAATACGTTCATCTGTATCATCAAAAAGTTGATACCAATGATCACGTTGTACATAATAACCAGAAGCTAAAGTTCCATCAGTGTAAATATATCCTGCATAGTCAGTTGCTACATAATTACTTAGTGTTGAATTACCGGCCAATGTCTGTAAAGAGAATATAAATTCTTTTCCATTTTTACTAGCTGGAGACCATAGCTCTTTTTGAGACGGATATAGATCGAAGTCGCCTAAATCAATAAGTTCTTTTGCTTTATCCATCGCCAACTTATAATAAGCTTTAGAATCGAAACTTTCATATCCAGCTACCTGATCTTTTTCGAATGTTTGTTTGGAAGGATATGGAACCCGTACTTTATTACCATTATCATCAAATTTAAATGGAACTCCCTCCATTACGGATATTTTATTCCCTTTTGCCATAGACGCAGAACCTATAGTACAATATACTTTAGCCAGTAATGCTTTCGCAGCGCCTCTGGAAACATGGCCTTTCACATATTTTGCATCCTTAGTAGAATACATTCCTTTTTCAGCAAATTTTAATTCTTCAATAATGAACTCATAAACATCCTTAATAGGAGAACGCGGTATATATAGAGGTGCTCCTTCTGATACAGATGTTTTATATAAGCTCAAATCCCCATAAAACTGAACCAAATTGAAATAAGACCATGCTGTTAAAAAAGCTAGTTCTCCACATGCATTATCTTTGACATCCTGAGCAATATCCATCTGATTGATTAAGTAAGAATGGTATTCAGCCCTATGAATACATTGGTAATAATATTTATAGAAATTAATATTAGAACCATCTTCATAAAAATTACCAGCTCCTAAAGATCCAAAAGCCCATGTTGGCCCAGTTTGATAATCAGTATCAAAATTAACTATATTGTGGTAATTACCCCACTCGAAGCCAAAACTTAATGCATTGAATGCACCAGAGACCAATTCATTATAGCTCTTTGCTGCAACTAAATTTTCACCTGAAACAAAAGTATAAACTTTTTCATCAAGCATGTCAGAACAGGAACTACCCGTTACGAGTATAAAAGTTGCTAATATGTATTTTAAAATATTACGTTTCATTTTATATTATTATTAAGATGAATACTTTATGCATTAAAAAGTTAACTGAATGCCCAGATTAATTGTTCTTGCACTTGGATATGAATCCATATCTACACCTCTACGAGATGTATCACTACCAAAGGTGTTTACATCTGGATCATACCAACGATATTGTGAAATTGTGAAAAGATTATTAACAGCAACAGTTAGGTTCATTGCTTCAATTTCTTTTATCGGATGTATCAAGCGGTAACCAATACTTAAATTCTTCAAACGTAAATAAGACCCGTCTTCAACATATCTGTCAGATGCTTTCAGGCTTCGAGTATACGTAAAATCTGCACGAGGGAACTGCGCATTAGCTCTGTTGTTTTCAGTCCACCTGTTATCCCAAACAAATTTTGGCATATTTGTTGTTGAAGCCATATCGTAATCTTTCAAATTTACATTTAGAATATCATTGCCTTTAGTTCCTTGAAAGAAAAAACTTAATGAGAAATTCTTATATGTAAATGAATTTGTAAAACCATAAGTAAAGTCGGGATTTGTATTTCCGATAATGGTTTTATCTGCAGTAGCATCAATAACTCCATCTCCATTAATATCTTTATACTTAACCTGGCCAATCATTTTTTTAAATTTACTTTCATCCTTTTCGTTTTTATATAATGGATCAGCTCTAACCTCTGCTTCATTATCATAGTATCCATCTTCCTGATAACCATAAATAACACCAATAGACTTACCATTTCTTCTCAGGAACATACTTTCCAATCCCCAACAAACATTTGAAAATTGATCAGCATTCAATCCGTTTATTGTATTTCTATTGAAAGATATATTTGCATCCAACTTCCAATTAAAATCTTTTTTATCAACAAGGAAAAAATTTCCAGCAATTTCTAAACCCTTATTTTCTACATGTCCAGAGTTAGAAGCTATAGTGGAGAACCCTGTACCCATTGGTATATATACATATTGTAATAAATCAGATGTTTTCTTTCTGTAAGCATCTATCACAAAATTCACACGATTATTTAAAAATCCAAGATCGATACCAGCATTATATTGTGTTGTAGTTTCCCACTTCAAATTTGGAGCAGCTGGACCTCCCCATCGATCTTCAGCAAATCCATTATTTAGAGACCCATCATTAGGATACTGCTGTATAGTCATTCTTGAACGGGTTGCATAAGAATTAATCCCTTGATTTCCTGTTTGTCCATAGCTCAAACGTAATTTCAGTACATCAAAAATGCCCAGATTTTTAATAAACTTTTCTTCTGACAAACGCCAAGCCAAAGCAGCTGAAGCAAAATTAGACCAACGATTATTAGCTAAACGGCTGGAGCCATCTCTACGGAAAGATGTTGTAAACAAATATTTATCCATTAAAATATAATTTACACGGCCTAGATAAGACATTAAAGAACATGCTCCTTTATCAGAAGTATTGGGATCTTGAAAAAGAGCTGCTCCCATGTTATATTCTTCATTAAGGTCATTCGCAAATCCATGTCCACTCATTCCTTTAGAACCCCAATTAACACTTTCATATGACCAACCGAGCACAGCGTCAACATGATGTATTTTATCAAAATCCTTATTAAATGTCAACATTGATTCTGCTGTAACACTTTCATAATATGAATCAGTTTGAGAAGCATAACCATTGGTTGGCGCCATACCTCCGCTAATATATCTGTTATAATACTGATTACGTTTATCCTGGCTATATCCATATCCTAGATTTTGTCTGAAATTAAGAAACTTAGCAAATGTTATCTGAGCATATGACGAATTATATATGTTCAAAGACTCTAATAAATTTTTTGCTTGATGAACATAAAGGTACGGATTGGATAATCCATTTGCATAATCTTCTGAGTAACCAGATGGCTTATTGGGGTCTAAAAGATTTCTTGTTGGATTAAAAGATATCGCGTCATTTACAATACCAAAAGTTTCAGTATTGGTTCTCGCCATACGATTCTTAGATTTTGAAGCGGTAAGATTATTACCAAACTCGAACCAATCCGTAACCTTGCGACTTATATTTGATCGTATACTGTATCTTTTATAATATGAATTGACTATATTTCCCTGTTGATCAAGCATTCCAAGTGAAAACATATATTGTCCTTTCTTATCTCCACCAGACACACTCAAATTGTAATCCTGGGTTAGAGCTGTTTGGAATATCTGATCTTGCCAGTTAGTTCCGTTATTCATATAACCATCTCTATAATCCTGTGGACTTGGCAAATACGTACTATCAACTTTAGATATTAGACCTGTTATTGGATTTTTTTCTGTAACATAGCTATAACGTCCGGGAATAGGAAATGGCAAATTATTCTCATCTACAAAATCTTTTCCGTCGTAAATATAACCATTCCTGGTTCCTTCATTTCTAAATTCAGCATAAGTTGCAGCATCCAGTACTTTAATCAACTTTACAGGTTTAGATATTCCATAATTTGCACTTAATTCAACTTTAGTTTTGCCTTCATAACCACTTTTGGTCGTAATTAAGATAACACCATTAGCACCACGAGAACCATATATTGCAGTTGAAGAGGCATCTTTTAATACTTCAATAGATTTTACATCACGTGGATTAATCAGATTCAATGGATTGTTGGTTTGTTTAGTAGCATAATCAGTACCAGGAGCTGAACCTGAATTAAATGGTACTCCATCAATAACATATAGGGGTTCTGAACTTGTAGTAAATGAATTTGCTCCACGAATCTGAATACTAATGCCAGCACCTGGAGCACCATCAGATTGGCTAACCTGAACGCCTGCCATTTTCCCTTGCAATGCCTGATTAATGCTTGAAGGACTTGTTCTTAATAATTCTTCACTTCTCACAGAAGATACAGAACCCGTCAAATCTCTTTTTTTTACGCTACCATATCCAATAGCAACAACTTCATCAAGAGTAGTGGCTGTTGTCTCTAATGTAGCATTAATAGATCTGCGCCCATTTACAGACTCTTCTACTGTTTTGCAACCAATAAAAGAGAATCTTAAAACAGAACTTCTCAGATTCTTGACACTAATTGTGAATTTACCATCAATATCAGTAATAGTTCCATTTTTTGTTCCTTTTTCTGAAACGCTTGCACCCATAAAAGGTGTACCAGTTTCATCAAAAACGACTCCTTTCACAGTCCCCGATTGAGCATATGCTGTCAATACAGAGATACACATCAACATAAAAAGTAAACCTACTTTCAGATGTTGGAAAGATCCTAATAATTTTTTTCTTCTTTTCATAGTGATAATTTTTGAACGTTAGGTAAGTACGATTTTCATCTTTTTAAGAATAAAATTCATAAAATAAAGAATGATCTAGATTTATGATTACATGTGAGTTTTTACTTTTATTGATTCTTCTCCGATAGCATTATATGATGATACCTCATACAAATTATTCTGGTTACCATTCTTATCAATAAATTGAGTATTGATATCATCAATATTTTTGTTTTGAATATTTGCCACAAGTACACCATCTTTATATACATAATATCCCATTAAATTACTTTTATCTTTGGGAGATTTCCATTTCAAGACAACTGTACCTTCATTTTTTATTTTGATTTCTAAGTTGGAAACGGGCTCCGAGACTGATAGCCTAGGTAATTTTCCTGTTTTATAATACTCTACATAAGCATCATGATATTGCTTATTTACCTGGAATGGGCTGTAATAGTGACTATACGCAAATGTTATTATCTTATAAACGTAAGGATCTACGGCTTCCATTTGTTCTTTAAAACGAGTAAGGGAAGCATTTGTCCAGAATCGGTGATCAAAGGTTTCTACATTTGCCCAAAACTTTAAACCAGATTTTGTATTTACAGCCTCCCGCATTTTACCAAACCATTCAGGCAGTTTCTCTACATCCAGTCCACCAGCTCCCACACAATCCTGAGGCGAAAATATATCCCCATTTTTAAAATGAGTTTTGGAAAAAACAGATTCCCACATTTTACGGTTCTCATCAGCTGTTCCAACTTTATGATTTACATAGGGAGAAAGCATAAAAGGCATGTCTGGGGTTACTTTATTTAAGTGATCCAGATTGATATTAAGAGCATTAGCAAGAATTTCCTGGTTTACAGCCGTTGTAGCATGCAAATTATCTACTTCCCAAACCCAATACCATCCATACATAGTATCTCCATATTTTTTCTTATAAAGAGATATTAGTTCATCTGCAATCTTATTTCCACCTTCCATCTGTTTATATAACCAATCGGGAGTATAATCAACAGACCACCATCTATCATTAAAATTTAATCCTATAAAGACCTTTAACCCGCATTTTTTTGCATTCCGAAGACATATATCAATAAGATCTTTTGATGGTTTTTCACCTTTAGAACTGAAAGAACTAGGATAAAGATATCTGTTCTTTTCTTTTTTATCTGTAAGCATCGCGGGTGCAAAAATCAGATAATTCATACCTACATCTTTAAGCAATTTCAGTTCTTGCTGCCAACGGGTATCATCCCAATTTGCAACCAAAGACTCTTGAATAAAAGTTCCTTCTGCTATTGGATAAGAACATGCCTGACCTTTCTGTTCAAAAGTGTAATTATTTAATTTGTCAGACCATGTTTCAATATAAGTATTGTAACTTCTATTATCTTCATATAGATTGATTACCCGGCCTCCTCTTTCCAAAATTTCCTTATATGCAGAGGAATAGCCTGTTTTTCTTCCATAAGCTAGAGCTATCTTGCCATTAGCATCGACTAGATAATCATCATTATGATCATGACCAACAAAAACACCTAAAACATCTTTTTTCTCAACAAATGATGAAAACAATCCTGAATTTATATTTGGAGAACATACATCTTCCTTTTTATTTCCTATAAAAGGAGCAATATACAATGCTTGCGTATATTCAGGTAATGGTATATGAAAGAATGCAAGGGATGGAAGAATACGACCAGATTCTTTTGTATAATACTCACTTTGATTACGATACCAATCAATCTGATCGTGCTTTATCCAATCATAACACCCAAAAGTTTTATCTCTAGGATAATCATGTGAGTCAAAAAGATAGAGAACCCATTTGTCTTGGCTACCATCAGAAGATTTAATTGGAAGAGTACAATTTCCTACACCTGAAATATTGTTATCAGCATTATATGTAACATTATAAGGTATAGTTTTTAATATATTCAAGGCTTGTGATGTCGATATATCGGCTTCTGCATCATGGTTTCCAAATGTTACGGCAAAAGGGACCTTAGCTTCAACCATAGGCTGGGTTACTTCTTTCCATCCTTCAGCAGCACCTCCCGACACAACTACATCTCCTGTGATAATAACAAGGTCAGGATGTTCTAATTTAATTAACCGACTCATTAATTGCCGGGTACTATCATTGGCACTTTCGTATTCTATTCCTTTAATCCAATGAAGGTCTGTAAATTGAATAATTTTGAATTTACCATCTTTAAATTTTAAAACGGGCAATTCTGAGTCACTCCTTCCTGATAAAGTTCCATTGATATTGTCTCTATCTTTATTACTTGCGCCATTACCACACGAGGTTCCTGAATAGGTGTTTTGCGAATAAGCAAAACAACCTATCAGGAAAAAGATAATAAATAATTCCTTTTTAAATTTAACAATATTTTTTTTCATTCTTCTCATTACATATATTTTAAAATTTCCAGCAAAGTAAGCCTTATGATATGATCAAACAGCTACAACTAGATTTCAAACAGATTGCAAAGCGTTAAAATAGCGACTAAATAAATAAAAATGGATTCTTACTTTATTCTAATTGTTCCAACACCTGCCAGCATTGATAAAGTCCGCGAGGTACATGGAAACAACCCTTCCATTTACCACCTTTGAGAGGAAGAAGTACTTCTCCGCGACGGTTGAGATAACCATACCATTCAGGGTATTCGGGATCTTTAAAGTGAGTCCATACATAATTGTGCACCTTCTCGAACCATTCCAGACATTCTTTTGAGCCAGTTAACTGGTAACCTTTAAGCAGAGAGATCATAGTTTCAATATGTACCCACCAAAGTTTTTGATCCCATTCTAATTGTTGTGTAGGATGTCCCAGGCGATCCATAAAGTAATAGATACCGCCAAATTCTTTATCCCATCCGTAGTTTAACATGGTAAGAGTAATATCTTTTGCTTTCTCTATAAGGTCGGGACGATTAAGTCGTTTTCCAAGGTCCATGATAAACCACATGGCTTCGATAGAATGTCCCGGATTAACCAAACGTCCGTCAAAGGTATCGGACAGTTCACCATCTGTGGTTACATTTTCAATGATAATTCCTCCCAGTTCCGGACGATAAAAGACATCCATCACTTCATGGACACATGTTTCAATAGTCTTATTCAGAAAATCTTTATCCAACAATGGTTCTATTTCTAATGCCAAATTACAAAGGATCATTGGCAGGGCAAAGTTCTTCAAATCGCGAGTACCTGGATGTACTTTGTTCCATTTGCCTTTAGGATTATCTACTTTGGAAAGAATGATATCAAACGTTTTTTTCGCAATCTCAGCATATTCCTTATTACCAGTAGCCAGACTGAGTTGTCCGAAAGCCATCGTGGCAAAAGTATACGAGAAAATATTGTAAGGCTCAATCAAGGGATTTCCTTGTCTATCAAGAGAAAAATACCAGTTATAATTACCATCGTGACCGTATTTCTTCAGGAATTCGCCTCCCTGCACAGCACAATCCAACCATTCTTGCTTTTTTTCTACTTTATTATACAGCATGGAAAACATCCACACTTCACGGCCTTGGAGCCATATAAACTTGTCGGTATCAAAAACAGAACCGTCTCTATCCAAGCAACTAAAATAACCTCCAAACTCTTTGTCCTGTGAGTTTTCGAGCCAGAAAGGAAGAACACTGTTCAAGAGTTCATCTTTGTATTGTTTTGCCAAACTTTTAAAGTCCATAATATTGTTTTTTTAATGTTCTTTTATTCTATGATTTAGGTAATTATTCTATTTATGTTCAAAATTAGAAGTACGCCTTTTTATAATTAAGTCTACAGTTTTTATAAAATAAGTGTAGAGTATTCCATATTTAAGCGTACACCTAAATAAAAATACAACCTTTAATTTGATCTTACTTATCCCACATCTTTTCGATCTCTTCCAAAGATTTTCCGGTTGTTTCCGGTACAAGTTTCCAAATAATTAGCATGTAAGGTACACACATCACGGCAAACAAAATAAATGTTCCTGCCGGAGTGAGATTTTCAAGCATCCAGGGAGTGAGCTGACCAATAAGATAAGTTCCGACCCATAACGAGAATCCGGCAATGGACATAGCCAATCCACGGACTTTAATAGGATACATTTCGGAGAGCAACACCCAGATTACTGCGCAAATAGATACAGCGCAAAAGAAAATATATAAAAGGAAACAGACTAGAAGGAATACGTTAGGGATTCCCAATTCTTTTCCTTGAATAAAGTAGAAGGCAATAAGGAACAAAGTAAGGATCATGCCGGAAACTCCATAATAAACAAGTTTCTTTCGTCCCACTTTGTCAATGATTGTCATAGCCAGAACCGTAGTTAGCATATTCACTACTCCTACCAATACTTGATAGAATAATGAGTCGCCATTAGACAGACCGCTACTTTCAAAGATTGTAGGTCCGTAATAAAGCACTGCGTTTACTCCCATAAATTGCCCAAGTATAGCTATTGCTACTCCAATAAGCACCGCTTTGAAGATTCCTGGTTTCAAAATCAATCTCCATTCAGACTTAGTTTCCGACTGAGATGCTTGTCGGGTTTCATTTAATTCAAACTGAGCATCTTTTTCGTTTCCATATATACGCTTTAAAATACGTTGAGCAGGCGATTCTTTTTTCTTAAGGATTAACCAGCGAGGACTTTCAGGAATGAAGAAAATCACAAGAAAGAATAATAAGGCTGGAAGAGATTCCATTCCCAACATTCCTCTCCATGCTTCTGTATGGAATATTTTCAGTAATGCAGGATGAGAAAGATTTGCAGCTCCATCCAAGGAATATTGCAATAACCAATAGTTTACCAGGTATGCTCCCAGGAAACCAACGGTAACAGCCAGTTGATAAAGAGAAACAAGCCTGCCTCTATATTTTGGAATAGATACTTCTGAGATATAAAGCGGAGAGATGATAGATACCACCCCAATACCAACTCCACCAATGATACGGTAAAGTACCAATTGATGAAAATTGCCGGAAATAGCGCAACCAATTCCCGAAATAGAGAATAGGATGGCAGAAAGAATCATGGTTTTCTTTCTTCCGAATTTGTCACTCAGAACTCCTGCACAAAGAACACCAACAATTGAACCTACCAATGCACAACCCACAAACCATCCTTGCTGAATGGAGTCAAGAGAAAAAAGGGATGTCACTTGTGCAATTGTGCCGGAGATAACTGCCGTGTCGTAGCCAAAAAGGAATCCTCCCAATGCCGCTACAACCGACAAAAAGACAACATAACCAATATTTACTGTAGATTTCATCGTGTTTTTATTTTATTTCAAAGTATTCTTTATAACGATCGTAAAGGTGTCCGGCCTGAGCATATGCTGATTGTGGACTCATAAAGTGTGAAAATTCAAAGGTAATTCCCTTGTCGTAACCAGCACGCTTGGCTGCTTCTAGTTTCAGACGGAGTTTATCGAACTTGATTGGGAAAAATTTAATAGGCATGTCGCGGTCGAAAGATTCAGCATTTGTCCAGCACTCCATGTGATACTTATCCGCAAGTTTTTTGTTCACTGCAAAAAAGGCATCGAGTTCATCATAGTCAATGTGGCCATCCTGAAAAGCACAAGCATCAACCACATCATGGATTCCGTCAAATATTTCGCTCCATTCCTTTTCATGTTGCTCTACAGACACGGCTTCCGCTTTGGTTAATCCTGCACCGGCCATCCCCATCACCGCTTTCTTTCCATCAATCCAAGGAGAGATAAAAGTTGGCAGTCCGCCCGAAATATCCTTGCATTGCTTACCCATAGTATGAAAAGCACCGATTGCACCTTTAGTAGCGCGGCTGATTTCCCCGCTTATGTACCATCCTCCAAAGCTTTTATACTTTGAACCATACTTGCGCCACACTTCGTCTATCACATATTTATTATCTTCCACTTCCCAGGACATATCACCTGTATCCCAATATCTTCCAGAGTCATACAACCCGAAGTAAAACTTCATGCCATACTTCTCAGCTAGTCGAAGATACATATCCAGTAAATCAACGGAAGGCATATAGCATCCTTTTTTCTTGAGCAGATACTCTGAAGGATAGGTAACAAACTTACGATAACCGGAGCGAATCATGATTACTGTATCAATTCCCATACTCTTCATATACCGGAAGTCCAGATCCCATTCTTTCTCTCCCCAGTTCTGGTGAGGAATGTCATGCGAGATCTCATCGAGAAATGTACCGGTTATCTTCAGCCCGTTATTTTTGGGTACAATAAGTTTGCTTTCAACAGAGCCGTCGGGTTTTAGCCCTCCTGCCCCACCAATGCTTTCTTCCTCCTTGAATCCCATCAAAGAAGGGATTACCATTGCGGAAGCTCCTGCAAGTGCGGCTTTTTTTAGGAAATCTCTACGTTCTTTTCTTTCCATAATATATTAATACTATTATTCTTTTTAAGAGAAATGAGATTATTCTTATTTCAACGGGTTGAATTTCAAAACTCTATCCAACTGTAATTACCTCTAAAAGTATCCGCTATAAACTTTCAATAAACCTTAGCAAGAAAGGAATGTTTGTTTAAGGGCGAACAAAAGATTTAATTAACTTCGTTTTATTAAAAATATAAAGAATTAGGTTAAACATAAAATATTATTAAAAATAATATTGTCTGCTACAAATATACAAATATTTATTATATAACAAATATTTAATCTATTATTTTTTAATATAAGCCATATTTTATACAATAAGTAAAAGAAAAAATATAGAAACAAGGAAAAACAAAGTCTATAACATATTACTTAATAATAAAAGATGCTCTTTTAAACTAAAAAACAGAAGTAACACATCTATATTTAAATGAAAAATTTATTAATATAAATAAAACAAACAGAATAAATATAAAAAGTCCAGGCTTCACCAATACTTATTGAATGAAACCTGGACTTTCTCAACAAAATCAATACATTCTAAGAAATCATGCTCAATTTCCTCCTGAAACAATAATCAATACTAGACCCATAATGAATAAGACAAACATCAGAGTCAATAAAATATTAATTGTTTTAGAAGCTCCTTTAAATTCTTTCCAAATAAATACACCCCACATAGCAGCAACCATAGTCGCTCCTTGTCCTAAAGCATAAGAGATAGCAGCTCCAGCCTTACCTGCGGCAATATAACTGCAAGCAGTACCAAGTCCCCAAATTAGTCCTCCCAAAAGGCCAACTATATGAGTTTTCGTACATCCTTTAAAGTATTGGCTGTAAGTAACAGGTTCGCCAACAAAAGGCTTTTTCATCACTAAAGTGTTGAATATAAAATTGCTACCTAAAATACCCAAAGAAAAAATGAATAGAGCTGAATATGGAGTAACCATTCCTGATGTAGGCGATTCTAAATGATCTAGATCCATTGCAGAAGCCACAAAATGATAGAAAAAAGACATTAAAATACCAGCACATATAGCAACAGTGAGGCCTTTCTTTTTTGTTTTACTTTCTTCATCGCTTTTTGTAACTTTACCTGAAGCAACACCATTAAATATAATGGCAACAACAATAAGCGCTACTCCAAAGAACAAGATCATAGGATCGCCCTTAGGTGCTCCTACATAATTAATAAGCACACCAAGAACAAGAGCTAAACCAACTCCAACAGGAAATGCCACAGACATGCCAGCAAGAGAAATAGCTGATGATAATAAAATATTTGAAGCATTGAAAATTATACCTCCTATAAAGGCACTCCAGAAATTTCCACTGTTTACCTGAGACAAATCTTCGACAAAGCTTCGTCCATGTTCTCCGTTACTTCCAAGAGTAAAACCGAGAATAATGGATAAAAGGACTATACCGATAACGTAATCCCAATAGAACAGTTCGTATCGCCATGATTTTGAAGCTAACTTTTGAGTATTGCCCCAAGATCCCCAACAAAACATAGTTACTATGCAAAGTAATACTGCTAATGAATAATTGTCTACAATAAACATAATTTATTTTTTTTAGTGAATGATTTAATCTGATAAATAAGAATATACAATGTTCTTATTTGCTCCTCTCCTTTATAATTTGCAAAAGCAATTCCGGCTCATAAGTTGTAATATAATCTACTCCTTTATCCAGATAAGTTTTGAATTCTTCTTTGGTATTTATAGTCCAGACATTTGTAGTCAAACCGAGTTTATTTGCTGAATGAACCAAGTTTGAATCTGAGATATATGAATAGAATGAATAATCTATACCCGCTATATTATCAGCCTTTACCTCATTTACAGTTTTGTCACCAGATAGATATGCAGTCTTAGCCGTAGGATCCAATTTATGAACACGCTTTAATGCATCATAACTAAAACTTATATATTCCACCTAACCTTGAGTTTTCATCTGGTGGACTATTGATATAATGCTATCTGTAATCCTTGCCTATTTAAGAAGACTAATTTTAGAAGAATCTGTATAAATAATTGCGTCTCCCAAATAAACCTGTGCTTTAGAATCTGGATTTAACCAATTAAATGATACTTTATGCATTCCTTCTTTCAATTTGTAGATCCAATAAATATCTACTTTTCTGGAATCCAGAGTTGAAACCGGCAATTTTATTCTCCCCATATTTTGTCCATCTACCAATACCTCAACATCTGCAACATACTCGTTATCCGAGCATTGCACATATCCTTTAAAAACAGCCCCGTTCCCATTAAATTCAACATCCATCTCTTTATTCAAAGACTTATTAACAGAAATCTTTTCTTTAGGGAAATGACCTTCAAAGGATTGTTCATAATTAACAGCTACAGGTTTCTGGCATTTTATTATAACATTGTTATTAACTACTTTACCTCCTTTTTCTAAAATCATTGCTAATGCATGATTATAGCTAACTTTATAAGCCTTGTTCAAAGAATAGTTTGAATGTGAAAAAAGTCTGTCTTCTACTCCAGATAATGGTCTTTTCCAAACCTCCGGAATCTTACTATAACCAAGCATAACCCCTAAAATACCTGCAGCTGTTGATGGATTACAATCAGCATCTAATCCACAACGAGTTGAGATCTCTATTGATTTTCCAAAATCACCTTGTCCATATAATAAACCTATTGTAACATAAGCACTATTAATTAATGCATCAATATCAAGCGGAACAAAAACACCATCCGGACATCCGATATCACTACTCCATTTCTTTTCACATTCAAACCAAGTCTGCTTCCAATCATTTGGATACAGTTTATGCCATTTTATAACATCACTAATACACTGATAAAAAGTAGTCTTAGCCGGTATTGTTTTTAAAGCCTCAGAAACTATAAACTCAATATTATTAGATGTATATGCCAAAGAATACATTGCAGCAACAAAGACTCCACCATACCATCCATTACCATAAGTCATAATGTGACCTACTTTGTCTGATATTTCAGAGGAAGAATTAGGCATACCCGGAGACATTATTCCTGCAAAATCAGCTTCTATCTGAAAATCAATATCATCAGCATGTGGGTTATTTAACCAGGATCCTGAAGCCGGAGGCATTATTCCATTTAAAACATTATTACGGGCAACCTGATTTGCATGCCAAAGAGGATAACTGGCATGAGCGAAAGCTATTGCAAAAGAATCTGCAGGAGCCTTAAATCCTAAACGATCAAAGACATCAACAAAAGTCAGGTTAACATAAACATCGTCATAAAGTCCGGGAAAATTATCATAATACCATTTAATGCTTTCATTATTCCATTTTAAAGGAATATAGTCTTGAATCATTGTCCCATTATATAGAAACTCAACCGGGCCTCCATAAGTACATCCTATTGTTTTACCTGCCCATCCACCTTTTACTTTATCCAAAAGGACATCTTTAGTCAGCACTTTTTCATTAGGAGTGCTTGCTTTCTTGCCATTCAATAATGGACATGAAAATATTTCGGTCGAAATGATCAAGGTAAAAACACTTAAAAATAATCTAATCTTCATCATAGGTTTTATTTTAAATTATTTCTTTTCTATATGGGGCAGATGATTGAGCTCCCATACGAGTGACTGATATTGCAGATGCCCGGCATGCAAACTGAACAGACTCTTTAATAGATTTACCTTCCATTAATCCTACAACTAATGCTCCGTTAAAAATATCGCCCGCTGCTGTAGTATCAACAGCTGTTACTTTAAAAGAGGGAATAACCTCGCACTGTGAGTCCTTATATACAAAAGCACCCTTTGCACCCAAGGTAATTATCACACAACAAACGCCCAAATCATGCATCTTCTTTGCAGCCAATAAAGCAGAATCCTTATCAGTCACCTTTATCCCCGTTATAAGTTCAGCTTCAGTTTCATTTGGTGTAATTAAATACAATTTATTCAGTAAGTTGTTTGATAAAGCCTGAGCAGGAGCTGGAGCTGGATTCAAAATGACAGGTATATTCTTTTGATAAGCAATATCTGCTACTGCTTGTATTGTCTCCATTGGTATTTCCAATTGCATTAATACATAATCAAATTGTTCGATTATACTTGGTAAATCCGAAATATCTGATGCATGAAGATTTGCATTTGCTCCAGGAGCAACAACGATGCAATTTTCTGCATTATGATCTACAGTTATTAAAGCCACACCAGAGGCATTATCAGGATCAACCAAAACGTACGAAGTATCAAGACCTTCGTTTTCGAATAGTTTCTTTGATGTTTCACCAAATGCATCATTTCCTATTTTACAAACGAAAGTAACATCTGCTCCTAAACGAGCTGCCGCAACAGCCTGATTAGCTCCTTTACCTCCAGCATTCATAAAAAAGGTACCTCCCAAAACAGTTTCACCTGGTTTTGGCAAGCTATGCGACTTTACAACCATATCAGTATTTACGCTACCAATTACTAATAGTTTTTTTCTTTTCATAGTATTTTTTCTTAGTATATTATTTCCAGTTATCTGATCTATATTGAAGCAAAGGCAAACCATTAGAGTCAAAAAGATCTGGTATCGCATCATTAGTAAAACAATACCTAAAAGCGATAGGATGAACTACCTTGTTTGACTCTATAACAATCTTATTTTTTACATTCTTCACCACCTTAGCTGTGTAAAACAATTTATCTTCACCTGCTATTTGAAAACATCCTGAAGCTTCTTTAAACTTGGTTTTTAACTTATCCAATGACTTTATATTTATTACAATTTTATTACCTTCGATCTTCCATGCTTCAATTACAGGATGATTAAACACAGATTGAGTATGATATTGTTTGGACAAGACATAATCAGCAACCCTTTCACCTGCTCCTTTTTTATTTCTGGGATGAATATCAGCAACATCATCCGTTAAGTCAGCAACAGAAACCAAACCCACATTGGAGACTGTTTTAGATACCAATTCTTGCTGCTCCCTTAATAACGCAGCATTTATTCCAGAATAGCCATTCCATGGTGATATTTGCACGACATAAAAAGGAAAATTATTTGCAAATTTATTTCTCCACTCATTAATCATAGTAGATAATAATTGCGAATAATCGGAAGAACAATCTGCAACATTAGCTTCACCTTGATACCAAAGAACTCCGGCAAAATTATATTTTGATATTGGATTTATCATCGAATTATATAATAATGAACCACCTTTAGGAGCCCATCCGTATGGTTCTATATTTGATAGAAACCTTTTCATATCATTATTTTCAAAAGATTCCTTAGGCATCCATACCTGTATACATGTGCCTCCCCAATAGGCACCAACTAACCCCACAGGTTTATTGATTGCATTGAAGAGCTTTTTACCAAAGAAATAACCCAACGAACTAAAATCTGGCATTGTATTCTTGCTACACAAAACCCACTTACCCTTACAATCACTCCTTGGATATTCGTCATAATCCTGCTCAACTTGAAAGAAACGAATAGAATCATTCTCACAAGTATTTAAAGATTCCGGATCATTCAAGCCCCATTTGTAATTAAATTCCATATTAGATTGTCCTGAACACAGCCAGACTTCTCCTACAAGTATATCTTGTATTTTAAGATACTGTTTTCCGCATATAAATTCTATTTTATATGGTCCAGTACCTTTCGGAGTTTTAATTGTTGTCTCCCAAAGACATCTGGCATCAATAGGAACAGAAATTGTATCCTTATCATTCCAGCTACAAACTATTTTTACCGTTTCTGCACCTGGTCCCCATCCCCATAACTTACATTCAGATGATCCCTGCAAAACAGCATGATCACTTAGTATAGATGGTAAACGTAATTTTATTTGTGCCGATACTTGATTTGATAAAAAAGGGCACATTATAAATATCAAGGCTATAAAATAATTCTTCATCTTAAATTAACTATTTATTAATGATATTAGCATCATACCACTTTTTATATTGCTTATACAACCTTACTGATTCCTGGTTTTCATGTCCGGCATACGCTTTTGAGCCCGGTTTATTCATACATCCAATATACTGGTAACATAATATCTTGTCAACAAAAGGAGAAAGATCCTCCATTTGTTTCAATATACGTGTTTCAAAGTCTGCTGGTAAAAGATTTCCTTTGGTACCTTCCTCGAAATAGAATAATTCCATATCGGCCCAGATCCTTGCCCGTGATGCTTTTTGATGTGCTTTGTATAAGTTCTCAAAATATTTAGCCGGTTCACCCAGTCTGGTAGAATTTACACCAACCCCATCCTGATAAGCTATAATATCAATATTCATCCGTTCCAATTGCTTAACAAAAAAGTCATCTGACTTTTCTGCTTTTATATTATATGGAGCAATCATGTTTACACTATCAGGCATTAACATTTTTGCCGTTCTGGTGCAATCATTCATATAATTAATAAACTTGTCATCGAAATAAGGCATCAGGTAAGATTCATTCGGAAAATACCAGCCATAAAAACTTTTATGATGACCATATTTATTAGTAACCTCTTCCATTGCCTTCGCCCGAAGTTTCCTAATACCAGGATCATTCATTAAAAAATCACCCTTCTGGCAATCTGCCCAGAAATCGTTACTTATAAAAAATTTAATTCCTACTTCGTCTGCCGCTGAAAGAACAGCTTCTAATGGATCATCGCAACCTAACTGATATTGGGGCGCTAATCCAGACGGATAAATAGCTTTCCCATCCAAGGCTATTTCCTGAAGCACCAGATATTCAAATCCTATTTCACTAATCTCCTTTACTTTCTCTTTCCATTGTTCAGCAGTAAACTTTGCTAAAGCCGGATCCCAATATCTCCCTTCCGAGGGCAAAAGGTGTTGAAACTCAAACCAAGATCCTGAGATTGGTTTTATATTGGGATTTTGCGCCATTGATTTGAGCAATTTAGATTGCAATCCTCCGGGGATGAGAAGTGCAGCAGAACTAACACCCAAGAATTGTAGAAAATTCCGTCTATCCATATTATTATTCTTTTCTATTATATAATCTTTGAAAACATTCAAATTTATAAAACTAATTCATTTTACAGGAACAAATTTCACAAAAGAAACACCGTGATAAGGCATTTCTGTTTCAAAAGAGTTATCCACAGTGCCCAGGTCTTTCTGGCGCCATAAATCATGCACCATATATTTCCCATTTAAACCAAGTTGAGACAACGTCACTGTCATTTTATATTTCATCTTTTGTATTTGCTCACTATCTTTTTGATTCCATAAAATAGCATATGGATCAATATTGAAAAAACCTACAGCAACAGCTCCATCTTCCAGATGTTTGTACCATATCTGTCCTTCATCTGTTATTATTTTCTTCGAAGGCATTGCCAAAGGGTCCTGATCAACAGCTATGACTTCATCATTTGTAAGCAGATTCAGCGTGAAATCATCCATATTATCCATGTCGCACCCAATAAGTAATGGAGCAGACAACAAACACCAAAGACTTATGTGTGAATATTGTTCATCAGGAGTCAGGTATGAATCATGAGCTTTTGCTCCCCATCCCTGACCAAGCTTTCCAACAACCAGCATATCCGGATCATTGTAACAACCAGGCTTAGTTACCTGTGCACATACATCCTGAAAACATCCAATAGCAGTCACAACATTCCATTCATCAGTAATATCTCTTGTAGTTCGCCAGAAGTTACCTCCAGCCTCTTGCCCCCAATTCCAAACATTGGGAGCTCCATATCCCACACAATAAACAATATCACGATTTGCCTTATCCAAAGCCTTTCTCATAACAACATAAGGTTCCTTAATCAAATCTTCTGTTGGTACAGGGGCTACTTCATTATAAGAACAATAATCATATTTCAAATAATCAACACCCCATTTTGCCCAGGTTTGAGCATCTCGTTCTTCGTACTGATAACTAGCCAGATATCCGCCACAAGTTTTCGGACCAGGAGATGAATAGATACCAAATTTCAAACCTTTTGAATGAATATAATCACTTAATCCTTTAAAATCAGGGAATTTATAGTTGCCCATAAGCTCATTATCCACAGTTCTCTTATCAGCTTCCCATCCATCATCAATATTAACATACGTCCATCCATGATTAATCAGTTTACGACTCATAAAATCAGCTGCATTCTTTACCTTTTTATCATCAACACCAAGTCCCCAGCAATTCCAGCTATTCCATCCCATCGGAGGAGTTAAGCATATTTTGTCTCCAACTATTATTCGAACAATTCGAAAATCACCGCCTAATTCATTATCGGCTCTTACAATTACATTATATGTACCTTTCTTTTCCAGAGAGCCAGTAATTATGCCAGTTTCTTTATCAATGGAAAGACCATCAGGAAGTTGGTAAGCTGAAAAAACAATAGGTCTTTTTCCTGTTGCTGCAACGGTATATAAAAATGGGCTACCCGGTCTTACACCATATACTTTTGGAGAGTTAATCTTGGGAGTCTCTTTTTCTTTTGGTGTTAATATATACTTTTCAGTTACTATTTTTTCAGGAATAACACTTTCCGATTTTATTTCACCAGAAGTTTCAAATTTCACATTTAACCAATCAGCATGATCATACATAATTCCATCTCCTCCTTCAGTCACAAGCAATGCCACTTTCTGAACATTCTTCAGATTAACAGAGAAAGCTTTAGCAGGCATTCCTTTGTGCATGATTCCACTCTGCCAAATAACTTTTTTATCGGCAAGAATCTGAAATTCCATATTTCCACTATAGTCATTACTATCATCAGCGCCAACAAAACCGGACAGAGATTTTGCTTTACCATTCAAATTCACTAAAAAGCGACTTATTGAATGAGTGCCAATCCCCCGTTGATAGTTAGTTCCTGCTACTTTCAGAGGCAAGCCAAGAACTGATTTATTAACCTGTGCTGTACCCCAATCCTGATACATCAAACTAACATTAAGCTTATCCAACCATATTGTTTTTGAAAAAACACAAAGTGGAAATAAAAGGAGAATTAATAAAATAATGTTCTTTTTCATAAGATGATTAACTAGATAGAACGTATCTCCGTTTACTTTAATTGTATATGGAGATACGTTTTCATTATACACTACATTAGAATCACTCTTTAATACATTTCAAATAATAATCTTTCCCGTCTATTTTGACTTTAGCGATATAAAGACCCTTTGCAAGTCCCGCTGCATCAATACTAGTATCACCAGTTGTTGACTGTAATACTAAATGTCCATAAATATCATATAGTATAACATTTTGAATCTTTTGATTACCTGGAAGTATTATTGAAATAGAATTACGTATAGGATTCACTATTCTAACGATATTTTCATTATCAGTCTGTATATTATTAATACCTGTTGATGAATTATACTTAAAAGACTGTTCGTCCGACCAATTACTCCATTTCAAGTTATGATCACGATATCGGGTTCTCCATCCGTATGTTACCCCATTTACTAAAGATTTAACAGAGATTGTATGTTTAAGTAAATTTATCCCTTTATTTAAATCTCTCGCATTTCCTTTGCTATCAACTCCAAAAACATCTCTCCAATCTGTAGTCATATCTAACAAAGGAACTGTATAATCATTAGGAGTTGATGTAGCCTGTAGCTCAACAGACATCAAACTATCTACCCCGTTAAATGGAGAAGACAACAGATAGACGCTATCATTTTTCAATATGCCAGAAACACATGACGGAGTTTCCGGTTTGGCTTGATTCAGTTTACGATACCAAGAATCCATTACAGTAATATTGGGAGTAGGATTTTTAGCTAAATCTCCCACACCATAAGCTTTAAACACGTGAGACTTGTTTTTAACATCAATATCAGCATATATAAAGAAGTTCTGAGTATAAGACATATTTACTAAAGGTATATCAACAGCCGATGAAGAGAAATAATCTCTGTCGCCACCACCGCCGCCACCACAAATAGAGCTTATATCACCAGTTGTGTTCTTAGCTAAAGAAGGTATTATTCCATTTTCGAATGCATGTGTATGGCCAAATGATAATTGCTGTGCCTTAGAATATTTCTGCATGATACTTAACATATCCCGAGAATATTGACTTTCTCCCTCTTGCCATAATTCACTATATGGGCAATGATGAATAAAACAGAATACGCGATCAATTAAAGGATCAGCTTCTGCATTCTGCAATAGTTGATCAAACCAAGTTTTTTCCTGATCACCGAATGTATATACAATATTTGAATTCAAACCAACAAATAAAGTTCTGGAAACCTTAAAAGACCAGAATCGTTCAAATATTCCTTCTGGTGAACTAAATGGAGTAATATCATCAAATTTCATATAAGAATAGAACAACGGACTGTCTACCTCGTGGTTTCCTGGTGCTATTGCAAAAGGTAATCTGCAGCTAAGAGGTTCCATTGGATGAAGAAATTCTCTCGTATATGCATCTATACTATTCCCTTGCTGTATACAATCTCCTGTATGCAAAACAAAATTCAAACTATCAGCATAATCATCTCCGAATAAGTTCTTCATTTGCGTAACAGCACTATTCACAACAATTGTTGTTTTATCAGGATTTTGTTGTGTATCACCAAAAAGTAAAAAACGAATATGCCCATCTGAATAAGACTTATCTGGTTGAGTTCTGAATGAATAAACAGGCGAATTTCCGCTGCCACTAGCCACACGATAAAAATATTTAGTGTTTGGCTGTAAATTTGTCAGTTTAACTGTGTGCCATATATATGGATAGCTATTTATTGTTTCATAACTTCCCGTAGCATTGCTGGTTAAAGAAGTGGTAGTACCATAATCAACCTGCGTTTTTACTGTTGATGTATCTTGCCAGGAAACATACATATAATCAGCGCCCGGAGTCTGCAAATAAGGCTTTACTACTGGAATATCATAAGCGTATTTACTAGTATGTCCATATCCTCCCAGATTAGCAACTGCTGCATCATTTAAAGCACCATCATACAATGAAACTTCTGCAACGTCTAATGTACCATCTTCACCATCATCATCAGCAAATAGAAGTAGTTTTTTTGCCAAAGAGAAACGACCTTCAGAAGATTGACTATTACCAATGAGTATTAAATTACCATCTAAATAATATTTATATGAATTATTTAAATTTACAGAAACCACTAATCTATACCATTTATTTGAAGAGACAGCAAAAGAACTATACCCGGTAGTATACGTGCCAATATTTCCTGATGTATTAATAAAACAATCGCCATCAGATGTATTTGTTGGATCTGTTTGAAAGAAATTATACCATGTACCTACAGCTGGTATTTTAAAATCAACTACTAAAGAATATTCATTTACATTTGTTGCTCCACTCTTAACTGCAATGCCATGATCTACCTCGAAATAAGTACCTTTCTTAACCGTAACAGCACCATTGGAAGCATCAGGACCATCTGCTTTTTGCACTCCACTTCCCACTAAAGTTAATGATTTGCCAACATCAGCTTTCGTAAAATCAGTAGCATCATCAAATTTCCAATCGCCTACCTTGTTTTGACTAAAGGAAAAGCAAAAACTGATGCTAAAAAGTAATAATGTAATTAGTGTTTTTTTCATATGTGTTAAACTCAAAGTATTCATAAAATGATTTATTCATAAAACGTATCTCCATAAACAATCTATTTTGAAGTGTATGGAGACCCGTTCTATTATCTACTAAAATAAGGATCAATCTTTAAGACATTTCAAGTAATAATCTTTTCCGTCTATTCTTACCTTGGCTATATAAATGCCTTTTTCGAGTCCTGATACATTGATTTTAGTATCGCTATTCATCGACTGTAGCACTAAATGTCCATAAGTATCAAAAAGAGTGACATTTTGAATCTTTTGATTATCCGGAACTGTTATTGAAATAAAGTCACGTATCGGACTCATTATTTTAATATTACTATCATTATTAGCCTGAATATTACTGATACCTGTTGATGTATGTCCGGCTCCACCTAATGCAGCAACTTGTGCATCAGTTAAAGCGCCATCATACAATGAAACTTCTGCAACGTCTAATGTACCATCATCACCATCATCATCGGCAAATAAAAGGAACTTTTTATCCAAAGAAAAACGACCGTCAGCAGTTTGTTTATTATCTGTGGCATGTATAAAACTGCCATCTAAATAATAATTATATGAGTTATTTAAACTTGCAGAAATCACTAACCGATGCCATTTATCTGAAGAAACGGCCAAAGAGCTATACCCGGTAATATAAGTACCAATATAACCTGATGTATTAATAAAGCAATCCCCATCAGATGTATTTGTTGGATCTGTTTGATAGAAATTATACCATGGACCTACAGCAGGAATTTTAAAATCAATTACTAGAGAATAATCATTTACATACGATGCTCCACTCTTAACTGCAATGCCATGATCTACCTCGAAATAAGTCTTTTTATCAACTGTAACAGCGCCATTGGAAGCATCCGGACCATCAGCTTTATGTACTCCTGTTCCCACCAAAGTCAATGGGTTTCCAACTTCTGCTTTCGTAAAATTACTAGCGTCATCAAATTTCCAACAACCCACTTTATTTTGACTAAAAGAAAAACAAAGACTAACGCTAAAAAGTATTGATGTGAGTATTATTCTTTTCATATACATGTGATTTAAGATATTAATAAATAATTCCAAAAAAGTATACGTAATTTTTTTTTCAAAAATCATGTTTAAAGTTATCCATATTCACTTTGTATATAAAGGAGTTCCCAAATAGGAGGAATTCCATTTTTATAAAATATTCCCCAAAGGATGAATAAAAACATATTATCCTGGCTTACACAATATTTCTTTGTAGAATTTATCATTAGAATATCTTTTGCTTTTGGTGTTAATATATACTTTTCGAAATGATTGTTTTCTTCATAAAATGATCTATTCGTAAAACGTTTCTTAATAAACGACCTAAGTAGAAACCAATGGAAATCCATTTTTATTATATACTACATAAAAATCACTCTCTAAATATTAATTAGCTTCATATTATTAGAAATATAAATAATCAAGTGAACAAGAAACTGCAAATAAGCAATATTGTTACGCCAAAAATATACAATATTTATTATATAACAAATAATTAAATCATTTTTTTCTAAATTAAGGTTGTATTTTATAATAATGGACCTTCAAATTATAGTATATATAAAATTTAAAGGCGGAATACATACATTAACAAATACATAAAATTCAATCAAATGAATAATTCATTCAAAAGAACCTTGAATTTATTCGCCAATGAATAAAATTCATTCTCCAATAACTGATAAACCATTGGAGAATAATAAAAAAGGAATAACCTGTTTCTTTAAATATAACCAAACGTATTTTATCTAGAAGATTGAGAATTCTACAGCAATTTCGAAAAGCTACCATCACTCTCTCACTATCTTACGTATCACACTGATTACAAACAGAATACACAGTGATGGATGCAATTTCATCTCTCACTAATCCATCACCATTCGGGGCATCCCTCACTTTTTCAGCCAAAAAAAATACAAAAAAAAGAATAATTTCCTGGAGCAAATGCCAAGGGTTAGAAATTTCAAATTGACTCCAATTCAACTCGAAATCGTGATGGTAGACCTAAAAAGTGTGGGTTCAGTGATGGTTGAGAATGCTACCATCACTATTTAATACATTATATTACAACACATTACAGAACACAGTGATGGAGTGATGGATGAAAATATTTTTTAGTGATAAGAAACAAAAAAAGAGGAAACAGAATAAATCCATCTCCTCTTCTTTATGTATGCAAACTCTCCTAATTAAAGAGCTGTTTTATATTTTATAAACCCGTTGGTATATAACTGAGTAATATATGTAGTGATACGGTACTGATAATTTTCTTCATTATTAAAATGTTCAGCCAACAGTTCCGTAATCTCCTTAACAGTACGTTCCCCATTTATCAAATCCCATGCAGCAGTACCATGTTCTTCAAGTTTAATATGAATATTGGCCGATTTTCCTCTCGGCACAAAAAACTTCTGCATAAACTTATTACGGAAACGGGGAAAAGTGACTACTGAAAGATCACCTTCCTTCTCCGTTGTAATATGCTCACTGATGTAGGGAACCACATCGAAAAGGTTTACTTTATCTTTTTCCTTCATAATTTATTATTTCATCGAATCAGCTTTCTTGAGCGGAACCCGAACAAAGAAGTAACCAATTACCAATATAATAACTAAACCAACTGCATAGTTTGGATTTGCGAATGGAAGCATGTCGGCAAAGAACACATTGAACATGGCAAAGATAGCCACAACCAACCCCATTAACGCTTCACCGGCAATCAATCCGGAAGCAAGAAGAACTCCGGTATTTTCTACGGCAGCAATCTGACCCACGCTATACTTACGGCGTGCCACATAAAGATCGAGTACACCTTTAATAAGACCTCCTACGAAAATTGCAAATACAGTGTTGAAAGGAAGGTACATACCTACGAAAATAAGCATTGGACTAGTGATACCCATAAGAATAAAGGCTACTGCCATAATCATTCCGGCAATAATCAGCACCCATGCCATTTGTCCGCCAATGATTCCCTGAGAAAGTGCAGCCATTAAACCGGCTTGAGGAGCTGAAAGGTTCTTACTTCCGAAACCTCCTTCGTAACCTTGCTGAAGTCCCATATTGATATCACCCTGATTAAGGACAATCAGAACACCAAACATTACGAAACCAGCAACTACAACACCTATCAAGTCGCCCAACTGCATCTTCCATGGTGTACCACCAAGAATATGTCCGGCTTTTAAGTCCTGGAACATCTCACCTCCTACTGCAGCTGCCACACAAACAATGGCTGCAATTCCAAGCACTGCAGCAACACCGCCATTATGAGAATCAACACCACAAGCAACAAGAATCAATGCTGTAACAACTAAAGCTGTCAAGGTTAATCCACTGATAGGATTGTTACTTGAACCGATGATTCCAACCAGATAACCTGAAACGGCTGCAAAAAAGAATGCAAGCACAATCATGATAGTTGAAGCAACGATAGCTACCAAAATGGTTGTATTAAATATGAAATATGTGATTACAAATGTAGCGATAGCAGCAAAACAGATACCTAAAAGAATCCATGAAGATTTAAGATCTTTTTCTGTACGTTCTACATCAGCAGCAGTTCCTTGAGTTGCACGTTTCAAATCTTTAACAGAACGTTTCAATCCAGTTCCCAAACTACTACGCATTCTGTATAATGTGAAACAAGCAGCAACAAGCATACCGCCAATTGCAATAATACGTACAACTTCTTTCCAAACTACATTTGCCGCATTCATCCATGCATCAGGAGACTCAACAGGCAAAGCCGCGTTTTGTGGCAAAGATCCTACAAATGAGGAACCAAGTACGGTAAGCAACATTGGAACCATTAATCCCCATGCCAATACAGAGCCACTAAAGTTGAGCGCAGAAAGACGTGGGCCAATAATATAACCAACACCTAAATATGCAGGGCTTATTGATGGCCCACCTGCAAGGAAACCACCATCAAGAGTTTTACCACCAGCAAACTTAGCAATAGAAGATTTGAAGAAGGTAGTCCATTCTGTAGCAAAAAGACGAAGATCACCAGCTATTTTAACTACCGCACCTATAATCATTGCAGAGAACAGATATTTTGAACCGCCAGAACCACTCTGACCGCTCTTATGAATCTCGGCAGCTGCAACACTTTCAGGGAAAGGAAGTTCTTTATCTTCCACCATTACCCTACGAAGCAAAGCTACGAACAAAACACCAAGTATACCACCCGTAATCAGGATTAGTGAAGCAATAAAATAACTGCCAATGGAACTGAACTGCTTTCCGCTCCACACACCGGAGATATAAAATGCCGGCAAGGTAAAGATTGCACCTGCTGCTACTGATTCACCAATTGAACCAACAGTACGGGTAATATTCTCTTCCAGAATTGTTCCTTTAAAGAAACGCAAGATTGCCATACCAATAACTGCCGCAGGATAAGTAGCGGCGATTGTCATACCGGCTTTCAAACCCAGGTAAGCATTCGCAGCTCCCAAAATCACGGCCAGCACCAAACCGATGAGCACTGCTCTACCGGTAAACTCTCTCATGCTCTTATCCGCCGAAACGAAAGGCACGAACTTTTTTTCATCTGCCATATTCTATTTTGTAATTAGATTGTATAAAAATTAAATATATTTTCTATTTTTCACCCACAAAGATACAACTAATACATCTTTTTGCAATTAATGCTTTATAATTTTATTAAAATGTGGCAAATTAATAAAAAAAATCCTGCCCGGATTGCCCGGACAGGATTTTACCTATACTGATTTATCAATAAATTACTTTGCTAACTTACCAGCTGAACCAAGAACGTTTTCAAGTTTCAGTTTATAAAGAGCTTTCAAAGTGTCACGAGCAGGACCTAAGTACTTACGTGGATCGAATTCTCCTGGTTGTTCTACGAATACTTTACGTACAGCAGCAGTCATAGCCAAACGACCATCAGAGTCGATGTTAATCTTACATACTGCAGAAGTAGCAGCTCTACGAAGTTGTTCTTCTGGAATACCGATAGAGTCAACTAATTTACCACCATATTGGTTGATCTGAGCAACCAATTCCTGAGGTACAGAAGATGAACCGTGAAGAACGATTGGGAATCCAGGGATTTCTTTTTCAATTTCTTCAAGGATATCGAAACGCAATGGAGGTGGAACCAAGATACCATTAGCATCACGAGTACATTGAGCTGGAGTAAACTTGTTTGCTCCGTGAGAAGTACCGATTGAGATAGCTAATGAATCAACACCTGTGCGAGATACGAAATCTACAACTTCAGATGGTTGAGTATAAGTGTGGTGTTCTGCAACTACGTCGTCTTCAACACCTGCCAATACGCCAAGTTCACCTTCAACTGTTACATTAAACTGGTGAGCATATTCAACAACTTTCTTAGTTAAAGCTATATTTTCTTCGTATGCAAAATGAGAACCGTCAATCATTACTGAAGAGAATCCCATATCGATACAAGACTTACAAAGTTCAAAAGAATCTCCATGGTCTAAGTGAAGAACAATTTCAGGATTAGCACAACCTAGTTCCTTTGCGTATTCTACAGCTCCCTGAGCCATGTAACGAAGTAAAGTTTGGTTTGCATATTTACGTGCGCCACTTGATACCTGAAGGATAACAGGAGATTTTGTTTCAACTGCAGCCTGAATAATAGCTTGCATTTGCTCCATGTTGTTGAAGTTAAACGCTGCAATGGCATACTTTCCAGCGATAGCTCTCTTAAACATATCTTTTGTGTTTACGAGGCCTAAATCTTTGTAATTAACCATGTTTTTTAAAATATTTATTGTTAGTGAATTAAAATTCTTCTGCAAAATTAAAAATAATTGTTTGAATTAAAGTACTCTGCAAAAGATTTTATCATATAAAAAGCCATATTTAGTTACTAAAGATGTTCATCTTATGCAGATGAATATCATATTGTAATCTCTATATGGCAATAAAACAAAAAGGCTGGATTTTAGTTCAGCAAAATCCAACCCTTTTATAATTTATTGGGTGTTCAAAACTTATTTTACTTCTTTAATCAAATAGATTATAGTTGGCAAGTGATCACTATAACCGTTCAACCATTTGCCACTTCCAAAGGTTCTTTTTGGAGAGCCTTTATAATAACCGTCTTGCTGTATCATGAAATCGCGGTAGAAAATCTCATTCTGACAGAATTTCAAGGTACTTCTATCATCACCTAAAAGATTGGAAGAAACAACTATTTGATCAAAAAGGTTCCATTTACCTTTATATGTAAGGGTTCCCATGCCTTTTACTACCAAGGTATTCCACCATGGATTATACAATCCACCTTTTTCCACATCTTTTATCTCACGTCTGGCACCTAAGGCCTGACTCATACTTTCATCCATGGGATCATCATTCATATCTCCCATAATAATCACTTTAGATGCAGGATCTTCACGGAGCAAGGAATCCTTTATTACGCGAACCTGCTCTCCTGCCCGTACACGCGCTGGAGAATCCGCACCTCTGGATGGCCAGTGGTTTACAATAAAAGTAACTTTATCATTTGCCAGGATTCCACTGACAATAAGGAATCCACGTGTTTTATGAACAGTATCATTAACGTAAACATAAGGTTTAAGTTTACTTGCTGTTACTTTAAATAAATCAGGGTTATACAAAAAGCCACAATCAATTCCGCGTTCATCAGGGCCTTCATAATGAATAATCTGATAACCAGACGAAGCAAGAGCCGGTTGTTTTAACAAATCTTCCAGCACTCTTCTATTTTCAACCTCTGCTACACCGATAGCAGCAGGCCCTTCCGGCAATTTATCTCTTGCTATCTGGCTTAAAACTTCAGCCATATTATGTAATTTGGACACATATTTTATAGAATCCCATCCAATTTTACCATCAGGCAGATATTCGTAATCGTCCTTACCCTGATCATGAGTGTAATCAAATAAGTTTTCTAAATTGTAAAAAGCAGCACTATAGAGTGCGTACTTCTTTTTTTCCTGTGCATTAATTGATAAGGAAAAAAGGAGAAGTAAATTTAATGCTATCAGCAGTTTCTTCATTTTAAATCTATTTTTATTATACTTATATATCACTAATTCTATTTTTATAAAAGATGGACTAAATGTCATTCACAGACAAAAGTCTTAAAAAAAAACGAAAGAAGAACATATTCATAGAACATTTATACCTAAAAAACTATAAAGCATTCAGAACAACGATATTTTATTATTAGCAAGAAGAGAAATGTTTAAAGATAAAAATAAGGTTAGAGGGATAAACAAGTACTCTCTAACCTTATATTATTGCCTATACATTTTATTTCTTATCGTTCAAGAAACAAAAAAAGGAAGTATATCAACTCTTTTATTACTTAATAATAATCTTTTTCACCACTCCGTCACCGTTAAGTACATATATACCTTGAGGAAGTGTAACAGAAGCAACGCCTGGATTCAGTTTATGCTTGTATACAATTTGCCCTGAGATATTATATACACAGATATTCTGAATCTTATCATTCTGAATAACAAGTTGATTATTTTGCACATAACAGTTGAAAGAATCATTCTTTTCCTGAGAAATTCCGGTTGATGTATAATCCGTCATAGACACATCATCAATATTCGCACGAGAGGTACTTCCTGTTTTTGCAATTTTAATGCGAACCGGTCCTGATACATTAATTGCATATTTGTATTCTGTTAATGTATTTGAGACAGTTATATTATCGCCTGCAGATATCCAATTATTTCCTCCATCAGAAGAATATAATACCCCAAGTGCAACACTAGCATCAGTACCAAAAGTTCCCGCATAGAAAGAAAGTGTACCTACCCCATTCTGCTTATCCGTATTCATATAAATACTACAATCTGTAGCTTTTCCGATGCGAGCAGATTGAGTTCCTTTCTTTAAATCACCGGATTGATTTCCTAACATAGAATTGTCAAAAGTCCAAGATGTCATGGTACAAGCCACCGAACCTAGAGTATAAGCTCCTTTTGTTCCTGTTTCAAAATCCTCCAAAAATGTTTTAGCCAACTCAGCAGATCCCGTCACCGGCAGTTCCTGAGCATCTGAAATCGCAGAACAGGAAAGAGAAAGAGTTGACTGATAACTACCTGCAACAGAAGAAGCCATACGAACATAGAACGTTCCACCTGCAGAAGCAAGATTTATAGAATTAGACCACGTCTGTTGATCTGATGAGATTTCGAAAGGTGTGCCAACCTGAACAGAAATATTACTGCTGATATATTCTGTTGAAACAGTTACGCTTTTTACTGATGATGTTACATTTGGTAATGTTACAAAGTCAAGATTTCCACCCTGAGGAGTTACCGTTACAGTAGGTACAGCAACTAATGTTCTTACACCTATAATATTTGAAGAAAGCCCACCTCCTGCAAGTTTATAATAGTATTGCGTTTCCGGTGTCAGATTTGTAACAGTCTGTGTTTCTGAAGAAGCATCAACACTTACCGGATAACCACTAACCAATGTTGTTTTATCGGATTGATAAAGACTAAAATCGTATTTAGTTGATGCATCGCTCACATTCTTCCATGAAGCAACGAATGATTTTGAAGTTACATTTGATGCTGCGAGTACAGGTATACCATCAACAGCTTCAGCTTTAAGATTTACAGAAACAGTAACTCCGCCTCCCGATAAGGAAAGTGTACCTGTTGAAGTTGCAACTGAGGCTGAAGTATACTGAACAGTAATTTTTGCACCGGCAGCCACCTGCTCTTTAGTTAAAACAGATGTAGAAACACTAAATCCGGTTCCGGTAACACTTACGGCCAAATCGCCAGTCAGATTTTTTCCGCTGACTGATACTTCTTTCTCAAGTATTTTATTTATTGAAGTAACTCCCAAATCTAAAGTTGAATTATTTGCCGGTGAATACAAAGCAGGATCAGTACTCTCACTCCATGCGCTTTCAGTCTTAGCTCCCCAAATATACTCGGCCAGTTCCGGATAATCAATAAACGGATTACGGTTTCCCTGTATTTTAGAAACAGCATTGTTTCTGTTTATCTCCTTATCACTTACAGGATCTTGCTGACTCCATTTCAGAAGAAGTTCATAAGCCCATTGCTGAAAAGTAGGATAGGTATTTTTATCCAGCTCATAAAGAGCTGATGTAGTAGTCCAATTATTTGAATAATCTTCATAACATGTTACCATATACATATATGCGCGGGCAAAATCACCTTTGTATTCATCGGATGGTTCCCAGGCATCAATTGCACCTCCGGGGCGGCTACTTGATTTCCCAACTTTTATCACTCCATTTGTATATGTAACAGCACCGTCAACAACAGCCATGGTATAATTACTCTTTGCAGAATTAGCAGCAATGTCTGATGGATTCAGATTATAAAGGTCTCTATACGCCTGACGTTCATCACCTCCCCACCAGCTTTTGGGGAATGAATGTTCTATATTCATTCCTGTTGCAGCATAGTTACCATTTGCCGGAACTTTATTATTTGAGTACATATCCCAAACTGTTCCATCGGCACGAACATCTGTCTGGGCAAAGCCCGACCATGTACTACCGGCTCCACTACCATAATTCAGCACTTTTGCATTCATTATAATGGCATGTAAAGCCGTTTTCAATTCTGCTTTTTTCTTACCCTCCGCCGGAGTATAGTAGCCACTTGGGGCTTGCGCCATTAATTGTCCGCCTATACAGACAATTAATAATTGCATTAACAAATACAGGAAAAACTTTCTCATTTCATCGTTTTTTATTTGATTAATTAAAATACACCTAAAAAATGCTCTTTTTGCAGCATATAAAAAATTAATTCATAGACATTTAGCTCATTAAGGAGTACAAAGTTAATAATTATACAATTAATAATCGGCTATAAAGATTAATTTTATTTGTCATTCCTATTACAATATGATTATCAGTTAGTTTTTTCATTTAAAAAATTAACAATTGACACAAAACAAACATTATTTTATTATCATACGAAAAAGTTTCTCAAATAATTTTCCAGTTAAAAGAAAAGCATTATCTTTGCGCTCTGAAATAGACCATTACACTATTCTTACCAAATAGTAAAAAGTAATAATAATTAAAAAACAAATACTGAAATGAAAAAAGGTATTCATCCAGAATCATATCGTCCTATCGTATTCAAGGATATGTCTAATGGCGATGTATTTTTATCTCAATCAACTTGCAACACTAAAGAAACTATCGAATTCGAAGGTGAAACTTATCCATTGGTTAAGCTTGAAATTTCTAACACTTCACACCCATTCTACACTGGTAAATCTACAATGATTGATACTGCCGGTCGTATTGATAAGTTTAAAAGCCGTTACGGAGATCGTAGCAAGAAATAAGATATTTCAGATTTTATCTGATAAAAAAGCTCTGATACAAAATTGTATCAGAGCTTTTTTTATTGCTTGTACACCCGGGTATACCGCCCCTGTACATCCGGATGGAACTACCTTCTACACCCGGGTGGAGCCATGCTCTACACCTGGATAAAATAAACATTCATTGGTTAGTGAATGCAAAGCATCACATTTAAAGAATAAAAAAAACAGGGGAAGATAGTTAATAGTTATTCAAGCGCGTAGCTTTTATACTTCCGCGTAGCTTCTTTTAAAAAGCTACGCGATAATATTTAATTGATTTACAATATTTTATACTACCACTGCGAGACTGCGAGGCTTTTTTATGAAAAAAAAAAAATTTAGAGAGATAAATGAAAAGCCTCCCTTTTAGTTAATTTTTCAGTGCAAACCGGCCCTCTTTCCAAACATAAATAAGTTCCTTCTTTAAGAAAGGTTCCAAAGCCTTTGCTGAGCTTTCATCAAGATTTTGGGGTGAAGTAAAAGTAAATGCAAGTTCATTGCTATCTTTTGAAAGATCAGATTTCAGCAAATAGAAATCTAAAGAAGCACGCGCATTATTATAGGCATCAAGTTTTGCAGATTCAGGAGCTACAAAAAAGCGCTCCATTTCCGGCATATCAATGTAATCTTTTAAAGGAAGTTCTTTCCATTGGGTTGTATAAAAGAGGATGCGGCTGTCACACACAGGACCGCATGCTGTATTTATTACGCAGATAATCTTCGTTGTATCATTCAATGGAAGCAATTTCATTTGAAAACTAGTTAATGCAGTTGTCTGCAAAAAGAGGTAGTCTTTCGTCAACACCTTCATCTCCGATATTTTCTCCATCTTGTTCTTCACCTGCGCTTTCATCTTACTCTCAAGAAAATCAGCAAAATCTTCCCGGTTTACTTTAGTGAGCAAAGGGCACAATGAATCGGGAATATTGATAAACGCCGATTTAGCATCTTGCGCATGCAAGGAAATGACACAAGTCATTAAAAAACAAAGAAGAACAATCTTTTTCATCTTATAATTTTATTTTGACCCCAAATATAAGAATATCATTCCAATTAGCACTAAAAGAAGATCAATTGCTTTGCTTTTTAAATTCTTTTCACGGAACAACATTGCACCAAAGATAAAAGAAACAATCACACTACTTCTACGAATCATTGAAACAATAGAAATCATAGAATCACTATAGCTGAGAGCGTAGAAATAAACAAAATCAGCAGCAGAGAGGAATACGGAGATTAGAATAATGCTCCAGTCCCAACGAAAAGGAGTAGTTTCTTTTCGTTTTGGGAACCATAAAAGCAATAGAACACCACCCATAATGAAAAGCTGATAAACATTATACCACGACTGAATCAACATAGGATTAAACTGATTCATCAGGTATTTATCGTACAATCCGCTAATGGCTCCTGTTATGGCTGCTAATATAATAAAGAGAACCCATTTATTATTTTTAAAATCGATTCCTTCTTTTTTACCCGAACGACTTAACATAAAAAATGATGCTACTGCTAACAGCACTCCCACCCATTGATAAAGATTGAGACGTTCACCAAACACAATCATTGCACCAATCAACACCATTACCGGACGGGTAGCATTAATAGGCCCAACAATAGTCAGCGGTAAATGCTTCATTCCGAAATAACCAAAAATCCAGGATGAAAGAACAATACCTGATTTAAGTAATACATATTTGTGCACTTCCCATCCTTCCACGGGAACATAGAATATTGTATTGCTAATCCATTCCTGCCCCATGGCGGAACAAACTATAAACGGAACAAATATCAGACTTGAAAACAGCGTATTAAAAAACAATACCGGCAGAACCGCATTTTCTTTTAACGACTTTTTCTTGAAAACATCATAAAAGCCCAGTAGAAGGGCTGAAGTAAAAGCTAATAATAACCACATATCTTATATAAAAATTTCAGCAGGATATTCAATATCCACCAGGAACAACGCATGTCCCGGAACAGAAGCACCTGCTTTACATCTGTCTTTTTGTTCTATTACCTTTCGGAATTCTTCAATACTTAATTTGCCACGCCCCACTTCAACCAAAGTACCAACAATAGCCCGCACCATATTTCTGAGAAAACGATCGGCTTTAATGGTAAACACCCAAGTTGTTTCATCTTCTTGAACCCATTCAGCATGCATTATCTTACAATTATTCGTTTTAGCATCAGTATGCAGTTTGCTAAAGCTGGTAAAATCTATATAATCAAACAATATTTTAGCTGCCTCATTCATTAATTGATAATCAAGCGTACCATGAATTCTGCATTTTAAATGACGATTAAAAGGCGATTTAACGGTAGTAATATAATATTTATAAGTACGAGAGGTTGCATCAAAGCGGGCATGTGCTTCCGGACTAACGCTACAAACACGATACACCGAAATATCCTGTGGAAGAATTCTATTCAATTTATCGGCCAATAAAACGAGATCGGTTATTTCTTTTTCTGAATCAAAATGCGCTACCATTAATCTGGCATGAACACCGGCATCTGTTCTTCCGGCTCCAACAACCGGCGTTTCTACCCGAAGAAGAGTAGAAAGCGCTTTTTCGAGACATTCCTGTACACTTATGCCATTAGGTTGAACCTGCCAACCGTGATAATTTGTTCCTTCGTAGGCTAAATAGATAAAGTATCGTTGCACGCGTATTCTAAATTTTGGTGCAAAGTTACATTTTTTTTCTTTAAATGAGTTTCTATCTGGCAGTAATATGAAAACAGCCTTGCTTCAATTCATACTTCACATAACAAGTTTCTGCTTTACGAAGATCGCGCAACACTTCCGACAGCACAAGCTTTAAAGTGTCTTTATTAACATCCTGCATCGGGCGATCGCCCTCAACTTTTTCAAAACGTTTCCAGCTAACATCAAATGTAGTTCCATAGAAATGAGCAGAATTTTCAGAAGCATTTCCATTATGGTGACGCAGTTTACGAACATCATCAAGTGTTCTAAGTACAGAAGTAACAACTACCTTATAAGGATTTAATCCTTTAGCTTCCAAAGAATCAAGAAAATTAGAGCCAACACTTGAAAGCAAATCACCAGCCTTAGGTATCAGATAAGGAAGAGAATGAGTAAGCGAATCCACCACATAATAGTCATTATCCTCAATCCGAACCAAACGCCCTTTCATCTTTTCCACTTCTTCTCTGGAATGAGCCGGATGAATGCCTATTCTTTGGGCTATTGAAAGCTGCAAATCATTCAAATCTCCAAAAGAACGTTTAAAACTAATCACGCCTCGTATGTTTCTCGGATGATTTAACTTCAGAGTTTTATCCTTACATGCAGACAAACAGCAAATTAGTAATAAAGAACAGATAAAGGGGATTAATTTACGCATCTGAAAGACTATTATTGGGTTTCGAATTACATATTTATATGTGCAAATATATATTAAAAACTAGTTCAAAAAAAGTGATCTTCTAAATAAATTACGGCATAAAACTAAAAGAATCCAAACGAAATGATTAAATTTGCAGGCAATTCAGAATTAACATAGATCCTTTAAATTGATTCAATGATAGAAAAACTGATTGTTCTTGAAGAAATAGATCCGGTTATCTTCTATGGCGTGAATAATGCCAACATTCAACTGATAAAAGCCTTATATCCTAAATTAAGGATAGTTGCACGCGGAAATGTAATTAAGGTGATGGGTGATGAAGAAGAAATGTGCGCTTTTGAAGAGAATATATTAGCATTAGAAAAACATTGTGCTCAATACAATTCTCTGAAAGAAGAAGTTATTATTGATATTATTAAGGGAAATGCTCCGCAGACTGAAAAAAGCGGAAACGTAATAGTATTCAGTGTAACCGGTAAACCTATTATTCCACGAAGTGACAATCAGTTGAAACTTGTGGAAGGATTTGAAAAGAGTGATATGTTATTTGCAATTGGTCCTGCCGGTTCTGGAAAGACATATACTTCCATTGCTTTGGCAGTCAGAGCACTGAAACAAAAAGAGATAAAAAAGATCATCCTCAGCCGTCCGGCAGTTGAAGCCGGTGAGAAACTTGGTTTCCTTCCGGGAGACATAAAAGAAAAGATTGATCCTTATCTGCAACCGCTTTACGATGCACTTCAGGATATGATTCCAGCTGCCAAGTTGAAAGAATATATAGATCTTAATGTGATTCAGATTGCCCCACTAGCTTTTATGCGTGGGCGTACACTAAATGATGCAGTGGTTATTCTTGATGAAGCGCAAAACACTACTACCCAGCAAATCAAGATGTTTCTTACCCGCATGGGAATGAATACAAAAATGATTATAACAGGAGACCTCACTCAAATTGACCTTCCAGCCGCCCAGACCTCCGGATTAGTTCAGGCTATGAAGATTCTGAAAGGAGTAAAAGGAATCAGTTTCGTGGAACTTGGAAAGAAAGATATTGTTCGTCACAAATTGGTAACACGAATTGTCGACGCTTATGAAAAGTTCGATGAGAAAAAGAAAAAAGAGAAATTAGAAGAATCCCAAAAACAAATACAATAATGAGCAAAGCATTAGTAAAAACAGATTTTAATTTTCCGGGACAAAAGAGTGTTTACCACGGAAAAGTACGCGATGTGTATAATATCAATGACGAATTATTGGTGATGGTTGTAAGTGACCGCATCTCTGCATTCGACGTTATTCTGCCCGAAGGTATTCCTTATAAGGGACAAGTATTGAATCAGATTGCAGCCAAATTCCTTGATGCAACTGCTGATATTGTGCCAAACTGGAAAATTGCAACTCCAGACCCAATGGTTACTGTAGGTATTAAATGTGTTCCTTTCGAAGTAGAAATGGTTGTACGTGGTTACCTTACCGGTCATGCATGGAGAGAATACAAAGAAGGGAAACGTACACTTTGTGGCGTAGCAATGCCTGAGGGTATGAAAGAAAACCAACCTTTCCCAACTCCTATCATTACTCCAACAACTAAGGCTTACGAAGGTCATGACGAAGATATCTCTAAAGAAGAGATCATAGCACAGGGTATTGTGAGCAAGGAAGACTATGAACAATTAGAGAAATATACATTGGCTGTTTACGCTCGCGGATGTGAGATTGCAAAGCAAATGGGCCTTATCCTTGTTGATACAAAGTACGAATTTGGAAAGAAGGATGGCAAGATTATCCTGATGGACGAAATTCACACTCCTGACTCTTCACGTTATTTCTATGCTGAAGGTTTTGAAGAACGTTTGGCTAAGAACGAACCACAGAAACAGTTATCAAAAGAGTTTGTTCGCCAATGGCTTATCGAAAACGGATTCCAGGGAAAAGAAGGACAACAGGTTCCTGCAATGACTGAAGAATACGTAAACAGTGTAGCTGAACGTTACATTGAATTATATGAAAACATCGTTGGAGAAAAGTTTGTAAAAGCTAGTCTTGATGATGTTGCAGCTAGAATTGAAAAGAATGTAACAGCATTCCTTACTAAATAAATTACTTCTGAATGAATAATAGGTGGTTTTGCCCCTATTATTCATTCGTTTTTATTACAGCACATATTTATTTTTAATTTATTCATTGTCTTTCTCATTCATGAAATATCCCCAAGAAGAAATAAAGCCTTATAGCTCCGACGGCAAGAAAGCTGTTCAAGTAGAGAAGATGTTTGATAACATTGCTCGTCATTATGACCTGTTAAATCATGCCCTTTCTTTAGGCATCGACAAAGGATGGAGACGTAAAGCTATTGCTTGGCTCAAGCCTTTCCACCCACAAAAGATGATGGACGTTGCTACCGGAACAGGAGATTTTGCTATTCAGGCTTACCGGGATCTTTTACCGAAAGAACTTATTGGTACAGACATTTCAGAGGGAATGATGAAGATAGGAAGAGAAAAAGTTCAGAAAATTGGTCTGGACAAAAAAATCTCTTTTGCCAAAGAAGATTGCACAAATCTTTCATTCGAAGATAATACTTTTGATGCGATAACTGTTGCCTTTGGCATCCGTAACTTCGAGAACCTTGATAAAGGACTCTCGGAAATGCATAGGGTACTAGGAGAAAACGGACATCTGGTTATATTGGAACTAACTACTCCAGACTCTTTCCCTATGAAACAGTTATTTGCCATTTATTCAAAAGTTGTAATTCCTACTCTAGGCAAGCTCCTATCTAAAGATAGCAATGCTTATACTTATCTGCCTCAAACCATTCAGGCTTTTCCACAAGGTGAAGTTATGAAGGGAGTAATTGAAAAGGCTGGATTTAAAGATGTTGCTTTCAAGCGACTGACTTTCGGTATTTGTACACTCTACACTGCTACAAAATAACAAAAATATAAATCTATTTTTATGCAAAAATATGGATTAATAGGCTATCCACTCAAACATTCGTTCTCGATTGGATACTTCAACGAAAAGTTCAAATCAGAGAGTATTGATGCCGAATATGTAAACTTTGAGATTCCGGATATTAAAGATTTTAAGGCAATAATTGAAGAAAATCCCAATCTTTGCGGAATGAATGTTACTATTCCATACAAAGAACAAGTGATTCCTTTTCTTGACGAACTGAGCCAGAATGCTGCTGACATTGGTGCAGTAAATGTAATTAAGATTATCCGTCAAAAAGGGAAAGTTAAACTAGTTGGTTATAACTCAGACATCATTGGTTTCTCACAATCTATTGAACCTTTTCTGTCAAAAGGAGATCACAAGAAGGCACTTGTTCTGGGAACAGGAGGAGCTTCTAAGGCTATTTTTCACGGATTAAAAAATTTAGGAATAGCGGGTACTTATGTTTCACGTACCAAACAGCCTGGTATGCTTACTTATGGTGAGCTTACTCCTGAAATTATAGCCGAAAACACTATTATTGTAAATTGTACTCCTCTAGGTATGTTCCCAAAAGTAGACTCTTGTCCCGATATTCCTTATGAGTTGCTTACCCCGAAACATTTACTGTATGATTTAATATACAATCCGGATACAACTCTTTTTATGAAAAAAGGAGCAGAAAAGGGTGCAAAAACTAAGAATGGTCTGGAAATGCTTTTATTACAGGCTTTCGCCGGATGGGAAATCTGGAATAAATAAATGATTATATGGATAGAATTAAGTTGATTAAAAGATTTAGATATGTGCTTCTCGCATTAATGGTTATTCTTTTGGGAGGCATTACCTGGGGAAGCTTTTACATGCTTGATTATTCACTAAATTCTAATCATGAAGGAAAAGATGAAAAAGGATCCTACAAGTATATGTATGAAAATTATCCTTATCTGCATCAATGGGTGGATAGTCTCAACCAAGCATCTGCTCTAAAAGATACTTTTATAATCGGTAATGAGAACACAAAACTTCATGCCTATTATATTGCGGCTAACCGTCCTACAAAAAAAACAGCCATACTTGTTCACGGATATACAGACAATGCCATTCGCATGCTGATGATTGGTCATTTATATAATCACGAGATGAATTATAACGTTATACTACCCGATCTGCATGCACACGGACAAAGCGAAGGTGACGCCATTCAGATGGGATGGAAGGACCGTCTGGATGTGATTAAATGGATAGACGTGGCAAAAAGACTTTACGGAGACAGTATAAACATCGTAGTACATGGCATTTCAATGGGAGCTGCAACAACGATGATGGTAAGTGGGGAAAAACTTCCTGCAAACGTGAAATGCTTTGTGGAAGATTGTGGCTATACAAGTGTGTGGGATGAGTTTTCTCAGGAACTTAAAAAGCGTTTTGATCTACCTGAATTCCCATTAATGAATTCTACAAGTCTGTTGTGTAAAATTAAATATGGCTGGACATTTAGAGAAGCCTCTGCACTTAATCAGGTTAGTAAGTGCCATCTGCCAATGTTCTTTATTCATGGAAATGCAGATACGTATGTTCCTACCTGGATGGTTTATCCACTCTACAAAGCTAAGCCAGCACCAAAGGAAATATGGATTGTTCAGGGAGCTGAACATGCAAAATCGTATAAACAAAATCCAAAAATGTATCTTGCAAAAGTGAGGGCATTCACAAACTCTTATATCAACTGATTCTTTTCTTTTTTCACACGAATACTTTTATAAAGTAATGATAAGCAGTAATATCAAATACTTTTATATCTTTGATAAAAAAAGAATGAATAAACGGAAATAGATTATTATGAAATCATCAAAGAATATTATACTTCTCCTTTTATTGAGTTTTTGCTTTCAGGTAAATGCTCAGGTAAAGGAATACACACTGGAAAACGTTCCCAATGTACGTTTACAAAACAAGATGCGTTATGTGAGCAATCCGGACAGAATATTGTCACAGGAAGCTTGTGATTCCATTGATAGTATGCTTTCGGCACTTGAACAGAAAACATCAATTGAAGTGACTGTGGTTGTTCTTCCTTCCATTGGAAACAATGATTGTTTTGAGTTTGCTCACAACTTATTAAACAAATGGGGAGTAGGAAAAAAAGGCAAGGACAACGGACTAATGATTCTGCTGGTAGAAGACCAGCGCCACATTCAGTTTGAAACCGGATACGGACTGGAAGGTGATTTACCTGATGCTATCTGCAAAAGAATACAAACTCGTAAAATGAATCCTTTTTTCCGTAACAACAACTGGAACGGAGGAATGGTAAGCGGAATTCAGGCTGTATGCGCCCGCCTTGACGGCTCAATGACGAATGATGAAACAAATAATGACGATAATGGGGGAAACATTCTGTTTCTGTTTTTTGCAGCAGGAGGATTTGTTATACTAGTGGCTTTCTTTGGTGGCATAGCTTCATGGAGAGCTACACGATGTCCTAAATGCGGAAAACACAAACTTCAACGAACTGAATCTGTTTTACTATCGGTTCGTAACGGAGTAAGAAAAGAAAAAGTTGTTTATACCTGTCTGAATTGCGGGAACAAAGTAGTTCGTGATATTGAGACTACTGATGATGACTTCCGTGGAGGTGGCAGAGGCGGTGGCTTGGCCGGAGGAATATTCCTTGGTGGCTTAGGTGGCGGTCTTGGCTCCGGAGGAGGAGGATTCAGTGGAGGAAGTTTCGGCGGTGGTATGTCCGGCGGTGGAGGTGCAGGGTCAGATTTCTAAAAAATAATATAAAAGAAAATAAATATGAAAAAATCATTAATTATTACTCTCGCAGTCATTGTACTGCTTATTTTACTTGGCTCAGGCTCTTATAATTCAATGGTAGACAAACAAGAAGGTGTAACAAAAGCCTGGTCAAATGTGGAAAACCAGTACCAACGTCGTTCAGATCTTATTCCAAACTTGGTTAATACAGTGAAAGGTTATGCTACACACGAAAAAAGTACCTTGGAAGGTGTGGTTGCAGCTCGCTCTAAAGCCACACAAATAACCATTGATCCTGATAAATTGACTCCAGAAAAATTGCAGGCTTACCAAAAAGCACAGGGCGATGTAACTACAGCTCTTGGCAAACTGTTGGCTATCACCGAGAATTATCCCGATTTAAAAGCTAATCAAAACTTCCTTGAGCTGCAAGCTCAGCTTGAAGGAACAGAAAACCGTATAGCTGTAGAGCGCGGACGTTTCAACGAATTGGCAAAAGAATATAATGCTTACATCCGTAAATTCCCAAGAAACATATTTGCTGGTATGTTTGGTTTTGAAAAGAAACCTTATTTTGAAGCAGAAGCAGGTGCTGAAAAAGCTCCAAAAGTGGAGTTCTGATATAAACATTTGCCTACAACAAAAAAATGCAGTACTTTTGCATGCTGTATATAAACATCCTTTTATTATAATCAAAAAATGAGTAATCAACGATACATGCAGCGTGGTGTTTCAGCATCCAAGGAAGATGTGCACAACGCTATTAAGAACATCGACAAGGGTATCTTTCCCCAGGCTTTCTGTAAAATCATTCCTGATATTTTAGGTGGCGATCCTGAATATTGCAACATTATGCATGCTGATGGCGCCGGAACAAAATCCAGTCTGGCTTATCTTTATTGGAAAGAGACTGGTGATATTTCTGTGTGGAAAGGAATTGCGCAAGATGCGTTGATTATGAACATTGATGATTTGCTGTGCATAGGTGCAGTAGATAATATTCTGGTTTCTTCCACTATTGGCCGCAACAAATTACTGATTCCAGGAGAAGTTATCTCGGCTATCATTAACGGAACAGACGAACTGCTGGCCGAACTTCGCGAAATGGGCGTAGGTGTTTATGCGACAGGCGGTGAGACTGCTGATGTGGGTGATTTGGTTCGTACTATTATTGTGGACAGTACAGTGACTTGCCGCATGAAACGTAGCGATGTAATCGACAATGCCAATATCCGTCCGGGAGACGTAATCGTGGGATTGGCTTCTTATGGACAAGCTACTTACGAAAAAGAATACAACGGCGGTATGGGTAGTAACGGACTCACTTCTGCCCGCCACGATGTTTTTGCTAAATATCTTGCAGAAAAATATCCGGAAAGCTATGATGCTGCAGTTCCTGCAGATCTTGTTTATTCCGGTGGACTTAAACTAACCGATCCAATTGAAGGTATCAGCATTGATGCCGGAAAGATGGTACTCTCCCCTACCCGTACTTATGCTCCGTTCGTAAAGAAGTTGCTTGACGCTCTTCGTCCTGAGATTCACGGAATGGTTCACTGTTCAGGTGGTGCACAAACAAAAGTGCTTCACTTTGTGGACAAAGTAAGAGTAGTAAAAGACAATCTTTTCCCTGTTCCTCCATTGTTTAAGACTATTCAGGAACAATCGGGCACAGACTGGAGCGAAATGTACAAGGTATTCAATATGGGACACCGTCTGGAAGTATATCTCTCACCTGAACATGCAGAAGAGGTTATTGCTATCTCTAAATCATTTGGTATTGAAGCACAGATAGTTGGTCGTGTAGAGGAATCTGATAAAAAAGAACTGATTATTAAGAGTGAATTCGGAGAATTCAGATATTAAAATATGGCAGATAATAATACGATTTTAGATAAACTTGAAGGCCTGGTAAGCCGCTTTGAAGAAATCTCTACCCTTATTACCGACCCGGCAGTGATTACCGATATGAAGCGTTACGTGAAACTGACCAAGGAATATAAAGAATTGGAAAATATCACGAATGCCCGTAAAGAGTATATAAAAATGCTCGATGGAATTGAAGAAGCCAAAGAAATTCTGGATACTGAACAAGATCAAGAGATGCGCGAAATGGCAAGGGAAGAACTTGCTGTCTGCCAATCCCGCCTTCCAGAGCTGGAAGAGGAAATTAAACTTCTCCTTGTTCCCGCCGATCCACAGGATGGTAAAAATGCCATCGTGGAAATCCGCGGAGGAACAGGTGGCGACGAAGCTGCCATCTTTGCCGGAGACTTGTTCCGCATGTATCTGAAATACTGCGAAAACAAAGGATGGAAAGTGGAAATAACAAGTACCAGCGAAGGAACATCCGGAGGATTCAAAGAAGTTGTATTTACCGTAAGCGGAGATAACGTATACGGAACCTTGAAATATGAATCGGGCGTACACCGTGTGCAGAGAGTTCCCGCCACTGAAACTCAGGGGCGTGTTCATACATCAGCATCTTCGGTGGCTGTACTTCCGGAAGCTGAAGAATTTGATGTGGAGATCAACGAAGGCGAAATAAAATGGGATACATTCCGTTGCGGTGGAGCTGGAGGTCAAAACGTTAACAAAGTAGAATCTGGCGTTCGTTTACGCTATATGTGGAAGAACCCGAATACGGGTGAAACAGAAGAAATTCGGATAGAATGTACTGAAACCCGCGACCAGCCAAAGAATAAAGAAAGGGCTCTTACACGACTCCGTTCTTTCATCTATGACAAAGAGCATCAGAAATACCTGGACGATATTGCCTCCAAGCGAAAGACAATGGTTTCTACCGGTGACCGCTCAGCCAAAATCCGCACCTACAATTATCCGCAGGGACGTATGACCGATCATCGCATTAACTACACCGTCTATAATCTTTCCGCCTTTATGGACGGAGATATTCAGGATTGCATAGACCGCCTGATTGTAGCGGAAAACGCAGAACGAATGAAAGAAAGTGAACTATAAAATTATCTCCGATGAACAAACAACAATTATTTGAAAATATAAAACGCAAAAAATCATTCCTTTGCGTTGGTCTGGATACAGACATTAAAAAGATACCGGCACATTTATTGAAAGAAGAAGATCCTATCTTCGCTTTTAATAAAGCTATTATTGATGCTACTGCCGATTTATGTATAGCATACAAACCAAACCTTGCTTTTTATGAAAGTATGGGAGTAAAAGGTTGGATAGCATTCGAGAAAACTGTTGCTTACATCAAAAATAATTATCCCGATCAGTTCATTATTGCTGATGCTAAGCGCGGTGATATTGGTAACACAAGTGAAATGTACGCCCGTTCTTTCTTCGATGAATTGAATATTGACTCAGTTACTGTTGCTCCTTATATGGGTGAAGACAGCGTGAAACCATTCCTTATTTATCCTGAGAAATGGGTTATTCTGCTTGCTTTGACTTCCAATAAAGGCTCACACGATTTTCAGCTTACTGAAGATGCCAACGGTGAACGTTTATTTGAAAAAGTACTGAAGATTTCTCAGCAATGGGCTTCAGACGAACAAATGATGTATGTAGTTGGTGCTACTCAGGGAAAAATGTTCCTGGATATTCGTAAACATGTTCCTCATCACTTCCTTCTTGTTCCTGGAGTAGGTGCTCAAGGTGGATCTCTGGAAGAAGTTTGCAAATATGGTATGAATGAGATGTGTGGTTTAATTGTAAATTCATCTCGTGGCATTATTTATGCAGACAAGACTGAAAATTTTGCTGAAGCTGCAAAAGCTGCAGCAAAAGCTGTTCAGGTTGAGATGAAAGAGCAACTGAAAGCTATTTTATAATCCATATACATGACAAACGAACGAAAGATAGTCAATGACCCGGTTTTTGGGTTCATTAATATTCCGGGTGGATTATTATATAATATAATCCGCCATCCGTTATTACAACGGTTAACCCGGATCAAACAAATGGGACTATCTTCGGTTGTTTATCCCGGTGCACAGCACACCCGTTTTCAACATTCACTGGGTGCATTTTATTTGATGAGTGAAGCAATTACTCATCTCCGGACCAAGGGAAATGAAATTACCCAGGAGGAATCAGATGGAGTGCTAGCCGCCATTTTATTACACGATATTGGCCACGGTCCTTTTTCTCACGTATTGGAAGACACTCTTGTGAAAGGTGTTCCTCACGAAGAGATATCTCTTCTTTTAATGGACATGATGAACAAAGAGATGAATGGACAACTGAATCTTGCCATCTCCATCTTTAAAGACGAATATCATAAGAAATTTCTTCATCAGCTAGTTAGCGGGCAATTGGATATGGACCGTCTAGACTATTTGTGTAGAGATAGTTTCTACACCGGAGTTATTGAAGGAAATATCGGTTCTGCACGCATCATTAAAATGCTCGATATAAAGGACGATCATCTGGTGGTTGAGTCTAAAGGTATTTATTCAATAGAGAACTTTCTTACTGCCAGAAGATTAATGTACTGGCAGGTATATTTGCATAAAACCTCAGTGGCTTATGAACGGATGCTTATAAATTCACTTCTACGGGCTAAAGAACTAGCCGGCAAAGGCATAGAATTGTTTGCTTCCCCTGCCCTCCAATTTTTCCTATATAATAGTATTGATCCAAGCGAGTTCTATAACAATCCAGCATGTCTTGAGAACTTTATCCAACTAGATGATAATGATATATGGACAGCATTGAAAGTTTGGAGTACACATTCAGATATTGTTCTTTCTACACTCAGTCGCGGGTTGATTAACCGTAATATCTTTAAAGTTGAAATATCTACTGATCCAATCAGTGAAGAAAGGAAAGAAAAACTAGTAGAAGATATAAGCCATTCGCTTCATATCGACAAAGAAGACACTGTATATTTTATTTCAACGTCAAGTATAGAAAAAAACATGTACGATCCGGCAGATGATAGCATTGATATCATTTACAAAGATGGTAATATAAAGAATATAGCAGAGGCATCAGATATGTTAAACATATCACTCCTCTCCAAAAAAGTAAAGAAATACTACCTTTGTTATCAAAGACCTGTTTAAAAAAGAACGAAATATTTTATAAACAATAAGGGAATCTAAAAAAAAAACACGAACTTTGCTCCCCAATGGACATATACCTAAAAATGTAACCTCCATTACACATTAATGAAAAAAGTTAGAATCATTCAACAATAATAACATGGAATTTTCGGCTAAGCAAATTGCAGAATTTATTCAAGGAGAAATAATTGGAGATGAAAATGCTTGTGTTCATACCTTCGCAAAAATAGAAGAAGGAGTTCCTGGAGCAATATCATTCCTATCCAATCCTAAATATACCCACTATATATATAATACTCAGGCAAGCGTTGTGTTAGTTAACAGAGACTTCACTGCTGAGCAAGAGATCAAAGCTACACTTATAAAAGTAGACAATGCATATGAAAGTCTGGCTAAACTGCTGACTTTATATGAGATGAGCAAACCTAAGAAAACAGGAATAGATTCTTTGGCATTCGTGGCTCCTACAGCCAAGATTGGTAAAGACGTATATATTGCTCCTTTTGCATGTGTAGAAGATAATGCAGAAGTAGGTGACAACACCGTTCTTCATCCTCACGTAACAGTTGGTACTGGTGCTAAAGTGGGTAACAATTGTATCCTATATTCACATGCTACAATTTATCATGATTGCCGAGTTGGTAATAATTGTATATTACATGCCGGAAGTGTAATTGGTGCTGATGGTTTTGGATTTGCTCCTACTCCTGAAGGATACTCAAAAATTCCTCAAATAGGTATTGTTATTTTGGAAGATGATGTAGAAATTGGAGCCAACACCTGCGTAGACAGGGCAACAATGGGAGCTACAATTATACACAAAGGAGTAAAACTGGACAACCTTGTTCAGATTGCTCATAACGATGAAATAGGTTCTCACACAGTAATGGCTGCTCAGGCAGGTGTTGCAGGATCAACAAAAGTGGGAGAATGGTGCATGATTGGTGGTCAGGTTGGTTTAGCCGGACATATCAAGATTGGCGATAAAGTAGGTATGGCTGCGCAATCAGGTATTCCCGGAAATGTTTCTTCAAACTCACAAATAATGGGATCACCGGCATTTGAAGCAAAAAAATATTTCAAATCATCCGTTGTATATAAGAAATTACCTGAGATGTATACTACCCTCTATAATTTAGAGAAAGAAATAAAAGAACTTAAAAAACAATTAAATAAGTAACCAATGTTGAAACAGAAAACTCTAAAAGATAGCTTTTCACTAAGAGGAAAAGGTCTTCACACTGGGCTTGATCTTACTGTTACTTTTAATCCAGCACCTGACAATCATGGGTATAAGATTCAGAGAATCGACCTGGAAGGACAGCCTGTCATTGATGCAGTTGCAGATAATGTAATTGAGACTACACGTGGAACTGTTCTTGGTAAGAATGGTGTAAAAGTTAGTACAGTAGAGCATGGCATGGCAGCACTTTATGCTTATGGAATAGACAACTGCCTGATTCAGGTTAACGGTCCTGAATTCCCGATCCTTGATGGTAGTGCAATATCATACGTACAAGAAATTGAGAGAGTAGGTATTGTAGAACAAGCAGCTGTTAAGGATTACTATATCATTAAACAAAAGATAGAATTCAAAGACGAAGAAACTGGTTCTTCTATTATTGTTCTTCCTGATGAAGATTTCAGTGTGAATGTTCTTATATCTTACGATTCAAAGATTATTCCTAACCAGTTTGCTACACTGGAAAGTATGAAAGACTTTCCAAATGAAATAGCAGCAAGCAGAACATTCGTTTTCGTTCGCGAGATTGAACCACTACTTTCTGCAGGACTCATCAAAGGTGGCGACCTTGACAATGCTATTGTAATTTACGAGCGTCAGGTTTCACAGGAAAAACTAGATCAGTTAGCTGATATAATGAAAGTACCTCATAAAGATGCTAATCATTTAGGATATATCAATCACAAACCATTGGTATGGGACAACGAACCTGCACGTCACAAACTACTCGATATTATTGGTGACCTTGCATTAATAGGTAAACCAATCAAAGGAAGAATTATTGCCACTCGTCCAGGACATACTATAAATAATAAGTTTGCCCGTCAGATGAGAAAGGAAATCAGACTACACGAAGTACAGGCACCTAGATATAACTGCAACGAAGAACCAGTTATGGACGTAAACCGTATTCGTGAGTTATTACCTCATCGCTATCCATTCCTTTTGGTTGATAAGATTATAGAAATTGGGGCAAATCACATTGTTGGAGTAAAGAATGTTACTGTAAACGAACCATTCTTTCAGGGACACTTCCCACAAGAACCTGTTATGCCTGGAGTACTCCTAGTAGAAGCAATGGCTCAGACAGGAGGTTTGCTCGTGCTGAATTCTGTTGATGATCCGGAAAGATATTCTACTTACTTTATGAAGATTGACGCTGTGAAGTTCCGTCATAAAGTAGTACCTGGAGACACATTAATTTTCAAGCTCGAATTGCTTGCGCCTATCCGCCGAGGAATATCCACAATGAAGGGATATGTTTTCGTAGGAGAAACTGTGGCTTGTGAAGCAGAGTTTATGGCACAAATAGTTAAGAACAAATAAAACAACAAATGATTAGTCCATTAGCATATATACATCCAGAAGCAAAAATAGGAGAAAATGTAGAAATTGCACCTTTTGTTTTTATCGACAAAAATGTAATTATCGGTGATAACAATAATATTATGGCCAACGTTAGCATCTTATGCGGAGCTCGCATTGGAAATGGGAATACTATTTTCCCGGGGGCTGTAATTAGTGCCATTCCTCAGGATTTAAAATTTAAAGGAGAAGATACAATCGCCGAGATTGGCGACAATAACCTCATTCGTGAGAATGTAACAATAAACCGAGGTACTGCAGCAAAAGGCAAAACTGTCGTTGGAAGCAACAACCTGTTAATGGAAGGTGTTCATGTTGCTCACGATGCTGTAGTAGGAAGCAACTGTATTATTGGTAATTCAACAAAAATGGCTGGTGAAATTGTCATTGACGACAATGCAATAATAAGTGCATCAGTATTAATGCATCAGTTCTGCCATGTTGGTAGTTACGTAATGCTTCAGGGAGGTTCACGTTTCAGTAAAGACATTCCGCCATATATTATTGCAGGTCGTGACCCAATTACATATTGTGGGATTAATATTGTAGGACTTCGCAGACATGGCTTTTCAAATGAAACAATTGAAAAGATTCACAATGCCTACCGCATTATTTATCAAAGTGGCTTGAACACTAAAGATGCGCTGGCTAAGGTAAAAGAAGAAATAACTACATGTCCTGAAATTGAGTATATAATTGATTTTATTGAAAAATCAGAAAGAGGTGTAATAAAATAACCGTTGCTATAGTAAGGTTTATATTCAGCAAAGAGGGGAAGGCTATCTAATTGATAGCTTTCCCCTCATTTTTTTATAAACGAATAAGCCTTACTTATTGCACTTCATGAGATTTTTACTAATTTTACAGCATAATAAATTATAAAGAGTATGATATACAGATTTACAATCATATCTGATGAAGTTGATGATTTTGTCAGAGAAATACAGATTGATTCGGAAGCAACTTTTCTGGAACTCCACGAAGCGATTACTAATTCGGTTGGATATTCGAATAATCAGATGACCTCTTTCTTTATTTGTGATGAAGATTGGGAAAAAGAAAAAGAAATCACCCTCGAGGAAATGGACAACAGTTCAGAGGATGATAGCTGGGTTATGAAAGAGACATTATTAAGTGACCTTATAGAAGATGAAAAACAAAAACTCATTTATGTATTTGACTACATGACTGAACGTTCATTCTTTATTGAGTTAACTGAAATTGTAACAGGAAAAGATTTAAGTAAAGCTGTTTGCACCAGGAAACACGGAGACGCTCCGAAACAAGTGGTTGATTTTGAAGAACTGGCTGCAACAAATTCTTCAATTGACCTGGATGAGAACTTCTATGGAGACGAGACTTTTGATTCAGAAGATTTTGATCCAGAAGGATTCGACGTAGATATTAACAGCATTGCCGATGATTCATTCGACAAAGAAAGTCTTTAATGGCTAAAACATTAATTGTTCTTATTGGGCCTACAGGTGTCGGAAAGACGGATCTAAGTCTGCACTTGGCCGAGAGTTTTGGTTCACCCATTATTTCTTCCGATTCCCGACAGCTGTACGCCGACCTTAAAATAGGAACAGCCGCTCCTACTCCTGAGCAATTACAAAAAGTGCCTCATTACTTTGTAGGCACACTTAAACTTACCGATTATTATAGTGCTGCACAATACGAAACAGAAGTCCTGAAACTTCTGGAAACACTATTCCAAACAAAAGATGTTGTAGTTATGACAGGCGGATCAATGATGTATGTTGATGCCGTTTGTAAGGGCATAGATGATATTCCGACTGTAAACAAAGAAACTCGTGAGTTATTAATCCACAAGTATGAAACAGAAGGGCTCGATCAACTTTGTGCCGAACTGAAACTTATTGATCCAGAGTACTATAAGATTGTAGACTTAAAGAATCCCAAACGTGTTATTCATGCACTGGAGATATGCTACATGACGGGGAAAACCTATACCTCTTTCCGTACCCGTTCCATCAAAGAAAGACCTTTCCGCATTATAAAGATAGGCCTCACCCGCGACCGGGAAGAACTTTACGAACGAATTAACCGCAGAGTTGATATTATGATGGAAGAAGGTTTGCTGGAAGAAGTAAAATCTGTTTATCCGTACAAACATCTTAACTCACTGAATACTGTAGGTTACAAAGAAATGTTTAATTATCTGGACGGAATCTGGGAACTTCCTTTTGCCATTGAGAAGATTAAGCAAAACTCACGTATTTATTCGCGCAAGCAAATGACCTGGTTCAAACGTGATGAAGATATAGCCTGGTTTCATCCCGATCAGGAAGAAGATATATTGACTTACATACAAAAAATGCTTAACGACTGATCTGTTAATCAGTCATTAAGCATCAATCGTTATAAGATTTCAACCTTGCTCTCGTAGAATATTATTTCATCTTTCCAGGAGTTTCAAGTTGCTTTGTTGATGTATTCCTCATTCCTGAAGATTTACTATCTTTCATTTCAATTAATACTACTCCATCCACACCCTTAGCTCCATATATACTGGTAGCACTTTTATCTTTTAAAACACTAACTGATTTAATTGCATTAGGATCAATTTTTGATAATTCTTCCTGCGATGCTTCTTTTCCATCTACCAGAAACAGTGGATGTTTAGCAGATCTATTAACACTAACTGTTGTATCGCGTGCAATAACTTCAATCTTTTGGTGAACTGTGTCAGTAAGATTCTGATTGCTATTTGAAACCTCGTTCAATTGTCCGGAGAGTTCAGGACGAGCAAAAGCAGTAACAGCCAATGCAGCCATGGGAAGTATGCAGATATATTTCAATCGTGCCAACAGATTTGATTTTTCTTTAAACATCATAGTAATTATTTTAAGGGTTAACTGAGATTCTATTTTGAAAGTATTATCTATATCTCCTGGCAAGAAAATAATAAATAAGGATTGACAACATTATCAGAATTACAATAATACCTGCAAGAACATTGAACAAACCATGATATATAGGAAAAAGTGATTCTGACATGCTGCATAGAACTACAATAAACAGTATTCCTAAAAGAATATTCAGTATCCGCAGGTAATGAGATACCAGAATTAACTGAGGAAGCATATTATTCTCTGTGATTCTTATTGGAAAGTTAGTCATTCTCGTTGGAAAATAAGAGCTGACTCCAGTTCCTATCATGGCTAATGATGCAATGCCAGCCATAATAAACAGGTAAATTTTGCCACCCCATCTGTCTGCCTCTCCTGAAATATTAAAATGGATTGGAATAATGTCAGAAAGCTTATGATAAAAGATTGTCGCTAATCCCCACACTAACACTAAAAGGATTGCAGCTACTGCTTCCATTATCTTATCTGCAACCGTTCGCGGAATACGAACATTAGGCAGATTTTGTTTATACATTGGGGAAATATTAAACATCTTTCGTTTTTTCTCTTTGTTATCAGTTTTGCTTATTAACCCAGTTGGCAATGTCCTTAGTTACATATTCGGGAATTGAACCGGCCTGATTATATTCAGAAGGCGTAGACTTGCCACTCCCTTCCATATACAAATGATTTAGCTTGGGATAAGACTGAAAAGTTACATTCTTTTTTCCTGCCAACTCTTTGCGCCAAAGTGAGAAATCGACCATTGTAACCTGATAATCTCTCTCGCCTTGCAGAATAAGCATAGGGCAAGTAAGAGATTTTGCAACCTTAAGCTGATGATAACCATTAAGATCTTTCCAATAGGAAGCAGGCAATTCTAAAGGAAGTGCTATTTTTGAATCAAAGTTCTTCGTGCCTAGTTTCTTCACATTTGCCATTTGCTGCTTTATCTTAGTCAGTTGTTTTTCTTCATCCTTGGATAAACTATCCAAAGAGAATATATATTGCATCTGTTCCGGAACCAAATCTTCAAGAGGACGGGCGTTGCCCGACATCATCACTATACCTTTAATGTCTTTGCAACGCTGAGCAAAACGAGGAGCAAGCATTGCGCCCTGACTATGCCCCACTATATAAATCCGTTTTTTGTCTATTCCCGGAGTATTCTTTGCCAATTGAACAGCAGAAAGCACATCTTGCACATATTCGTTTTCCATGGAAGCTTCTTCACCCGGTGCAACAGATTGTGCGCCATAAACTTTGGTACGCTTATCATAACGAATACTTGCAATTCCTTGTTTAGCAAGTCCCCAGGCTAAGTCGCGGAAAGGTTTGTTGGGGCCAATTGTTTCGTCCCGGTCGTTAGGGCCTGAACCCTGCACCAGAATCACTATGGCAGCAGATTCTTTTCCCAGAGGCATACAAAGTATGCCGGGTAGTTCAAACTTTCCGGTCACCACTTTTATATCTGTCTCCTTCATTTGGGCATTATCCGCTTTTGCAGCCGCAGATTTTGGCTTTGCCGGTGCAGGCACAAAGTTTAATATTATTGCAAGACCATCTTTGTCGAACGCAGTATTGCACCGCAATGCCATGTGTTCAAACTGAATATCGCAATAATAAATAGTTTTATCGGCAACGACTTGCTCTTGCCACTCATCCTTACTTTGAAAAGCACCAACCTGAGCGGTCAATTGCTTCCAAAGATTGTTCATTTGTTCAACAGGAATCATGGTTTTCACCTTATCGTTCAGCATCTGATGAGCCTCTTCTCCTTTACCATCCATGAGGTATTGAAGCAATTGCTCAGACAAACGGAATTTGTCATCCTGTTTATTGGCCGAAGCTGTGAAGCAGATAAACAGAAATGCTAAAAAGTAAATGGTTCTTTTCATTTTTATTACTTAAATAGAGCAAAAACCAATACGGCAATAAATGCAACAAGACCAGCTAAAATAATCATAAAGCGTCTGTTTTTAAAGATTAATAATTTAGTTAGTTATTCAAATTTCCGGTATTTACTACAGGCTGAGCTGCCTCATCGGCGCAAAGAACAACAAGCAGATTGCTTACCATTGCAGCCTTTTTTTCTTCGTTAAGTTCTACTATTTTTTCTTCTGCGAGTTTAGTCAAAGCCATTTTCACCATGGAAACCGCACCTTCCACTATTTTTTCACGAGCGGAAATAATAGCCGATGCCTGTTGGCGGCGAAGCATCACGGCAGCAATCTCAGGAGCATACGCAAGATAGTTGAGTCGTGCTTCAACGACCTCCATTCCTGCCATAGCCAAACGTTCATTCAGCTTCAACTCTAGCTGAGTATTTACTTCGTCACCGCCTGATCTTAGTGTTAACCCGCTTATATCTCCTTCGTTATCATCGTAAGCATACTGTCCGGCCACCTGACGAAGGGCTGCATCGCTCTGAATTTTCACAAAATTCTCGAATGCTGTCATTCGGCCTGCAACAGAGTTACCTACATTTGCCGAATTGGCTGGTGTTCCGGTAGCAGTTTCGGCCAATGTCTGGGAGTCTATCTCAAACATTGCTTTATATGTATCCTTGAGTTTCCATACAAGAACCAAACCGATCATGATGGGATTACCCGTTTTATCATTTACTTTAATAGGTTTAACGTCAAGATTCCTGGCTCTGAGTGATAGTTTTTTCTTATCAAGGAACGGATTTACCCAGAAGAAACCGGTTTGTTTGAAAGTTCCCTTGTATTTTCCAAAAAACACCATGGCCCGTGCCTGATTAGGCTCCAGTTTCATGAATCCCGCCAGAATAAAAAGACTGACAATAATGCCTACAGCACCAACAATTATTCCAATGGTTCCAACAACATCGAAAAGTATAAATAATGCAATACAAATTGCTATCAGAAAGAAATTCAGGAAAAGCATTAAGAATCCATTGATTTTTAAACCATTAAACTCAAATTCTTTATCATCCATAACAATCAAATTTTTATTAGAATTGATTTATTTTGGCAAATATTGTTTAAAAAGTTCTATATAAACAAACATATTGTATAAATTATCACGGTAGTTAACATCATTTATCTAAATTAGTAATAAATCCATTCACCGGAGTTTCTTTCATAGGTGTACACCTTTCATACAATAGTGTAGAGCATTTGCATTTTTAGTGTACACTATAATTTAATAAGGTGTACAATTTTTAAATAACGTGTAACCAGTAATCACCTTAAGTACGGCGTAAAGATGCCTTAACTTTCCCCAGTGATAATTCTATCAAATGAATAGAAAAAACAAAAAGCCTTATTTCTTAATCTCAATAATCCAAGTAACTTGTTACACCAAATTAATATGGACATAAAGAAAAAAAAGTAAGACTTTTTATCCTTAAATAAAGGTATTGAGCTTAAAGCTTAATAGTGAGGCCTATTTTTCCACCACTAAATTCGTTTCCGCCGCCAACTTCAAGATTAACACCTATTTTGTTATTAAAGTAATAGCGTCCGCCAACCTGTGCTCCTAGTCCCAATCCGGTTGTATGGCTGCCGCCGTAGTCGTGAGGCGAGTTCCATATATAAAAGCCCACGTTTAAACCTGCATAAAAGTCCCAGTTTCTAGGAATATTAAGAAGATTATTAAAATGAAGATTACCGTTTCCTGAGAGACCAACGGAATTAAGATGATAATCATAATCGTGCCAGCGCTCATCATAAGAGCGATAAGAGAGTTCACCTCCAAGTGTAAAGTCACGGCTCACGGCGTGATCAATACCAACATAGACCGGCAAACCGTATTCAGACAGCCCAACACCTACATTAAGCTGGTTTCTGCCTACTGAAAGAGCGTTCTGAGCATAAGCAACTGATACAAATAACATCAGTCCCAAAGATAAAAATAGTTTTTTCATTGTCTTTGCATTTATTTAGTTCAATATATAGAACCAAAAACAACTCCATTATTACTGGTTTTAATTGGAAATTTATTATTCTTTAACAGTAATACAGCTAATTTTTCCCTCTTTTACACTCCATTTAAAAAGAATAAATTTACCAAATCATCCCTTGCTTTCACGCAATAAATCATATCTTTGTGTTTTACTAAATTCGAAGAACGTGAAATTTACTATCGATACGGATAACAAAGAGTTTCAGGATGCGTTGAACTTAATTCAATACACCCGTCAGTCAGTCTTTCTAACCGGCAAGGCAGGCACGGGAAAGTCCACGTTTCTGAAATATATTTGCGAAAACACCCGCAAAAAACATGTGGTTCTTGCTCCAACAGGCATCGCCGCAATTAATGCGGGCGGCAGCACTCTTCATAGTTTTTTCAAACTTCCCTTTTACCCTCTCCTGCCCGATGATCCAAATTTCAGTCTTCAGGGCGGACGAATTCACGAATTCCTGAAATATCGCACTGCTCACCGCAAACTAATTAAGGAGGTTGAGCTTGTGATTATTGACGAGATCTCAATGGTGCGGGCAGATATCATCGACTTTGTAGATCGTGTGCTGAGAATATACTCAAATAACATGAGGGAACCGTTCGGCGGTAAGCAAATTCTGCTGGTGGGTGACGTTTACCAGCTGGAACCCGTGATAAAGAATGATGAGCGAGAGATTTTGAATCGTTTTTATCCCTCCCCATTTTTCTTCTCGGCAAGGGTATTTAGTGAAATTGATCTGGTATCCATTGAATTAAGAAAGGTTTACCGACAGACTGATAAGGTATTTGTCAGCGTGCTCGACCATATACGAAACAATACAGCCGGCGCTGCCGATCTGCAATTGCTCAACACCCGATACAACTCTCGCATAGAGGAGGCGGAGGAAGACATGTACATCACTCTTGCAACGCGGCGGGATAATGTAGATTTCATCAATGAAAAGAAACTAGCCGAACTGCCCGGTGATCCGGTGGTATTTAAAGGAGAGATTTCCGGAGATTTTCCCGAAAGCAGTCTGCCCACACAAAAAGATCTGGAGCTTAAAGTGGGCGCTCAGATTATATTTATCAAGAACGATTACGAACGTCGCTGGGTAAACGGCACCATTGGAGTAATTTCCGGTATTGATAAAGATGGAACTATCTACGTACTTACTGATGATGGAAAGGAATGTGATGTTAATAAAGACTCGTGGCGCAACATACGTTACGTGTACAACGAGAAAGAAAAAAGAATAGAAGAAGAGGAACTTGGCGTATTCATGCAATACCCCATCCGTCTGGCCTGGGCCATTACCGTTCACAAAAGTCAGGGACTGACCTTCAGCAGAGTGGTTGTTGACTTCAGCGGAGGAGTTTTTGCAGGCGGACAAGCTTATGTAGCGTTAAGCCGATGTACTTCTCTGGAAGGAATTCAGCTGAAGAAACAGATTTCACGCGGAGATATATTCGTGAGACAAGAGATTGTTGACTTTGCCACACGGTTCAACAACCAGCAATCCATTGAGAAAGCGCTGAAACAAGCTCAGGCTGATATTCAGTATGCAGAAGCTGTCAAGCAATTTGATAATGGAAACTTCGAAGAGTTTCTGGAACAATTCTTTTTAGCCATCCATTCCCGATATGACATAGAAAGACCTATCGTAAAAAGATTTATACGCAAAAAGCTTGGAATCATAAACAAATTGAAGGACGAAAACGTTGCTATTAAGAGGCAAATGGAAGCGCAGCGGGAAAGTCTGAAAAAATATGCTAAGGAATATTACGTTATGGGCAATCAGTGTATCACTCATGCCCATGACCTTCGTGCTGCTCTGGCCAATTACGATAAAGCACTGGAGCTTGATCCTAAAATGGTTGACGCATGGGTAAGGAAAGGATTGACTCTTTTCGAGGATAATAAAATACCCGAAGCTGTGGGATGCCTCAATGAAGCGGTAAAGCTCAGTCCAAGAGCGTTCAAGCCCAGGTATAATCGTGGGAAGTTACGCCTGGAGATGAATCACACAGAGGACGCTATTTCCGATCTTGAAAAGGCATGCGAGATAAAACCCGGGCATGAAAAGTCGCACGAATTACTGGGCGATGCTTATGCAAGGCTGGGAGAAGAAGAAAAAGCCGCTATTCACTGGCGGATAGCTGAAGAATTGAAAAAAGAAAAAGATAATTCAAATAACTAAGACACGGACATTATGAATAAAAAAGCCATTAAAAATTTAAAGATTACAGGTATTGTAATTGTGTGTCTACTGGCACTTATGGCAATTCTTCCTTATGCTTTCCGAGGAAAGATTGAGAAGATTGTGATAGTTGAAGGCAATAAGATGCTGAATGCAAAGTTCGGGTTTGAGGACCTTAACATTAGTCTGTTCAAGAACTTCCCCAAAGCTTCTGTCACTCTCGACGGGTTCTATCTGAAAGGAGTTGATGAGTTTGCCAACGACACGTTGGTTAAAGCCGGCGAAGCCACCGCAGTTATTGATCTTTTCTCCTTATTCGGCAGCAGCGGCTACGATGTTTCAAAAATTAGTCTGTCAGATACTTACATACATGCCATTGTTCTTGAGAGTGGAAAAGTGAACTGGGACATCATGAAACCAGACACAACCGCAAAAACAACCGAAGCAGAAGCAGCCAAACCATTTAAGCTGAAGCTTAAAACAATGACAGCCGACAACTTAAACGTGATTTATGATGATCGTCAGGGAAAGATGTATGCTTCAGTAGGCCATGCAAATGCTGAATGTTCCGGAGACCTTACAGCCGATCTCACTACACTGAAAATAAAAGCCGAGAGCAAAGCATTGACATTTAAAATGGGAAGTATCCCTTACATAAAAGATGCAGTGGTCTCTGCCGATATGGATCTGGAGGCCGACCTTGCTCACAGCAAATATACATTCAAAGACAACGTTTTCCAACTTAATGCTATCAAGACCAGCGTAAACGGATGGGTGGCAATGCTGAAAAACGGAATGGATATGGACTTAAAGCTTAACACAAACGAGGTTGGCTTTAAAGATGTGCTGTCTCTGATACCAGCTATTTATGCTAAGAATTTTGAAGATATTAAAACTACCGGAGCAGTTTCACTTTCCGCCAGCGCAAAAGGGATTATGCTTGGCGACACATTGCCTGCCTTCAATGCAAACATGGTGGTAAAGAACGCTACATTCAAATATCCTTCACTTCCTGCGGGCGTAGATCAGATAAACATCAACGCAAGTGTGAAAAATCCGGGCGGTAGTGCAGATTTAACCGAGGTAAACATCAATCCGTTCAGCTTCCGTCTTGCTGGCAATCCATTCAGCATCACAGCCATAGTCAAGACTCCGGTAAGTGATCCTGATGTAAAAGGAAGCGCAAAAGGAACACTGAATCTGGGAATGGTTAAACAAGTATATCCTTTGGATGAAGGTATGCAACTAAACGGCATCATCTCGGCCGATGTAAATATGGCCGGACGAATGTCATACATAGAGAAAGAACAATATGACAAGTTCCAGGCTTCGGGTTCTCTGAAATTATCGAATATGATTCTGAAGATGAAAGATATGCAGAACATAAACATTCAGAGATCTACCTTTACTTTCACTCCAAGATATCTCAATTTGAGCGAAACTACGGTGAAGATTGGCAAAAATGACATCACTGCCGACTGTAAACTGGAGAATTACATGGGATATGTCCTGAAAAACAAAACCATAAAAGGAACAATGAACATAAAGTCTAACTATTTCAACCTGAACGACTTTATGGGAACCACCACTACTACTGCAGCTACTTCGGGAAAAGAAGCCGAAAAAACAGCAGCAACAACCGCTACAACTGCAACTGCTGCCACATCGGTTCTTGAAATTCCGAAGAATATTGACTTTAATATGAATGCCAGCATGAAAAAAGTGCTCTTTGATAAAATGACATTCAATAATATGAACGGAAAACTTCTGGTTAAAGATGGCAAAGTAGATATGCAAAACCTGTCAATGAACACCATGGGTGGCGCTGTTGTGATGAATGGTTCTTATTCTACTGCGGCAAGTGTAAAAAGTCCCGACCTGAACGCCGGATTTAAAATGAGTGGACTCTCTTTTGCTCAGGCTTACAAGGAACTGGATATGGTACAAAAAATGGCACCTATCTTTGAGAACATAAAAGGAAACTTCTCGGGAAATATGAACATTGCTACTAAACTGGACGATCAAATGTCGCCAGTGTTTACATCCATGCAGGGAGCAGGAAGCTTATCAACCAAAGATATCAGCCTAAGCGGCGTGAAAGTGATTGACCAAATTGCTACTGCTATCAAGAAAGAGAGTTTGAAGAACATGAAAGTGAAGGATATGAAGATAGATTTCACCATCAAAAACGGACGTGTGGCCACTAAACCTTTCGATATTAAGTTTGGTGAAACCATGCTTAACCTATCGGGAAGTACGGGATTGGATCAGACTATCGACTATTCCGGAAAAATTAAGCTACCTGCTTCGACAGGAGCTATTGCACAGCTAAGTACACTCGATCTTAAAATAGGCGGAACATTTACTTCTCCTAAAGTTTCCATTGACACTAAGAGCATGGCTAAGCAGGCAATCAGTGCAGTGAAAGGAAAAGCACTGAATGAACTGGGAAAGAAACTCGGAATAGATTTAAGCGATGCGCAAAAACAAAAAGAGGCTTTAGTGACTAATGCACAAAAGGCCGGAGATAAACTGGTAGCCGAAGCACAAAAACAAGCAGATGCACTGGCAGAAAAAGCCGGAGGTAATATTTTCAAGAAGCTGGCAGCGCAGAAAGCTGGAGAGGCTTTGGTTAAAGAAGCCCAAAAGCAATCAGACAAGCTAGTGAAAGAAGCAGAAAATCAAGGAGACAAACTCATTGAAAAAGCAAAAAGTGAGTAATAATTAATCATATAATGCTAATTAAGTTATACGAAAAGAACAATAACCCGAAGGATATAGAACAAATTGTTCAGATCCTCCGTGACGGAGGAGTGGTTATCTACCCCACGGACACAGTGTATGCCATTGGTTGTCATGCTTTGCAAGTCCGTGCAGTAGAAAACATCTGCCGCATAAAGGACATTGACCCTAAGAAAAAAAGTCTTTCTATTATTTGTTATGACCTGAGCAATATCAGTGAATATGCAAAAGTAGAGAACTCAACTTTCAAACTAATGAAGCGGAATCTGCCAGGAGCTTTTACTTTTATCCTGACCGCCGGCAGCAAACTGCCTAAGATATTCAAGAACAGGAAGGAAGTTGGTATTCGTGTACCCGATAATCCTATTATCCGCGAAATATGCAGGCAGCTGGAAGCGCCTATTCTGACAACAACTGTTCCCTGGGATGAGAAAGAAGATATAGAATACCTCACTACTCCGGAGCTGATTGATGAAAAGTTTGGCAATGAAGTAGATTTAGTTGTTGACGGAGGTATTGGAGGAATTGAGCCTTCAACGATTGTTGACTGCACTTCCGGCAATGCTGAAATAGTGCGTCAGGGAAAAGGCATTCTGGAAGAGGTATAGTCTTTGCATCGAAAAGAAATAAAAAGCAGAAACATAGCGAAGACAAGTACTGGAAAGAGTTGAACTTTTCTCTTTGAAAATGTAAAGCTCTGAAACATAGATAGAAGCATTCATCACTATAAATCAATCTTTGCTGAATAAATGGCCAAAGCTTGAAGACGTAACTGTGCAAAAACTTAGAAATACGATGCATTTTTATCTATAAACAGAGAGTTCCTTACCATACTTTACAGAAGAAAACAAAGAATCCCCGCTAGTTAGCCTTATATATAAAGGTTGATTAGCGGGGATTCCAGTATTTTGGGGGATATTATTTCTTTAATAAAGAATCAGGATCAAGATTATCTGCTTCAATATCCTTGAAGTAACGGTAAGTTCCCACTTTTAGTTCATCTGCAGCAGCATCATCACAAACAATAATTCCTTTTTCGTGAAGTTGAAGTGCGCTGATAGTCCACATTTGAGTAATAGCACCTTCAACAGCGTGATATAAAGCACGGGCTTTGCTGTGTCCATTAACTATAATAAGGACCTCTTTTGCAGAAAGAACTGTTCCCACACCTACAGTAAGAGATGTCTTTGGAACTTTATTCACATCATTATCAAAGAAACGGGAGTTTGCAATAATTGTATCAGTAGTCAATGATTTTACTCTGGTACGTGAAGTAAGAGAAGATCCCGGTTCATTGAAAGCAATATGTCCGTCGGGACCAATTCCTCCAAGGAAAAGATCTATTCCACCGTACTCCTTAATTGTTTCTTCATAACGAGCACATTCAGCTTCAAGGTCGGCTGCATTTCCATTAAGGATATTCACGTTTCCGGGAACAATATCAATATGATGGAAAAAGTTGTTCCACATAAAAGAGTAATAGCTTTCAGGATGATCCTTGGGAAGCCCCACATATTCGTCCATATTGAAAGTAACTACATTCTTAAATGAGACAGTACCTTTCTTATACAAATCGATCAATGCCTTATACATACCAAGAGGAGAAGAGCCTGTTGGCAAACCAAGAACAAAAGGTTTCTCTACTGTTGGACAAGCCTTATTAATTTTTGCTGCAACATAATTAGCAGCCCATTGGGATATTTTCTGATAATCAGGTTGAATGATTAGTCTCATAGCGATGTTTTTTTAGATTATAATTAAATTAGTGTGTGCTTGTTCTGTCAACCTTCAGACGGTCGGCCATTGCTTTTGCAAGATTTTCGCATTGAGTATAAGTGATCTCCTTCATGCTTTGCTTCATTTCTACCGGATCACCAACAAGTTCAAATTTGCTCTTTTCAGCAAATTCAGCCAGTCTTTTAACCGCTGCACCTGCCCAGCAAAACGAACCAAAGTAACCCAGATAGCGTCCTTTCATATCTCTGACTTCAATCTTTGAAAGAAGAGACTCTATTTCAGGAAAAAGCTGGTTACTGTAAGTGGGACTTCCCACAATAAGTCCTTTATATTTGAATATATCTGCTATAATGTATGACGGATGCGATTTAGATACATTGTGCATAACAATGTTCTTTACACCACTTGCTGAGAGTTCGGAAGCAATGGTTTCGGCCATCTGTTCGGTGTTTCCATACATACTTCCGTAGACAATAACCACGCCTTCGTCGGCATCATAACGGCTCAACTTATCATAAATGCCTATTACCCGGTCAATATTCTCCATCCAAACCGGACCATGTGTTGAGCAGATAGCCGCAATGTTCAATCCTTTCAGCTTTTCAAGCGCTTTTTGAACCGGAGAACCATATTTCCCTACAATATTTGAATAGTAACGTACCATTTCATCCCAGAACTTATCCACATTGATTCGTGAATCAATGAAGCCTCCGTCGAGAGTACCAAACGCTCCGAACCCATCTCCTGAGAAAAGGATTCCGTCTGTTTCGTCAAAAGTCATCATTGTTTCGGGCCAGTGCACCATTGGTGTGAGGTAGAATTTCAGTTTATGATGTCCCAAAGCAAGGAAATCACCGTCCTTTACCAGATATTGTTCACCGGTAACACCGTAAAAGCCTTCAATCATTCCGAAAGTCTGCTTATTTCCCACAATAACAATATCAGGATAGTGTTGCTTTATGAGACGAATAGAACCCGAATGATCAGGTTCCATGTGATTTATAATCAGATAATTAATAGGACGTTCGCCTATTATATTCTTTATTTTGCGCAAAAAAGATTCAAAATAACAAACATCCACTGTATCTACCAATGCCACCATATCGTCATCAATAAGATATGAATTATAAGATACGCCGTATGGCAACGGCCACATAGCTTCAAACAGTTGTTTATTTCTGTCATTCACTCCTACATAGTGAACTTTCCCTTTAATAATATTCTTCTGTTGCATAATAAATATCCTCTTAATTTTTACAGCAAAAATAACCTTTTTATCTTAATAACTATATAATTTTCCCTGATAAGCTTCCCTTTCACGCATTCTTTTTTTCACCCTATCGGTAAATTCATAATTCTTCAGTCCCCAATCAGGCGCAATCAGCAATTCTTTGGGAGACTGAGAAACAAAGCGTTCCAGAATCATATCCGGGCGAAGTCTTTCCACATAATCAATAACCAGATCTATATACTCGTCAACCTTGTACAAATGAAAGTCTTCGGGATGTTCTTCAAACTCATGAGCCATCTTTGTTCCCCGAATCAATTGCAGTTGATGCATTTTCAACGTAGTAAGCGGGAGTTTGGAGAGCATTTCAGCCTGGTTCACAATCATATCATGCGTCTCTCCCGGCAATCCCAATATCACATGACCTCCGGTAAGAATTCCTCTGGCAGCCGTTCTTTGCACAGCATCTACCGTATCTGCATAAGTATGTCCGCGGTTAATTCTGCGCAGCGTATCATCATTTGTACTTTCTATGCCATACTCAACAAGAAGGAAAGCGCGTTTTTGCAGTTCCGCCAGATAATCGAGCAACGAATCGGGCATGCAATCAGGGCGAGTTCCGATAACAAGCCCCACTACCCCATCCACACTCAGAGCCTCTTCATACTTTCTTTTCAGCTCATCAAGTTCAGAATAGGTATTTGTATAAGCCTGAAAATAAGCCAGATATTTCATGTCCGGATATTTGCGGGCAAAGAATAAACGACCTTCTTCCAGTTGTTCTTTTACAGACTTTTCAGTCTTGCAATATTCCGGATTAAACGTCTGGTTATTACAATAAGTACAACCACCTTTCCCCTTTACACCATCCCTATTTGGGCATGTAAAGCCGGCATTAAGCGAAATCTTCTGAACTTTACCATCAAAATACTTTCGCAGAAAAGAAGAAAAGTCATTATAAGCAGGCATCGAATTCATTCTGTTATTTATTTGAATCACAAAGGTACGTATTTTATTCAATTAAGGTTAGCCATTTTTCTATTTACAATAATAATTGCCCACTAAGGTCTGCTTTACATTTTCTACTTTCATCTTAATTTATCTTTCGCTTTCTTTATTTTAATTATAAACCAGCAATTTATATTCTCTTGTACAAAAGAATGCATTCTTCTGTACAAAACAATTAATTCTTTTGTACAGGACAATTATTTGTTTTGTACAAGGAAGATATAATATCTCAGGATGTTCTTTTGTTTTTCTCTTATTAAGATTCTGAAAACATAACGGGACATATAACAGCTACAAAACAGCTATTTTTTAAACGAAAAAGTGAGGGATGCCCCAAATAGTTAGGGATGAGGGACTTTTGGTCTTCATCCATCACCTTATTAACTATCTAATAATTAACAAATTACATTTCGCTCAGTGAGGGATGAGTGAGGGATGAATTTATCAGATTTTGTGTTTAAAACCTGGTTATCAATTATTTATAATTAAAAAGTGAGGGATGGAGAGTTTTTTCTGAAAAAGAATAAAACTATTGCAGGTGAAACGGACAATCATCACAGAAAATCGGACATCATAATTGATCGCATTTTTACCCATTACTATCTGGACGATTACGAAAAAGAAACAAGTTAATCAGAAAATGTAAAGAAAATACATTACCTTTGTAATAAGACAATGTTGATATCTGGAATAACGTAGCAACAATTAATAAAAACAATGAAAATAGCATATCAATATTTATTTTATAAGTTGTATTCGTATATGTTACGAACTCCCAATAGACAAAATGCATTGGATGGAACAGTTGCTTTAATTTCAATTATTGATTTATTTTTCGTGATTGATCTTTTTATGATTTTCAGTAAATGTATAAGTTATATAAAATCTATTTCAGATAACACATTAATTATTTGTGGACTTATTATCGCTTTTTTGATTTATTTAATCAACACTAAGTATTTTAAGAAATCTATTTTAGAGATTAAAGAAAAATTTGATCAAGAAAATAACATTCAGAAGTGGATTGGAAGAATATTTGTTTTGATTGTAGGAATTGGATCTATTGGTTCATTAATAGCTATAGGACTACTTTTTAAATAAGCATCAGTTATTTCATTTTATCTTTAATGTTGCCTCTATTATTACTAGTTATTAGCCAATTGTAAGGTTGCAGGAAATAATACATAAATCATGAGAATTTATAATTACTTATTTTACAATTCGTTTCTTTTAGCAAAACGTTCTAAAAACTTTGATGACATACCTGTATTGGGGGGAATATCATACGTTATTGGCTGTTTGACATTAAACTTATTTACAATAATTGGACTGTTTGATGCATTAGGTATTAACATTGGCATAGAATTTAAGAAAGAATATAAATATATATTTAGTTTGTCGCTGGTTCTGTTACTGTTACTTTATTACAGCTACAAAGGAAGATACAAGAAAATTATAAATAAATACGAAAAAGAATACAAAAACAAAAAACAGCTGCATCCAGTAATAACAATAATAATCTATTATTTAATAAGTTTCGGATTACTTTTATTAGCAGGAATGTACAAAAATCATAATTGGATTTTTTCGTAATAATTCAGCTAAACACATATGAGAAAAACAAATTGAATCAGCAATTCGAGAGAAGTAATAAATAAAAAAATGAATATATATTATTATCTATATTATAGGTTATACAAGTTTGCAAAAAGAGTAGGTACTGTTGATGCAACCTGGACAGCTATGTTGTTAATATCATGTTTAATTGGACTTAACATTATGCCAGCCATCTCTTTTTTATTAGGCCATTCAATATTTTCTAATAATCCTAAAATAGAAGGAGCAATTATTGGCCTTATAATTGGATGTATAAACTATTATATATTCATCCGAAAGGATAATTGTAAAAACGTAATTAAAAGATTTAAAGCTGAAACTAAAAAGCAAAAAATTATTAGTTCTATCCTTTCTTTGCTTTACATTTTATTGACCGTTTATGTATCACATTTTCTGAATACATAGATAAGTGGAAGCATCCTATAAGCACTATTAGTTAGATTATTTTAGATATTGGTTCCGAAATAATTAGCGTCGTAAGACTTAGAATGTTTATATATAACAGAGAATATAAAAATAAAAGAAATGATTAAAAAATTCTATTATTCAGTTTGGACTGATTGTATTTTACAGCTACAAAAAAATCCATTAAATAAAAAGAGTTGGAAATGGTACTCTCTTTTTGTTATGTCATTATGCCTTGGGTTTAATTTCGTTTTTTTACTAACCATTTTGCCAAGAAGTTTACATTTAACTGATTTTTTCCGTGAAACTAGATTTTTTGAGTCTAAATTTCTTGACACATTTACTCATGCACTTATTCTTTTCTTATTACCAGAATATATCATCAACTATTTTCTAGTATTCTATAAAAATAAATACACTGTTTTTATTAAGAAATACAAATTTCACAATGGAAAACTATTCATAAGATATGCGGCAATCTCCTTATTAGCCCCACCTTTAATATTAATGGTAGTTTTAATCATTTATAAACTGATTTAGATTAAATCTTGGTAATTCGACTTTATTTCTATAGGCTGAATCTGCTCTCCGTTAAGACATCTTAAACAGTATGAGCTATTATAATATTGAAGAAACTTACACAAAGTGTATATAATTACAAACAAATATCTGAGGGACATTAGAGAATGAAAAAAGTTGAATGGTTTTGGAATATGATTCATTATATGTTATACAGATGGGATGTAAATTTCAGCATTGCTTTAAATTATGCACTCCCATTTTATTGGATAAATAAAATTCCAGCAATAAAGAGATATAAAGAAAAAAATGGTATGCCCGATATGAATGGCTTTTATAGAGAAATGATGAATAATCCTAAACATGGTTCAAGTATTATATGGGCTGGTAGTGGAATAGGAATTATTTCGGTCTTGCTTACAGTCAGTATTTTTAACGTACTTCAGATTCTTCTGGATCTTAATAACTTGTATAGTATTATTTTCGAGAATATATTATACACAATCATTTATCTTATTTTTATTATAATACCAGGATATTTTATATGCAACAAGTTCTTGTTTAAGAATGATAAGTATCTTGAATATTTTAATGAGTTTGATCAAATTCCGAAAAACAAAAAAATCATCTGGGGATTTATTACATTGTTATTAATAATATTTGCAATTGGTTCGTTCTGGGGGAGTTTAGTATTAATACACTAAACACAAGTAATGCATTCCATGCCTAATTTATAAATCAAAAAGAATAAATAAAATAATTATGAAGCTATTACGTTTTCTATTTTACAGATTATATCAGCTTATGATAAGTGTGGGTAACAAAAATGTTGCCGAGTTTTTTGCTATTATTCTGATGACAATGACATTTTTTTTAAATTACATTACTGTTATGTCACTATTATACGTTATTACAAAGGACTACATTAGTCTTCCCGATATTTCTATCACAATAGTTTTAACTATAGAATTTGTTTTTATTTCTATTTTCTACTTTTTATTTGCAAGAGAAAAAAAATGTCTAGAAATTAAAAAAATATATGAGAATGAATCTAAAAAAGATCAAATAAAAGGGCGCATTATTGTGATTTGCTATTTAATTCTATCATATTTATTATTTTCTTTCAGTACATATCTGATGACGATGAAAAGTCAAGGCAAATTATAAATGTATTTATACTTAATCTGGTATTGAAATAACAGGTATCTAAATCTGCAATAACTTAATCAGTCAACAGACCTATAAATAATCAAAAAAATAACTTTTAAGAAATGCACAATACAGAATCGATTAAATTGTTTACTTTTGTGGAGTATAACAGAAAATCAGATGTATTGCAACATGAAAAAAATTAATTTACTCTTGATATTTTGTGCTCTCTCTTTGGCAATCTATGCCCAGGATAGCAAAGTATTAACATTAAAAGATGCTGTAACAGGCAAATACAATGGCGAAAGGTTAGGCGAACTAGTGCCAATGGCCGATGGCGAACATTACACAATGATGAGTAATGACAGAAAGCGCATTGTAAAATATTCATTCAAGACAGGCAAAGAAGTAGAAACACTGTTCGATGTTTCAACAGCACGTGAGTGTACATTCAAAACCTTTGATGGTTATCAGCTGTCTCCTGATGAAACTAAAATCCTGATTCAGACTGAAACAAAACCTATCTACCGCCGCTCGTTTACTGCTGTTCACTATGTGTACACTATTAAACGTAATTTGGTAGAGAAACTTTCAGACGGAGGTCCTCAACAGGTTCCTACTTTTTCTCCTGATGGAAACATGGTGGCTTTCGTAAGAAACAATAATATCTTCCTGGTGAAGTTCCTTTATGGCAACAGCGAATCACAAGTTACCACCGATGGAGCTTTTGGGAAAATAATCAATGGAGCTCCCGACTGGGTATATGAAGAGGAGTTTGAGTATAACCGTGCGCTGGAATTCTCGCCCGATAACTTAATGATTACTTTTGTGCGCTTTGACGAAACAGCTGTGCCTTCTTATTCTTTTCCTTTGTATGCCGGACAATATCCTACTAACAAAGAGAACGAATATTATCCCGGAAGTTATTCTTATAAATATCCAAAATCGGGACAGACAAACTCTACTGTAACGGTACACTCTTTCGATATCAAATCAAAGGTGATCAGAAAATTAAATATTCCTATAAAGAAGGAAGATTATATTCCACGTATCCGTTTTACTAAAGATGCAAGTAAACTGGCAGTTATGACGCTGAACCGTACACAAAACCAGTTTGATATGTACTTCGTGAATCCTCGTTCAGGAGTTGCCAAGCTAGTATTAAGAGACGAAAGTAAATATTACATTAATGAAAATAACTTTGATAATATTGTATTCTACGATAACAACTTTAGTTTCCTGAGCGAGAAAGATGGATTTAGTCACCTTTACTGGTATTCTATCGGAGGAAATCTGGTGAAACAAGTAACAAAGGGCAACTTTGAAGTCAGCAAGTACCACGGCTGGGATCCTGCAACCAATACTTTCTATTATGAAAGTAACGAAGGCAATCCTCTACGCAAAGCTGTGTATGCAATAGATGCAAAGGGAAGAAAAGATAAACTCACAGAAAAGGAAGGTACAAACAATGCCATCTTTGGAAGAACAATGAAATACTTTATTAATACTTTCTCAAACCTGACTACTCCATCGACAGTAACTCTGAATGATAATAAAGGAAAAGAACTTGGTGTACTTATCAGCAACAGCAAGCTGAAAGAAGAGATCAGTAAGATGGTTCTGCCTAAAAAGGAATTCTTCTCTTTCACAACTTCTGCAGGGGTTCAGTTAAACGGATGGATGATTAAGCCAGCCGACTTCTCTGAATCTAAAAAATATCCTGTTATTCTTTACCAATACAGTGGACCTGGCACACAAGAAGTGGCTGATCGCTGGAGTCTGGGCGGAATAAGAAGCGGATTAGGATGGGAAGCTTACATGGCTACTCAGGGCTATATTGTTGCATGTGTTGACGGACGAGGTACCGGCGGACGTGGTGAAGAGTTTACTAAATGTACTTATATGAACTTAGGAGTTAAAGAGGCTCAGGATCAGGCTGAAACTGCTAAGTATTTCAATAATCAACAATATGTTGATAAAGGTAGAATTGGTATCTGGGGATGGAGCTTTGGTGGTTACATGACCATCATGAGCATGAGCGAAGGCAGCAATGTATTTAAAGCCGGAGTAGCAGTTGCACCGGTAACCGACTGGAAATTCTATGATTCTGTTTATACTGAACGTTTCATGAGAACTCCACAGGAAAATGCAGATGGCTATGCATCTTCTTCAGCATTTACCCGTGCAGGAAATCTTAGCGGAAAGCTTTTGATTGTACACGGTATGGCTGATGACAATGTTCATTTTCAGAATACTGCCGAATACAGTGAACAATTGGTACAGTCAAACAAACAATTCGATATGCAGGTATATACAAACCGAAATCACAGCATTTATGGTGGAAACACCCGCTATCACTTGTTTACTAAGATAACTGAGTTTTTCAGGAACAACCTGTAAAACTTAAATCTTAAAACAAGATACTATCTGAATAAACACAAATGGAAAGAGTCAAGAAACCAGACTGGTTGAAAATAAATATTGGAAGCAACGCACGCTACACAGATACAAAACGTATTGTAGAATCTCACAAGCTACATACTATCTGTAGCAGCGGGCGTTGCCCGAATATGGGCGAATGTTGGGGTAAAGGAACGGCAACGTTTATGATTTGCGGAGAAATATGTACCCGTTCATGCAAATTCTGCAATACTCTGACGGGCAGACCTCTTCCTCTGAATTCAGAAGAACCACTGCATGTAGCTGAATCTATCCGGTTAATGAAACTTTCTCATGCAGTAATAACGTCAGTTGACCGGGATGATCTCCCCGACTTGGGAGCATCACACTGGGCAGATACTCTTTTCCAGATAAAACACCTTAATCCGGAAACTACAACAGAGGTACTTATTCCCGACTTTCAGGGCCGAATGGATTTAGTAGATCTGATTATTACAGCCAAACCGGATATCATTTCACATAATATGGAAACGGTTCGCCGCATAAGTCCTAACGTAAGGAGTGCAGCCAACTATGAAACTAGTCTGAAAGTTATAAACAGGATATCGCAAAGTGGACTTGTAGCAAAGTCCGGAATCATGGTCGGTCTGGGTGAAACACCATCAGAGGTAGAAGAGCTTATGGACGATCTGTTACAGAACGGATGCCAGATACTCACTATCGGACAATATCTGCAACCATCACACAAACACTTTCCGGTAGCCGCTTATATTACACCGGAACAATTTGCATTATATAAAGAAACAGGATTAAAAAAGGGATTTAATCAAGTGGAGAGTGCTCCACTTGTACGTTCTTCCTATCACGCCGAAAAACATATTATTAACAAACACAAAATTTAAGAACCTATTCTACAGGATATTTGTTAAGGGTTAAAGAATAGAAGAAAAAATATGATTAAAAATCTTATAAAGAGCACATCCGGATTGTTTTTTATCAATGGAACAATTGGAGTGTTACCCATTATCCTGTGCATGATACTTAGTGAATTCATTCCTGAAGCTATGGCTATATATGCTAGTTTTGCTGCAGGTCTGTTCTTTTCCCTTCTGGTCTATTTTTTAATCGGACTGGGAGGAAGTTTGTTGCTTTTATCGGCCTCTACTTCATTACTTTTGTTACTGGGAATAACTACGTTTGTTCCAACTATTGGTATACCACAAGGGATGCTACCCTTTTATGCTGAGATAGGAACTATCATTTTTTCGTCAGTTATTCTTTATGAAAAGAGGAAAATAAAGAAACTGTTCCTTAAAAAGGACTCTTTACATTACGATGAAAACTTAATGTCAAGCATCGATTCGGGAGCAATCTATTCCAGATTGATACAAATATTATGTATCCCCCATTTCATTATAACGTCTCTCATCATTATCTTTGGATCGCCATTGGGCAGGACTACAGAACTTATCCTGCTTCATATTCTGCCTCCGGCCATACTGATTATTGCCATTATCACAAGTCAGATAGGGCTTGCATTGCTTCTTTCTCTATCATCGAAAATTGAGAAAGTTCCAATATTAAATGATAAAGGTGAAATTATTGACAAGAAATATAGTTTTGAAACATACTATTATAAAAATCAATATATAAATCCGGTAATCCGCATTGCCGTGATTTCAAAAGGTATGTTGTTTCTTAGCCGGCGATCAGAGAAAGTCAGCTTTAACCCTTCCAAGATTGATCTTCCAATGGAATGTTATTTGCGTTATGAAGAAAACCTGGAAGAAGGAGTGAATCGTATTATGAGAAGAAAATTCCCTCAGGAAGCAGAACTAGAACCTCGGTTTAGCATTAAATACAGGTTTAAAAATAAAGATACAAACCGGCTTATTTATCTTTATATACTATATGTTGACGATGATAGCCTCCTTTACTCACCTAGATTCCGTGACGGAAAGCTGTGGACTTTTCAGCAAATAGAAACGAATTTGGAAAAGAATTTTTTCGGAGAATGTTTTGAAAATGAGTACGACCAATTGAAACAAGCCGCACTCATAAGTGAGGAGTTTAAAAAGGTCCCATAATCAGGGACCCTCATTCTATTTATAAATAAGGAAAATACAGGGTATCTTTGTAAGATCAGGAAGTTTTCCTTGCCATTCCTTTACTGTCTTAGTCTTTATAAATTCTCCTTCGCAAGTTATATTAGCAGCAATGCATAGTTTTGTCTGAGGACGGCAATTATGCAATATATCTTCTGCCATCTTGTTATTACGATATGGAGTTTCAATAAATAACTGAGTCTGATTTTCTGAATAAATCCGTTGTTCCAGATGCTTTATCGTTTTCACCCTTTCTACAGGATCAATAGGTAAATAGCCATGAAATGCAAAGCTCTGACCATTAAAACCAGAAGCCATAACTGAAAGGATTATTGAAGATGGGCCAACTAACGGAATTACTTTTAGGTTTTTACGTTGTGCTATTGCCACTACATCTGCACCAGGATCGGCCACAGCAGGACATCCGGCTTCCGAAATTACTCCCATTGGTAAGCCAGCAAGCAAAGGTTTAAGATAACCAGAAATTTCCTCAGGAGATGTATGCTTATTCAATGGATAGAAAGTAAGAGAGTCAATATCGATCTCTTTATCAACTTTCTTTAGAAAACGGCGAGCCGAACGGATATCTTCTACAATAAAATGCTTTATCTGAACTGTAATTTCTTTATTATAAGCCGGTAACACAGACTCAATAGACGTTTCACCCAAAGTAACGGGCAAAAGGTATAAGGCAACTTCCATTATAATTTTACATTAAGGGTTAAATCTTGCATCAGCAAGCATTTTGGAATAATCAGTCATTTCCAATAATTCTTTCACAGTAGTTTCCTTGTGATTCTTCATATAGGATTCTACAATCTGCATTCCCATCCACACACCAACCATCATTGGAGACTGATCACCAAAAAATGCGGTATTAGGGGCCGGCTTCATGTATTTGCGGATGACCATCGGATCTGTACTTTTAAGATGTCCGTTCTGCACCATGTATTCCCATATTTTCTTTTTGTTATACTCACACCACGCTTCTTCTTCTTTAGTATAGTCAAGCTCTTCTCCAAAAGTTTTATAATCCAGGGTCTGAGAAACAATATAATGTATTACTCCTCGGTGAAGCATCACGTCTATCAAATAACCTTTATCTTTCTCTGGCAAAGGGTATTCACTTAACAGATAGAAATTAAAACAATCCGGAAGGATTCGCTCCGGCTTCATGCTTTTCCGTTGATAATCATAAAAATAACGTTTATACAACGGATAATCTTCTCCCATGTATTTATCAATACTAAAGCCTAAAACACTGTCACCTACAACAACAGATTCGTTTAATGCAGATATCTGAGAATAAATTCGGGGAATTTTTAGTGAAGGAATTTGTTTTTTCAGTTTTCGAAACCCTTTGGTAAATCTTTTTTCAAGCCACCTCATATTCTCATATTTAGTTATGGCATCTACTGTTAGTTTACGCAAAGTGGTATCTGAATAGAATACTTTAAGCTTCTCGTTAATTTTATCGTCATTAACCTGTCCAAGCCGCAATACATCTTCTATAAGATACTTGGTAGCAAGAAGATATTCTGTATTCATTTTCTGAAGAGCAGAGAAACTATTATATTCCACATACTCATTCAGGACTTTATCATAACGGGATATTTCTATCTTTTTGTCCATGCCACTCCCATCTTTATTTCCTATAAAATTGCAGGAAAAAAAGAGTAAACATGAAAGAAAGAAAAATATAAATTTCCGCATTAGTATAAAGTTTACAGTGAAAAGTGATTACTCACTTTTCACTGCATTATAAATTTATCCGTAAATGATATTACCGTTTTCATCAAGATAATCATCAAAACTCTTTTCGTATTGATTCATTGCACGAAGACTCATACCCATGCTAGAGAATCCTCCATCGTGGAATAAAGTCTGCATTGTTACTTTACGAGTCAGATCTGAGAACATTGTGATACAATAATCAGCACATTCAGCAGCATCTGCATTGCCTAGCGGAGACATACGGTCAGAGAAATCCATCAGTCTGTCCATGCCCTTAATTCCAGCTCCAGCAGTAGTCATTGTAGGAGATTGAGAAATAGTGTTAACGCGCACGTTATGTTCTCTACCATATATATATCCAAAGCTACGAGCAATTGATTCCAACATAGCTTTTGCATCTGCCATGTCATTGTATCCAAACAATGTACGTTGTGCAGCAATATAACTTAAAGCAACTACTGAACCATATTCTGCAATAGCATCCATCTTTTTAGCTACCTGCAACATTTTGTGAAATGAAACAGCAGAGATATCAATGGTTTTGCCTAGCAAATCATAATCCAAATCATCATACGTATGCTTTTTACGTACATTAGGAGACATTCCGATGGAATGAAGTACGAAATCTATTTTTCCACCTAATATTTCCATTGAACGCTGAAATACAACTTCCAGATCTTCCACATTTGTGGCGTCAGCAGGAATTACCTCACAATTCAGCTTTTCAGCCAAAGCTGAAACTTCACCCATGCGAACAGCAACCGGTGTGTTTGATAGTGTGATGATTGCTCCTTCTTCAGCAGCACGCTCTGCTACTTTCCATGCAATAGATTGGTCATTGAGTGCACCAAAAATGATACCTCTTTTACCTTTCAATAAATTGTAACTCATACCTATATTATTAGTTAATTTAGGCTGCAAAGATACAAACTTTTGCTAAAAACAAGGAAAGAGTTTACAAGTTTAACTAAATAAGCTAACAAATCAACAAAAAATACACCTAAACTAACAAATTGTACACATTAGAATTCTGCATCGCATCTATATTTGCAATATATAAACTAGAAGTTTTAATGCAATTATTATTTAAGGTTAGATTTAGATTAGTTAGATTAGATTTAGATTAGATCATTTTTATTATTTCTTTCTCAAACTGTCCGTGAGAATCGTTTGAGAAGAAATAATAATAACTTCCGGACTTTTAGTTAGTGAATTGATTTTATAATAAAAACAAAATATAAAGAATGAACAGATTGATAAAAAAGTATGCACTGCTTTCTGCAGTAAGTGCTATTACTCTACTTTATGGTTCTAATATTCAGGCTGCCTCTAAGGACAGCAATATTGATCCGACAATATACAACGGGGTGCCTTTTAAAATGTCTCCGGTAGTACAACCTTCCTTCCCTGATAAAATTGTGAACATCATTGATTTTGGAGCTAAAGGAGACGGAATCACAATCAACACTAAGGCTATTAATGATGCTATAAAAAATATTAATGCTAATGGAGGAGGTACTGTTGTTATTCCTTCCGGCCTATGGTTAACTGGCCCTATCGAGTTACTGAGTAATGTAAATTTGTACACAGAAAAGAATGCATTAGTTTTATTTACTGATGATTATAATGCTTATTCAATAATCAAGACTTCTTTTGAAGGAATGAACACCCGTCGTTGCCAGTCTCCTATTTCAGCCCGGAATGCAACAAATATTGCAATTACCGGGAATGGAGTTTTTGATGGATCGGGTGATGCCTGGCGTCCGGTAAAGAAAGACAAGTTAACAGAGAGCCAATGGAAAGATCTCGTTAAATCGGGTGGAGTTCTTAGTGCTGATAAAAAAATATGGTATCCTACTGCAAAATCCATAAAAGGAGCGATGGCCACTGAAAATTTTAATAATCCAACTGGCATAACTACCGATGCAGATTGGGAAAGTATAAAGGAATGGCTTCGACCGGTAATGGTAAGTATTGTTAAGTGTAAGACTGTTCTTCTGCAAGGTGTAACCTTCAAAAACTCACCAAGTTGGTGCCTTCATCCACTTTCATGCGAGGATATAACAATAAATAATGTGAATGTTTCGAATCCATGGTATTCACAAAACGGTGATGCTCTGGATATGGAGTCATGCAAAAACGCATTAATCATTAATAGTACCTTTGATGCGGGAGATGATGCTATCTGCCTTAAATCGGGTAAAGATGAAGACGGACGCAGAAGAGGTGAGCCTTGTGAGAATGTGATTGTAAAGAACAACATTGTTCTTCACGGACACGGAGGATTTGTTGTGGGTAGCGAGATGTCCGGTGGCGTAAAGAATATATTTGTATCAAACTGCTCATTCGTTGGTACCGATGTGGGATTACGTTTTAAAAGTACCCGCGGACGTGGTGGTGTAGTTGAAGGTATCTACGTAGAGCATATTAATATGATTAACATTCCTAATGAGCCTCTTTTGTTCGACTTGTTCTATGGCGGAAAAGCTCCTGATGAGGTGACTGAAGAAGATAAGAAAGATAAACTATCAGAGACAGTTCCTCCTGTAACTGAAGAAACTCCGATATTCAAAGATATTCATATTTCAGACATTTATTGCAAAAAAGCGGGAAGAGCAATGTTCTTTAACGGTCTTCCAGAGATGAGAATTCAGGATGTCACTGTTAAAAATGTGGTTATAACTGATGCTAAAGAAGGAGCTGTAATAAATCAGGCAAGCGGAGTAGTTATGGATAATATAAAAATCAGTTCTCCATCAGGAAATAGCCTGTCTATAAAAAACGCGAACAATATTAAAATTGATGGCATTCTTTTCAAAGAAGTGAACGATAACAGTAAAACAGTAATTTTTAAATGATTTCAATCAAAAAGAACAGCGATTGTCACTGCTTTTATTATACATTTGCGTCTTTATAAACAGAATTTTATTAATCATGAAAAAGAGTATAAGAATTGCCTTGGCAATGTATTGTTGTCTTCCTTTATGTTCTTTCGCACAAAAAGCTGAAAAGAGCATCTCAATTCAAGTTAGTAACGAATGGAATAAAGCTAAAGAGAATGAGCCTGTTGTTTTAAAGATAACAGACTTAAAAGCTGGATTCACTGTAAAATCGGCTGTTGTTTGGGATGGAAAGACTGAAGTTCCTTCTCAGCTTGACGATTTAAACGGAGATCGTAAAGCGGATGAACTTGCTTTTGTAACAGATGTACCGGCCAAAGGAAATAAGACTTTTAAAATTGTTCTTTCTTCTGAGAAGTCAACAAAGACATATCCTTCAAAAGTATATGCAGATATGCTGGTAAGTGATAAGAAAGGTCAGCATGTTCCAATCTCTTCAGTCTCTGTTCCTGGTGGAATACTTTATAATCAGCTTCACCACCACGGTCCGGCTTTTGAGTCTGAATTAGTAGCATACCGTATTTACTTCGATAAAAAACAGACTGTAGACTTATATGGTAAGTTTCATAAAGGATTTGAATTGAAGGAATCTCAGTTCTACCCTACCGATGCACAACTGGCAAAAGGATTTGGTGATGATGTGCTTCGCGTAAACGCCAGCTGCGGATTGGGAACATTGAAAGGATGGAACGGTAAAATGGCTACTCATATTGATCCGGTGAGCAACCGTACGGAAAGTATTCTGGCATATGGTCCTGTTCGCACTGTAGTTGATGTTATTGCCAATGATTGGCAATACCAGGGTTCTGAACTAAACATGACTACCCGCTATATTTTATATGCAGGTCACAGAGATGCTGAAGTAAAAATTATCTTTGATGAAGCTCTGAAAAACAAAGTTTTCTGTACCGGAGTTCAGGATATTAAGGATTCAAAATCGTTCTCTGATCACAAAGGACTTGTTGCTTGCTGGGGAACTGACTGGCCGGTAAACGATACTATTAAATATGCAAAAGAGACAGTAGGACTTGCTACCTGCATTCCTCAGAAGTATGTAAAGGCAGAGGCGAAAGATAAAGATAACTATCTTTATACTGTAGCAGCCGATGGCAGAAAATCTTTTGAATATAATATTGTATTCACATCAATGAAAGAAACATTCGGTTATAAAACTCCGGAAGCATGGTTTGCCTATGTTCAGGAATGGAAAAAAGAGCTGGAACATCCTTGTAAGGTAACAATTAAGTAAATAACAGTTTTTATACGTAATTATTCCGAGAGAATGCACAAATAATACACCTGTGCTCTCTCGGAATTTTTTATTTTTGCAACAAAGAAATAATTAAAGATAATACTACATGAAAAAGTTTACACAGACTTTAGGTCTATGCCTATTAATGACCCTGCCCGCCATGGCGCAGAACTATGTTTCAAAGGTATGGGTGGCCGATAAAGGAGATGGTACGTACCGCAATCCTATTATTTATGCTGATTATTCTGATCCAGATGCTTGCCGTGTAGGTGATGATTATTACATGACGGCTTCCAGCTTTAATTGCATCCCTGGATTACAGATTCTACATTCTAAAGATTTGGTAAACTGGACCATTGTTAATGCAGCGATTCCTTATGCCCTTGAACCGGTGGAAGCTGTGGAAAAGCCTGAGCACGGTAACAGAGTTTGGGCGCCAAGTATCCGTTATCATAATAATGAATTCTACATTTTCTGGGGTGATCCTGATCAGGGAGTGTTCATGACTAAAGCAAAAGATCCAAAAGGTCGCTGGAGCAAACCTGTTCTTGTGAAAGCCGGAAAGGGAATTATTGATACTACTCCTTTGTGGGATGAAGATGGCAACGTTTATCTGGTTCATGCTCTTGCCGGAAGCCGTGCCGGATTAAAGAGTGTGCTTGCCGTTTGCGAACTGAATGCTGAAGCAACTCAGGCCATTACTGAATCAAGAATTGTTTTTGACGGACATGATCATCACGAAACATGTGAAGGTCCGAAGTTTTATAAAAGGAATGGTTATTACTATATTTTCACTCCTGCCGGCGGTGTTTCTACCGGATGGCAGTTAGTGCTCCGCTCAAAGAATCCTTTTGGTCCATACGAAGAAAAGGTTGTAATGGCTCAGGGAAAGAGTTCCATCAACGGTCCTCACCAGGGAGCTTGGGTGGATACAAATACAGGAGAAGACTGGTTCCTCAATTTTCAGGATGTAGGTGCCTATGGTCGTCTTCTTCACCTGCAACCAATGAAATGGGTAAAAGATTGGCCGGTGATTGGTGTAGATAAAGACGGAGACGGATGCGGAGAACCTGTAACTTCATATAAGAAACCTAATGTAGGTAAGACTTATCCTATCTGTACTCCTCAGGAAAGCGATGAATTTAATACCCTGACCTTGTCACCACAATGGCAATGGCATGCAAACTATAACCCGAAATGGATTTTCCTTGCACCGGATAAAGGTTATGCACGCCTATACTCCTACCCTGTTGTTAAGGATTATAAGAATTTATGGGACGTGGCCAACCTGCTTTTACAGAAGACTCCTTCAAATGAATTCAGTGCGGTGATGAAACTGCGGTTTGCTCCTAGTCCAAAATACTACGGGGAACGTACCGGTTTGCTGGTAATGGGACTCAACTATGCACTTCTTTCACTGGAGAACACGAAAGAAGGATTAATCCTTTCTCAGAATGAATGTAAAAATGCAGATAAAGGATCGGCAGAAGTGGTCAATGAATCTGTTACATTAAAAGATAAAACAGTTTATTTTAAAGTAACGTTCAATAAAGCTGCTCAATGCGAGTTCAGTTACAGCACAGATGGGAAGAACTTCAAGAAGCTGGGTAAAAGTTTCCAGGCGCGTGAAGGGAAATGGATTGGCGCAAAGGTTGGAACTTTCTGCACTCGTCCTGCTATCCAAACTAATGATGGCGGATGGGCTGAGGTAGATTGGTTCCGTATTGAAAAATAAGAATATCTATCGCATATAGTATAAGACTGTCTGCTCTGCCGGGAGGTAAGGCAAACAGTCTTTATTGTTTAGGCTGTTTGCGGCCGGATGTTTATAAAGTAAGGTACAGCATACATAAATTAGGTCTACACTTTATACTATTTTAGTGTACGCTATTTATAAATAAGGCGTAGATCATTAAAAAAACATCTAAGGATAAAATTACTTAAGTCTCCTTACATTTCACCTTAAATAAGGCCTGAAGAAGCATTAGTCATTGTTGTCCCTGCTTTATTTTCCGTAACTTTGCATCGTAAACATAATGTAAAATGAAGAAATTAGTAATATTCGATTTAGACGGAACCCTGCTTAATACCATTGCCGATCTGGCACAAAGTACCAATTATGCACTGAAAAAGGTTGGTTTTTCCGAGCATGAAGAGAGTGAATATAAGTTTTTTGTTGGCAACGGAATTAACAAGCTTTTTGAGCGCGCACTTCCGGAAGGTGAAAAGAGTGAGGAAAACATTGCAAAGGTTCGCAAGCATTTCCTTATTCATTACGGAGAGCATAACATGGACAAAAGCAGACCTTATCCGGGTATACCTGAACTGCTGTCTGCACTTCAGGAGAAAGGGATAATGCTTGCCGTAGCATCTAACAAATATCAGTCGGGAACTGAGAAACTTATTGAGCATTATTTTGGCAATATTCCTTTTGTAGCTGTATTCGGACTACGCGAAGGTGTAAAAGCAAAGCCAGACCCTACGGTTGTAGAGGATATTCTTGCCATAGCAAAGGTTGATAAAAGCGATGTTCTTTACGTGGGCGACTCAGGCATTGACATGCTGACAGCTAAAAATGCAGGAATAACTGCCGCCGGAGTAACCTGGGGCTTTCGTCCACTCGCGGAGCTGAAACAATTCGAACCGGAACACATTGTAAATGAAGCCGAAGAGATTCTTAATCTTTTATAGATGAGCAAAGGAAAGTTCTTTTTATAACAAAAACATTCTGTAAAAAACAGAAAAAACAAATCGGCAAGACGACCTAAAGCGTCTTGCTGATACTAATAACCTACTATAAAATTCTAATATTTAAGATGAAAACAAAACTCTTATTTCTGATAATCTGGGGAGTTGCATCCTCAGTGTTTGCACAAGATTTTATTCCTATCTGGAAAGGTAGTAAAATGCCCAACAGTAAAGGGATTAAAGTCGAGGACAGCATCGCCAATGAACGGATTAACAAGGTGGGCACACCTGGAATATACGTTTTTGAGCCATCAAAAGCGGAGAATAAAGGGACTGCTGTTCTAATTATTCCCGGCGGAGGATATGCCCGACTAGCTTATCAGATAAGTGGATTTCAACTGGCAAAATGGTATAACACGTTTGGAGTAACGGCATTTGTACTGAGCCACCGCATGCCGCAATCGCCTGATGTAGAAGAATCTTACAAGGCTCCGCTTCAGGATGCACAAAGGGCCATGAGATATATACGTGCTAACGCCGGTCAATGGGGAATCAACATAAACAAAGTTGGCGTGATGGGCTGTTCGGCAGGTGGACATCTATCGGCTTGTCTGTCAACCTTTACGGAAGATTGGAGCAAAGCAGGCGATAAACTGGATGCATTTTCTTTTACCCCGAACTTCACAATCCTAATCTCTCCAGTTATTTCAATGGGAGAATTTGCTCATAAAGGAAGTGTGTTGAACCTTCTGGGAAAAGATGCATCACAGAAACTGAAAGATCAGTTCTCATGCGATAAAAGAGTTACTGAGAACACGCCACCAGCATTCATTGTACATGCAACAGATGATAAAACAGTTCCTTCTCTGAACAGTATATTCTATTATACAGCTTTAAAAGAGCACAATGTAAAGATGAGTACGCTGCATATTTTCCCCGAAGGAGGGCACAATATTGCACTGAGAAACAATCCGGGAACAACAAACAAATGGACTTTACTGGCCGAAGAATGGCTGGGAGATATCGGAATGCTGTCTGCGAAATAAATAAATATCCTTAGTCACATAGTAACTTATAAATAAAAAGGCTGTATCTAAACCAACATTTCATTATTTACAAGATGAAACATCGGTTTAGATGCAGCCTTTAATCAAACACAGAATCTATATCTTTGATTTATTAAATAGCTTTCAAAAAAAAAGCAAAGAGAATAGTTGCCAAACCAGCCAGCAGAATGACGACAACAATCCAGAAAATCATTTTAGGTAATCTCATACAATAAATAATTATTTATATTTCTTTCCCATGCTTTCTTTATATTCTGTCGGGGTGATGCCGAACTTCTGCTTAAAGCATTTACTGAAATAACGAGGATCATTTATACCAACCATATAAGAAATCTGTGTCATGTTATACTCTCCCGTCTCAATAAGCTGAGCAGCCCTTTTTACTCGCATTTCTTTTATAAACTCAATTGGAGCCAATCCGGTAATCACCTTTAGCTTCTTAAAGAAGACTGAGCGACTTACGGCAAGCTGCTGCACTAAATCATCAACAACTAAAGCTCCATTATCCATATTCTTTTCCATCAGTTCCATCAGTTTATCCATAAACCTACGATCATGCGGAGACATTTCTGGTTGTTCTGTGGCTTCTTCCTCATTTTTCATAGGAACAGCCATCATATTTGCACGATAAAGTTCCTGCAATTTATGTCTTTGTGCCAGTAAGTTATCAACTCTGGCTTTAAGATAAGTAGCACTAAATGGTTTTGTGATATAGTCGTCAGCACCAAGTTCCAATCCTTCCAGCTTACTTTCAATAGCCGATTTAGCTGATAACAAAACGATAGGAATATGACTGGTAGCCATTTCTGTTTTCAACTCTTTTGTCAGCTCAATTCCATCTTTTTCGGGCATCATTACATCACTAATAATCATATCAGGAACATACTTCAATGCCTTTTCCAGTCCTTCTTTACCATCAGCAGCCTCAATTATCTGGAACGAAGAACTAAAAATGCTACGTAGGAAGAAACGAAGTTCTGCATTATCCTCCACCAAGAGCATTGTTTCTTTGGAAGAGTCTATGTTTGCATCAGAATCTTCTGTGTCTTTAGATAATATTTTATCCTGAAGATCTGAACAATGCGAAACCTCCTTTAACTGGAAGCTGGTTGAATCTGAAAGAATAAACTCTACGCTTTCATCATAATGTTCTTTACCTTTCAGGAAATGTATTGTAAAACAGCTGCCCTCACCCAGCCTGCTATCCACCTGAATAGTTGCTTTGTGCATTTCAACCAGTTCCTTCACCAAAGAGAGGCCGATTCCTGTACTAGGCTGGTTGAAAAGATTTTTATCTACCAGATTCTCGAAGCGGGTGAACAGGGTATTTTTTTTGTTTTCTGCTATTCCAATTCCCTGATCACAGACACCAATTACCAATGTATTGTCTTCCTCTTTAATAAAGACTTTAATCATTTTCTCTTGGGGTGTATATTTAAAGGCATTGGAAAGAAGATTAAATACAATCTTCTCCAGTTTGTCCATATCAGCCCAAAGAATCATCTGAGGTTTTTCGTTCTCTAAAATAAAATCGATGTTATGATCTTCGGCCAGAGATGCAAAACTATCCATGATTCTACGGACAAAAGGAACTACATCAATCTCCTGAACTTTCATCTTCATTTTCCTGTTCTGAATTTTCCTAAAGTCAAGAATCTGATTTACCAGCCTCAGCATTCTGTCTGTATTGCGTTTCACCAGGTCAAGTTGTTCGCGGGCATCTTCGGGTAACTTTGAATTCTTGAGAACAAATTCCACCGGACCAGAGATCAAAGTGAGAGGTGTGCGCAATTCATGTGATATATCTGTAAAGAAACGGAGTTTGATGTCCGACACTTGCTGTTCAACAGAGACTTCATTCTTTAAACGATAGATAGTAAACAGGATATATACTGCAATAAGAATCAATGCCAGAATAAAAATAAAATAAAGCATGTATGCCCATGGTGTTTCCCAGAAAGAAGGGAGAATAGTAACTTTAATACTTCGTTCATTATTTACCCAAACTCCGTCGCTATTTGTTGATTTCACACGGAATACATAATCGCCCTTCGGAAGATTTGTGTATGTGGCCGTACGTTGCTTATCAACATAAGTCCACTCCTTGTCAAATCCTTCAAGAATATATGCATACTGAATGTTTTCTGAATTTCGCATATCCAATGCAGCATACTGAATAGTCACTATGTTTTCTTTGTGCGAAAGGGTCAACTCTTCTGTATTGTCCAAAGCAAGGTTCAATACAGAGTTTTCTCCCGGCTCAACAACCTTATTGGCTATCATTAACTGAGAGAAGGTTATGTAAGGCACATAGGTACTTTTGCGAATAGCCACCGGATTAAAGTGAAAGAATCCACTAGTTGTTCCAAAGTATATTTCATGGTTGGCTGCTACTTCTGAAGTTCCTTCACTGAAAGTCACTTTGAAAGCAAAACTTTTATCATCATAATTCTCAAACCTTTGCTGTGAGGGAATAAATTTGCTTAAACCATTTTCGGTACTTATCCACAGATTTCCCTTTATATCCTCCTGCATTGAAAGCAACACATCAGAAGGAGCACCATCTTTTACCGTATAGCATTTAAAGATAGCTTTCCCCTTTTCTGAAACAGATATCAGTTTATTGAGCCCACCACCAAAAGTAGCCAGATACAGCTCACCTTTTTTAGTTGAATGAATCCAATGTACATCGTTATTGCTCAAACTAGCAGGATTGCCAGGCATGCGGGAATTATGATTAAACTGAATCTCTTCAGGGTTAGAGAAATTATCTTTGAAAGAGATTACTCCGGATGTAGTTCCCACCCAGATATATCCTTTATTATCTTTGGTAATGTAACGAGCACGATAGCATTGATCAATAGGATATCCTTTCAGGTTGTTACGGTTATTGATAAATATAACCCGCCCGTTCCTGTCTTTATCTATATAATTAATGCCACCGCCAAAAGTTGCAACCCAAACTCTTCCTTTGCTATCCTCGCAAAGACTGTAGATATTATCGTCACTCAGACTGTAAATATCATCTCCATTATAATTATAGCGGGAAAGACGAAACTGGTTACCTGCTTTTTCAGCGCATACCAAACCACCACCTTTCGTTCCAATCCAGATTAGTCCTTTCCTGTCCTGAAAAATAGAATAGACAACACCTTTTAACTTTGCTCCGCTTTGGCTGATTGCACCTGTTTCAGTAAGATAACCTGTATATTTACGATTTGAATCATACACACGCAAAGTACCATCCTTAAATGCTACCCAAAGATTGCGGTTCCGATCTTCAAATATTGCTCTGGTTTCATTGCTCAAAGACTCATAATCTTGCGGGTTGGGAGTTTCTAAATGGAACTGACTATCAAGAAAAGTAATCTTTTCGAGTCCTTTGGAATGGGTACACATCCATAAATTCCCTTGCCTGTCAGACATCGCAGAATGGAGTTTATTTGAAAAACGACAGTTGGCAGAGCCTGGTTCATTATAGAAAGGAATAATCTTATTCTGCTTTCTGTCGAAATATGACATCCCTCCTCCGAAAGGATGTACCCACAGGTAACCATTTATATCTTCATGAATATGAAAAGCAGGTTGTGAACGCGTAGCACTAGCTAACTCAGTTTTCACAATTTCCTGTTTCACCAAATTTGTATGCGGATTAAAATGAGTAACTCCAGCAGCATCTTTCAGATCGAACCACACTTCTTTGCAGCGGTCCACATAAACAGTCCGGATTTTATTTGAAGGAAGAGCCGCACAGGTAGTCGTATTATAATGAATGATTTCTTTATTGCTGATGCGATAGGTAAAGAATCCGTCGTCCGAAGTTGAAAAAACCAGTTCATCCGGTGATACCGAATTGATTGAAGTTATATTCGACTTTGTAGGAAGGACCAATAACTGAAAACGTCCGCCTTTCTTTTGATGTCTCCATACCCTACCCTTGTCCGATCCAAAAAACATTTCGGTGGGAGTTTCCTGTAAAGAATAAAATGCCTGACTTTGGCGATGGCGGAAATTCTTCTTGTCTACAAAATAAGAGACGGGGTATCTTTGTCCCGGCCTGATTAAAGCCAGACCATTATCCGTGAGCATCCATTCATTGTGTGATGCATCCTGATAAACCCTATATACTTTCTGAGTTGGAAAGAGTCCGGATTTCGAAGAATAAATATCGGTGGTAAGTTTGTGGGTCTTTCTATCTGTGAGAACCCTTATAGCTCCTTCATTTTCAGTAATGAGCCACACTATTCCATTCTTCAGAACTTCAATGGATTGTATATATGCAGAACTACCTTCGCCCGATGATGGTACCTGAACAAATGTTTCCGTATCCGGATCAAACCGATGAGCACGATTATCATAGGTTTGTACCCAAATATATCCATAGATATCTTCCACCATGCGATCCACACGGTTATTGGTCAAACTAATCAAATCTCCCTGTCGGGCCTTGAATGTTTTAAAAGTATATCCATTGAATTTGTTTATTCCATCCCATGTAGCAAACCACATAATTCCTTTGTGATCCTGCAACATGCTCATCACCGTGTTTTGTGACAAGCCATCTTCGGAAGAATAATGGGTAAAAGAGCATCTTTGCTGCGCATAGCTGCACACACAAAGCGTCCAAAATATGAATATAAAGAAGAGGTTTTTCATAGTAATATACCAATTTGCGTAATAATCCTGATTCAAAAATACACAAATTACTAGAATAAATTTTATTTCCAGGCGGGATATTGAATAATATCCCGCCAATGCTTTTTATTCCCTTGTACAAAAGATTGCATTCTTTTGTACAGAACAATGCAATCTTTTGTACAGAAGAATTAATTGTTTTGTACAAGGAAATATTAATATCTGGCCAGACTTTTTAATTATCTGGTTTTAGTTATCAACTTATCCGGTCCGTTTTTTACCGGATTCCAGTTATCATTTCCGGCAAGCACTTTTTCCATATCATAACTCTTGAGATCTTTCAACTGATGAGAGTAAGTAGCACGTGCAGCAACATTCGCTCCTTCTCCTTTACTCTTGTATTCAGCAAAGAAACTATTCTTTTCGGCTTCTTTCTTTCCCCAATTGTTCCATCCCTCAGGAATAATGTGTTTACCTAATTCACAGCGGATGTATACAGCTTGTGCATAAGGTCTCCATGGACGGGCAAGACATACATTATTTACTCCTTCATCGGCAGTGAGCTTACAGTCATAGAATACATATCCGTAAGGTTTACCCTGATCGGTAGAAGGCGCAGTGACGTATCCATTACCCTTGCTGTGAATAGTGCAACGGTTGAAAACGGCAGTTGACCATCCGAAGATAAAATCGACTGTACCTTCAATGTAGCAATCTTCATAATACTGACGGCTCTCTTTTCCATAAGTGTAAAGTGTATCCTGGAATCCGAGGAAGCGACACTTGCTGAACATAATCCTGTCTTCATCTGTAAAAACAGCAACCGCCTGCCCTACTGGACCTGAAGTATTCTCGAAGGTTATGTTTTCAGCATAGAAATCGGGAGCATAAATGTAACAGCTTGATGAACCTGAGGTTGATTTATTCTCTCCAAACACATTCTTCTTCGAAGCATAATCGTCATAAGAGATCACTGCTCCTTCTTGACCAATTAGAGAAACATTAATCTTTGAAGCAGGAATAATCAGCTTTTCTTTATAAACACCTTTACGGATTAAAATAGTAGTGCGGGCTTCTTTGCGGAAATCAGGAACGGCATTAATAGCTTCCTGAACAGTGAAGAAATCTCCGCTGCCATCCTGAGCAACTACATAGTCATAATGGCGTACGTACTTAGCCAGTTCTGGCACCTCTTTAGCAATGGCGTCAACTGTGAGTCCGGCAATTACGCGAGCACCGTATATATTCAGGTGAGTATTGTCCTCACGTCCTTTTGGTGCTGCTGCGAATTTATTAGCAGGAATCCACATATAAAGTTTCTTAGACTCAACCGGACCAAGGTTTTCAACCAAGTCATGCGTAATCTTATTCATATCTACAAACGCAACCCCTAATTCCTTAGCTACTCTGCGCGGAGAATCAAGATAAGCTCCGTGTGTATCGAAAAGAGTCTTTCCTTCTGCCGGAATAGATTCCTCTCCAGGAACCTTACGAGCATCATTATTCATGTCTTTATCCTGCGGACGGATAAAATTTCTGCGAACGATGGAATTGAAAAGAACCGGTATTCCACCTTTGGCACGGGTTTCATTTACAAATCTGCGGAGATTGGCATCAAAAGTTGTGCCCGGATCTGTATGACGGGTAGAATCAGTCTTTTCATCATTATGTCCAAACTGGATAAAAACATAATCACCTTTCTTCACCTGACTGATTACCTTTTCCCAACGTCCTTCGTCAATAAAACTTTTTGAACTACGTCCATTCATCGCATGATTATCAACCCGAACATCCTCCGTAAAGAATCCGGCAAGCACATGCCCCCAGCCTCTTTCCGGATTTCCACCATCAAGCGATTTATTTGCCATGGTAGAGTCACCAATCATAAATACAGTTATCACACGATCTGTCTTGAAGGCAGAGAATATAAAAAAAGAAATCAGTAAAAGGATTAGTTTATTTCTCATCACTCTATTATAATGTTTATTTATAGACGCAAGTTTACAAAAAAAGTAACGGTCAATGGTCTATTTTTTATTGTTTTATGTGTAATTATTAGCTAATAAGGAAGAACTTATATAGACAGAAGGCTGCGTTATATTCGCAGCCTTCCGTCTATTTTAACTACTAGTTCTTGTTTTTTCTTTATTAAACCAGGAGATCCAGTTTATTTATAAGGGTCCCAGTTACTAGTTGTCTTAAACATATTTTCCACTGAATACTCAGCCGCTTCTTTCTTTGTTAATTGCTTGCTCCATGCTGCACGTTCTTTAGTAGAAGCACCTTCGCCGGTATTCATGTATTCAGCATAACGTGCTGTTTTTTCATTATCAGTCTTACTCCAATTGTGCCAGCCTAACGGAAGAATGTGTTTGCCCAACTCGCAATTCATAAAAACAGTAGCAGCATAAGGTCTCCAGGGACGTCCCAGATATACCTTTGTCACATTAGGAGCAGCAGTAAGTTTGCAATTCTTAAACACATAACCAAACTTCACACTCTGTGGAGTAGATGCTGCTGTAACATAAGAATCACTTTTACTGTAAATAGTACAATGATCAAACAATGCAGTTGAAGGGCCAAATATAAAATCTGTTGTACCTTCAATATAACAATTCAGGAATAAAAGACGAGTACCTTCGGCTCCGGTATATATTGTATCCTGATTGCCAAGGAAACGACAATTGATAAACTTCAGTTGGTCACCTTCTGTATGAAGAGCCACAGCTTGTCCCAGTCGTTCCGCATTATTTTCAATTGTCAGATTCTTAAATGTAATATTACTAGCCTCAACCTTCACTGTATAAGTACGGAACGTTCCCATTTTATTGATATTAGCATGATCATCATAAGTAATCACAGTATTCTCGGCATCTTCACCTACAAACTCCACATTCTTAATCCAGGAAGGGATCACAACTTTTTCTTTATACACGCCCTTCTTAATATAAATTGTTACTGTATAATCCATGAAAGCACGTACACTTTCTACAGCCTCCTGAATATTACGGTATTTACCGCTCCCATCACGGGCAACAACAATTGTATCCTGCACCTGAGCCTGAGCAGTGGTACAAAATAAAATCATTAAAATAAATGTCTTTAGTAATTTTGTAAACATGATTATCTTGTTTTTATAATTTGTTATTTATGAAGTCTTTCCCATTCAAGACTAGCCAGAATAAACGGACCTACAGCTTTTGGGTCATTGGCACGGATTTTCTCATTAATATAATAATCATAGTCTCCCGAACGGTAAGGATTGCCACCCAATCCAGCTACGGCGCAAGCTCTTGTTATTGAAACGAGTCCTTGCTTATCAACCTCTATAAAATCACGGAGGATTCCTTTGTAACCTTTTTCTGCCACTTGCAGATAAGATTTATCTATATATCCCATACGGATTGCCTTGAACAAAGTATATACAAACATTGTAGAGCAGGAAGATTCCAGATAATTACCCTTGTCTCCGCTTTTGTCAATCACCTGATACCAAAGACCCGTTTTCTTGTCCTGATAGTTTTTAATCTGAGCAGCCACATTGTTCAGGATGTTTAGCATAGAATCCCGTCCGGCTTCATGTTTTGGAATAAAATCAAGAGCATCGACCAATGCCATAGCATACCATCCCATTGCTCTTCCCCAACAATGAGCACTCTGTCCAGTCTTCTTGTCGGCCCATTTCTGTTCACAACTTTCATCCCATGCATGACGATAAAGTCCGTTAGCTGGATCATAAGTATGACGGGCAATTACAACAAATTGTTTAATCACATCAGCATAGTCCTGCGGGCGATTATTTCGGTATGCATATTCCGCATAAAATGGAGATCCCATATAAATTCCATCCAGCCACATTTGATGAGGATAAACTTTCTTATGCCAGAAACCTCCCTCTGATGTACGCGGCTGACTATCAAGTTGGCTTCTTAAAAGATCAAGTGCTTTTTTATATTTTTCATTTTTAGTCTGTTCGTATATACGGAAGTAGAACTTTCCTGTATTTATGCGGTCAAGACTAAGCTCGGTAGGTTTATATGTTTCAATACTGCCATCTTCATGAGTCATAGTATCTGCATATGATAAAGCATAGTCAAAGAACTTTTTATCGCCGTAAGCATCATACACATCTAATATTGCACCTAATTCAAGACCATGACAATAGTCCCATTTTAAGGTTGGCTGAAAATCAAGCTTCCAGGCCTGAGGACAACGAATCATTTCTGATTCAGCCATTCGGGCTGACCAAGGTAGAGTTTTCATTACTTTATCCTGAGCAAACATATTTGAAGCGCAAAAAAGAACTCCTAGAAAAATTGCTTTAAAACCTATTCTTATCATCTTTATGAATTCTATAGTATTACACTAATTGTATTTTACACAAAAATAGAGACTCTTTTCCATATATCTGTGGACTTTTTAGCCAAAATGGTGTATTTTTTAATAATCAAAGTTTATCTATCAAGATATACTGAAACTTATATTCCTGTATTTAACCCGAATATAATTCGATACATCAAAACATTTTTCATTTTCCAAATGTTATCTTTTAAGGAAACAACTCATAATTATTCTATTAATAACATTGCAAAAAGCCATACAACTAAACTTATGAACGAGTATAAAATTTGCATATTATTTATTGCACTAGGGTTAATTTTAGCCCTTAGCATGGAAAGTTTTATCTTACCTAGAATTATTCTTATTTCCAGAAAAAAGTGTTTGTTTGATATCCCAAATGACAGAAAAGAACATAAAGATCCAGTCCCTCGCTTAGGAGGAATATCATTTTTACCGGTTCTTTTCTTAAGCACCATAATTACCCTCTACATTAGATGTAAATTGCTGGACAATATTTTCACTCCATCATTTTATGATACCCTAAACGACTTTATGATGTTAACTTCAGGGCTTCTGGTTCTTTACATAGTTGGCATAAAAGATGATCTGTCAGGTGTTAACTATAGAAAGAAGTTCTTTATGCAATTTATAGCATCAGTTTTTCTGGTTTTAAGTGGTACATATATTAATAACTTCTATGGGTTATTCGGGATATATGAAATTCCATTGTATGTAAGTATCCCCTTTAGCATGCTCCTTTGCATATTCATTACAAATTCCATTAATCTGATTGATGGGATTGATGGATTAGCTTCAGGCATTAGTGGCGCTGCTTTAGCTGCTTATGGTTACCTGTTTTTTATTAGTAAACAGTGGACATTCTCTATAATCAGTTTCACTATGCTGGGAATTCTTATTCCTTTCTTTTATTATAATGTTTTTAGTAGTAGAAATAAAATATTTATGGGAGATACCGGGTCACTCATGCTTGGCTTTTTACTTTCTTTCCTCGGGATCAGGGTTGCAATGAATTTTCCTGAGTTACCTTCATCTCCTCCAACTGGCGCTATTCTCGTAGCTGGCTCTGCACTTTTTATACCAATGTTTGATGCCATCAAGGTTATGTATGCCAGACTTTGCGTACATCGGAACATCTTCACTCCAGACAGACGGCATATCCATCACAGATTAATTGATATTGGCCTTTCTCATCGAGTTGCTATGATTATCATTGTTTCAGCCTCGATAGTTATGACTTTAGGCAATTTTTATACATTAAAATATTTCAATATCAATATTGTATTTTTTGTAGATGTATTTGTTGCATATAGTTCCAATAAATTAATTGCCTATCTTAGATATAAAAAGAAACAAAGAATTCTATCTATAAGATTACAAGAAGAAATTGTAGAAGAAAATAAAGGACTGAACATAAGATAAAAAAGGGTAAGCATCATTCTTTCTGATAACTTACCCATAACCATTCTTCTTTGTACTCCTAATTCTAAAATTATTCAGGATAATAAATGCAGTTTATTCTCTTCATCTAGTTTTACAATAAGTTCACCGAACAAAGTATTTACCCAGGCAAACCATTTTCGGGTAAACTTCATTGAATCATCTTTATTGAAAGATTCATGCATAAAGCCGGTATTAGCATCTGTATCGCAAAGCGTTCTCACACATTCCCTTATTTCAGCGTCATCCGTACTTGTCAGCGCTTTCATTATAATACTAAGTGGCCAAATCATCTCCAGACCAACATGCGGCCCTCCAATTCCTTCTGCTACTTTCCCCTTAAAGAAGTATGGATTGTCATTACTCCAAACAAACTTACGGGTATTCTGATATATTTCATCAGAAGCAAGTATGCAATCTAGATAAGGCAAGGACAATAAACTTGGAGCATTAGCATCATCCATTAGAAGAGTACCTCCGTATCCATCCACTTCAAAAGCATATATTTTTCCGTATTCAGGATGATTTATAATTGCATACTTATTTATTGCAGTCATAACCTCATCAGCCAAAGCCTCACACTCACTAGCAAAAGCAGTATCCATGTTTACTTTGCGAGAAATCTCTGCCAACTGCTTTAATGAAGTTACAGCAAAAAGATTGGAAGGAATCAGGAATCCAAACATAGAGGCATCATCAGAAGGTCGGAAAGAAGAGACTATCAATCCAACTGGTTTCACAGGTGCTCCATATCCCTCATTAGATAAAGTATCTAATTGTTTTTCAGTAATACGTTGAAACTTATACGGGCCTAAACTATTTTTCCGTTGTTGTTCCTTAAACGTTTTAAGGACTAAGCGCATAGCTTGTTGCCAGGAAGAGTCAAAAACAGAAGAATCGGATGTCTTTTTCCAGTAATTATAGGCTAAACGAATTGGAAAACAGAGAGAATCGATTTCCCATTTACGTTCATGGAGTTCCGGTTTCATTGTTGTTAAGTCACTTCCCCATTCACTTCCGGTAGGTCCTTCATTAAATGCATTCGCATATGGATCAATCAAAATACACTTAGTCTGGCGTCTTATAACTCCCTCTAGTAATAACTTCAACTGAGGATCTTTATTAACTAATGACAGATAAGGCCATACCTGAGCAGAAGAATCACGTAACCACATAGCATTAATGTCACCAGTGAGAACAAACGTATCGGGTTTATTTCCTTCCATTTTGAAGTTGACTGTAGTATCAAGTGTGTTTGGATAACAATTCTCAAACATCCAGGCCAACTTAGGGTCTTTGATTTTCTTTTTTATTTTTACAATTGTTTCCTCAACAGCTTTCGATGTAAAATGTCGTTTTGACAATTCCGGACGTAGACAAACATATTTCTCTTCCTTCAATATTCCGGATACAGTTTTACTGTATATATCCAAACTACTTCCAAGAGCTAAAGATGCAATTCCTAATCCTCCTTTTCTTAAAAAATCTCTACGTGTTGTCATAATATCTATTTCTTAATTTGATGCGGCAATAAAATTTCTTGTTCAGGAACATTCCATCCTGAAACTGTTATAGCAGGTTTCGACTGAGAATTAACCGGATATTCTATCAAAATTTTCTTTTGTCCTCCGGGAATAACAGAACAATAATTATCACTGTAGAACGCCGGCAATAATCTCTCACCCGTCTTCTTATCAACAACAGATACACGGTTAAAGAATGCAACCGGATTGCCTGCTGGATTGGTGAGTGTTACTTCCACATTTCCAGCCTTTGTTGTTTTGGCAGAAACCTGAAGTTTCGCCTTCTTCATTTCCGATAAGCCGCTATATTTTCCAGTTCCATCGGGGAACCAGTAAAGGTTATCACTTATTATACTTTTACTTTCATTCCGGAGTTGAAGCTGAAGGAATCCTCCCCTTTCTTTTTTCAAGGCATCAAACTCTTTCTTTATAGAGAATAGCTTCTTATTACAAGTCGCTTCAATAGAAACCGGTTCTTGTGAAATTACTCTACTCTTTCCATCTATATCAAACCACTTAACAGATAGCATGAGGTTCATAAATGGTTTAAAATCATTGTTGACAAGCATTACCGTTCCATCTGTTGGGTTACACATTGCATGCAACTTTTCACTTCCGGTTCTTAGCCCATATAAGCAGGCATTAGGGTCAAGGTAATAATCATACATCTGTCCACGCATTGCTGTCCAAGGATTCTGAGTTTTCCATATAATCACTCCGGTATACCAGTCCCACATATGAGAGCTGAATCCTTCAATCAATCCGCGGTACTGATCATAATTCACAAGCTGGGCTTTCATACAGAAATCATGAATATCAGAAACTTTACCATAAGGCTCGATGAATCCTTCATAGCCCACGCCGGTATAATTATGATAAGTCCAGACTGAATCTGCTATTTCATTTGGTGTTTCATTTGGATGATAAACCGGAAGCACCATGTTCTTCTCTGGCATAAAGCGTTTAAGTGATTCGTAATCACCTACACCTACTGAACCCACTTCTGAATTGAATGGGAAGGTGCGTTGGTTCCAGAATACACTCAGTGGTTGAATGGAATACGGGCCATCACCGTTTCCCCCGATTGTATTCTGTGACATCTTAGCACTATTGGAATATTCAAAGAATGTACGTGTACCATCCAAAGAGGGTAAAAGGGTATCACGCAAAACTGTCAGGATATCTTCAGGAGGAGTTATTTCATTTCCTCCGCACCAGATAGCCAGTGAAGGGTGGTTACGCACCATTTTTATCATATCGGCTGCCGATTCCAGAAACAGGTTATGATTATCCGGATATTTTCTTCTGGTTGTCTGATCTTCTTTTTTTAATGGGTCCAGCCATCTTCCATTACAGTCACCCGATATCCAGAAATCCTGGAACACTAATATGCCGTACTTATCACAGGCATCATAAAATTCAGGACGTTCAACAAGAGCTCCGCCCCAGATACGTAATAAGTTCAGATTCATATCACGATGGAATCTTATTTCCGCATCATAGCGCTCAGGGGTGAAACGAAGCATGGCATCAGAGATTATCCAGTTTCCGCCTTTTATAAAGATCTTTTGGCCATTTACCTGCACCTCACTACTCTTTGTCGTTTCATTCAGAACTGTTTCAATTTGTCTAACTCCAAAACGAAGACTTTCTCTGTCTGATATTCTTTTATTCGGTTCTTCAAATGTAAGTTCGGATTTATAAAGGTTTTGTTTGCCGTAACCTGCAGGCCACCATAAACGGGGATTCTTCAGTGAATAATCCGGCAAACAGACATGCATCTTTGTATTTGGCTCTATTGTAACTGCTTTGGAAATAACGTTTCCTTCAAATGAGAATTTCAGTACTCCCGACAGAGCTTTTCCTGAGGTATTTTCTATGTCTGCCGAAACTTTGATCAAAGCATCCTTCTGTATGCCTTCAGGAGTGCGTTTACCCGGAACAAGGGTTACCACATGCGGATCTGAGATATTGGCGCTACCGGTCTTTTCTATGTATACTTTATCCCAGATTCCGGTATTACGGTCTCTGATGGGTCTGATCCAGTCCCATCCTGCCACATACTGGTGAGAAACGTTATGGGCAATGACTCCGTCACCACCCTGTCCGCCGTTCGGATTTCCCACCGGATCGGGAGGATAAACAATTACAGCCAAACGGTTATCGCCGTTCTTTGACAGGAGGTTCGTTATATTAAACGTTTTGCGCAGGTACATGCCTTCGTAAGGTTCCTTATTTACAAGCTGACCGTTAAGGTAGATTTTGCAGCTATAGTTTATTCCTCTAAAAGTAAGCCACACCTGATTACCTTTTTGAGGATACTCTTCTCTGAAGTTTTTTGCAAACCAATAGGTATAATGGGCCCGTCCGGTTTTATAGATATCGGGGATCTTTTCATTATTCATTCCATAAAACGGATCCGGGATTTCCTTGTTGGCCAGCATGGTAGTCAGAACCGTTCCAGGAACCACCGCATTCTTCCATGCAGATAAAGAATAGGATGAAGTTGAGATAACCTCACCGGTTGCTTTTTCCTCTTCCACCGATTTACATTTCCAGCCACTATTAAGTTCATAGCGGTTCTGAGCTGAAACAAAGGACACGCAGAATAAAAAGAGCAAAATAAATATATAACTATATTTTTTCATTGTCACTGTCTTTTTCAATTAATGAATCATTTATAGAATTTAGGGGTTCAGCAATCAATAGTTTACATCTCAGAATGCGGACGGGCATCCGGAGATGTGCCCCAGGAAGAAGGTTTATTTCCCATCTCAATTACTAATTTTCCGCCATTCATAATATCCTTATATTGGATATATGACTTTGGATAATCTTTTCCGTTCAGTGTCGTTTTCTGGATATACTTATTTTCGGCACTGTTATTGATAACATTCATAGTAAATGTCTTATTATTGCCTACTTTGATTGTTGCATTGTTTATCACTGGGCTCCCGAATACAAAACATCCATTTGAAGGGTTTACAGGATAAAATCCTAATGCTGAGAAAACATACCAGGCCGACATCTGGCCGACATCCTCATTACCACAAAGGCCATCAAAGCGGTCTGTATACAATGTGTTCATTATCTCACGTACCTTATCGGCTGTTTTCCATGGCTGTCCTACATAAGCATACATATAGGTTATATGGTGACTGGGTTCGTTACCGTGTGCATATTGTCCGATCAAACCGCTGATATCAGGTGAAGCGTCTTTCCCCAAATCACCTTTAGCAAGGAACAAAGAGTCTAGTTTTGAGGTAAATACTTTTTCTCCTCCAAAGAGTCCGATCAGGCCTTCGACATCCTGAGGTACCAACCAGGTATATTGCCAGGCATTCCCTTCGGTATAGTCGTTCTGGCGGTGAATAGAGGTGAAAGGGTTGAAAGGAGTTCTCCAGGTATTATCGTTTATACGTCCTCGGGCAAATCCGGTCTGAGCATCAAAGTAATTCTTATAATTCTTTCCTCGCTTATCAAAGTATTTATAGTCTTCTCCAAGGCCTTCTTTCTTTGCTACTTGTCCGACACTCCAGTCAGCAATGGCATATTCCATCCCCATAGCAACGGATTCAACTGTGCTATCTGCAGGGATAAATCCATACTTCTTTACATAATTTAAGCCTCTTCCGTTCAGCATCATGGTATTCTTCATGGCCTCATATGCCAGATTCTTATCAAAGCCCTTTATTCCTTTTAAGCAGGCATCAGCTACTACAGGAACAGCGGGGCAACCAACCATACAATACGTTTCATTACCCATCAGGTGCCATACAGGAAGCTCTCCTTGTTGCTGGTAAATAGCCAGCATCGTATTCACAAAGTCACCAACTCTTTCAGGTTGAAGAATTGTAAAAAGAGGATGCGCGGCACGATATGTATCCCACAAAGAGAAGGTTGTATAGTTTGAAAAAGAAGCATTCTTATGTATCTTTTTATCGGCGCCAAGATAGTCTTTATTTCTATCACTGAACAAAGAAGGGGCGATCATGGTATGATACAAGGCAGTATAGAAAGTCTTCATGCGTGCTATGTTATCGGCTTTGATTGTCACCTTGCTTAATTCATTATTCCAGGCTTCATCTGCCTTTGATACTGTTTTATTAAAATTCCAGTCTGGAAGTTCTGCTGTCATATTGTCTTTGGCATTTTCTATGCTTACCGGAGATATGGCTACTTTTACCATAATTTTCTCATTGGCCTGTGTACGGAAATTGGCGACCCCGTAAACTCTTTGTGCTTTCAGTGATCTACCGGGTTTAACTGAAGTTGTGTCTGAGACGGTAAAACTCTTGAATGGCTTTGAAAAACGGGCATAAAAATAGATGCACTGATCCTTTGCCCATCCTTTTGAGTATCGATAACCGGATACTGTACTGTCATTCTCGGCTGTGATGTATGTCTCAACCGGACTATCCCAGCCAATTCCCTGCTCCAGGTTAATGATAATTCCCGCATTCCCTGATTTGGGGTAGCTATATTTGTGAAAACCTACCCGTTGAGTGGCAGTCAGTTCCACATTAATATTGTAACGTTTCAGGTGAACCGAATAATATCCCGGACGGGCAACTTCCTGTTTGTGAGAAAAGAGTGACAGATAACCACTCTCCGGATGAGCAAGGGTCCCTTTGGCACATTTCACCTTTCCTATAACTGGCATCAGGGAGATATCTCCCAGATCTCCAATTCCGGTGCCGCTGAGGTGAGTGTGGGAAAAACCTACAATGGTGGAGTCGGCATAATTATATCCTGAACACCAGTCCCATCCTTGTGTCAGATTAACAGGACCAAGCTGAACTGCTCCAAAAGGAACATTGGCTCCCAGAAATACATGACCATGTAATCCGGTTCCGATATATGGATCAACATAACGTGTTAGGTTCTCTATACAACGGTTCTTTTTAACTTGTTTACCAAAACTGGGCTGAACAAAAGATAAAACCAAAAAGCAAACAATAAAGCTCTTCAGAAAATCTATAAACAAACTTCTATCTCTCATAATATGTTTCTTTAAATATTTCTATATTTACAAAATCATTCAATAGCAACCTTACTATTTCGTTCAGTCCAATCTTCCGAACATAAATACCACGACTCAAATATTACGAGTACGGAATATATATCCCAATTAATTATCATTCCATTTATTTGTGCCGCTATAATCCAGTTTGTTTCTAACAAATGAATTCTACGGTCACTCTTACTTAGTAGACAGATTACACACATTAAACTGAGCAAACATCCCGACTGAAGTCAGGACAAATATAATAAATATGGCTAATATTTTATATCCCATAACATACGTTTTTATATTGATTGCAGTAATCAATACACTTTCTTCTTTAAACTTATATGCTGGATCCTGGTTAATAGCTTACACTAATGCATCTTATACAATACCTTTGTTATTAATTAGAAGCCTATTAATAAAGTAAGCTTGCCTTCTGTGGGGCAAGCTTACTTATTAAATTATTTATTTTACATCCCAGAATATCTTTGTGGTTCTGTTATCCTTAGCTTGTACGGCAGCATAGTTTTCAGAATTGTTAGATTTTTCTCCAGATGGATAAACTAAACGGGTTGGAGGTGTATCATAACCTGACAGTTTCCCAGTTGAAGGGAACGTTAACTGAGGATACTTTGTCCTTCGATATTCAGACCAAGCTTGAGTTGACTGTAACCATCCAAAATGCAACCATTTCTGTACCCAGATCTTTGCTAACTTTTCATCATTGGTTCCTGTATAGGCAACTCTTGAAGTAACAAAGTCATTAATTTCACTATCAGATGGCTTAGATACAATTTTTAGACCTGATGTATTTAAGTTATTTAAATAATAGTAGAATGATACAGACTGTTTTACTGCAGTTTCATAAGCTGTTTTTGCATTAGTTGTGCTTCCCCAGCGTTGATAAGCTTCTGCTTTTAAGAAATTAACTTCCGGAGCCGTAATAACTACACCTGGCATAGCTTTGTTCTGAAGAAAAGTTGCAGAATCAAGAATAGCATAATACATATAATTGCCTTCTACAAACGAAGAGGTCGCATCTATAGGCATTGCTTTGTACTCTTTATTAGGAACAAAAACATTGTTAACAGTTGTACCATACTTATCAAAAAACACATCCATACGAGGATCATTAACCGGCTTCATAACTGTATTTAACATATAATCCGGAGCATAATGACTTGGAAGTTCTGTTAAAGCATTATTTAAGTTATCTGTATAAGTCTTTAATGGCTGTAACAAAATATCTGTTGACGCAGGTGCATAGTTTCCATCGTTTGAGCCATCTACCAATGGATAAGTAGAACTGTTGCTCAACATATCCAAAACAGCAGTTTTAGCAGTATTTTCATCTTGATTTGATATTCTCATTAGCAAACGCAGGCGAATTGAATTTGCATAACGTTGCCATTTACTTACATTTCCACTCAACATGATATCATATTTACTAAAACTAGTGCTTGTAGATGCAGTGCTAAAATAAGTAGCAGCATCTTTTAATCCAGCAACAAAAGTTGTATACAACTCTTTCTGATCGTCAAATTTAGCATTTGAAATCGAACTGGTTGTTTCCATACTTCCGGCTTCACTAAAAGGTATATCTCCCCAAAGATCAACCATTTGAGAAGCTTGATCATATAGAACAATGCGTGCAGCCTGCAAATAAATTTCTTGAGATTTTTTATCAGCATCTGAAAGAGAATTATATGCAACTTCCATTGCTCTGTACATAGCAAGAATTCCACTTCCATTAGAATTAGGACTATAGAAATTATTCCAGTACTGTTCCGTATATCCGTCTGCTTGCTGATAAGAAGATGAATTGTTTGTAAAGTATGCAGTTTGTGAATAAACAGCAGGCTGCATCAATAAGAAAGTTCTTACATTCCAATATGAAGGACGAACTCTGTCATTGTTTAAAACTGCTGTAAAGAAACCTGGTATATTAGCCTGAGTAGATGTCTCCGGGTTATAATACTTTTCTTCTAATTGATTTGTACAGCTGCTAAAAAGGATTACTATTACTAACAGCAGTCCCCCTATTATTGATTTCTTATTCATAATTCAATTATTAAAAGTTAGCACTTAAAGAAAATCCAAGACTTCTTGATGAAGCTGTTGACCCTACATCTACACCCTGTGACCACCATTTATTACCAAGAGGTGCTTCTGGATCTATGTTTTCAAGTGTTCTCCACAAGTAGAATAAGTTTCTACCTATTAAGGATACTTTAACATTGTTCATACATAGTTTCTTGCAAATAGAAACAGGTACTCGATAACTTAAACTAACTTCACGAAGTTTAATATAGCTGTTATTATATACAGAACCTTTTTCATTCCATGCGTCGTATCCCCAACCAAATGTATTCATGTAATATGTTGCTGCATCAATTACTTTGGTATTAGCTTGTCCTGTAGTTTGATTAACTCCATCAAGTAATACACCATCGTGGTATGTAGTACTTCCTGATGTATAGGTAAGGCCTCCATGCTCAGCATCACGATATTGCATTGTGTTTTCAAACATACCTGCTCCCATCATGTATTTTGTTGGATTTGAAACCATTTTACCACCAAGCCTATAGTCGATAGTAAAATCAAGAGCCAGATTCTTATACATTAAAGTATTTGAAAAACCGCCAACAGCTTTAGGCATTATATTACCAACTTTATCATACTTGGTCTTGTCAATAACATATAAACCATCATCGTTAATAATGTACTTTCCTTGAGCATTTGTTGCACGAGAATAAGCATAAATATTACCAAGTTCTTCACCAGCTTTTGCAACAATTCTCAAAGCAGATTGTTCTGAATCGTAGAAAACAATTTGGGGTACACCTGGAGCAAGAGAATTTACTTTTGATTTATTAAAACTGATGTTAAAACGTGTCATCCATTTAAATGTTCCATTCAAAGGAGTTGCATTAAATGCCATTTCAAGACCTTTACTCCCTATTTCTCCTACATTTACAATTTGACTTATTGCTCCTACTGAAGCAGCAGTCGATAAATCCATTATCTGATTCTTAACGGTATTGCTATAGAAACTAACATCAAAACCTATTCTATCCTCAAAAAATCTGGTCTCTAATCCTATTTCTCTTTCATACTTTGTTTCTGCTTTAAGATTATTATTTCCGTAAGAAGAAGATAGGACTAAAGATGGCACAGATCCATTGATTGTTTGCAATGCATTTTGAGTATAAGCTATATTAGAAACATACATTGGAGCAGAATTACCAACGATGCCATAAGAAGCTCTTAGTTTAGCATAACTTATATCTTTAGGAAGTTTAAATGCATCAGATACAACAAAACTTCCATTTACAGAAGGATAGAAGAAACTATTATTTTTAGGAGGTAATGTTGATGAATATTCTTTACGAGCTGTTCCTTCTAAGAATAGATAATCATGATAGCTAAGATTCAAAATTCCCAAATATGCATATTTTAACAACTCTTGTCTTTTTGCACTACTGCTCAAAATGCCATATGAGTTATTTAAAGTAAACCAATTTTCAGTAATTAATCCTTGAGTTGTGGAACTGCTTTGATCTTTATAATTTTCAGAACGTCCCTGATATCCTAAACTGGCAGTATAATTAAATTTGGAACCAATTTTATTTGCATAAGAAAGTAAAGCATCTCCATAAAGAATTGAATATACCCCTTTTGTTACACTGTATCCGCCGGTACTGTTGTCTGATGAATTGAAAGAAACAGGGTATTCATTATATTGTTTATTCTCTGTATCTGCTCCTGTATAATCACTACCAATTCTTCCTCTGAATTTCAAATGATCTATAATGTCCCAATTCAATGTTGCACTGGAGATCATACGATTTTCTGTTTCATCATATTTATTTTTTAATTGCTGCCAAAAGAAATCCAATAAGTTTGTAGCTCTTATATTATATACAAAAGCATCTGATGAACGTTCTGGATGATTATATGTAACATATTTATATCCGTCGGATGTTTGGTATTTGTCAAGCATCAAAGACATATCTTCAGTACGGCTAAAGAAACCTCCATATGATCCTAATACCTGTCCTAACTGATATGGACGATTGTGTGTAGTTGTATTAATATAATTGGCAATAATATCCAGTGACATAGACTTAGATATCTTCAAAGTACTGTTCAGGTTAAATGTGTTTCTAGCTTGTTCGCTACCTCTTTGAGTACCCTTATAGTCCATACGAGTATATGACAATCTATAGTTAAGCTTGTCTGTCTGATTAGACAAGGCTAAATTCATATTTGAGCTGAATCCGGTTTGATAGATATCTTTGTAATTGTCAGGCTGTGCAGAATAGGAACGAGTTGTGCCATCCCACCATTTAACTTGTTGCCCTTCCATTTTAGGACCAAAGTTTCCATAAGATCTGAAAAAAGGTCTGTAGCCTGATGGTGAAGAAGAATCTGCGATCCATCCTTCAGCAGTTGCACCTGAGGCAATATTATCTGCCTTGTCATAACCAGGGCCATATACATTTTGGAATTTAGGAAGGAATGCTACTTGTTCTGCTGTAAGGTTATAATTAAGGTCAACTCCTAGACCTTTCTCCTTAGAAGCCTTTTTTGTAGTGATAACCACAACACCACTGGCAGCATCAGAACCATACAAGGCAGTAGCACTTGCACCTTTTAAAACGGTCAGAGATTCAATATCATCAGGATTTATATCCAAAGCTCCATTACCTCTAATACGCTGATCATCCCAATAGTTATTATTATTAGCTCCGCTAGCACCATTTTGTCCATCATTTCTGATCATGATTCCATCTACAACATATAAAGGTTGCTGATTAAAGTTCAAAGAGTTAATACCTCTAATTTGTACATTTACCGCACTACTTGCACCACCTGGAGCAGTTGTAATTTTTACCCCGGCAGCTTTACCATACAATGCTGATGCAAAGTTGGTATTCCCGGCTTCAGTAAGCTGTTTAGCTGTGACAGTACTAACTGCATATCCTAAAGCTTTAGCTTGTCTTTGAACACCGACTGGGGCTGTTACCACTACTTCTTGGATTTCATTTACGTTTTCTTTTAGTACAACCTTCAATAAATCTGTAGTACTTACTTTTACCAACTCTGTATTATAGCCTACATAAGAAAACTGCAAAGTAGCTCCTACTTTAGCTGAAATAGCAAAATTACCATTAACATCGGTCAATGTTCCAGTAGTGGTGCCTTTAACCAGAACTGTAACTCCCACCAATGTTTCTCCAGTTGCATCTACAACTTGTCCTTTTATAGTTATTTTCGCTTGAAGAGGAGTATTAACAGAAGCTTTACCAGCCGCTTTTGAATGATTAATTGAATAAAGTACCACTTGTCTATCTTCAACCTTATAACCTACAGAACGAGTATCTAGTAGTTTATCAAGAACTTCTGATATATTACCTTTCACAAATGGAACTTTAACCTTTTGATTCAAGTTTATTGTCTTGTCACTATAAAAGAAAATAAACTCACTGTTACTTTCTATGTCATTCAAGACTTCTTTTATTGTCTTATTCTCTGTCTTCAGATTTAGTTCCGTAATTTCACTATAAGAAGAAGAAGAAGAAGCAGAAGCTAAACTTATTCCAATGAACAGGAAAATTACGCTTAATGTCATGATACGAAATATCCTTTTCGAGTCATAAACTAAACTTAGGTTAATCAAGTTATTTTTCATACGTTACGTTTTAATTAAAAATTTGATTAGAGGTTATGGCCAAGAAGAAACTAAAAAGTCAGACTTCTTGACTGTGAACTTTTAGGTTTAATTTTTATCCACTCATAATTATTTATTTTAAGGTGTAACATCTATTTTTAGACTATTATTTTTCATTCTGTACTTTACCGGAGCTGTAGTTGCAACTACGTTGAGTACATTTTCTATATCATTTTTCAAGTCAAGTTTTCCACTTACACGGATATTGTCCGTTTCAAGAGCATTAAATTCAATTGGAATATCATAGTATCTTTGTAATTTTATTAACACATTACTTAACTTTTCACTTCTAAAATGCAAGAAACCGTATTTCCAGCATATATAATTATAAACATCTACGTTTTCAACTATTGCTTTATTCTTTGCTTTCTGATATTCGTATATCTGGTTCGGTATAATCTTCCGTTTCACTCCAATCTTCTCATTATCTACTGAAACTGAACCTATTACTAATACAACCGATTGAACATCATCATTTTTATATGCTGAAACATTAAAACTTGTTCCCAAAACCTTTACATTCATTTGGTCTGTCTTAACAAAAAAAGGGACCTTCTCATTTCTGGTTACTTTTAAATAGATTTCACCATCAATATAAATTTCCCGTTTTTTTTCTTTAAAAACTGAAGGATAAATTAGACGACTACCAGAATTTACACAAGCCCTGGTACCATCACTGAATTTCACATCCAGAGTTTTCCCATAAGGTACTATTAACTGATTTAAGCGTTCTCTATTTTTACTTCCAGCCTTATCCTGACAAATCTTAAGAGTTCCAATATACACATTCCCACTTTTGTCATATACAATATTGGATTTATCATCAACAATCACAACCCGATTATCTGAAAGTATCAAGTGAATATCTTTCGATTTATCCACATTTACAATCTGACTTATCGCAGACTGATAATCAGTCTTTATATCATACACATCTACATTTATAATGAAATAGGATATCCCTAGAATTATAGCCAATACAACAGCAATAGATATTCTAAACCAAGGAATTAGATAAAAAGGAGTTTTTTTACCTCCACTTTTAAATAAGATATTGTTCCAAATCATATTCTTTTCTTCCAGTGAAAGACTTCGCTCATCCACTTGAAGATTCTTTATCATTCTTTTAAGCTGTAAAATATCGTTTTTTCTATTTGGATCATTTCTCATTATTTTATTCCAATACAAATCCAAATCAGCAGAAGGACAAATTACCCATTGAATAAATTTATCATCTTCTATTAAATCACGCATATATTTTATTCTTTTGTCTATCATTCTATTAAGTAATTTATTAGACATATATTAATAAAAAATGCGCCGTCTTCTTATTAACATATAATAAGGAAACGGCACGTTTTTTTATTATGTACTCAACATACTCTAAAAAAATGTATTTTCAATGGAAAATTTAACTTTTTACTACTTAATAAATATATTTAAAAATCCTATTTTAAAGAAAAAATAAAAATACAGCGAAATCCATTTCAGCTCTTATCTTCTCTACAGCTCTGTGAATTAGATTTCTAACCGATTGATAATTAATATTAAGCAATTGCGAAATTTCTTCATATGTAAGTTCTGACTGGTAATGCAGGTAAATAGCCTCTTTCTGTCTAGGAGTAAGGAAACTCATTGCTTTATTAAAGATCTCTATTATTTCTTCATCCATTTCCTGTTCATCTATAGGTTCAAACTTATAGTCTACTAAAAATGGTAGATCTTCATTAGGCAAATACATTATCCTTTCATTTTTACTGCCAAGAACATCTGCTATTCTATTTTTTAAAGATTTAAATAAATAAAGCAATGGATTGTCTGTAAAGGATAAGTTAGAGCGGTTTTTATATAACTTAATAAATAATTCTTGGATACAGTCTTTTACCAAACCTTCATCAGATATAAATTTCATTCCGTAACGAAAAAGAGGATCAGAATAAAGATTGAATAGAGCAGAAAAAGCCTTTTCGTTACCAGCTCTGAAATCGTTCCATAACAGTGTCGGGTTATCTCTATATCTTTCTAAATTATTCATTACTAAAAGTTGATTTTCGCAAATATAACAATAAATTGAATATCTCTTCCACAATTGCTACTTTTATAAAAACGTTTTCAATCAGAATGAGAAAAAAAATTAAAACAACATTTTTAATTTTTCTCAGCAGTATATTAAGATTACACAAGTCCCAACTAAAGAACGATATGCAGAAAAATAAATAAAACTAATTAAAATTGTGTTTGGTTAGTAACTGAATAGAGAAGAGGTTAACTTTTCCATGTTTATTATCTTTGCAGATTCCATCGCTACCTCTACCGGAGATTAAAATTTCCACGTTTTGTTTCCGTAAAACAATTCCGGCATTTTCCCATAATTGGAATACTCCAAGCGCACGCTGATAAGAGGTTTGATATGCTAGGGTAGGATTTACTAACACATTGTTATCATATCCTGATTCCATATACCCTTCAAGGATTAGCAAAAAAGAGGAGTTCCACTTCTCGTCGTAATATTTATTAAGATAAGATTCAATAGCATGACCTGCTATTATTAATTCTTTCAGATAAATATCTTTCAAATCTGCTGTATTAGATACAAATATTTTTTTTCCTTTCAACGATTTAATTACAAATTTGTCACAGGAGGATAAGTATAAAAACACGGTATCTGACTTAAAAGATTCTATTTTTTTTGTTCGCCCCTTTATATACACATATTCTTTTTCAATATCTTTTAGCCTTGTATTTTGTTCTATCATTGCTTTCGTTTTCTCTGTATAAACCTTAAAACTTAAGCCAAACAATACAAGCATGATAACAAACATTATTGTTAACAGGCCTACAAAACCAGGCCAAAAAAGATCTTTGTTTTTCATGTTGTCATACTTTATTCTTCAACATCACTACCAAACATATTACCTGAATCTGATTTAATAGAATTCACATTATCACGGATTGCTGAAATAAGACTAATAATATCGTCTTCTTTCTGTGCATATGAGAACAAAGTTTCATTAAGCCGTTTTATCTCTTCAGAAATCACCTCCAGATTAGTCAATTTTTGGAATGGGCTTTCCTGATTGGTAAATTCAAATGCATTCTTTATCGCAGTCTCAAAATTATTAACCAAAGAACGAATATTCTTTAAATTAGCTTTCAGATATTCTTCCACAACCTCATTACTTTGATTTGTATAATTCTCAACCAATGATTGCTTTTGTTCCAGATCATCTAAATGTTTTTGAACAAGATTCAACTGTCTGCTACCTAATAGCTGACTTTCGTTAATTGACTCACCCAGTGTATTTATGCTGTTCTCAAAAGTAGATACCCTATCCAACAGTTTATGCATATTGACTATAAACTGAGAATTATTTGCCATTACATTATTCAGATCCTTTTGTTTTTGTACAAAATCATTCATTGACGGCAATATTTTTTCAGTTCTTTCAAATGCAGCCAGATTTATTTTTATGAGATCCTGGTATTTACTGCTATGCAACTCATTTAAAATCTCCTTCTGAGTACCTATTCCATCAGCTATAGTCTGCATATTCTGAGCCAGATTAATAACAATTTTGTTTATGTTACCAATATTATCTGAGAAAACAGTATTGAAATTATCGAGTGTACCTTTTAATCTCCCCAAGGCATCAACAATATTATTCCCCATCCCGGGAAGTAGTTTTGTCTGAACAAATGTATAGTATTTATTTTTATTATGATCCCTGCACTTAATAGCGTGAGAAAACTTGTAATAAGCAATAGTCGATAAAAGGAGTCCTACAAAACTGGTAATCATGGCTATTACCACTCCCCATAAAAATAAATTAATGCCTTCTTCACTATAGATTCCCAGAATATTCAAAGAAAACAGTCCTACACCTACTCCTATAAAAGTACCCATCAACCCAACATACAGAGGTATCTGAATTCCTGATGCTACCTCTGACTCTTTTGAAGCAGAAACCCTTTCCGAAAGATTCTGAATAACATAAAAATCAATTGTACCTTGATTTTCTCTCAAATAAGAATTTGTTGAATTAATAATAGATAAAAATTCTTTTAATATTTTCTTTGTATTTATGCTGATGACCTGCGTCCCACTTTCTTTAAATAACCCCAAAGTACTCACCGAAGGATACAAGTTTTTAAGGGCTCTTATGCCAAGAGTCGTCTTCAGAAAGAAAACTATCTGAATCCAGACAACAATTACAACAATAATAATTATTAAACTTATATCCATAGATTTATTCTAGTGATTTATTTAAAGATTACTTTCCCTTTTGTCTGAACTTCCCACTTATTTTCATTCAGATGCAACCGAGCCGGTTCTATTTCTTTCACAACGGTACAATCAGATGTTGGATACTCTTCAAAGTCAAGAAATGGTTTAATCCAGTTTTCCACATTCGGAATCATTTTAGAAGAAGTACTATCACTTGATATAAGAGATAGTGAGGCTACAGTTGGTTTTTCTGTCTCCACCATGATTCTATAAATTGAATCCAGACGCTGTTCTTTCGATAGATTCTTATGAAAGAAAAATCCATTCCCATCCATATTTTTTGCATAATACACCTCCTTATTGATAAACATATCCAGATCATCTTTGGTAAAGCTGGTCATAAAATCAATAAGACCTACTATTGGATAGAAAAACAATGTCTCGGAAAGCTCAGCTTCATCTGCCTGGCCTTTTGTATATTTTGAGAAGCCGTTATTATAATAGCCTTCCACCTTACTTATCAGTATACCTTCAAAAGCTTTCAGATTTATATTTTCATTAAACTCTCTTCCCAGATGCAAATCCACAAACATCTTACAATACAACTGGATAAAAGATTTCACATTTTCAACAATACTGTTCTTCAGTTCATCTCGTTTCTCACCACGTATTTCCTTGTAAATATGGAAATTATACTTATCTTCATAATTGATTTCGCATCCCAGAAACAGTGAGTTAGCGAGCTTCACCGGATTATCTTTATATAATCCGCCATAACAGGTTGACTCCTTCCGGTCTGTCTCAGGTAGAACAATCTGTATTTTACGTCCCTGCTCACCAAATATTGTCTGGAATATATAACTGCAATATTCACCTATAATCTTCTGGTTCCGACTTAACAGATCAATGTACCTACTTCCATTTCCGCTAAATATAATGCAAGACGGATAATCTTCACCGGCATCTTTTATAAACTGCGCAGCATGATACATCAAAGCAGATAGATGAAAAAGAAAGATCTTCTTATAAACGCCATTAGATAACTGATCACTAATTCTTGAAGCACTCTCGTTAGCAAACCAGAAATTGATAATTTCAGCCGAACTATACTTATCATTCGTTAGGTATTGTTTATTCAGCCCATTAAGATTGGTCGATTTAAAATTATCGGTAATCCTCTTCTGGATACTTTTATATATTCCATTCTCCTTCACATTTGAGAAACTGTTATATCCGTTTCGCCACAAATCATTGCAGGCAAAATTCACAGAAGTTCCTCTGACCGGTATCTCATTCTTAAATATCATAAAATCAGTAGACCCACCACCAATATCGACAGTCAGTACGCAATTATTATTTTCCAGTATACCAGCATTTTTATAATAGTAATACGGTGCCTCAGATTCCGTTACATTAAAGAGTCCAGCCTTTTCGCCAAAAAGAACCATATAGTTGCTCTTCCACATCTGCTTATAGTTCTCCTTAGCCGTCTGAGAAAAACTTAACGGGTTAAACCAGGTCATCTTTGTCAGCTCAGGATTACCTCCGTTCAGTATAATCTTATACTTCACCATTCTAAGAATTTCGTTGATAAAGATTGATACTCTTTCCTTATCTTTATCCTCTTCGCTCCATTTTATGTTAGACACAATCATTTGATCTTTCCGTATCTCCCTTTTTTCGTATGTAAAAGAGATATTACTGTTATCAAGCAGTTTCAGTTCACCACTCTCATTGTCTCTCTCACACAATGCTGTACGAATAGGGAAACTGTACTTTTCGTTACCCTTACTCATTATAACGGAAGGAATAAACTCGGAAGCCTGAACATCGAGTGTTGATTCATCGAATCCAAAGAACTCCTCATATAAGGAAGTTATCTTTTTATCATTTCCCTCATTATCGGCCGGACAATGCAACATCACTACCTGACGGTCGTCAGGAGTAATCTCAAAAGGTTTTGGCTTAATTCCATTATCCCCCGTAAATGCTATGAATGTGTTTGTTGTACCAAAATCAACAGCTACATGAAACTCTCTAGGACCTATTTTCTTCTTATTCCACTTTGGAATAACCAGACTTTCTGCTTTATGTGTAAAATCAACGGGGAATGATAAACGGATTAAGGAAAATGTTGTATTGTTTATCTGGTAATATACTGAGCCTAAATCACTGTTTTCATTAATCGACCTTCTTTCGTATCGCGTGCAATAGATATTCATGGATTCATTTTTTTCAACTTCCTGAATGGGTTGATAGAATTCATTCACCTTTCTGAAAAAAGTAAGATTATATAAGGAAACCGCCATTTTTTTGTTCGCATCTGCTACAGAAAGCATTATCTTGTAGTAATCATTATCAGAGGTAGGCTTATCATTAGCATCTACCACTTGAAGGAATGGGAAAATACCTAGATTCACATTAGCCACATACTCTTCCAAAGCAATAATCGTATATTTCTCCTCTGTATCTCCAGTACTTATCTGTTTTCTGTATATCTGAGATTTTTGCTTATTCTCGCCAGGTAAAGTCAGCATCACCTTCACCTCTTTTGCCGATTCCTGGAATTCCACTTTTATATCCTGATAATCCACACTATTAAGAGCCTCAACTCTTAACGGCAATAGATAATCATAATTCCGTTCTTCTTTATCATTCACGTAAGTCCCGGATACAAAACAATCTGTATCTATTTTAAAACGGACTTTTATCAGATGATTCGTAAAGAAATTCATTGAATTTATTCCAGTGCTTTTACAAATTTCAACTCCATTGATATGTACATTACTGTTATCTTCACTTAACACAGGCTTTGTTTGAGCCATATCAATATTACTGAGATTTATTCGCTGAGCCCAGTATTTTATGTAATTTCTAAAATTAGCAATATGATCGGAAGTACACTTTTCCACAATGTTCAGCACATACTTCTGAAACAATACATCTCTATCTTCAAATAAACGAATGCCTGTAAAATACTTTTTTTTTGTATTCGGATTTATCAGATCAAAATTTTCCTGATACCCGGGATTCATAAAAGTCCGGTCCTCATATTTATCCAGATTGGGAGTTGTGAATAAGAATGTAAAAGGTGAAGAACCTGCTAATATCTGGTTCTTATATTTTATAAGGATAAACTCTTCTACCTCACCAAATGAATTATCACTCAAGTAGTTTTCCAAAGAACTGGCTAAATTATTTGAATCAACTTTCCTCAATTCCTGCAAACCTTTCTGTTTATTCCACACTCTTACTCTTACCTGCTCTTTTTTGTCTTCGTGGTACTTCAGGTTAAACAAAAGTTCAAATGCATCTAGGCAGTCAGACACTATAAATTTATAGCATTCTCCGCAATTATTCGTTTTATTCAGCAGGTCATACGTAAGCATGGAAAACGCATCGTTTACCACATAAAGTCGGGCCAATGGAGAAGGAACAGCATTCAGCGCCTTGCCGTTTTTCGTACTCTTATCCTTCACCTTACCGGCAATCATCCCCTGATTAATCGGTCCACATGAGCTCCATTCGTTCTTAGAAGCACCGGTTTCACATATATTCAGTTCTTTCATACAGCCTTCTACTTTATAAACTTATTCATGTTATCTATCGCTTCATACATCATCTGAGTATATTTTTCATACTCATTATCCATATTGCGGCTCTTGTATTTCTTTTCAAGAAGAATCATCTCATGCAAATAGTATGATAACCCATACGGAATTTTTGCCCATAAACAGCTCTTTGTGTTTGAGAATCCATGTCCCTGAAGTGGGAAATCGCTCAGTGTATTATTCTCACTTAAACGGAACGGAGCAAAAGCTCTGTCATTGTCACTCAATTCTTTCAACCACTTATAGAAATCCTTGTTAAATTCATCAAGCAACTGAAAGAAACCACTGTTATAAAAGGTATCATTAAACCCTGAAGTCTTTCTTAATGGAAAATCCTTCTCCTTTTTCAGTAATTCATTAACGATGGTAAAGGTGTAATAATTCAGTAATGAGTAGACTATTTCCTGATGAGCCAAGCCAATATTATCCCAGTTAAGCACTTCTGCATTCTTATCAATACAGATACTATAATATTCAGTCTTCCTGTTAGCAGGAGCTTTACTTTGCTCAGCTGGTGTATTTTTAATAAAATGAAGTACAGAAGTAGCTGCTATAAATTCAATAAAATGAGTTCCATTCTGCTGCAATTCTTCATCATTTGCATATGGCTTTTGCTGCTTATCATCAGCAATATAATACAATCCGTCAACCTTCAGTTCCTTATCATAGTAACTTAAAGCAGCCTTTGTTTTAGTAATAAAGCAGTTTGAGTTTATATCATTATTCGGATCTTCTTTTTTAGGCGGAGTGAGGTCAAAATAAGGCATCACAGCTATAGCTCCTATACTTGTATTCTGCAGATATGTATTTCCACACGAACGTATTTTCTTTACCAGCAAGGGGAAACCGCTAGCGCCTGTCCCACCGAATACTGATGCCACTATAAAGACTTTATCACCCTGCCCAAATTTCGATGTAAAATCCTGAAACCAGTTCTGATCTTCAAAGTTGTTGAGCACCACACATCCCACATTCGGACTTCCTTTAAAACCGACAGCAAGAGATCTGTTAATATTAGATTCTGAATAAAGCAAATTAATTAAATCCTGACTCACAGAATCAGTTGGTAGCTTGCTCTTCTTTATAAACTCACCAAAGCTACAGTCCAAACGAAGATCGTAGTCAAAGTTAGGATTACCATCATCATTCAAATCCAGATTATCCAAAGATACAAGTCGGGTACGAAAAAAGTTATCTCCAGAAATAGAGCTTCTTGTAAGCTGACTTCTTATCTGGCAATATTTATCTAGTGTCCTCTTACAATTTGTAAACTCATCCAGAGATTTATGCGGGTCAATCAATACTGGGATAATATCCTCGTCTTCACCTTTCTCATTACAGGCCTTATAACCTGATGCCAAAAGCATTGTCAGAGATTTCATCACCCTGAGCCCGGTCCCACCAATACAAAACAGGAATGTACTCATAATCAGAATAGTTTAAAAGGAGTCGTTTTTGCATTTGTAAAGCCATTGAGAAAGATAGAAAAAAGAAAATATGCAATCATGCTATAAACACAATTAATAAGCACAATTCCAATCAGATATCGTGTAAACGGAATATTGATATCAATTTGTAACTTGATAATAAAAAAAGTAACTATACCAGTTAAGACAGTGCAGCATATTCCTGCCATCGTCCAATATTTACTTTTATAAAATAACCCCGGTAAATTATTGAGCCAAAGGTAATAAAGCACCCATGTCACAGCAACGAGTAAAAACATCGTGGCACCAATAGTCAGATACTGATTTTCAAACAGCACTTGTACTTTTTTTGCAGCTTCCATCTCTACTTCATCAGGAGAAAAACTATTGATAAAGTCAGACCATTTCCCTATTAATAATTCCAGCATAAAATCGTACATAATCTATATTTTTAGAGTTATCTTTTTCCTTCAGAAATTAAAACGACAAAAGGATCTTTATAATAAGATTTACTTTGTTTATCTGTATTATAAGCACCCTTCAGCCCTGCCAGTAATTGTTCAAAACTGACCGTTTTATCATATTCCGTTTCGTATTTTGCACCGCAAACAGAAGAAATCCAACCAGCATCCTTCCTGTTTACAGTAACAGATACCTGAGTTGATCCGTCTAAAATATCAGAAACCTTAATCTTAATAAAGTGAGTAGCATGCACTTTAGCTGCAGCTTCCCTACTCCCATTGCCAAAATCAAAAGCAGCACTATCAGTAACTTCTTCAATCACGGCTCTTGCGTTGTCGGCTTTCACCTCTAGCTGTTGCATCAGTAACTTACCATCACTTAAAAGATACTGAGGAAGTTTGCTCAAATCAGCCGCCAAATAAAAGGTAACAGGATCTTTCTTATTTATATCACCTATTGTGTAATACAAGTTATTTTTCGATTCGTATGTAATGCCGTTTACAATCCCCTTGTTGGCAAGCAACGTGTACATTGGTGTAGCAAACTCTTTCCTGTAAAAAGACAACTCTCCCAGCAGATTTTCTTTGGGAATATTCTGCACAATTTTCTGCTTTATTTTATTAATCGAAAGATCATTGCCAACGAGGATTATGTAATACGGACTTTTTTCGATAATCTTATTCTTACCTATGATATAAGAAGAGGTCACTCCAATAATTGAAAAAGCATACGGAGTATGCTGAATAACATTTTTCACATCAGTGCCATACTGAGTAAGTAAAACATCTGCCTGATTTCCTGTGGGAGAATATTTCATATCCGAGATAAAGATTCCCACATCATTCTTTTCCATAGATTGAACCACCTCTTTCAGCATCTGTGGTATATGAGTAGACCCGGCAAACCGGAAATTCCCGGCATTCATATCTCTTCTGAAATCGGCCAATGCCATTTTTGCCACCGGTTCACTGGCATCCCAGAAAAGGTTTACTGAATCTATCTTATCTGAGAATTCATTCAGCACAGCCCACACATCCATCTTGAATCCAGTGCTTTTATTGGCCTGAAAGAAACCGCTCATACTTCCGGAGCTTTCAATGAAACATTTTATTTTATTTATTTTATAGATTGGATCGGGCACAGGACACTCTTTCAGAGCCCCTTTATCGTCAAATAAACCGTAATTATCAGGGTTGATCTTTTTATTATATCCACAGCTTAGTAGAAGGATTATAACCAAACAGTTAAATAAAATCTTTTTCATAGTAATTAGATTATAAATGAACAGGTTCTGCTATTTATTCAAAGATAACTGCTTAATAATACAAAAATATAAAAAAAAAGAGATGTCGTTCTTTTTTTTATTGAATTAATCAAAAATAGTTAAATTTATTTATGATTCAGGAAGGCATAAGTAGATTCGCTCTACTTTCATTTTCACACTAAAGATTATTGTTAACAATTTACATCACCTCCTCTAAATAAAAAAGCTGCCAGAATATCCAACAGCTTTTACTTCTTATGACAGCAATTAATACTACATTTTTGAATCCAGATTTTTTTCTTTCTCATCATGATAGAAATTTACCAGAAACGCCTTTACAATATTTACAATTTCACTCTTTTTTGTGTAGGGTGAAGCAAAAGCTTTATTCAACAAAGAGAAGAAAGTTTCAATTTCTTTTATTCTTCTGCGTGATCCATTCTTTACTACTCCCAGAGCAATATACTCATCAAGTGAAATCGCTTCTTCTTTTGTATAAAACTCTTCAATATCCTTTTCACCAGTAGTATCTGAATAAGAAAAGTAGACTGGATAATTAACATCTCCGGGATTCATTTCATAAGCCATCTTGCGGGCTTCTTCTTCTGAACTGCACTCATAAGCATTATAACCAAGTTCGCTCAAGAAGCGTTTTGCTATTTCAGAAAATGTGAGCATCTGATTTCTTCCTAATTTAGGGAAAAAAATTTCTCCTGATTTCCCAAGTATACAAGCCAGCATACATATCTGACCGCTCTCCTGAGGAGAAACAAAATACCGGCGCACATCAGACGGTGCACTTAAAGGCTGTCGTTTCATTATTCTTTCAATAAAACCAGCCAAAAGAGATCCATTAGAAAAAGCCACATTAGCAAAACGTGCTGTTGATACCTTCAACTGCTTCGAATAAGTAAAAATCAGGTCTTCCAGAATCTTTTTGCTCCCCCCCATTATATTAACCGGATTTGCAGCCTTGTCTGTTGAAACACAGAAAAAATGCCTGGGAGGAATTTCAATCATTAGATTAAGTAATTTACATGCATGAAGCAGATTATTCTCCAGTAAAGCCTGTACAGAAAATTCATCTTTCTCACTTCTCACATGTTTATGAGCAGAAAAATTAGCTATAATATCAAATCCTCTTTCACGACGAAACATTTTCTTGAACACAGGATCGGCATAATTAATCGGATATGTTACAAAATCTTTAGGAACATACATTCCATAAGAGCTATGCAGGTCTCGTGAGAGCTCAGCCAATCCATTCTCAGAAATATCTACAACTACCAGTTTAGAAGGTTTAAAATTCAGGATAGCTTTAATAAAAGAAGATCCTATAGTTCCTGCACCACCTATAACCAATACACTTCTTCCTTCAATCTCATCCAGAAGTTTCTCTTGATTAGCATAAATATCTTTTTCGAACAGACTCCCATTGCGGAATGTTACATTCCTTTCAATGAAACGATTAATATCAATCATCCTGATTCTATTTTTCGGTTGTACTAGTATTTATCAATTCCGGCTCTGCTGTCAGACTATTTAAAGGAGCATGAGTCAAAACATATTCCTTAAAAGAAATCATCCATTCCGGCTTTGGTGGTAAGTCCTTAAGCCACTTATAAGGCAAATCACTTCCCGGAAAGATAACAACCCAGGCCGTTATAAAAATAAGTTTCAAATCCAACCACACAGATGCATTTTCCTGGTACCATATCTCAAGAGCACCTTTGTAAGGTGATATCTCCCCTTTATAAAATTTAATAGGGTCTACTTCCGGAGCAGAAAGATACATCTCTTCATCACGGAATATAATTGAACCTATCCCAGTAACTCCTGGTTTTGAATTATAAATTACTGGTTGCACATGTACGGGATATCTGTAAAAATCAACTTCCATTTGCGGACGTGGACCAACCAAACTCATTGTTCCATTCAAAACATTAAAAATCTGGGGGAATTCATTTATCTTCGTTTTTCTCAGGATACGACCAAAAGGCAGCACCCTCGGATCATTGCGTAAAGTAATGCTTCCCGTACCCATATTAGAAGAGTTATTCACCATCGTGGCAAACTTAATGATATTAAAGCGCTTATTCTTATAGCCTACCCTTTTTTGCACATACCATATTTCATGCTCTCCGGTGAAAGTCAGAATTACAATACAAACAAGAAAAACAGGAGATATAACCAGTAAAAAAATCACTGATATAAAAACATCAATTATTCTTTTCAATATGCTATACATAAGTATTAGGTTTTAAGTAGCTGTTAATCAACAGAACTATAATTTGAAAACAAAAAAGAAAACAAAAAAGTTTATTCCTTTTTCTCTGAAACGGTTTTATAAGATTCAATTACCGCATCAACAACAAAGTGTAACTGCTCTTCTGTTAGTCCATTGTACACAGGTAGTGTAATCTCATTTTTATATAAATCATAGGTAATAGGATAATCAGCCATTTTATATCCCTTTGATTTGAACAACGTAAGCATTGGCATCGGAATGTACTGAACATTAACTCCAACGCCTCTTTCACTAATACATTCAATCATCTTATTTCTTTGTTCCTCAGTAAAGCCTTTAATCCTTAACAAGAACAAGTGATAAGAACTTTCTGTTCCATCATTCTTAAAAGGTGGAATAATAGCCCATTCATAGTTGGAAAAAGCTTTAACGTAATAATGAAAAATATTATTTCTGTCCGGCAACAATTCATCTTTGTATTTTCTCATTTGTGCCAAACCTACAACTGCACACAAATCGGGCATATTCACTTTCAATCCCTGGTCAATGATATCATATTTCCAACCTCCAATCTGATTTTTTTCAAAAGCACTTTTGTTCTGCCCATTCAATGAAAGAATTCTAAGAAAAGCCAATTCTTTCTCATTATCAAAAGCCTGCGGTAAATTAAGAACAATGCCACCACCTTCACCGGTAGTAATATTTTTTACAGAATGAAATGAAAATACTGTCACGTCAGAAATCAGCCCACTGGAAACCCCCTTATAAGTAGCACCCAACGAATGAGCCGCATCTGAAAAAATCAGGATACGACCTAACAGCTTTTGTTTATCGCTATCAGGCACAAACAGGCTCTTTATGGCCGGATCATTCACCACTTCTTTTATAGCATCATAATCGCTGGGATAACCAGCCAAATCCACAGGAATAATAACCTTTGTTTTAGGTGTAATAGCCGCCCTCATCTTTTCTGTATCAATGGTAAAGTCCTCTTTCACATCAACCATCACAGGCGTTGCACCCATATTCATCACACAAAGAGCCGTTGCACTATATGTATAGGCAGGAATTATAACCTCATCACCATTCCCCACGCCAAACCATCGAAGAATAAGCATTGCTCCCGAAGTCCACGAATTCACACAAAGAGCAAATTCTCCTCCCGTAAATTTTTGTATCTCTGTTTCCAGAGCTCTCACCTTTGGACCACTTGTTAACCACCTCGTATTTGTCAGCGTATCTTGCATCTCAGCAATCACATCGGCATCAATTAAAGGAACTGAAAATGGTATTTTCATAATTTAATTTATTTTTTAGGGAAATTACCTCAACTATTTTCAAGAATATCTTCATAAACTTTACAAAGTTTAGGGAAGTTGTTTTTACGTGAGAAATTAGCCATGGCATATTTTAAACCATTCTGTCCCATCTCCATCAACTCATTTTTATCCATCTTTACAGCTTTATTAAAACTGTCAACAAGCTGATCAATATTTTCAGGTTCAATCGCCCATCCACATTTACCTTCTGTAATAGATATGGCAGTATCACTATCACAATCCACACATGCAATAACTGGTTTAGCAGAAAGCATATACGCTGGCAATTTACTTGGTATTGATGAAGCTGAGAATCCTTTTTTAATAGGAAGTACCATCATATCTGCCTTATCCTGAATTTCAGGGACTTTCCCATTTGGAACTTCCATAAATTGAATATCTGTTTCCGGATAAAGCATTGCCCGTTTTTGTAAGCCCTCTTTTGCCGAACCTGAACCTGCTATTATCAAACGAGTATCAGCTATATTTGCTTTCACAAACGCATCTATCACCAATTCAATTCCAGCCAGAGGACCAATGTTTCCACAATACATAAAAGTAAAAGAGCCTGCATTTCTCGCTGTTACATAATGTTCCTCATGATATTTTATAAACATTTCCTCATTCTGCCAATGCCTCACAACTACAAATCTATCTTCGTCCATACCACGTGTCTTCATAAGATATGTTTTCATCTTATCTGAAATTGTATATACCTTAGCAGCATTTCGCAAAGTTACCCTATCAAAAGGTGATAGTAATTTTAATACCAGCCATTGAAACCACTTCCATTTAGGTATTTTTGCGAGTAAAGCTTCAGGATAAAGATCCTGTACAGGAGTGATGTATGGTATATTATATTTTCTAGCTGTCAGCGCCACCATATATCTGCCAAACAATGGCCATGGAGCATTATAAATCAGATCAACCTCCTTATGATGTTCTTTCAGGTATTTCACAGCATGTTTCCCCATGCTCAATATTTCAATAAACCGGCCTATAAGCTTTGATTCCGGAAAAACATACGAGTCCAATGTTATACGCTTATATGGTTTCTCTGCTTCAGTTTCCATATCCTTGTCAAACTTAAAGCCCAACGGGCGGGATGATTTCGGACATAGAACTGTCACATTATATCTCTTTGATAGCTCATTGGCCACATCACCGGCTATAATAGCAGATACTACTGGTTCTGGCGGAAATACAGAAGCAATCATTATTACATTCTTCTCTTTCATCCCTTGTAATCTTTTAATAATAAAACAATTTTATCCACCCAATCATTCATAGGTATAACAGAACAATACTTATTATCTATTATATCTTTTGAATACCCTTCATACCCAAAAGGGGTAGTAATAAACGGAATTCCATTCTCGTAATAGCTCTGAATCTTCAACTTTACACCACCACCTATTATGTCTGGATTAACATAAAGAGCTTTCCCTTTAAGTGGCATATCACTATTTTCATATATTCCATGACCAAAAATCCCTTTGACCTCATCATTAAACTGTTCTGTGCCACTCCCCCAAAGATGAAACTCAATATCTGGTATCACTAAACGTAATTTGCCAAAAACCTCATTTACAAACCATCTTACTGAAACAAACTTATGAGACTCAACGCCACCAAACCACACCAGTTTATTCTCAAAAGCAAACTCAGAACGATTCGCTTTAGCCTTTTCTTCATTCAGCTGATAAGTCCAGGTACAACAATCATTCTGCCCCGTCATCATTGTGTAATAATCACGATCTTCATTTGAAATAAATATTTTATACACATTTTTATCACGAAATATTTCACGCTCTAATTGTTTATATTCCATCAATGAAAACTCAAATCTCAGATTAAGCGACATTCCCAAAACATGCTTACGATCAAGAATACGTGTAAAACAGTTATGAAATCTTAAATCTATTTTTTGCGATGGAAACAAGCTTCTGATTGAACGATAAAAAAGAACATCATCACAATGAATGTGATCAAAATGTTTCCCTTTTAAAAAACTAAGATCCGAGAGATTAACTTCAGTTCTTGGATGGTTCAGTAAAATATTCTTTATTTGTTTAATACTACCCATGCCTACCCGGGGAATCACAATATCCTCTTTTCTCCGGTTTGGATCAATTTTATCATTAGTGTACCATATAACTAAATCATCTTTTGTTGGTTGCAATCGGTTGAATGCATATTTTACACCAATCCTGTAACCACACATATTAGTTGCACTTTGGGGAAATAAGTATAAATCCATAGTATTATCCTGTTTAATTACAACCAAAAATATCTTTAACAGCTTCCAGCAAAGCATTATCTTTATTTTGTTCTATCAATATATTGTGTTTTACACCAGCATTTATACCGGCCCCCACATCGCTGATTTTGTCACCAATCACATATGATGCTTCCATATCAATATTCCAGTCATCAGCAGCCTTTAAAAGAAGTCCCGGCTTTGGTTTACGGCATTCACATATTACTTTATATTCTTTTCTTTCCTCAGAATAACCTCCGTCAGGATGGTGCGGACAATAATAAATTGCATTCAGATACGCACCCTCCTTGCCCAATTTTGTTTCCAGCGTGTCATGAATTAAATTCAGTTCATCAATACTGCACAGGTTCCTGGCAATAACCGGTTGATTCGTTACAACAATTGCCAGATATCCGGCTTTGTTAATTAAGCGGATAGCATCTGCAGCACCTAGTATAAGTTCCAGTTGAGAGGCATCACTTAATAAATTAATTTCCTTATTAATAACCCCATCTCTGTCTAAAAAAATAGCCGGTCGCTTATTCTTCCTGTTACTCCGGCACACCCTTCCTGAGTCAACGTCCCTGCATACACTCTGGTAACGGTCGGGAGTTCCCATATCTTTTATATATTCAAATGACACGTAACCATACATCTTTAAGCTATCTGCAAGACACACTGGAAAAACATCCTTTTCAAAATCCGATTTATGGCCCTCCGGGATGTACTTAATTATTTTTGGAGACAAAATAAATAAGGAGGCATTAACCATATTCCTGCTCACAAAATTGTCCGGATGAGGTTTAATGAAAATATGCTTAATAACCCCGGTATCATCCAAATCTATTATATCCGAATCGTAAGGATGATCATTCGGATGAACAAGCAGCGTTGCATCAGCATTATTCTTTTTATGAAAAGCCAGCATCTCATCTAAAGCTATATCCATTATTGTATCAGCATAGAATACAAAAAAATCATCCACCAGCAAGTCAGAAAGAAATCTCATAGCACCGGCAGTACCCAAAGGAGATGTCTCCTGAAAGTATTCAATTTTCACCCCCCATTTCGTCCCGTCTCCAAAATAATTACGAATCACATCTCCCAAATGCCCTGTCACAAAAATAAAGTCAGTGTATCCATATCGTTTTGCCAGTTCCACCTGATACTCCATCACAGGCTTCCCGTTAACAGGAATCATCGCTTTTGGAATCTCATTATTCACAGAAGCTATACGAGTCCCTTTACCACCAGCTATAAATACAATCTTCATTTCTTTCCTCCAAAAATTGAAGATTCCACAATTTCACAAAGAATATGGCCCAGCATAATATGCATCTCCTGAATTCTGGGAGTGTTATTTGATGGAACAATCAAGCAATAATCTGCCAGTTTGGCCATCTTTCCACCACCATTACCCAGCAATGCCACAGTATATATCCCTTTGTCCCTGCAAACATTAAATGCTTCAATTACATTTCTGGAATTCCCGGAAGTAGAAAGTCCCACAAGCACATCTCCTGATCTTCCTATACCCGAAATCAGGCGCGCATAAACAATATCATATGAATAGTCATTTGAGACAGCAGTCATATATGAAGAATTGCAATGAAGGGCTTCAGAAGGCAAAACCGGGCGGTCTATATAGAACTTGCCCGAGAACTCGGCAGCCAGATGTTGAGCATCAGCAGCACTTCCGCCATTGCCACAAAAGTATACACTATTCCCCCCCTGAAAACTATCTATTATTTTAGTCGCAGCTTTAGATAGTATTTCCAAAAGTGAACCATCTTTTTGCAACTCCTGCATTACCAAAAGATGTTCACTTATTCTGTTGTTTATAATTCCTTTGTTGTCCATGTGGTTAATCCTTGTTCTATAAATTCAATCTGATAAACCTTTCCCTTATATAAATTTTCCAAAGCATCTATTACATTGTATCTGGTGTTGCCCGGACAATAAAAGAACATAAAGCCACCTCCGCCAGCGCCCGAAATCTTACCTCCAAGCGCACCATTATTCAATGCAGTCTGATATATCGAATCTATTTCAGGAGATGAAATAGAACTTGCCATTTTCTTCTTGCTTTCCCAACTAGCATTCAGCGCCTTTCCAAATTCATTCATTTCATTCTTAAGCAGAAAGTTTTTTATATGATACGCATTCCTTTTTACCTGATGCATAGCCTTTATCGAACTTTCATTCTTATTGATCACATTCTGAGACTGCTCTTCAATTATCTTTTCCGATTTTCTAAAGGAGTTTGTACAGTAAAGAACCGTATTCATCCCCCATTCATTCAGAATATCCTTTCGAATACGTAATGGATTTACAATCACCTTATCCGCTTTAAAAAACTCCATAAAGTTTACACCACCAAAAGTAGCAGCATATTGATCCTGCTTACCACCTTGCATTTTCAAATCTTTCCTCTCAATCTCGTAGGCATAATTAGCAACATCATATTCTCCCAGTGGCAATTTCAGCCACTCCCGGAATGCGCCTAGAATTGTCACACATACAGTTGAGGATGTTCCTAATCCTGATCCCGACGGCACATCCATATAGGTGGTGAGCTCAAAGGAAAGAGGTTTCCCTTCATTATAATTCTTCACTATTGAGTTATAAATGCCCCGTTGAAGCAATAAATGCCCTTCTATCGGCAATTCGCTTACAGCATCAAGCTCTTCAACCACCCCTTCATTTATATGTACAAAACGTATTTTCCCATTATTTAATGGTCTGATTGTTGCATAAGAATAAAGGTTTACGGTTGCATTTAATATAGCACCACCATAAATATCAGAATAAGGTGAAACGTCTGTACCGCCACCGGCTATACCTAACCGGAAAGGAGCTTTACTTCTATAAATATTCATTTCTGTCCTGGTTTAAATTAGTAACCTGCTTTTATCTGTATCTGTGATTGTTCCTTATTATGCATTGTCCTAAAAGGAAAAAAGGAAATATGGTTGCGCTTCCGGGGGAATATGGATATGAATATTCAAACAGACTAACAATATACAGTTCTGTCATAATAAAAGGGCCTGCATCATATATTGAAAAGGTATTGAATCTAATATTCAGAATGGAATATCTGATATAACTAAAATAGAGAAAAAACACTGGTATTGAAATTATTAAGCCATACTCCACAAGATTTACAAGGAAATAGTTATGAATCATTGCATACGGATTTGGTATTCTTTGAAAAAGACGTCCGTCAAAAGGATGATCAAGAAAGAATTTTATACCCGATTTATAAACATCAGTTCTTCCTGTCGAGATGGAATTCATATCAGAAATATCGTAATTTAAAAACAAGGAATCATATATTTGTTTCCAGAATAGTGGAATTATAATCAGAACGGTTATTCCCAACAGGATAAGAAGGTATTTCTTCTTTTTTAAATAATAAAGATTAAATATAATAACAACAACAGACAAAGCAAGAATATTAGACCGTCCTCTGATAATAAAAATTGAAAGAATCAGTATTAAGCAACAAACAGCATAAAAAATCTTTTTTTTCCCTTTTACTTTAAAAGCAAGATATAGAGCAAGAAGCGAAGCTACAGCATATATAGGCGATATCTGATTTTTTGGAATAGGGAAATAAAATTCATTGATTTGAAGAGTCGGAGCATAAGTATAAACTATCGTACATGCAGAGATGGTCATCAGAAATATAAACCAGGCACACAAAAAAACAAAACTGTTTTTACTCAATAAATTACTGGTAGAAACCATTAAGATCAGTAAAGGCAAAAACAACTCCTGCAAATGTGATATGTCTACCTTAAAATCCATAGACTGAAAAAGAAACACGGGAATAAGAGCAAAAAACAGACAAACAAGATGTATCTTCAGTTGCTTGTACCTGATTATATTTGTAAAAAAAGGTATCGCATAAAAGAAAGCAATCGCGTAAGACATTACAATCAATACTTGTCGTAACGCATTATATATATTCAATTGCAACCCCCAGGGCGTCAGTTGAACCGCAATGATTCCAATCACTGCAATCATATATATAAATATAACGAGTCTCTTACTTATCATGCGTTCAATTATTTAGTTCCACTTATTAAATATTTCTTCACCTTATAATAAACTGGCTTAAAGTGATATCTTAAGAAAAACATCATAGAAAATACTCTCTCCATTATTTGTGGATTTGAGAACAACAGATAGTAAAACAGCCGGCAATGAATGGTAAACTGACTTAAATCAGTTACTGAAGAAATAATCAGATCCTTCTTCTGAAAAGTATTTCCCTTAATCAGTGAAACCCTCTCCCTACGTTTTAACTGAGCTTCCGGCTTGTACAGGTTCACTACTTCCTGCGCTGAGTCGGTTAGAATAATAGCATTAAGACTGGATACTGAGTCACTGTCGGTTATATTGAAATAAGAAAAAAAGTCATTGTAGGCAGCCCATCTTCGTTTATTCAAATCAAAGAGATGCTTATGATATTTCGCTGTAAGAGTCGTTTTCTCATTACACACATAATGATAAGCTACACAGTCTGTCACAAAAGCAACCGATGCTTTCTTAAAAGCTGTCAGGTTAAATAAAAGATCTTCTGCAAGCACAGTATCTAATACAAAGCGAAGTTTATTAGAAACCAGGAACTCCTTTTTATATAATTTGTTCCACACATAGTTTGAAATTCCAAGCTCATGAAGCTGCCAGTAAAGTTTTCCTATATTCTTTGATTCCAACTCTTTCAGCGAGGTCTTAACAGAATTTATTTCAGACCTTTTTTCCTTAATATAATCAACACAAACACCACTCACAGAAATATCTGCATCAATTTCCATACTTCCTTTAAGCATTACTTCCAGGAAGAAGCTTTCTACCCAGTCATCAGAATCAACAAAAGAGATAAATCGGCCTCTTGCAGCCTCAATACCCGAATTTCTTGCAAAACCGGGTCCGCCATTTGCATTGTGTATCACTTTTATTCTCGAGTCCTCAGAGGCCATCCGGTCGGCTATTAATCCCGATTTATCAGACGATCCATCATCCACCAATATTATTTCAATATCAGTTACAGTCTGGCTCTGCACACTGTGAACACATCTCTCTATACACGCTTCAGCATTGTAGAGCGGGATGATAACTGAAATAACAGGATTCTCAGTCATTTTCTTACCTATTAAAATGGCACACTCAGTTATTTTAAAGCTTCTGACAAAAAATTGATCGCACGTAACTGTTCATTTTTCAAGAGAACATTTACTTTTGGAAAATCAATCGGTGTATGTATATAATCCGGTTTAAGTTCGTCCGGCGATAAGATCAGCCGTTCCTCTAGTCCAAACTTCTTCAGTAAAGAGGTAAATCGTGCCAGTCCACGTTCCTTATTACCAATAGCAATAAATGGTTTATTGAAAATGATTGAGAGAATAATTCCATGAAAAGAATCCGTCACAATATATTCCGCATCCCAGAACCCTCTTAACCATTCTGTTACCGGAGGAAAAACACAATCTTCCAGATTCTTTTTACCAACCTCCGAAAACTCACTGCGGGGCATCACCGAAATCACGTTAAGCTCCAGTTCTGTTGCAATTCGTTGAATAATAGTATTCTTCTCTGGGGCTTTATCCAGCACATAAGTCATTAATACTCCCTTCTGCGGAGCAATATTGTCTTTTTCAATTAAATCAATATAATCTTCCTTTGAAAGTAACATTGTGGGGTCCAGCACCTGTTCAGCCCCTACACCCAGATGTTCCTTACAAAGAGCTACGCCAGAATCCTCACGTACTGAAATAGAATTGAACCTCCTGGCCAATGTAGCACATTTACTTGTTTCCTTCGGAGATAATTTCCAGTTGTCCACCCCAAAAGATGCAGCGTAAGCAATTCTCTTTACATACTCTTTCTCACCTAAGAAATCAAGAAAATAATTCGTTATGCATGGAGCATAATCCGGACGCCAAACCTGATCACTACCCACAACGTATGCCTCAAATCCATATTTCTTTAACAATGACATCTGTCCTGATGAGTCAATAATCTCCGTAACAGATATATTTTCATCAATAAAACGATCTGTATGCCAGCCTATTATCTTATTCTCCTTAGCAGTAGGGTAAGCCCTTACTACAATCCCTTTATGCCCGGCCATTAAAAGTCCCAACCGCTTTACCACAGAAAGGATTCTCCTTAATAAAGAAATTCTCCGTGGTTGCGCCACAGTCAATGGCTTATGTCCCATTCGTTTAAGAACTGTTTGCAAAGCAAAAGCTTGTAATAACCCACCATAATTTGTATACAATGGCAGTGTAAGTATTCCTATCTTCATAATCTCTATCTGTTTAGAAATTTATTTTTCGCGTAAACCACCACTCTCAATTGCTGACTCTTCGTTAGTCCGATATAGAATGTAGATATGCCCACAGTAAAAGCAGAAACAGCTCCTAATAAAATAAATGTAAATATTGATTCTTTCATGTAAAATGAGAGCAGAATCGGAATTACAGTTCCCACAATGGTTACTTTGATACAAGGAAAAATAATATCAAGAATCTCTTTTTTCGTATATCCGGCAATCTCAATCAACAGCCACGGCTTTACAATGAAAGAAACAATGAAAGCCCTTATTATATCCAGATAGAACAATACCTCAACCGGAGCCCCCAGTTTATAAGCCACATAAGCAACCGGAATAATCCAGATACAGGCAAGGGTTGAAACAATGGAGTTTTTTTTCATATTTCCCAATGAATAAAAAACTATATTCATGGAAATATCAAACATCTGCACCAAAGTAGATACAAGGGTAAGCTGAACAAATAAAATGGAATATGCCGGTACCTGTCCCAGCCATATCTTCAAAACAGCTGTTGCCCCAAGAATTATGGGCAATTCAATAAGAAGCATCAGATAGTAAGAAAACTGAGCGGACAGTCTCACCAGATATTTCATTCTGTCAGTGTCATTCAGAGCACAGGACTTAACTATCTGCGGATTTACAGCCGTCCGGAGGTTACTTACAAAATTGAGTATAATAGTATTTACCAGTGTTGCAATGGCCCTTGAGGCAATAATTGCCGGACTAAAGAATACGTTCATCACCAGAATTCCTCCCTGCTGAATCATCGCCACTCCAAAATTCGGTAAAATACTCCATTGAGAAAACGAAGCAATTGATTTTATTAATGCTTTATCCCAGGTAAAGCTATAATTACATACTTTAAAATTCCAGATGCAATAAAAGCGATATACCATGGCGATAGCCAGATTGACCCCCAATACTAACGACGCATATAAAATAAGTTTGTCTGCTCCGAAAACCACCAGCATATACACTATCACCAACTTTAAGCTTACCTCCAGAATACTCACATAAGCATATATATTCATACGCTCCTGAGCAATAATCATTGAGTTATATGGTATCTGGGTAACACTGATTACGCATGCCAGTATTGATAACTGAAATGCCCAAAGCGCAGCATGCATCCGTTCAGGCGGTATCACCAGTTTATTATACAACAGCCACAATCCCACTGTCTCGGCAATCACGAATATAAACAGAGACAATGCTATGTGAACAGACATAGTCGTACTAAAAACCTTCTTTAATTTTTGCTCATCATTGTTACCTAATTCAAATGTAATAAATCTGGAAGTGCCCAGACTAAGTGCCACATTTAAGAAAGAAATCAGTTCAACAATACCACCTACTATACTATAAATTCCATAATCCTCAACTCCAAGTACTCTCAGTATTATGCGCGAAGTATATAAAGATACTGCCATGGTAAATAGCATCCTTATGTATAGCACCAGTGCATTTTTTACAATGCGTTTGTTATTTGAGCTATTTTCTGACATCTTTCATTCTGTAAGGTACCCTTAAGGCGCACTCATAATCTGTAAATACTTAAACCTTTCACGCCATAGTTATCTGGAGTCAACAATATTGAATAAATCGGCAATTGTATCAGCTTTACGGATATCAACCCCACTGATCCGTTTTTCATACTCTTCATCTATCATTTCAATAATTAATAAGGCAGAAAGGGAACTCCAGGTATCAATAAGCTTGAATTCCGTATCTGAACTTAAATCAGATACTTCTGAATTTTCAAGACAATTGGCAAACTTTGCTATAAAATCATTCAGTTCCATAATTATATCATTTATACGATTAAAATTTCAGCAGAACATCCTCATCAACCACTTTGGCCGGATTACCAAACACAATGGAATGAGCCGGCACATTCGAGAAAACCACAGAGCCTGCTCCCACCACAGCTCCTTCACCTATCTTCACCCCCGGCAATATGGTACATCCTTCACACAGCCATGCTCTGTCACCAATGATTACAGGCCTCGTATTCCGATAACCGGTTCTTACTATAATGTGCCCTCCGTTATTGTCACGTATAGTAACATGGCGCCCCATTCTCACCCCATGCCCAATCTCTATCCTATCGGCACAAACTATTGTCAGCCCCGTATTGGCATGCCCACTCTTTATTGTGAGATGTGCATTTTCATGAACTTCAATCACCCCGCCATATCCCAGTGTAAATCGTCTTTCAACATCCAGTTTTGCACCTTTTCTTAAGAACAGGCGAGTCTCAAGTTTTGAATTTCTGATTGTCTTTTCGCCAATTACCAACGTACCGTTCAAAAACAGAAATGATTTCCTGTGAATATCAAAAACCGAATAAGGTGTTGGCAACAGGAATCCATTCATCCGGAAGTTGGTATGCACATTCCTGCAGGCAATATTGTACTTTATAAGTTTAGCCAGTGGATAAAAATGAAGCCTGGTTTGTCTCACTATCATTAATACAGCCCTCAGAAAGTCGGCCACCTTACTCCTTATGCTTTTCGTCAGCGGGAAATATTTATTGGCCACCTCATTGAAAGTGGAAACATCCAAGTCTTTAAAAAACTGTTCCCTGTCTATTACAGGTTTACCAAGTGATGAAATTAAAGAAGGATTACCCGGTAGTATTGTTTCAAAAGGCAATTCTCTGCTCTGCACTTTCTGCTGAATTCTCTGAAAAAACATTCTTCCTTTTTCAGAGTTTACCAATACCATTGATGTTCCAAGGTCATCATCCATCGTAGTGTCAATATTCTCAATACCCCAGAAATCACCCAATGTTATATCCGCAATTCTTGGAAATCCTTTAAACTTGCAATCATAGCAAGATGGCCTGCAATATACATTCGTGCTGAGATACCCCTTTGTAAAAAGATTCTTCTCGCTGGGCTGAAAAACAGTCTTCCCATTCTCCAGAATCACCTTCTGAGTCATGTTTCTCCATCCCAGCTCCTTACATTTAGACTTTATGAACACAGCCTTCGATCCATGTTCCTCTTCTATAGACTCTATATATTTTTTAAAAACCTTTGGAGAATTAATTCCACGGCAAATAAAATCTGCAATAATCAGGTTATCATACTCTTTATTCAGAAATCTTCTCATTGCAGCCATCTGACAAGGACATCCGCAAACCAGTACCTTTTCACCCGATTCCAGTAACCTCTTTACCTCCTTATACAACCCACTGGCATTGCTCTGCAGGTATTTTGAGCTTCTTAATGCCGGCAGATCCTCTTTGTCATTTGATATAAAGTGACTTACCGATACATCTTCATTAAAAGCAGCGCCTCCCACATAACCTCCCTGTTTGTACATCTCCGTAGCAAGGACCGAGAATAAACCACCCGAGGTACTGTCAAACCTCACCTCTAAATTCTTATTCACAGACACATTGCAGAGAGGCTTCTCATAATCATTTTTCTTCAACTCTTCAGCATGTAGCTCAGGACATGTACGTTCACACAGCCCACACTCCACACAAAGACTTTTGTCAACCTCCGGATACCAGAATCCCTCAATATCGGTCTTTAAACTGATGGCTTTGCGGGCACAGATATCAACACATGCACAGCAGCCATTGCAATCTTTCTTATCAACAATGTTAATCATATTATTACATGCAAAAGGTGGTCACTAACAAATGCAGCAACGAAAGTGGTTTACATAGTTTAGCGTATAATAATTTAAATAAATACTTATTAAACAGTCAGGCCAATTTTATCAAAAATAGTTTAATTTAAGCATTTATTCTATCTATTAAACAAATAAGAGACATAAAGGTTTTAGTAGATTGCAGGAAACATTCCTAAAAGATAAAATTTTACACTAGAAGCATCCGTTACTGAGTTACTTTTACCCAGTCCACTTCCATGCGTGCCGGCAGTTGTGAGTCAGCAATTGCTCCCGGCCAGGTATCAGGACCTCCCAGAGCAAAGTTTTTTGTGCATAAAGACCATTTTGAAGTATTCGGTATTCGCCCGGTCTGATTAAAACTATCTGTAAAAATAACCTTTCCATCCGTAGTCGGATCCGGTTTTTCAATATTATCAGGATCACCATTGCAAGCATTATTTACAAATCCCATAATGAGTACAAACAGCAAGAGTCTGGCATCTGCTTTCATAATGATTATTTTAATGAACTTAAGGTTTTGCTTTACGGATATTCAATGATAAACACTTTTTGTTAAACAAAATATCAGCAAAAATTGTTTAACAGAAAATATAAAAGAAAGACCTTAAAACAACTATTATGAAGCCAAACCTCAACATAATATTACTAACGCTCATTATTGGAAGCATAAATACAGCCTGTAGCGGCAATCCCGCGAACAATAGGAATAAGAATAACAATCCGGTTGAGACCAGGAGCAGAAAAGTTATTTTTGAAGACAACTTCAATCAAACCACACAAATCCCCGATACCACCAAATGGTCATTGTGCACCCACTACATAGGCGATCCCTTCATCTCAGGAAGCTATGACCAGGCGTATGTAAAAGATGGAAAACTTATTCTGAAAGGTGAGAAGGTTAAAGGAGTTTATAAGACAGGAGGGATATGGACGAAAAATAAATTCGATTTCACCTATGGTAAGGTAGAAGTCAGTGCTAAGTTTATCTCAGCACAAGGCAGCTGGCCTGCCATCTGGCTCATGCCGTATGAGCCTAATATATACGAGAAAGCTGAAGGTGAGATAGACATTATGGAACAGGTAAACCGTGAAAGCATTGTTTACCAAACACTGCACACTTATTATATCACAACCTTGAAACAGATATCGCCTATGCGACAGATCTCCGCACACTATAATGTGAATGAGTTCAATACCTACGCTGTGGAATGGACACCAGATAATATCATCTTTTCTGTAAACGGAAAAGTGACACTAACCTATCCAAATCTACATCTGGCTCATGAGAAACAAATGAGACAGTGGCCATACAATAAACCATTTTATCTTATCATGAATATTTATCTGGGAGGTAGTTGGCCGGGAGAAATCAGAGACAATGAATTGCCGGTAAGCATGGAAGTAGACTGGGTAAAGGTGAGCCAATAGAAAGCAGCAAATGAATTGCTTCACTTGCTGCCAACTGATTAATGTGAGATTATAGAGCTACTTTAAATGTTTTAGTTGTAATCTTAATCAGATAAATCTGATTCTTAGGAACGTAGATTCTGGTCACATTGTCTGTTACCTTCACTTTCTGTAACAAGGCTCCCACCACGTTGTATACAGCTACTTCATCGCCTACATCTGCACCATCAATGATTATAACATCCTGCTCTGTGTAAATCTTTATATTGCTGGCCTCTATTTCAGAAATACCAACAGCTTCTTCATTGATATATTTAAAATCTTTCCAGGCAGTTGCCGATTTATACTTTACGGATGTTCCCGTTGGAACATATAGTTTGCAGGTCGTTTTATCTACCCCGCTAAAAGCTGTGGAAGAGGTTGTGGGAGGTGTCTTTGCATTGCAATGAATACCTACTAATCCGGTACAATAAGAAAAGGCCCATTCATCAATGGTAGTCACGCTGGCAGGTATCGTAATGGTGGATAGTCCGGTGCAATAAGTAAATGCATAAAGAGCAATGGAGGTTACTCCGGTACCCATATCTATAGATGATAAGCCTCTGCACACTCCGAATGCGTTCCATCCGATAGAGGTTACACTATTTGGAATTTTGATGGATGGAAGTATGTTACAATTATAGAATGCATTTGTTCCCACGGAAGTAATGCTGTTCCCAAGGTTCACATTAGAGAGTGCTGTACAATTATAAAAAGCGCCTTCACCCAAAGAAGTCACACTATTAGGTAATGTGACAGAGGATAATCCGGAACAAGACTCAAAGGCATAACTATCAATCGCTGTTGTACCATCAGGTACAGTATAAACAGCTGATTTTGAATTAGGATAGGTGAGCAATGTTGTCTTTGCTTTATTAAATAAGACTCCGTCTATTGCACTATAAACGGTATTTGCATCTGGTACAACAAATTGTGTTAATCCAGTGCAAACAGAAAACGTTCCCTTACCTATCGAGGTCAGGTTGGAAGGAATTGTTACGGTGGTCATTCCTTTGCAGCTCCAGAATAAATAATCACTTAACGTCGTTATTGCACTTGGTAATGATACAGATGGCAGTGATGTACAATTACCAAATGAATAAATGCCGATAGACTTTACAGTACTGGGTATAACAACCTGTGTCAGTGATGTGCAATCCTGAAAAACCTGTTCACCGATAGAGGTCACGTTGTTAGGGAGGGTTACAGATATTAAATTAGCCATACCGAAAAACATGTAATCAGGAACCTGATTGTTTACAACCGATATGTCTAAATTCATAGACACTTTAAAAGTACCTCCAGCCACCAGACTTACTCCCGCCAGATTAAGTTTGGTCAGTTTAGGCAAGTCACGTATCGTTCCTATATCGGCAGCGTTAATTTGTCCTGTAAGGGTTAAGTCGGTAACAACATCTCTTTGGCTTCCCAGCTGATTATACAAATCCCATGGTGTAGCATTTATAGTTAGTTTAACCTCCTGAGCTTTCAACCCCGGACTTAGTAACATACATACTACGACCAATACACATTTACAAAAAGTACTTATTTTCATAGTGGATTGAATATAGCTTCCCTGTTCCCTGTGGTTGGCATTAATTAATGAGAGACGTAGGAACTTACAACTGAACATTGCACGCCTCTTTTCTTAAAAAACAAAGCATCAGGGAAAATAGTTGCTTAAAAAAAGAATACATTAATTAATTTTAAAACATTTAACATCCATAGCCCTCGTTTTTATGTAAAAATGAGAATCATGTTTTATGTTTATTTTAGACATAAACTTATAAAACACTAATAATCAATAATTTGTTAAACAATCAATTTTCAATTCAATTTTTTTGCCATATATTTGCAGAGTAATTTTTTTTTATGTTTTTATATTTATACTAAACTAATGCCTTTTTTATTTATGAAGTTTAATGTGAAATTTTTATTTTTGATGCTTTTTGTAGGGGCAGTCAATAGTGCTTGTAGTAGTGATAATTCGGGAGCCCCGGAAACGGTTCTTAACACGAATAAAACGGAGAATAGTAATAGCAATGGTACTCTGAAAGGGAGTGGAAACACTAATGTTATCTTTGAAGATAACTTTGATCAGACAAGCAGTATACCCGACCAGACTAAATGGTCACTGTGTACTTCATACATCAGTGATCCACATATCTCAGGTAGCTATGACCAGGCTTATGTAAAAGATGGAAAATTAATCCTGAAAGGGGAGAAAATAGGAGGTGTCTATAAAACCGGAGGTATCTGGACAAAAGATAAAGTAGATTTTACCTATGGAAAAGTGGAGGTTTGTGCTAAGTTCAATTCTGCTCAAGGTAGCTGGCCTGCCATCTGGATGATGCCTTATGAAACTGATCCAAACATTGCTGCTGAAGGTGAAATTGATATCATGGAACAGGTTAACCACGAAACAGAGGTTTATCAAACCCTTCACAGTTATTTTATTACCGAACTGCAACAGCTTGTTCCTTTGCGTCAGGCTTCTCCAAAATATAATGTGAATCAGTTTAATGTATATGCGGTTGACTGGACTCCGGAAAGACTTACCTTCTCTGTGAATGGAAAGGTTTCGTTCTCATATCCTAATATGCATTTAGCAGACGAGGCAACCAAAAGACAATGGCCTTACAAAAAACCGTTCTATATTATCCTAAATATTTATCTTGGCGGAGGATGGCCAGGTGCTATTAATGATGCGGAATTGCCTGCAAGTATGGAGGTTGATTGGGTTAGGGTTACCAGAACAGGGGAATAATCTTCTCTTTTTCTTTTGGCTTGATCCAAAAGAAACAAAAGGTCAGTTTTCTTTTTGAAGACTGGCCTTTTTGTTTTTGCAATCTTGGCTTGCGGTCGTTTTTTAAATTCAATTCTTAATAGCCTTTTCTTTTCCCTTGACGGAAAAGAAACAAAAGGTCAAGGCTGCATATTTCTTCTTTTGCAATCTTGGCTTGCGGTCGCTTTTAATTTCAATTCTTAACTGTCCTTTTCTTTTGCCTTGATGCAAAAGAAACAAAAAATCAAGGCTGCATATTCTGCGCTACTACGTTCTTCCGTTTCGCTAAAGAAAAAGAACTCGCTGTGCTCAAACAGCTTTTTCTTTTTAACGCTCCACTACATCTCTCCGCTTTACGCTACGAATATGAGGCCGGTCATCTTTTGCTCGGCTTTGCCATTGCTGTTGGGGTATCCCTACTACTAAGTTATCTTTTTAATCATCATTACCTGAACTAATAAAGTAAAATGCATGTAATCAATAACGAAGAAGAATAGCTAAGCAGAAAAGACAAGGCAAAGTCGAGTAAAAACACCAAAAGCCCAATGGCAAAGCCGCCCCCCCCTAAAGCCGAGCGAAGCAAAGGCTACCTGCTCCCAAGCACCACCAAAGCAGGGACACCAACAGGACCGGCCTCATGGATTTTGCGTGAAGAAATTATGCGGAATGGAGCGTTAAGAAGGGGCGACTGTCTGAGCGAAGCGAGTTTGAGCCCTTTCAGCGAAATGTAGCATAATTTTAGCAAAATACGTGCAGCCTTGAACTTTTGTTTCTTTTGGTTCAAGCCAAAAGAAAAGAAATCAGTTAATCTTTATAAAATCCTTTTCACCCACAAACTGAGGAAAAAACCTGTTTAAAAATTTAATGATTGGGATTGAGAGTAAAAGAACAAGCACAAATGTAACCATAGACAGCAACCAATCATTGGAAATAAACGAAAGACCCTTTCTCAGATAATAGATTACAACCCAGTTAAGCCCCAGAACTATTAAGCAATACCTGCCATAAAAAGAGATAGCATGCACATCTTTCAGCCAGCTTGTAAGCTTAAGAGATTTTGAGAGCAACAAAATAAACATTGATCCTACTATGCCAGACACGTAAAATGAAAAATAATTTCCATAGTCTGCATTGATAATCATCATTTTATTATCCGCAATAAAATAGTTTATCACTACAAATTCCAGCAGAAAAAGCGGAATATATTTATCTAATTTATTCGGAGCCAGAAAATTTGCGTTCTTTCTGGAAAAATAGCCGGAATAGAAGAAAGGCAGAGCACTCATACTCGAATCTATCCAAAGAGGCAGGTTAATCTTGTTAATCCCTAACTGATACCCTGCTATTCCAATTACAAAACACATTGTTCCCAGCATAACATTTCTTATCGTTTCACCTTTTGCTAGTTTCTCTGAGATAACAAGCAGCAAATAAAACATCAGTGAGGCTTCAAACAAGGCAAGAAAAAACCACAACGACAGATTCAGATACACATGATCAATGCCCAATGCCATAACAATATCACGGGGAAGACTGTATATCAGGTCATAACGTCCCTTCACCACCCATCCTGCACAATAAACAAGATATGATACAACCATAAAGAAAAAGAAAGGAACAAGCAGTTTATTCACCTTTCTTACTGTGAAATCAGCAAAACTGGTGTACTTATTAAAAAACATCCCCGACAGGAAGAAAAACAGGGGTAGAATAAAGCATCCCACCATTCTGAATAAGCTCAATCTTTGTAACGGACCATCGGTATGAATAATTACGACTAACAAAATACAAAAACCTTTGGCCAAATCAATGTAGTCAATTCTTTGGTTCATAGTTAAGTTTAGTTTATATAAAGAAAAAAACAAAGTCGCATTCTTTTTGTTTATTGAAATTACTCTGTTTTCTTTACTTTAACAAAAACAAAAATATTTAACCAACCTTCAATAAATCTTCCAGACCAATAAACTGAGGAAAAAACTTACGGAAAAAGAAAATTAAAGGAATAGTAAGAAGAACCATAAAAACAAACAGTACAGAAAACAACAGCCAACCATTGGAAACAAAAAAGAATGCTTGTTTTAAATAATATAATATCACCCAGTGAACGGACAGTGCTGTGACTGTATTTACACCAAAAAAAGATATCACAGGCAACTCATTGAGTAACTTTGAAAGCAATAATACAAACATTGTGCCGCTCATTGCCGAAACATAAAATGAAACATACTGTCCATAGCCGGCATTGATTATCATCATTTTACTATCAGCAAAAAAATAAACCAACAGTCCAAATCCTATCAGAAAAAAGGGAATATATTTATCCCGTATGTTGGGAAGCAAATAATCAGTTTCCTTTCTGATAACATACCCTGAGTAGTAAAAAGGCAATGCAGCCATACTTGTATCCAGCCAAAGAGGCATATTCACCTGATAGATTCCTAGCTGATGACCTGCTATTCCTATAGAGAAGCATATCACTGTTATAAGAACCCTTCTGACATTTTCATTCTGCGTTAACACATTGCAAAAAATAAACAACAGATAAAACATCACCGAGGTCTCAAACAAGGAAAAGAAAAACCATAGCGGAAAATTCATATATACATGATCGCCCCACAATTCCATAACAATATTCCGTGGAAGTTGAAGTATTAAATCATAATTCCCTTTTACCAGCCATCCTGCGATGCAAATCAGATAGGTAACAATCATAAAGAAGAAAAGTGGAATCAACAGCTTATTAATCTTCCTCACCATAAAATCACCTATCCCGGAATACTTATTAAAAAACATCCCCGACAGAAAGAAATACAATGGCACTAAGAAACTCAGCAATATTCTGGATACATCAGTTCTTAACAAAGGACCTCCTACATGCCACAACATAACCAGCAGAATGCAAATACCTTTAGCTAAATCTATGTATCCTATTCTTTGTTTCATTTAAGCAATTTATTACCAATTGTCATTAATTAACAAATATAAAAATAAATAAGTTCAGGGAAATGTGTTTTTTTAGAGCAGGGAAAAGAAATTAAAAAAGGTACCTCAATTTCTTGAGATACCTTACTGTTTTCTGAGCCTCTTGTCGGATTCGAACCAACGACCCCGAGATTACAAATCACGTGCTCTGGCCAACTGAGCTAAAGAGGCAGTTTTGGATTTTTAGTTGCGGTTATATTCCGGATAATCAGTCCCACAACGTTTTTCCGGGTGCAAAGGTAGACATTTTATTCAACTTTGCAACAACTCCCTGAAACTTTTTTTCTGCTACGAAACTAAGCTTCTACTTTTCAGGCATTTAAAAGCATAAAAAAAATCGCATTAGACTCAGTAGATACTATTTTCGATAGCATGTTTCAGGATTGCCTTTATCTTATTAAACTTATCAAACAGATTCTGACTCTTCTTACTCGATATGGCAACCAGCTCAAAATTGCCATTTTCACAGAAATGTTCCAGTAAAGCAATGGATATATCAATCTCGGCTATTTTATCATACTTGTTCATCGTAAAACACACCTCCGATATATCTGTCTGTGCCCCGTCAAACTGCTCCGAATTACATCGTTCTGATTCTTTCTCAAGCAAATTCAATAAAGCTTTTGCCTTTAACTGAGGTGTCATCAGATGTTCGATACGAAGAGTCAATGATTTTAAATCTTCTTCTATCAATAATTTTTTCATCGCTGCTCGTTTTAGTTGTATTTGTCTGATATTTTAAAATATCAGATGATTATAGCAGCTAATATAAAAATGATTTTTTAATATAACCTGCAATTCTATGCATTTTAAGAACTTATTAACAGCTTTTTAATTTTGCTTTCAATTAGTTTTTTTGCAATTCTGGTTTGAGGTCGCTTTTTTAAATTCAATTCTTAACTGCCCTTTTCTTTTGCCTTGATGCAATTGCCTTTTCTTTTGCCTTGATGCAATTGCCTTTTCTTTTGCCTTGATGCAATTGCCTTTTCTTTTGCCTTGACGCAAAAGAAACAAAAGGTCAAGGCTGCATATTCTACGCTACTACGTTCTTCCGTTTCGCTAAAGAAAAAGAACTCGCTGCGCTCAAACAGCTTTTTCTTTTTAACGCTACACTACATCTCTCCGCTTTACGCTACGAATATGAGGCCGGTCATCTTTCGCTCGCTTTGCATTGCTTGTTGGTGTACCACTAACCACTTAATTATCTTTTTAATCGTCATTCCTTGAACTAATAAAGTAAAGTGGAATAAACTGATAACGAAGTGGAGCAGCTAAGCGAAAGCAAAAGTTATAAACCAGATGGCAAAGCCCAGCTATCACCCTAAAGCCGAGGGAAGCGACGGCTACCTGCTCCAGAACACCACCTAGCAACCGCCACTAGCAGGACCGGCCTCATGGATTTTGCGTGAAGAAATTATGTGGAATGGAGCGTTTAGAAGGGGCGACTGTTTGAGCGAAGCGAGTTTGAGCCCTTTCAGCGAAATGTAGCATAATTTTAGCAAAATACGTGCAGACTTGAACTTTTGTTTCTTTTGGTTCAAGCCAAAAGAAAAGATAAAGCACCACCCGGTAACCGTCACCAACAGGACCGGCCTCATGGATTTTGCGTGAAGAAATTATGTGGAATGGAGCGTTTAGAAGGGGCGACTGTCTGAGCGAAGCGAGTTTGAGCCCTTTCAGCGAAATGTAGCATAATTTTAGCAAAATACGTGCAGACTTGACTTTTTGGTTCTTTTGCGTCAAGGCAAAAGAACAGGACAGTTAATACAACAAATAGGAGACAGAAATCCCAGCTTTGATAGGAGCAAAAATCGTTTTATCCTTATTAGGAGAAAGTGGCTTCACCCCATCAACGGGATAATCAAAGCAGTGGTACTTCAATACCCCTGCGCCAATGGTTGTTTCAATGTTCCACCGGCGGCTAATCACCCAGTCAAATCCATACGTCACTCCTGCTGCAAAGGCATCACCAGTGTATATATTGTCATTCAGTTTTAAGTTATAGTTTGCGGCAAATCCGGTCAAGCCGATAAAATGGCGTGCCATGGGTCTGCTGAACCAGTAGCGCAGCTCCGGAGAGGCCTGAACAAACTGAAGCTGACGGTTATCACCGGATTTGAAATTTCCCGCTACGCTAAGATCCAGCGTATAGTGGCCGGACAGGCGAAGTTCCGCTCCTATATTCGGCGACATGGTGGCCCAGTAAAGGCTGTTGGTTTTCAAGGCAATTCTTTGCGCCATGACTGTTGAGCAGCAAGGCAATAGAAGGAAAAAGAAGACCAGCTTGCCCAGGCTTCCGTTTAATGATATTCTGTACATAATCTTATTTCTTTTTATTTGCAGCTTTATCTGCCGGTAATTTATAGTTCACACCAATCTGCACATTCATCACAGGTCTCGTATTGTTAACAGAATTATACCTGAACCTGTAACGCAACGTAGCCTTTGGTTCCACAAAAACATCAATCGCCTTACTTGCTTTGTATACCAGCTGACCTCCGGCACTTACCCCCGTAACGAAACTCAGTTCCGGCCATTCGTGGTCCAGACCTACGTTCACACCGGTAAAGGCATTCATATTCACCCGTCTGTCGGGATCGTACCCAAACGCCATGTTTGAGAGGCTGACCATATAGTCCGCTTCCGCTCCGCCATAAATATATTTGATATTGTTTTCCTGCTTATATTCACCGTTCACACCCAGTCTCCATCCGGCCACAGGCGTAACCCATTTGCCGTAAGCCGCTTGTCCGGATGCCCCGAACGCATTGGCCCGCTTTATGTGAGTAGCCAGAAAAGTAGTTCCACCGGAGAAAGAGTAGTAAGAATGGTTGGTATCCTCCTTTTTAAACAGCTGCTTCTGTTCCCTGGTGTAATCCTTCAGACGGATATGCATACCGCCCATCACTGATACTACGCCATCCAGTTTTGCCACACGAATGCTCCGTTCCGCAAAGTTATCATTATACAGGCGCAGTTGCGGTTCCACGAAAACACCCAGTGCCGGAGTCACATTCCATAATCCCTGCAAAGAAAGTTCACCCCCCAGATAAGTCTTGTGGGTCAATGAAGAAGAACGGAAAGCCAGGTTGGCCCCTGCGGCAGCAATCAGTTCAAATTTACGCTGCGGGTCATACCCGTTCATAAAAGAGGAGATGTTCCACAGATAGTCCGCTCCTATGGTAGCTATTTTCGCAGAAGGATACTTGCTGCTTTTCCAAAGTTTACCTAGGTCGGCAGACAGTCTCACCCCGGAAGTGGACGTAAACCACTTTCCTATGTATCCCGCCATTCTGGGATCCACGTTATTCTTATAGAAAGCCGCCTGCTTAAGTGGTGAGTTCACACCAAAAGCCACACCAATAAACATGTTGTCCAGCCAACTCCCACTAGTCAGTTTTTCATGCGAAACGCCTCTGCGCATGGGACTACTCATCAGTTCAAATCCCGTGTTGATCATGAAATTTGCCCGACACTTACCTGCTCCGTTTGTCCCTATTGCATAATACTTGTCCGGGTAAAAATTTAAGCGCGGTTCCACAAAGAAACTTATCTCATCAGAGAGTCTCACAGACGCCTGCATACCGGCTCCCACACCAATCAGATTTGAATATTCCTTGTTTCTTATAAAATCATAGTTCACCCCTCCTACTCCAATCAGATTAAATATTCGCTGAGGGTTGTAACCGTAGAAGGCATTGGTTATATTCAGCAGATAATCAGCCTGTACACCAATACCACTTACCTTACTTTTTGTGGGCGGATATTTAAACACCGACGCTTTCCCTACCACCCGTACCCCGGAGAAAGGAGAAAGCCACCTCCCGGCGCCTGCAAAGAAGCTTCCGCCCATGTATTTGTAAAAATTCGATCCCCCTTGTGCAACCAGACTCCCAATACCCATGCCAGAGATCAGGAATGAATGGTCTCTGAACGCCGAGGTAGTAAATTTCTCAGTAGAACGTTTGCTCCGTGAAAGCGTTCTGAACTCCACTCCGCCCACAATGGAACCAGCCACGTTATATCCGCGCCAGCTATCCGTAAAATCCAGGTTATCCGAATAGATACCCACACGAGGCTCTATAAAAAACACACTCCCCTGGTTCAGCGCAAAGCGTGCCTGCAATCCGGTTCTTATACCAAAAGTCCCATTTGCACCCTTCTTAAACTGAGGCAACAGATACTCTCCTCCGGCAATGCCCAACAGTTCAAATTTCCTGTTCGCATTGAAATCCTCCGCCAGGGCAGAGAGATTCATCAGATAATCCAGACTGGCACCCAGCTCATTTGATTTTACCGTTTTCCCCAGCGGATAAGAGATATAGTATTTCCCAAACACCCCCAGCCGGGCTCCGTGAATAGGAGTAATCCAGCGCCCTACTGCAGCACCCATCTCCATTCCCGGATGCTGAATCCCTTTAGCTGCCGGAGCCAGAGAAAATGAAGAACCGCCGTAAAGCTCAAGGAAATAATGTGGTATAGAGTCGCCTCCTTCAAAACCTTTAAATTGTGGCACCTTCTGCAATGTATGCGTCATATAATCAGCATTAAGCTTGTGATCCTGAGCACGAATACCCGAAAAAGCAAAAATAAGCGCTGATGTAGTAAATAATAGTTTGTATCCGTAACTTTTTATTCCCGTAAGATAGATAAATCCTTTCATTGTACCGGTTCTTTTTTATTCAATTTACTTTTTTTTCGTCCCCCGCACTGGTCTTCTGAGACATTAAATCCTTTAATAAGTCTATTATATCCGCATCGTTTTCGGCTATTCTCTTATAAGCAGGATCTTTGTCAATCGCCCTTTTCAAATAATCCAATGCTTCCATGTACAACATCGCGTTCGAGTTGATATCGGCAGCCCCTTTTGATGCCCGGTTGGCGCACATTGCCTTTATGTAAAAGTTCTCCGCACTCTCTGCCTTCAGTTCATTAGCCGCCTTATAAGCCATATTGTTTTTCTTCATGGCCAGCAGCATCAGCACCTCGTTTACCTTACCCGATTCAGCCACCACCTTAAAATTGTCATCATTGAAGCGGTGGTTCAGCACCTCCGTATACGCCTTTATCACCCTTGTGTTCCGGTTGTCCTTTATAAAACCGAGAATAGAGTCGGCTTTGGAGAACTGCCTTTCGTGCAGCAGCGTAACAATCTGGTTCAGGCTCACCTGCTCGGGTGCCTTTTCCCCCACAAAACGTTCCAGAATCTTAGCATCACCGCACCCTCTTTTCAAGCACATCGCCGATAAGTCACAGGCCGCCACCATAAAATTTGGATATACCTCCAATGCCCTGCGGGCCATCGCTTCACTCATTAAGGAATCCTTCTCACTTCTGTAGAGCTTAAAGAATTCAAACTTGGTGAGTTCCTTGTAGTTCTTTTCATATAACTCTCTTATCTCTCCGGCAGTCAGCGACCGATAGATCTTAAAAAAATACCGGTATTCCACCTTACGCAGTCGGGGCAGATACTTGGTTGCCACCACGTTGTAAAAAGGAAGTCTGGCAATCTTTTTTCCCTGCAAAGTAATGTCACGGGGATATTTCTGAACAATGGCTCTTATTTCGCCTGCCTGAGCATTCAGTGAGTCTCTAGTCATTAAGTCGGCCACCGTTTGCCAGCTTTCCACATTCGAACTCTTTTTCGGCTTCAGATTTTCCCGCGTACCTTCCGACAGCACACTAAGAATATTCTGCATGGCAACCCCCATACGCTGAGCAGCCAGCTTTATGTTCCACTCGTAATTTCCTTCCGGAGAAGCGGAGCCGGCTATTTCAAAGGTGCTTAGTTGAGCATCCTGATTACTCTCAATATCCTTTAATTTCTTCTTTAAAAGAGTAAGATCGGCCACTGTTGCCGAATCCCGAAGGTCCAGATCGGCCTTTCCTAACGGAAACTTCAGATGCATCTCATCCCTGTCATCCCTCAACTGAGGCTCGTCCATGGGGAAGAAAGAAGAATCGCTCAATAAGTCACCACCAAAATTAAATTTCATAAATTTCAGCGGGTTAACCACCCCATTGGCAATCACCACCGTGTCGCTGAAAAGAATGTCCTGATAATTCTCCACAGTCTGAACCGCGTCACAGCGCCACAAATCATTTATATTCTCCATGTACAGCGAGTCCACGTAGGGAATCCGTTCACTTTCCTTTTTCACAATATATTCAGCCAGCGGATCCTTTTTTATATTGAAATCATACATGCGTGTCTGAGTAATGTCATACTCCCGTCCGTCCAGAGAGACCGGCTTTAAAAAGAATTTCTGCTTCTTCGTCTCGTTATAGACATAAGGCTGCATCAGTAACCTGTTATACGATTTAAACTTTGCGTTGGGACTCACCGATGTTCTCACAATGGCCCAGTTACCGTGTATCTCAATATCAGTAGGTTCAATAACCGGATCCTTTTTCTTCTTCAGTCGACCACTCACCACCACCTCCTGAATCATCAAAGCCCTCTTCTTCAACAGAACATCAATTTTCAACTGTCCTTTCACATTCACTGTTTCCGTGGCATAATTCATGTGCGTAAACTTCAGCTTACCTCTATTGCTCACCGTTATAGCATATTTACCATCCTCGTTGGTGCTCACTGAAGAGCTATCCTCCATATTTGTAATATTTACATTTGCCACCGGCTCTTTTGCATCATTAAGCACAATTCCGCGCACTTTTATAACTTCTGCATTAGCTTGAAGGCATAAATTGAGAAGGATAAAAATCAGTAAAAAATTTATTCTTTTATTTTTAATTCCAGAGAGTGAAAAAATGCTATTCATATTTAAATTGGTTGTTTTGTCCGGGATGTTATGCAACTTGTGTTTTGCCTGATGGTGGCAAATGTATGTAGAATTCCTAGAACTTAAAAGTTTATAATTGGTTTTAATATCTTTAGCTTAATTTTATAAAAAATTTTATTTTATAAAAAATTACATATTAAAAACATTATTTTTTAGTTAAATAGAATTATATTTGCGTCACCTATTATATAAAAAACAAAAAGTTAAAGCAAAAAAGTCAAAACCGTGAAAGATACTATACAAAATTTCTCTGAGAGGAATGGATATGTTGTTCCTAAAGTAATGCTTGTAAAAGAAAAATTAACGCCGGATATTATCATTGCAATATCCAATACTATCGAGTTACTAAAAAAAAGAGACAATATTTTGTATTTCCGTATGGAAGAAAATATGTGGTACAAAGTTTTTAACAGAAAAATTATAGATTTTGGTAGTCCTACTAAAGGATATAATTTTGTATCAATTGAGTATATTGAGAATCCTCAACATCTATGGTACGAAAAACTTGATTATATTGAAATTCTCCTCAGATTCGTAAAGAAAGCTAATATAATTGTGTACACCTGGTTTGTTGATCAGCTGAACACGGAATTTGAATCGCACTATTTTGCGTACAGAATTATCGACGGAAAAGTAACAGAGATAAATCCCGAAGAAGAGAACAGAAAGAAGGAAATAAAACTTTACGAAACAACTAATACAAAGAATGTAAGAACGTATATGAGGACGCTGTTTGATTTTCTTTTTTTCTAATCTGCGTCTTTTTCATTTGGCTTGTTGCCTATTATTTATCAAAAACTAAACTAAACTTTTCTTTTTCTTTTAGCTTGAATCAAATAAAACAAAAGGTCAAGGCTGCATATTCTACGCTACTTCTTTTGCAATCTTGGCTTGCGATCGCTTTTTAAATTCTTTTTTAACTGTCCTTTTCTTTTCCCTTGACGGAAAAGAAACAAAAGGTCAAGGCTGCATATTCTGCGCTACTACGTTCTTCCGTTTCGCTAAAGAAAAAGAACTCGCTGCGCTCAAACAGCTTTTTCTTTTTAACGCTCCACTACATCTCTCCGCTTTACGCTACGAATATGAGGCCGATCCTCATTCGCTCGCTTTGCATTACTTGTTGGTGTATCCCAGCAACTATGTTTATATTATATTGTGTCACTAAAAACAAAGCAAGATTTGACTAACCGAAAAAGAAGTAGAACAGTTACCTCCCCCCAAGCCGAGCAAAGCAGGGACATCCAACAGGACCGGCCTCATGGATTTTGCGTGAAGAAATTATGCGTAATGGAGCGTTAAGAAGGGGCGACTGTTTGAGCGAAGCGAGTTTGAGCACCTTCAGCGAAATGAAGCATAATTTTAGCAAAATACGTGCAGCCTTGAACTTTTGTTTCTTTTGGTTCAAGCCAAAAGAAAAGAATAAAAACCATTGCGTCTTCAAACAAAACGTATGAAATTTTATTACCGGAACAAGTTCCTGCTATTTCTGTTTTACGCGAACCGGATGACCCATTCTTTCTTCGTATTCACGGATAAATTTAAGTCTTATATTTAAAACCTCAACCATTCCCAGCCACAGAATAATATCCAGTGCAAACATAATATTGAGGTTCAGAACACTCATCAGCAGCACATTAATCAATACAAACAAACAGGCACAAAGCACCAGACTAACCATTACCTTGCGGTGCGAAAAGCCCAGATCAAGTAATTTGTGGTGAATGTGTCTTCTGTCGGGCAGAAACATCGACTTACCTTCCAGGGCTCGCCCCACCATCACTCTTAATGCATCAAAGAGAGGGATAAACATAGCCGAAAGTGCAATCATTACCGGAGCATTGAATAGCTCATAGTTACTATCCGGAGTCTTCATTGCAAAGCGCACCCCCAGATAGGCCAGCTGAAAGCCCAGAGTAAGCGATCCTGTATCACCCATAAATATCTTTCGCGAGGGATAAAACACATTATAATAGAAAAAGGGTATAAGAATACCCACTAAAATAACACAGATCAAGGCATAAAAATATAGCCCTCTGGTAAAGAATAAAACACCGAACGATATCAATGCTACTCCAGCTATACCCGAAGCCAGTCCGTCAGCTCCGTCTATCAGGTTAATAGCATTCATTATAAACATGGCCAAAAGTACAGTAAAGGGAGCTCCTATCCAGAAAGGGACTTCTCCTACGCCAAAAAGTCCGTTAAAATCATTGATATACAACCCACCTACCACCAGAAGAACAGAGGCCAAAAACTGAATAACCATTTTGTGTTTGTAACGGGCACCCACAATATCATCTTTAATACCAATTCCCATAATCAGTAAATTGCCGGTAATCAATCCAAGCAATCTTTTCAAAGCTGGCTCCGAAATCACTATAGAGTCGGGTAAAATCAGTACACAAACAGAAAAAACAAACAACAATACAGGGAAAAAGGAGATACCCGCCAGTCTGGGTATAGGATTACGGTGCGACTTGCGGGCACAGGGAATATCAAAAATATTTTTTTTCTTTGCTATGTAAATTATACGTGGCAAAACCATCATCTCCAGTGTTACAGCAATCAGTAAAGCAAAAATCAGAATTCCTCCATTGAGTAGTATGTTGTTCATCACACATCTTATTAGTTATAATCTTTTACGCATTTTTTTAATTGGCTGCAAAGTTAACTATTAATTTTTAATTATGATGTTAAAAATTAAACAATTTACACTTTTACAAGAAACCATTTTTTTGTTATTCCAATTTAATTAAAATGCTCTATTTCAACGAAATACACTTTATTATATAGCTAAAAACAGGTTATAACTTATCCGTTTTTTATACCAACAGCTATCTCCAATTTTTCATTCTCACTCTTTTCTTCCATCTTGCAGACTCATTTTTTAGAATCAGCTACAGAAACAAATTCATAGAACAAATTGCCCACAAATCCCCGCACACCTTACAATGGCAAGAAATATCATAAAGATTTATTCTTAGCAAAAAATAATATGAAACAACGCTGATAGTTACAATTGCCAGGTAGATTTTATTAAAAAATCTCACTACCCCGTTACAAGGCTGTACGTTTACGTGCAGCCTCGTTTGTGTATTGTTTTTATAATACAGCATTCTTTAAATTTAAGCATAAATTAGTTGTATTTATCTAATTATTAACGCATTGCAGTGCAAAGCTATCCTTTTGTGATAAATAAAATTACAATTAAATGTGTTATTTAACACATCTAATTGTGCTAATGATTCTTAATATAAAAAAAGTTATTACCTTTGCACCCGTAAAAAAAAAAGATAAATCGTTGCCAACTTCATGTTAGTGACGAACTTTGTTGCGAACAAACCAAAACGAAACACGATTATTATGAACTTAAATAAACTCCACCTTTTACTGCTATTTGCGGTAATAATACTATTTTCTGCATGTAAATCCACAAAGAATATTACCTACCTCGAGGGAGTCGAATCACTGTCCGCTCAACAGTTGGTTCAAAGCAAACAGCCGTTTAGTGCAAAAATCAAACCCTACGATCTTTTAAAGATAGTAGTCAGTGGCTCCGAAGCTGCGGAAACATATATCCCTTTTAATATACTTGCAGCTGTTCCAAATAATGAAAATGCAGTGCAATCTCAGGCTACTTTGCAAAATTACCTGGTAGATTGCAAAGGAACCATAGACTTTCCTGTTTTGGGAAAACTGCAGGTAGTCAATTTAACTACAGACGCTGTTGCAAAAATAATCACAGAAAAGTTAAGAGTTTATTTAAAAGGCGATTTGGTTGTTACCATTCGCTATGCCAATTATAAAATATCCGTGTTGGGTGAAGTCACCGTTCCCGGTTCATACAGTGTAAAAGATGAAAAAATCAATATCCTGCAAGCTCTGTCTATGGCGGGAGATCTTACTATCTATGGTCGCAGAGATGTAGTGAAAATCCTTCGCGAAGGTCCCGATGGTCAGAAAAGCATTACTACACTTAATCTAAATGATAAAAATCTGATATTCTCACCTTGTTTCTACCTGCAACAGGGAGATGTAGTTTACGTAGAACCAAACAAGGCAAAAGCAAAAGGTGCCGATGTAGGTAGTGCTACCAATGTAGTATTTTCTGTTGCTTCTATTGTAGTGGGTGTAGCTTCTTTGATTGTTACAATGGTTAAATTCTAGAAAAATAAAAGGAATTGTATTAGCCGGTGGATCAGGCAAAAGATTGTATCCCATTATTAAAGGAGTAAGTAAACAACTGCTTCCGGTTTATGATAAGCCAATGATATATTATCCTATTTCGGTTTTGATGTTAGCAGGTATTCGTGAAATACTTATTATTTCTACACCTCAGGATTTACCGGGATTTCGTAGATTGTTAGGTGATGGTTCCGATTATGGAGTCTCATTTGAATATGCAGAACAACCTTCTCCCGATGGATTGGCACAAGCTTTTATTATTGGAGAAAAGTTTATTGGAAAAGATTCTGTTTGTCTTGTTCTTGGAGACAATATTTTCCATGGTGCTGGATTTAGTACGATGTTAAGTGAAGCAGTTGAAAATGCAGAAAAAGATAAAAAAGCAACCGTTTTCGGTTATTGGGTTAATGATCCTGAAAGATATGGAGTCGCAGATTTCGATGAAAATGGTAATTGCCTATCTATTGAAGAGAAACCTGAACACCCTAAATCAAATTATGCTGTTGTAGGACTTTATTTCTGCCCTAATAAAGTGGTCAAAGTAGCTAAAAATATAAAACCATCAGCACGTGGAGAACTTGAAATTACTACTGTTAATCAAGAATTCCTCAATGATAGAGAGCTAAAGGTTGCTACACTTGGTCGTGGTTTTGCATGGCTTGATACAGGAACACATGATTCTTTATCTGAAGCTTCAAATTATATTGAAGTCATAGAGAAGCGTCAGGGACTGAAAGTTGCATGTCTTGAGGGTATTGCTTATCGTAAGAGATGGATAGATTCAAACAAGATGCGAGAACTAGCCCAACCTATGATAAAAAACCAATATGGTCAATACTTGCTGAAAGTTATTGACGAGAAGATGAAAAATATTAATTCAGACTCATTTAGAAAACAATCTATTATGAAAAATATAGTAATTACAGGTGGTGCTGGATTTATAGGCTCACACGTTGTTCGCTTGTTTGTGAACAAATATCCTGAATATAATATTATCAATCTTGACAAACTTGCTTATGCGGGTAATCTTGCCAATCTTAAAGATGTAGAAGATAAACCAAACTATAAGTTTGTGAGGATGGATATCTGTGACTTTGATGCCTTTTACAAATTGATGCAAGACAAAAAGATAGATGGAATCATTCACCTTGCAGCAGAATGTCATGTAGACCGTAGTATCAAAGATCCATTTACTTTTGCTCGTACAAATGTTATGGGTACTCTATCATTGCTTCAAGCAGCAAAATTATATTGGGAAGCATTACCTGAAAAATATGACGGTAAGAGATTCTACCATATCTCTACCGATGAAGTATATGGAGCTCTTGAAATGACTAATCCAGAAGAAATTGAACCTCCATTCACAACAACAGCATCAAGCTCAGAGCATCACTTAGCTTATGGTAAAGATTTCTTCTATGAAGAAACGAAATATAATCCTCATTCACCATATTCAGCTAGTAAAGCAAGTAGTGACCACTTTGTTCGTGCATTCCACGATACTTATGGTATACCTACTATAGTAACAAACTGTTCAAATAATTATGGTCCTTATCAGTTTCCAGAAAAGTTAATCCCTTTATTTATCAATAACATTCGCAATCGTAAACCATTACCAGTTTATGGTAAAGGAGAAAATGTTCGTGATTGGCTATATGTTGTGGATCATGCTCGTGCAATAGATACAATCTTCCATAATGGTAAGATTGCTGAAACATATAACATTGGTGGTTTCAATGAATGGAAGAATATTGATATCATTCATACTGTTATCAAGACAGTCGACAGACTACTTGGTCGCTCAGAAGGTGCAGATCTTGATTTGATTACTTATGTAACAGACCGATTAGGACATGACGCTCGTTATGCAATTGATTCAACAAAACTTCAAAAAGAACTTGGATGGGAGCCATCACTTCAATTTGAAGAAGGTATTGAAGAAACCGTAAAATGGTATCTTGATAATGAGGACTGGATGAAAAACATAACAAGTGGTGATTACGAAAAGTATTATGCAAGTATGTATCATAATAAATATTAATATATAAAGCGATGAATATCCTTTCTAAGATTAACTCAGGTAGTGATAGAAGTATTACTGTAAAAAAAAACATTTTAGGTTCCCTTTTTGTAAAAAGTGTAAGTGTAGTAATTTCACTTTTGCTTGTACCTGTATCTCTTGGATATGTTTCACAAGAACTATATGGTATCTGGTTGACTTTATCTTCTGTGATGATGATGCTGAGTTTTTTTGATATAGGATTTTCTCTAGGATTAAAAAATAAATTAGTAGAAGCTATTGCACTAAATCAGTTGGAGCAAGGACGTATATTAGTATCTTCCACCTACACAATGTTGATTGTAATCTTTATTCCACTATGTTTAATTTTACAAATTATCATACCCTTTATAGATTGGCCAGCATTTTTAAATGTTAATCCTATTTATTCCGATGAGATTCAGAAGTCCATGATTATTGTTATATCATGCTTTTGTATTCAAATGATATTAAATACAATTACCGTTATATATGCAGCATTTCAGAAAGTTGCTATTTCAACGGCTTTTCCAGTGATTGGTAATTTGTTATCTCTAATTATTATCATTATTTTAGTACATACTAGTTCGTCCTCACTTGTTCTTCTAACGTTTGCTCTTTCAGTTGCCCCTGTTTTAATAATATTTATCGCCACAATAATACTATTTACCACAAAATTTCGAAACTTAAGGCCATCATTACATCTAGCAAAATATCAACAGATAAAGGAATTATGGAGCCTGGGTTATAAATTTTTTTTAATCCAAATACAGGTTGTAGTAATGTTCCAAGCAACAAATTTTTTAATTTCAAATATTTCGGGGCCAACGGAGGTGACGTCATATAATATATCATATAGGTATCTTAATGTTGCCCTAATGCTTTATAATATAATTCTCGGCCCCATGTGGCCAGCATTTACAGATGCCTACTCGAAACGTGATTATAAATGGCTTAATTATGTATACAAAAAAATGGTATCAGTATTTTTCATTTCAGTTATAATAATGACAATTATGGTTTGTTTGTCACCATTCGCCTATAGAATATGGATTAAGAATATGGCTAAAATTCCGTGGAGTATGACAATTTCTGTTTTTATTTATATGCTAATTAATACATGGAATAATTTACAAACTATTTCATTAAATGGTTTTGGAAAAATAAAAGTCCAAACAATCATTAGTATTTCTTGTGTAATAATTCATATTCCATTATCATTTTATTTAGGTAATTTGTATGGTGGATGTGGTGTATTATATTCTTTAGCCATTCTCACCATGTTTTCTTCTATTATTTATTATATCCAGGTAAAAAAAATATTAAATGAAAATTCTTATGGTATATGGAATGAATAATACTTATGCTTTTTATTATTTAATATTATGCAAATCAAATTATTAATTTATAATGAAAAAGATAGCAATAATTGGTGGTCAAGGTTTTATAGGTAAGCATATAAGTGTATATTTAAAAAATAAAGGCATATCACCAATGATATACGACGTTCAAGATAGTGATGAACCTAATTACAGAAAAATTGATATCTCGTCCTCTACTTCTGTAGAAGATGTGGATTTAAATGTTGATTATATTTTTATGTTTGCAGGATTAACAGGTACTTATGTAGGATTCGACAAATATCAAACATATAATGCTATCAACGAAATTGGATTAATGAATCTTTTGAATGCTATACGTAAATCTGAATTTCGTCCAAAAATTATCTTTCCATCTACTCGTTTGGTGTACAAAGGGAATGATAAGCCACTTAAAGAAACCGATGAAAAAGAATGTAAAACCATCTACGCCGTAAACAAAATTGCATGTGAAGGTATTTTACAGGCTTACCATGAAAGCTTCGATATTCCTTATTCTGTATTTAGAATATGTATTCCTTATGGAAATCTTCTATCCACAGATTATTCTTTTGGGACAATAGGATTTTTTATCAAGCAAGCCAAGGCTGGAAAGGATATTACTTTATATGGAGGAGGAAACTTAAAAAGGACTTTTACGCACATGGAAGATTTATGCAATCAAATTGTTGAAGGTGCTTTTGACTCTAGAAGTAATGGTGAAGTTTTTAATATTGGTGGCGAAACCCTCTCACTAAAAGAAGCTGCTGAAATAATTGCAGAAAAATATGGAACAAATGTAGTCGATGTTCCTTGGCCTGAAAAAGATCTTCGTATTGAAAGTGGGCATACATATTTTGAGGATACAAAAATTCGGTCATTGCTTAACATGGGTAAATACAAGCAACTCCGTGATTTTTCAAAAGATATTTAAAATATAATAATATGAGAACGAGAAATGTATCAGATGCACAACTTGACTTCCTAGTCTCAGCTCTTAGCCACGGTTTATTTATGAGTACGGATGAAATCTTAACGTGGATGAAACAGCAAAACGAAGAAGTTGTGTCAAATATAAAGCAGATTCCAATTTCAGAGATGAAAGGCTGGAGCTATCGAGATGATCGTATTCGTCATAATAGTGGGAAGTTCTTTAGTATAGATGGGATACGAATAAATACCAATTATCGTAATACACCAGAGTGGGATCAGCCAATAATAAACCAACCAGAAATTGGTTTCCTTGGGTTCATTGTTAAGAAATTCAACGGGGTGATGCATTTTCTAATGCAAGCAAAGATAGAGCCTGGAAATCTTAATATTGTTCAGTTATCACCAACCCTGCAAGCAACTAGAAGCAACTATACTCGTGTACATGGAGGAAAATCACCAACATATCTAGAATATTTTAATGGAGAAAAGGATGTTACGGTTCTTGTAGACCAATTACAATCAGAACAAGGATCACGTTTTTTACACAAACGCAATCGTAATATTATTGTAGAAGTTGACGAGAATGAAGAACTTGAAGTAAAAACTGGTTTTATTTGGGCATCTCTCGGGCAGATTAAAGAACTATTACGCTATTCAAATATAATAAATATGGATAGTCGAACTGTAATATCCTGTATCAAATTTGGAAGTTATTCTGAGTACTCATTAAAACTACTAGATGTTGTCAAGAATATGACCGGAATCCGCTCAACCAAACCAGACTCATTTATGTATTCGGTTTTAAGTGCTGACAATCATCTTCATAATCTTCAGGATATCATTCAATGGATTACCTCTCTAAAATTTAAATATGAATTGGATGTGAAGCCTATTGGAATTTCTGAAATGAATCATTGGACTTATGACGGCAATAGTATTTTTCATGAAGATAGAAAATACTTTGACGTAATTGGTGTTAGAGTTGAGATAGGCAATCGTGAGGTCGTTTCATGGGATCAACCGATGGTTCGTTCAGCGCAAGAGGGTTTAATGGGATTCATAGTAAAGAATATAGATGGTATTTATCATTTTCTTGTTCAAGCAAAATTGGAATCAGGGAATTTTGATGTTGTAGAAATGGCTCCTACTGTTCAGTGTCTTACAGGAAACTATCGCAAAGGTAAGAACGAATATTCCATTCCATATCTAGAGCAAGTACTAAATGCTCCTTCTGAAAAAATTTGGTATAGTAGTTATCAAAGCGAAGAAGGCGGAAGATTTTTTCAAGAACAGAACCTTAACATTATTGTTGAGGTTGGTGAAGAATTCCCTATTGAGGTTGACGAAAACTATTGTTGGATGACTCTCAATCAAATGCTCTCATTCGTAACATACAACAATTATTTAAATATTGCAGCTAGATCTCTTTTATCAGCTATAAGTTTCTATTAATATGATAAAAATTGGTATAATTTGTCCTTCTGAAATAGCCTACAGAAGGTTTCTTCCATCTTTGCAAAAAGCAAATAAAGATTTCACATTTGTAGCTATTGCCATTGCCAGTCCCGAAGAATGGTTTGGCGATTTGAACAAAGTTTCTATTGAAGATATTAATTATCAACAAAAGAGGGAAATGGTAAAGGCTCAAAGTTTTGTTGATAATTATGGGGGCGAAATCGTTGTGGGTTATAACAATCTAGTCACTTCTAATGACATTGATGCAATTTATATACCTTTGCCACCTGCACTTCATTACCATTGGGCAAAGAAAGCTTTAAAAGCGGGGAAGCATGTATTTGTCGAAAAACCGTCTACTACCAATCTTACAGACACAGACGATTTGATTAAAATTGCAAAAGATAATAAACTTGCTTTACATGAGAATTATATGTTTATTTACCATAATCAATTAGAGGCATTAAGTAATGTTGTTAAAAAAGGTGAAATTGGAGATATACGTTTATATCGTATAAGTTTCGGATTCCCTTTGCGACAATTGAATGATTTTCGTTATAATAAAGAGCTTGGAGGAGGTGCACTATTGGATGCCGGAGGGTATTGCTTGAAATATGGGAACTATCTTCTTGGTGGAGATTCTAAAATAATTACAGCTCAAGCAAATAATATTAATGGATTTGAAGTCGAAATGTATGGTTCTGCCACAATGAAAAATAAAAACGGAGATATTGCTCAAATAGCTTTTGGAATGGATAATGACTATCGTTGTGATATAGAAATATGGGGCAGCAAAGGAACAATAACATCTAATCGTATTCTTACAGCACCTGCAGGTTTTATTCCATCATATACAATTAAAAAAAATCAGATTATTGAAAATCATAACCTGCCTGTAGATGATACATTCTTTAAATCTATACAGAAATTTTCTGAATGTATACAAAATGCAGATGAAAGAGAAAAACAATATAAGATCATACACAATCAAGAAGATTTAGTCGAACAGTTTAAATCATTTATACTCTACCATGGAGAAAAAAAATAGAGTTATATTATCATCCTTTGGAGATTTATTCTTTGGGAAAACGTTACGTTTACTAAATAAAGATATAGAAATATCATATATCCAAGGTTATGTCCCATCTTTAACCATGGTAAAACTACTTAAATCAAGATTATTTGGAGGACGAACAGCTAACAGATTATGTAATAGATTTATGCCAGATTTAAAGCAGTCTATATATAGCACAGGTATTATTGAGCTAATAAGTGAAGCTATACTAAGATTGCCTATATCAGAGAAATCAGGAATACAAGCGTTTTTTCATAAGGTATATGGAAATAAATCAACAAAATTTATTAAAGATGCTGATATATTTCAAGTTAGATCTGGTTCGGGACGTGGAGGAGCAATAAAAACAGCAAAAGCTAGGGGAATGACAACTGTAGCCGACCACTCAATCGCTCATCCATTTGAGATGAATGAAATCCTTAGGCCTGAATATTTCAAATATGGCGTAAAATTTAGCATCGATCCCTACAAACCTTTTTGGAAAGGAGTATTACAAGATTGTAATGATGCAGATTATATATTAGTAAATTCAGATTATGTTAAAAACACATTCATTAAGTTTGGATATAAAAAAGAACAAATTAAAGTTATTTATTTAGGGGTAAGTGATAATTTTTTAGGCGTTAAAAATAGATACAAAATAAAGAATGAAGCACGTATTTTATTCGTTGGAGAGTTTGGGTTCAGAAAAGGAGGAGAATATATACTTAAAGCATTAGATTTATTAAATAAATCCGAATTTAAATATAAATTAATCATAATTGGGCCTACAAAAGGTTTCGAAAAAATACTAAACAATTACAAAGATCTTAATATAGATATTATTGGAAGTGTTTCATATGACGCTCTTGCTAATTATTATAAAGAGTCTGATATATTCCTATTCCCATCTCTATGTGAAGGAGGAACTAGAGCTGGTATGGAAGCTATGGCCGCTGGATTACCAATTCTAGTAACAGATAATTGTGGGCTACCTGTAACCAATGGAGAAAATGGAATAATCGTTCCTATAAAAGATTATATAGCAATTTTTGAACAACTTAAAAGATTGATTGCTTCTGAAGAGCTTAGAACTAAGATAGGTATAAAAGCAACTGATACAATTCGAGGAAAATATATGGTAAAGAATTATAAAGAAAATCTATTGAAGTTCTATGATGAAATTTTAAAAAATAAAGATAATTAGAGACATCAAATAAATAGTTTCTTTCATATCAGTTATCTATATAATCTCAATAGTGTCTCCTAATAGATGTTAATCCAAAATTTGCCTATATTTTCCCTTTTCAACCTGTCTTTTTACAGTTCTAGCAGGTATATAGTACTATATAAATGACCATCAATAGTATATTAGATACATTCATATACTTATTAGACTTTACTCCCAAAAGAATATTTCTAAAGTGCGACAAATTTTTTGTTGCTATATTATTGTATTTAATAATAAAAATCCGTAAAAAAAAACGAATGTTAAGGCACTCGTGATATAATTTAATATCATACTGAATGAATAATATTTTTAACAACATGATAATATGAGTTTTTTAAGAAATTTCAAAAATAACAAACTATTAACATGGGATTATCTTGCAGAAGTAGCTGGTGTTCATGTGATTCCTGTATTTATGGTCTTTTTCTTCTTTTTTTTATTATTTATAAAAAAAAGAATATATGCTCCTAAATTTTTATGGTTTTTTGTAATATTACTCTGCCATGGAATTATCATGTCCTGTTTCACTGGATATAATTTGGATAAATGTTTTCAGCAGGTTATCCTATTATTTTTAGTATTATACGGAAGTATACAAATTTATAATTATTGCAAAAGAAGTGCATTACAATGGTTTGTAATATATTTCAACATGGCCCTTCTTTTATCAATTTTAGGTATTTTTCAATTTGTAATATCTATAGTATTTCATTATAATATTTTTCCCTACACTTTAGATTTTTATCCAATAACACCAGCTGAAAGATTACATTCAATATTTATTGAACCTGGTTCTATTGCAGCCTTCTTGACGCCAGCTTTTAGTGTTGTTATTCTTTGTGATAATTTCTTTAACAAGAAAAAATGGAAAAGTGTCATAATATTACTTACTACAATTCTTACTTTCTCAACTACGGCTTATTTTATGTTAGTTATTGTTTTAATTATTAGGTTTTATAATTTCTTTAAAAAAGTAAGTATTGTATTTTTTATTTTTTTAGGAATTGCAATTACTTATGTTTCTGCGTATAAATATAAGCCTGATACTAGATCAGACAATATAGCTAAAGAAATATCAGATATGTTAATGAAATTTTCAGACACATCTAATGCCTTTTCTTCAAAACTAACCCCTCATGATTTTGAGAGGCTGAATTTAAGTTCATATGCAACTATGACTAATTATTGGGTAGCTAACCATGCTCCTTATAGAATAATTGGTACAGGAATAGGAACACACCAACAAAATTATGAAGCTTTATATAAGTCTAATTTTGAAATGTATGGTTTGAATAAAGAAGAAGGTTATTCTTTATTCAATAGATTATTTTCAGAATTTGGTTTTTTGGGACTTTTCATTTATTTTCTATTTTTATATAAAATGTTTAATAAAAACAATATAGTTTCTATAAGTCTTTTACTATTTATAATTGGTTATCTAATAAGAGGAGGCCATTATTCTTTATATTGTACAGCGTTATTCCACGTTCTTTATTATATGAATAAGAAAGGAAATATCTCAAGTCAACAATTGTTAAATTCATTATAATCTAATTCTATAATTACTAACATTTATTTTTAATTTAAAAGGTTAGCAATCAAAATTGATGTATGTAAGCGTCCAATTTTCACGTCTTGCCATTAGTCAATAATCTAGCTACTTTTGCATAGTCATCAAAAAAATGAGATTATGTATAGTATTGAAGATTTAGAAAAGCTCTGGTTCCTCTACAAGTTGGAGGGTCAACCCAAAAATCTATCGATAGAATCGTTTTGCACTCAGCAGGGTGTTTCTTATCAAGCATTTTATAATTGGTTCTCTAAACGCAAGAAATCCATCGTTCCGGTGGAGATTGTTGGTATGCCGACAGATCAGTTATCGGAAGAGGTACAGCAAAAAGAAGATTCACTGTGTCAGGAAATCATCTGCAAGTGTGCCATACAAACGGTGGTCATTTCTTTGGAGAATGGCGTTCAACTATCCAAGAAGAATCTAAGCTATCAGGAGTTGCTCCGATTGGTAGAGAAATTGGAGGTTTTATGCTGACAGTCTCTGGTTTGAAAAAGAAAAAAGCATTTATTAAGTGGATTGGAAAATATCATTTCTATCCTTGAAAGTCCTGTTGTATGGGAGATTAGAGTGAAAGATAAGAATAGTTAATAATATGAGCGATACCGAGAAAAATTCTTTTATTCAGTTTTTGGCAGCTAAGTCTCATAGGAAGGACCAGCAGAACAGTCATCTTCAAAAAACGATAGATGATCAAGGTGAAAGGCTGAAGGCCATGCAACTCACTTTGGATAATATTCAAAGTAGCTAGGGAAGACTCGTGATGAAAATATCAAACTGAATGCTCAATTGGTACTACAGAGTAAAAATCTGAAAAAGTTGCAGTCTGATTCAACTGCTAATTCTCAGGCATTAAATAAAGCCCTTCGTGAGGCAGGCAAATACCGGAGTCTCTATGAAGTACTTCGAGATGAGAAGTTTGTAGGTAGCAGTCAGAAGAAAAGGAAGTCAACTCCTGCATCAGGGCGCGATGATGACAATGATGACTGGGACGGTACAGAAAATAACGGGCATGATGAATTGAAGAGCAGCAGATACTGAAGAACTTTCCCGGTACCCATGCTACTGTAGATATGCTTGTAAAATTGGTATTCAATGCCTATATGCTGGAGACTCCTGTTTATCGGGATATGATCCGCTTGTTTGAATTGAAGTTCAAAGTTTCCCGTCAAAACATCTTGAATTGGTTGTCAAAAGGCTCCATTGCCTTAAAGAAACTGCTTCCTGTATTGAAAGCACAGGCTTTGGAGAAAGATTCCATTATCAACTGCGATGAAACCTGGTGCCGTGTAAAAATGCAAGATAAGTATAAGAAGGCTTATATCTGGTGTCTGGTTAATAAATCTGCCGGCATTGTGATAACTAAGGCACTCCATTATTTGAAGAACGCATGGACTCCCGTTATGGCTTATCGCAATGACGGTAGGTATTGCATTGATAATTCTATTGCGGAACGTTCGATTCGTACGTTGACGATTGAACGCAAGAACAAAATGGCTTTTGGTAGTCATAAAGGTGCTGAAACCTCGACGGTTTATCATACCTTTATTGGTACTTTTAAAATGGGTGCACTGTCATTCTACCAATTCTTGAAGCAGTATTTAACTGCTTTTATGGAAGGACGTACGGATTTTGAGAATCTGCCCCCTGCCATACTGGGCAAAATCAATTAAAAAAATCTAAAATTTAATGACCTTTATTTGTCTTCCACGTGCAAACGTCCGGTGAATAAAGGGTTTTCAAATAACTAACGTGAAAATTGGACGCTTACTCAAGGTCTGGAAATTTTCTCACATAATTAAGATTATTACAATGATAAAGATTTCTATAATAATAGCCACATGGAATGTGGAAAAGACATTAAAAAGATGTCTTGATAGTATTGTCTGCCAGCTTACCAATGATTGCGAACTAATCATAATCGATGGTGATTCGAAAGATTCAACCAATCAGATTATTAATTCGTATAATGAGTATATTACTTATTCTGTTTCTGAAAGAGATAATGGAATATATGATGCATGGAATAAAGCGATAATAAAAGCTAAAGGTGAATGGTTAATGTTTCTTGGTGCAGATGACATGCTTAAGCCTGATTTTGTGTCAACATATACAAAATTTTTGGAGATCGAAAATGTTTATGACGTTGATATAATTTCTGCAAAAGCTCAATTAGTTGATAATGATGGAAAATATCTTACAATAATGGGAGAACCATATAGTTGGGATGTATTTAAATATCGAATGAATATTTCACATGGCTCCACTCTTCATCGTAGAACATTGTTCGATGAATTAGGGTTGTTTGATACAAATATTAAAATTTGTGCAGACTATGACTTTCTACTTCGTAAAAAAATGAATGCCATATTTATTGATAAAGAATTGATTATTATGCAATATGGAGGAATGAGCCATAGTTTGAAAGGTGTAAAAGATGGCTATTTGGTTAGAGCTAAAAACCATTCAATCCCTAAATTACTAAATCTGATAATATTGGCAAAGGCTTCTATAGGTTTCTTATTAAAAACATATATTAAATATAAAATTAATTAGTTTATGATAATCGTTCATTATATACCTTTTATAAGCAAAAGTTTGGGTGGTGTTCCTGCGTATATAAATCTAATTTCTAGAGATCTTGGTAAATTATGTGAATTACATGTTATAACACATAAAGCATCGGATGATTATGATTTGGAAAATTGCAAAATACATTATATACCAAATAGATGGTTACCATGGAATAATTGTAAGAAAGAATTTTTAAGTCTACTCAAAGAAATTCATCCAGATGTTTTTCATACAAATGCATGTTGGGATCCACTAACAGCTCTCACTTCTATTTGGGCAAAAAATGAAGGATATAAAGTAGCCTATACGCCACATGGAGAGCTTACTCCATATTCAATTAATAGACATTACTGGACAAGGAAACTACCTGCAATTCTCTTATATCAAAAAAGAGGACTTCAAGCTGCCGACATTGTTCATACGACAGCAGATAAAGAAAAAAAAGAACTGGCAGAGCTTGGTTGGAATACTTCTTTTTATTTGATTCCTAATTGTATCCAAATCGACCAAATTTCAATAAAAGAAACATGGAAAAGAAAAAAGAAAATTCTTTTTATAAGTAGAATCCATCATAAAAAGGGAATTCATTTTCTGATAAAAGCAATATCAATATTAAAAAAAGAATTGAATGGTTATAAGGTTTATATAGTTGGCAAGAAAGAAGACAACTACTTTGATGAATTAGTTAACCTTACAAAGAATCTAAAAGTTGCAGATATAATAGAATTTACAGGACCAATTTATGGTGAAGCTAAATGGAATATGTACAAGGATGCCGACGTGTTTGTTTTACCAACATTCAATGAAAATTTCGGCATAGTAATTCCGGAAGCATTAGCTAGTGGAACTCCTACAATTACAACGATAGGAGCACCATGGGAAGAACTTAATACATATAAATGTGGTTGGTGGATAGAAAATGGAACCCAACCATTAGTAGATGCACTTAAAGATTTCTTATGCAAGAATTCTGATGAATTAAAAGAAATGGGACAAAGAGGTCGAGAACTTATTATAAATAAATATACTAGCGAATCTATTGCTAAACAGTTTATCGAAATGTACAATACACTAATAGCAAAATAATGATGAAAATACTTATAACAGGCGCCTCAGGCTTTATTGGGACGAATATTTTAGAATACTTTTTAAGTAATGCAGAAGTATTAAACATAGATATTAATGAACCTAGAAATAAGGAACATATAAAATATTGGAAAAAAATAGATATTAAATATTTTAAGAATTTTGAAATAGCTGTAAAGGAATTTAATCCTGAATATATTGTACATCTTGCTGCTAGAACTGATCTAGATGGAAGTGATTTAAATGATTATTCTTCAAATACAGATGGCGTCAAGAATTTAATGGTAATAGTAAAGGAACTGCCAAATCTAAAAAAAATCATTATTACTTCTTCAATGCTTGTATGTCATGGTGGATATTACCCCAAAGATCAATTCGATTATGCTCCAACAACAATGTATGGTGAAAGCAAAGTTGAAACAGAAAAAATAGTTTGGGCAAATAAACCGTTATGTGATTGGGCAATATTAAGACCAACTTCTATTTGGGGACCATGGTTTGATGTACCATATAAGAACTTTTTTGATTTGGTAATGTCGAAAAAATATTTTCATATCGGTAATAAGGGATGTACAAAAACTTATGGGTATGTTGGAAATGCTGTTTATCAAATTGAGAAAATTCTTTTCTCTGAAACGAAAGATGAAAATAACAAAGTTTTTTTTATAGGCGATAATCCTGCAACTAATATCGAAGAATGGGGTAATGAAATAGCTAGTGAATTAGGATCTAAAATTTTTAAGATGCCATATCTTTTAGTTAAGATTGCAGCGTTGTTTGGTGATTTTTTAAAATTGTTTGGAATGCATTTTCCAATTACCTCTTTTCGTCTGCATAATATGACTACTGATAATAAAATTGATTTAACTAAGACCTTTGAAATAGCTCCCAATCCTCCATTTACTAGGGTTCAAGGTGTAAAAAAGACTATTGAATGGCTAAAATCGCATAATTAAATATGAAAGTCTCAATAATAACAGCAACATACAATAGTGCTGAAACAGTACGTGATACTATTGAAAGTGTTTTGCAACAGAATTATAAAAACATTGAATATATTATCATTGATGGTGGTAGCAAAGATAGTACTCTGGATATTGTAAAAAGCTATAATGGGAGGATTGCTAAGGTTGTCTCAGAATCGGACAAAGGTATTTATGATGCTATGAACAAGGGTATCCGTTTAGCTACTGGTGATATTGTGGGGATTCTTAATTCGGATGATTTCTACACATCTAATGATGTGATTCCCACGATAGTAGAGGAGTTCAAGAAAGAAAAGGTAGATGCGGTATATGGTGATATTCACTTTGTTAGTCCGGATGATTTGAACACATGTGTGCGTTATTATTCATCTAAAATTTTTCAACCGAGCTATATGCGCTTTGGCTTTATGCCAGCACATCCTTCATTCTATGTTAAAAGGGAGTGCTACTTGAAGTATGGTGGTTATTCATTGGATTATAAGATATCGGCAGATTTTGATCTTCTGGTGCGCTTTATTAATAAATATAAAATTACATGTAAGTATCTTCCTATGGATTTTGTCACCATGAGACGTGGTGGTGCTAGTACAGCTGGCATTCGCAGTAAGATAACGTTGAACGAGGAAAATATACGTGCTTGTAAGAAGTATGGCATTTATACAAATAGAACTTTTATGGCCTCTCGTTATCTTTATAAGATGTTCGAATTAAGAGGCCTTCGTAGACGTATGAACTTAAAATAATCGTAACCATTCGGTGTACCCCATCTTTTCGTTAACTTTCTTTACTACTTAACAGTCTTCATTCTCAGAATTTCCGGAACTGCAATCGTGCATACGCGGACTTTAAAATCATCTTCTCAGAACTAAGATCTTCAATACCGAATGATTGAATGGTATCATTCATGCCATAAACAGCCACAGAATTTTTATTACTACCACGCATCACAAGATAAATTGAATCTCCTTTATGGCTAAAGGTGCCACTACATCCTGCTGCTCCCTGCAGCTGAACCATGTGTAGCTGAATGCAATAATAAAGCTGGCCAGGCACTTCAGCAGGTTTATCTTTCTTCTCAATCTTCATCAATTGCCACATGCCGTCCAGATCTCCGTTTATGGAAGCTTTCTGGCACGAGGTTATACCCATCAAAACAATAATAATCAGTAGTATATATTTCTTTTTCATTTTCTCCTTATTTTGTCAGTAGTCCTGTTTTACGTATAGTAAGCATTGCACCGGTGTTATCGCCCAAAAGGCTGCCGCGATCTGTAGCACCGGAGGCGGTAAAGCTCCATCCTGCCAACTTGCATGGTGAATAGGTTAGCTCAACCAGTGCAGAAGTGCTCTTCTTAATATCTTTAAACGGTGTACTATAGGTGCCCCAGTTGTCACTGTGTGAAAGGAGTACTCTGTATTGCAATTCAGATAGTGGTTTACCTGATATTCCCAGGTGGTGTGCCTTGATGCGATTGTTGTAAAAGGTAATCTTTCCGTCTGAATTATAACCGGGGGATGTGAACAGTGGATTTCCTATTGCCATTCCCCAATGTTGCCATCCGGTGTAAAAACCATGGTTGTAATAATCATCACGGGCACTGATCTGTTCATTAATCACGTTGTTGTGATCCCAGTACACCGGTCCGCTTTGGTCTTTGCTCCCAATATATTCATACACAATACCACTCACAAAACGATTTATGGGAGGGGTAATCTCTATCCCAACCATTCCGTCTTTCCACGGATATTGCATCACCAGCATGGAGTGATCTTCAAAGTAATGTTCATAATAAGCCCGCAAATTCCATCCTTTCAGTTTATAGTTAAGCGAAAAATGCCAGCTGCCTAGCTGATTGCCTTCAATATTCGCTTGATCGCTGGCTGGCGTGTCTTTTCCTCCGGACATAGGTACAAGCGCTTTGAAGTAGTCTTTTATCTTGGAAGGCATCTTAAACGTACCTCCGTTACTGTGCTGTGTTCCTCCAAATTCAGATTCCATCTGTAATCCAAACTCAAATTTTACCGGGCATACTTCTTCTTTCCCTATCTTTACATACATCGCCTTTGAATTATAAAGCACTCCTGTGGTGCGTTTACCCAGCGGTGTGGTAAAGTCCTTTTGCCAGTTATCATCCGTAAAGCGGCCGTAGGCTATGTGTCCGCGGAAAGAGAGCCAGTGGTTGGTACCCGGCACGGGAATATAATCGGGTAATCCGGCCCAGGCTTGCGGAATGGGGCGTGCATTGCCTGATATGGTGAGCCCACCGCTGGAAAGTTGCGGGTTAACAAATTCGCCAGTGCGCTCTTTGCTTCCTATGCTGAGACCTATTTTGTGATATTTTACATCTACATAAGCTTGCTGGATAATAAAACTGGATGTGAAGTTATACGCTCCTGCCAGTTCAAGGCCGTAACCGTAAGAAATTATTTTGCTTGAATCCAGTGGCTGGTAAATGCCGGCTGCCATGTATCCGTTGTTTTTATTCAGTGAGGACAGGCCTTGCTTGTTGGCATTCAGCCACAAAGGTGAGTGGTTCCCGCTGGCAGTGGTTATTCCACTCTCAATGCTGTATGTTACCTTATCGCTGCTCTGGGCTTGTGCTGTTGTTGATAATAATGAAGCTGCAATAAGTATAGTTGTAATTTGTCTGATCATTTGGCAAAGATAAATATAATTTTCTTTTGTCTTGACACAAAAGAGACAAAAAGTCAAGGCTACATATTTCTTCTTTTGCAATCTTGGCTTGCGGTCGCTTTTTAAAATTCAATTTTTAACTGCCCTTTTCTTTTGCCTTGACGCAAAAGAAACAAAAGGTCAAGGCTGCATATTCTACGCTACTACGTTCTTACGTTTCGCTAAAGAAAAAGAACTCGCTGCGCTCAAACAGCTTTTTCTTTTTAACGCTACACTACATCACTCCGCTTAACGCTACGAATATGAGGCCGGTCATCTTTCGCTCGGCTTCACCATTGCTGTTGGTGTATCACTAACTACTATGTTAATATTTTTTTGTGTCTAAAACGAATAAAATAAAAGGTACTAACCGAAAAGAAGTACTACAGTTATCTTCCCTCCTAAAGCCGAGCTAAGCAAAGGCTACCCAGTCAAAAACACCACCCGGCAAACACCATCAACAGAGTCAATTAACTATTTTCAGACATTGCATATACCATTTTTTCTGCAAGCACCGCATTTTCATGATAAAAAGAGATGTTATCAGCTTTTTCATTTGCTTTCTTAAACCATTTATAGTTTTCATTATAAACAAATGACGTTTGGTATATTCGTTGGTTTGAATCTCTGATTTCTTTTGACTTTATAATTTCTGTTTTTGCTTCATCAAATTTTCCCAAACGATGAAGTAGCTGTCCAAAAAGGCTTCTGGTTTTTGACAGGTATTTTTCTTCAACCGGGAAGGTTAGTGCCTTGCAATAACAGGACATCGCTTTTTCATATTCTCTTTTGCATTCATAAATTTCGGCAAGGGTTATCCAATCCTTATAATTTTCTACTTTTTCTCTCATAAACGGAATCCAGAAAGCCTCCGCTTCTTCATTGCGTCTCACCCTTAACAGCAAATCCACATAAATTAAGTTCAGTTCAACTTTGTATTTTCCCTTTCTAAAAGCTGTTTCAATCGCGTCCAAAATATCATAGGCTGGCTCTATTGGTCCGCGTGAAGCCAGAGACCTGGCCCAAAGCAGTGTCATCCGATGAGCAATTCCATAACTCATTTTTCCTTGCCACTCATACGGTTCCCAGTCCTTCTCTTCAAAATTATCATACCGACTCATAATTTTCCACAAATGGAACAGGCAGTCCGAATTCAGTTTTTCAAAAAGATACAAAAATTGTGAATGAACCATTGAAGGACGTTCTATATCAAGATCAAGATAAGTATTAATATACATTGACACGTCCTCGTATCTCGCATTCGTTGCTAATTTATCTTTTACCCTATCGTACAAAGTCCACGCATAAGCTACACTAATATATTTATCTCCGGGACTCTCATCATGATAACTTACAGCCATTTCATAGGCCTTCGCTTTATCTGTCTTCCGGAGTACATAAATTTCCTGATATTTATTCATTGTATAGATTTAATTATTCGCCTGTAAAAGTAATAAAAAAAGTCAAGGCTGCACATTTCTTCTTTTGCAATCTTGGCTTGCGGTCGCTTTTTTAATTCAATTTTTAACTGCCCTTTTCTTTTGCCTTGACGCAATTGCCTTTTCTTTTGCAATCTTAGCTTGCGGTCGCTTTATTTAATTCAATTCTTAACTGTCCTTTTCTTTTCCCTTGACGGAAAAGAAACAAAAGGTCAAGGCTGCACATTCTACGCTACTACGTTCTTCCGTTTCGCTAAAGAAAAAGAACTCGCTGCGCTCAAACAGCTTTTTCTTTTTAACGCTACACTACATCACTCCGCTTTACGCTACGAATATGAGGCCGGTCATCTTTCGCTCAGCTTCACCATTGCTGCTGGTGTGCCAAGAACTACCTAATTATCATTTTAACGTCATTCCCTGAGCTAATAAAGTAATGTGTATGTAATCAATCAATAGCGAAGAAGAATAGCTAAGCAGTAAAGGCAAATCCAAGCCGAGTAAAAGCACCGAAAGCCCAATGGCAAAGCCGAGGAATCACCCCTAAAGCCGAGCTAAGCAAAGGCTACCCAGTCCAAAACACCACTAAAGCAGGGACACCAACAGGACCGGCCTCATGGATTTTGCGTAAAGAAATTATGCGGAATGGAGCGTGAAGAAGGGGCGACTGTTTGAGCGAAGCGAGTTTGAGCCCTTTCAGCGAAATGAAGCATAATTTTAGCAAAATACATGCAGCCTTGAACTTTTGTTTCTTTTGGTTCAAGCCAAAAGAAAGAATCAATAAGTCATTAAAAAATCCCTTATAAACACATGCTTTATTCCTTCATAGCTGTTCCCACGAAAATCATCTTCACTAACTACAATTTTGGGGTAGTTATCCTGAACTTTAAGCAGGTTGCCAAATTCCCGTTCAATCGTTGTTTCGCTATCCAGCTTTAAGGTTACTTGCACATAAAGCTTCTCTGCCCCCTTCTCACAAACAAAATCAATTTCCGAGGAACCAGACACACCCACTTTTATAGTATACCCCCGATATAGAAGATGATTATAAACAATATTTTCAAGAATCTTAGCTCTGTCTTGCAAGTGGTACCCGATAATAATATTTCTGACACCCATGTTCTCGAAATAATACTTCTCACCAATTTCAAAGAAACGTTTACCAACCAAATCATACCTTCCCACCCTGTGAATCAGGAATGCATTTGTCAGGTATTCCACATAATGCTGGATTTGGTTGACAGAAATCTGAGTCTGTTGTGATTTCAGGTAATCACTGATATTCTTTGCTGAAAACAGCGAACCGATATTTTCCGAAAGAAACTGAATAAGCTTTTCCAGGAAAACAGTATTCCGAAGATTGTAACGACTCACCACATCCCGGAACACGATGGTTGAATAGATACTCTTCAGATATTCATTGGCCACATCATCATTCAGTTCCAGATTAATCAAATAAGGTAATCCTCCATATCTGGTATATAAATCATAGCTTGCAGCATTATTTTCCAGTTCATGAAACTGGAGAAACTCAGTATACGCTAAACTATACACTTTAAACTCCACATACCTGCCACTTAAGTAGGTAGCCAGTTCGCCCGAAAGCAGCCTGGCATTGCTTCCCGTTATATAAATATCATTGCTTTCATCCAGCAACAAAGAGCGCAGGGCCTTTTCAAACTCCGCTATATCCTGAATCTCATCAATAAAGATATAATTGCGCACCCCTTCTTTTCTATTAGCAAGAATATAATTGTTCAAATCCACAGCCGTTCGCATAAAGTCGAATTCCATATCCTCCCGGTTAATATAAATTATATGAGCATCAGATTCCTCGCTCTGCACTTGTTCCATCAACTGAAACAACAAATAGCTTTTCCCCACGCGCCGTTGACCCGTCAATACTTTAATCAGCGGTTTTCTCATAAACGGAACAATACGTGCTATATAGCCGTCCCTCTTTTTAATAGTCTTAGGAATTTTCATCTTCAAAAGTTTAATCTATAATTAAAACAACAACAAATATAAGCAATAGTTTTAAGTATAACTAAAACTATTGCATTTTTACATAAAAGTTTTAAGTATACTTTAAACCTACTGTTAAAAGCGAGCAAAGCAACGGTTTACTACTCCAAGTTTGTATCTTTTGCAATCTTGGCTTGCAGTCGCTTTTTAAATTCAATTCACTTTTAACTTCACTTTTAACTTCACTTTTAACTTCACTTTTAACTTCACTTTTAACTTCACTTTTAACTTCACTTTTAACTTCACTTTTAACTTCACTTTTAACTTCACTTTTAACTTCACTTTTTCTTTTCCCTTGACGGAAAAGAAACAAAAGGTCAAGGCTGCATATTCTGCGCTACTACGTTCTTCCGTTTCGCTAAAGAAAAAGAACTCGCTGCGCTCAAACAGCTTTTTCTTTTTAACGCTACACTACATCTCTCCGCTTTACGCTACGAATATGAGGCCGGTCATCTTTCGCTCGCTTTGCATTGCTGTTGGTGTATCCCAGCAGCTATGTTAATACAATAATGCGTCACTAAAACGAATAAAGTAAAATGTAACTAACAAAAAAAGAAGTACGACAGTTACTTCCCCTCCCCCCCTAAAGCCGAGCGAAGCAACGGCTACCTGCTCCCAAGCACCACTAAAGCAGGGACACCAGCAGGACCGGCCTCATGGATTTTGCGTAAAGAAATTATGCGTAATGGAGCGTTAAGAAGGGGCGACTGTTTGAGCGAAGCGAGTTTGAGCACCTTCAGCGGAATGCAGCATAATTTTAGCAAAATACGTGCAGCCTTGAACTTTTGTTTCTTTTGGTTCAAGCCAAAAGAAAAGAGAACAGACGATAGCAAGCAAGATTGCAAAAACAAAAACTGGCCTCATGGATTTTGCGTAAAGAAATTATGCGGAATGGAGCGTTAAGAAGGGGCGACTGTCTGAGCGAAGCGAGTTTGAGCACCTTCAGCGAAATGAAGCATAATTTTAGCAAAATACGTGCAGCCTTGAACTTTTGTTTCTTTTGGTTCAAGCCAAAAGAAAAGAGAATTATCCGAACACAAAGATCTCTAGCTTTGCAAAGAAATCAAAAAAAACAATCATGATTAAAAGAAAACAAAAGAAAAAGAGATTGAGTGCTAGTGAAATTACCGCAAAAGTAAACAGAATAAGAAAAGTATTGGAAGAAGAGTTTGGAACCATCAACTGGGAGGGTACAAAAAGTGAGTTCGGAGATATCATTGCCAATCTGATTGACAAAGAGTTAATCACTCATAGCAAGGGTACGGACTCCTATCATTTCGGGATTATTATGGCATGCTTTATCAACATAAAACGGGCCAATGGGAAGAGAGAAAACCTTAAACACACTGCTATTTATGATGCCATCAAGATAGGTAAATCAAATATAAACAGTGAGAAATAAGCATGTTACAAAATAATCAGAAATGCCGTATTTTAAGAAGAAAAAAGAAGTTTACTTTGTTGCATCCTAACCAGATTAAACTATTTACTAATTTTTAACAAAAGGAAATACAGATGAAAAACACCTGTAAGATGAGTTACATCATCAACCATTCTAAACTAGTATCTGAGATCACCATGGAAGAAGCCGTGGCCGAGATCAGGAGTGACAAACACCAAGCAAAGACTCTCGAGATCAGGCGGTTCAGTGATGCCGGCGATGTGGAGGGTGCCAACAGGGTGAAGGGAACGCTGCCGGGCTTTACGCCCGCCGGCACCTTCCTGGGTAGGCGAAAGGCCGATTGCATCAACGGACATACCTCTTTTATCGTGCTCGATGTGGATGGCGTGGCACCGGAGCTATTTGGTGAGATATGCCGTAAACTTGAGGCCGACGTGCATACTCATGTGCGCTACACCAGTCCCAAGCGGGGAGTAAAGATCATTGTGCGCGGCGAACCGCTGGAGATTGCAGATAGCTGCACCCAGCAACAGCGGTCAGAGATTATCAAGGAGTATCACTCCCGCCTGTTCCGTTCACTGGTGCCCTATTACGAGGAACTTATCGGGGTAAAGATTGATGTGTCGGGCAGCGACCTGCCGCGTATCACCTACCTGTGTCACGACCCCGAAGTGTATCACAACCCCGAATCGGTAGCTTTTGTGGTACCTACGGACGCCACAGCCACATGGCGGTGCACGCCTGCCACCCGCACAGCCGTGCCGAGAGCAGAAAATCTCAATGCATCAATGAGTCTGCAAAGTGATGACACCACGGAGGAGGGTAATAGGGGCAAGAAAAAGGGCGATAAGGTGAAAAAGTCTTTCCTGATGCTGTTTCGCGCATTAGAGATGCAGCTGGGCAAGGTGAAGAACTATGAGCCTGGCAACCGCAACAACTACCTCTACTCCCTGGCATGCAAGTGCAACGAGGCCGGTATTGAGGAAGAATCCCTGCTTGCGCTGATGGCCAACAGCTATCCCGATATCAGCCTCGACGAGATTGATTCCATTGTAGCCAGTGCTTACAGCAAAACGGAGAGCCATGGCATCCATCCGCTGTCCAAGCCCGCCATTCGTGTACTCTATGCACAGTGCTACCTCAATGAGCGGTATGAATTCCGGTTCAACGAAATCAAGAGTCTGCTGGAGTATCGCACGAAAGAGCCCGATGCAGAGTTTGAACTGATTGACGACCGCATCAGGAACTCCCTTTGGGTAGAGCTCTCCGAGCGTGGATCAGAGTGTTCGGCAGATCAGCTCTTCTCCATCCTCAACTCCAGCTTCAGCAAGCAGTACAACCCATTGAAAGACTACCTCGGGAATCTTCCGCCGTGGGACAAGAAAGACCACATCGCCCTTTTTGCCAGCAGAGTGAAGACCACCTGCCAGGACTATTGGGAAAAGTGTCTCAAAAAATGGCTCTGTTCCATGGTGGCAGCAGTTATCCACCCAAATGTGCAGAACCACACCGTGATTATCCTCGACGGAAAGCAGAGTATAGGTAAAACCACCTTTGCCCGCAGCATCCTTCCGCCCGTGCTCAAGGATTACTATTGTGAGGACAGAATCAACACCGAGAGCAAGGACGACATGATCAAGGTGTACCAGAGTCTTATTATCAACACCGAGGAGGTAGACACAATGAGTGGACGAGAGCTGAACCAGTACAAGGCGCTCATCACCCGCTCCACCATAAACATACGTCTGCCCTATGAGCGTACCATGAAAGTGCGCAAGCGCCTGGCCTCGTTTATGTGCACCACCAATAATCATGATATCCTGACCGACGAAACCGGCAACCGTCGTTTCCTTTGCTTCGAGGCACTAAGCTTCGACAATGAGAGTATTATTGATTATGAACAGCTCTATGCACAGATCATGCACCTGCTGGTGGTAGAAAAGTACAGACACTGGTACACCAAGGAAGAAAGTGTGATTATCAACAAGCACAACGAAGGCTTCACCCAGAAAAGCATAGAAGAAGAGTATATCTGGGTCAACCTACGCATTCCCCGTGGTGCCGATGACGTATCTTACCTCACAGCAAGTGAAATATGCGAAATCTTTAACAAAAGAAACGGTCTAAACATCTGCCACGCATCAAAGGTAGCCATTGGCCGGGCAATGAAAAAGATTGGTTACAATTTCATCACCTGCTCGGGAGGAACCGTGAAGCACATGGTTCACGTAATTAATTTCGAGGAAGTGACGCTCAACAAGCGCATTCCCGACGAAAAAGAGAAAGAGCCCGATGGTGTTCAGCAAAAATTAGAGTTGTAAAACGCTAATAAGAAGCTGTTAAAAATCGGTTCTCAGAGAATCAGGAATGGGGTACAATGGGATATAATTATATCTTTCTTATAAACTTTCATGAAAAAAAATAATAAGGAACTCCTTTATATAGGGAAACATACTAATAATAAAAATCAGAGAAGTTATAGGAATATACCCAATTATACCCCACCGTACCCCATTCTAATAGTTCAAAGAACGTCCGGTCTACATTACCCATTGAAATAATGTAAACCGAATTCAGGAACAAGAAATTACCGTAAATTCCATTTAGGAATAAGAAAAATAGTGTATGCTAATCTAGTAATAACGACTAAAACGGCTAACCTATTTCAGGAAATTACAAGAATATAATTATTTGATTATCAGACGACTAGAAAAGTCAAAAAAGTCCCGCCTGCTTTTTCAAAAACCAGGCGGGACTTTCAAAAAAGCAGGCGGGAGTTTGAGAGAAAGCAGGCGAGCCTTTTTAAGCCCTCCAACGAGCAGTGATTTTTTCCACGAAAAAACGTCCGGATAAGCCATACATACCCCTTAAAAAGGCTACAGTAAAAAAGCAAACCCTACGCAGAGTTTACGAATGCAAATCAAGGTTCCCCCAGATAGCGGGTGATCACCGCCACCTCCAGCGGCGTAAGTATTTTGCAGGACTTTTTGTACCCCAACTCCATTAAATCACGATATAAACGCTCATTACGCACAATCCACCGCATCAGCGTACGCAACGCCTCTCGCACACACATCTCCGGATTATACATCAAAGCCAGATCCGCCTTTCCATAACTCCGAACCTTAAATTCCGATAATTTTTCTTCCATAAATTAACATTGATTACTCAGTAAATATACTGATTTTTAACGAAATAGCCAAACGAATTATTATTTTTATGTTGATTTAGTTTGCTCTATTTTTCTCTTTTCTTTTGCCTTCTTTCTCTTTTCTTTTGCCTTGATGCAATCTTCTCTTTTCTTTTGCCTTGACGCAAAAGAAACAAAAGGTCAAGGCTGCACGATCTACGCTACTCCATGGAGTGTTTCCGCTTAACGCTACGATCATGAGGCCGGTTCTATTTCGCTTGCTTTGCATTGCTTGTTGGTGTACCACTAACTACTAAATTATCTTTTTAATCGTCATTCCCTCAACTAATAAAGTAAAGTGTATGTAATCAATAACGAAAAGAAGTAGTACAGTTACCCCCCCCAAGTCGAGCGAAGCGACGGTTACCTGCTCCAAAACACCACCCGACAACCGCCACCAGCAGGACCGGCCTCATGGATTTTGCGTTAAGAAATTATGCGGAATGGAGCGTGAAGAAGGGGCGACTGTTTGAGCGAAGCGAGTTTGAGCCCCTTCAGCGGAATGCAGCATAATTTTAGCAAAATACGTGCAGCCTTGAACTTTTGTTTCTTTTGGTTCAAGCCAAAAGAAAAGAAGAACGTTAAGAAGGGGCGACTGTTTGAGCGAAGCGAGTTTGAGCACCTTCAGCGGAATGAAGCATAATTTTAGCAAAATACATGCAGCCTTGAACTTTTGTTTCTTTTGGTTCAAGCCAAAAGAAAAGAGAAAAGACCATTAAAGACCCAATGCTACCACTACCCTCCACGAACGTGTGCCCCGCGCAAGGCCAGGTAGTATCTTTGTAAGGCAATAAAGAAACAGTATTATTATTAATTAAAACCCAAAAAAGCTTATGGCAGTAAAATTTTCAGTAGTTGCAAAAAAGAACCCTTCACGAATCACAGAACCCGCAAAATTCTATGCCCAAGCACAAGGCTATGGCGAAATGTCCTTCGACCTCATCTGTAAAGACGTTGACAGCCGATGTACCGCAACAAGAGCGGACGTAGCAGCCGTTCTTAACGCATTGATCACCACAATGGAGCTATCGATGGTCAAAGGCGAGATCATCCGTCTGGGCGATTTCGGAACGTTTCAGGTAGCGCTTAGCAGTGCCGGAGCAGCAACCGAGAAAGAGTTTCACAGCTCCATGATCAAGAAATCGCGTATCGCGTTCCGTCCGGGCAAGTTGTTAACCAACATGTTGAAAACCCTGGATTACTCACAAGTAGCCAAGCTGCCAGTCAAGACAGCCGCGTCAGCAACACCGGAAGCACCCGCAGGTGCCTAATCACATCAGTTCACCAAACACAAAGTAAAAACAATGAAAGTAATCAATCAGCTAATTAGCCTGGTAGGCATGCTCCTCCCCTTTCTGAAGAAGAAAGACGCCAAGGAGATGCAAGAGTTCACCGAACTGGTAAAGGGCCAGTTCGACTACCTGATGGAGCAGGTAACCCGTTTTGAGACCGATTATTTCGAGCTCTCCGAGAAGGTGAGACAGATGTATCAGGAGATAATCACCCTCAACGCCCGCCTTAGCGAGTCACTGAAGCAGCAATGCGTGGTGCCCGCCTGCGCCGGACGAACACAAACACCCCGGTAACCATGAGAGAGATCAACCTGCTAGTGATACACTGCACCGCCACGCGCTCCAACCTACCCTTTACCCAGGCCGACCTTGAGCGAAGCCACAGGGAAAGAGGCTTCAACGGCATAGGTTACCATTACTACATCCGCCGGGATGGCAGTATAAAGAGTACCCGTCCGCTGGACAAAGTCGGAGCGCACGCCAAAGGCTACAATGCCCACAGCATAGGTATATGTTACGAAGGTGGCCTCAATGCCCAGGGAAAACCGGCAGACACCCGTACTGAGTGGCAACGCCACTCCCTCCGTGTGCTGCTCCTCACCCTACTCAGGGATTACCCGGGCAGTAAGATCGTTGGTCACCGCGATCTCAGTCCTGATCTTGATGGTGATGGTGTTATTGAGTCTCATGAGTGGTTGAAATTCTGTCCCTGCTTTAATACAGCAGAGTACAGCTCTCTGAAATAGAAAAATCCCCGTTACCATTGATTTGTTGGTAATGGGGATTTTTGTGCTTCTATAATCCTTTTTTAACTGTCCTTTTCTTTTTGTTTGATGCAATTGTCTGTTCTTTTGCCTTGACGCAAAAGAACCAAAAAGTCAAGGCTGCACGTATTTTGCTAAAATTATACTCCATTCCGCTGAAGGGACTCAAACTCGCTTCGCTCAAACAGTCGCCCCTTCTTTACGCTCCATTACGCATAATTTCTTCACGCAAAATCCATGAGGCCAGTCCTTCTGGTTCCTGAGCGAGCTGCGGTGGTGGACCAATTAGCTTTGCTGCGCTCGCTTGTCACTTCGTGACGGTTCTTTTCGCTTGACTCGGCTGAGCCATGCTCGCCGGTTTTTTGGGCGTTTTATCAATGCTTTGTCCACTCTTAAAAGCCAGAACTGGGTGAAGTGGTTCCTCACAAAACACAGTAAAGACAAAGCTGACCACCAAACCACCAAGAAGCAGCTACCCCAAGCCGAGCAAAGCAAAGGCTAACTACTCCAAGACACCACCAAAGCAGGGAAGCCAACAAGACCGGCCTCATATTCGTAGCGTAAAGCGGAGAGATGTAGTGTAGCGTTAAAAAGAAAAAGCTGTTTGAGCGTAGCGAGTTCTTTTTCTTTAGCGAAACGGAAGAACGTAGTAGCGCAGAATATGCAGCCTTGACTTTTTGTTTCTTTTGCGTCAAGGCAAAAGAAAAGGACAGTTATTATCTCATCAGATGAATTACATCTGCCGGCAATAGTACATCTTTACTTTCGCCTGAAGGGTGATTTTTTAGAAATAGTTTTGCCACTATGATATGATTTTTGGCAAATGGCAATTTTTCAGCTTTCGTTTTCAACTCAGACATTAATCTGTCAGCATTTTCTCCTGTTGTCCATTTGCACTCACCAACGAATAAATATTTCTTGTCTAACGACTCTGCAACAACATCGATCTCTATCTTTTCAGTACGGGAAATATTCCCCCACCACCTGCGAGCTATGCCATAAGTAACACCGTCAATCTCATTGCCGGAAACAGATTCACGACATAGCTTTTCCCAATACTGAGCTACAAAGGCTGAAAACTGATTCTCATAAGCTGATAAAATTGGGGTTATTCTTCCCAACTCTATGAAAGAACGATTGGGTACGATAAACCGAAAATAAAAATTCATAAAAGGGTCACTAATTTTATAGAGACTTTTTTTGGAGTTTTTTTCATCTTCCCCAAATGGCAGCTCTTTTTCGAGATAACCCAGCGACATCAATTTAGATAACGGACGAGAAAGATTTGTAGAAACTTCCCCACACCGACCCGCTATCTCAGAGAGTTTATTAGCTCCTAATCCTACGTAAGACATTATAGTAGCGGTTTTTACAATATCATTCATATCATCTTTAAACAACTTCATCGGCTCCTCATATAAAGTGCCATTTACCGATAACAAATTACGCTTTACCGAATCAAGAAGATTTTTGTCACCCTCTCTCAGCTCCCAATAACGAGGAACACCACCCCATACAGCATACTCTTCAACTGCCTCTACGTCTGACAGTTTCAGTGCTTGCTGAATATAGGGCAATTTAATAGGCGTAATTTTAAGTATCACATCCGCACGACCATATAAAGGAGATGTGCTATCCAATACCAATCCATACATTAGCTGTTGGGAAGAGCCACACACAATCAAATTATACTTTAACTCCTTTGAATCCAACTTCTTTTGCAGAATAGACGGAAGTTCCGGACAAGCCGAAACAAGGTATGGAAACTCATCAACACATAATGTAAACTTTTTGTCCAGCCTGTCATTCAATGTATCCAACAAGGAGTCCCAGTCCGGATAAATAACTTTATCGAACCCCGGAATGACACTACTAATCATCTTAGCCAACACTTCTCTTTGGTGTATAGCCTCAGTTTGGTCTGCAAGATAATAGACATCTTTTGAGGTTAGAACACGCTTTATCAGCGTTGATTTACCCAAACGCCTACGACCATAAACAACAACAAACGATGTGTTGTCTTCTGCAAGTACTTTGGTAAGTCGCTCGCTCTCCTCTATTCTATCGACAAATTCCATATTAGTAATAATTATGTTTTGCAAAGATAATGTTTATTCAGCATAATAGCAAGTATTTAATCAATAAGTCATCAGAATTTCTCAATGCATTTTTTAACTGTCCTTTTCTTTTTGCTTGATGCAATTGTCTGTTCTTTTGCCTTGACGCAAAAGAACCAAAAAGTCAAGGCTGCACGTATTTTGCTAAAATTATGCTGCATTCCGCTGAAGGGGCTCAAACTCGCTTCGCTCAAACAGTCGCCCCTTCTTTACGCTCCATTACGCATAATTTCTTCACGCAAAATCCATGAGGCCAGTCCTTCTGGTTCCTGAGCGAGCTGCGGTGGTGGACCAATTAGCTTTGCTGCGCTCGCTTGTCACTTCGTGACGGTTCTTTTCGCTTGACTCGGCTGAGCCATGCTCGCCGGTTTTTTGGGCGTTTTATCAATGCTTTGTCCACTCTTAAAAGCCAGAACTGGGTGAAGTGGTTCCTCACAAAACACAGTAAAGACAAAGCTGACCACCAAACCACCAAGAAGCAGCTACCCCAAGCCGAGCAAAGCAAAGGCTAACTACTCCAAGACACCACCAAAGCAGGGAAGCCAACAAGATCGGCCTCATATTCGTAGCGTAAAGCGGAGTGATGTAGTGTAGCGTTAAAAAGAAAAAGCTGTTTGAGCGCAGCGAGTTCTTTTTCTTTAGCGAAACGGAAGAACGTAGTAGCGCAGAATGTGCAGCCTTGAACTTTTGTTTCTTTTGGTTCAAGCCAAAAGAAAAGAAATTACGGCATTATACCTAACGCTTAACAAGCTTATAAACAAGCTATAAACAAACAAAAAACACCTCTAAAGATATTCAAAAATAACATTCAAAAGTCATATTAAGGCATTTAACAGACTGTAGAACAGGCCAGTTACAAAAATAAAACAAATGCGTTTTTTTGAATAAAATAAAACCCATTTCTTTGCATGCGTAATTAAAAAACAAAAAGATGAGAAACATTATTTCGCCAAAAAATTATTTCGGGAGCCTTCCGGAGTGGGACGGTACAGATCACCTTACCCTCTTTATTAACCGTGTGCAAACCACCAATCAGGAATTGTGGACCGAAACCCTTACCAGGTGGCTGTGTGGTATCGTAAAATCAGAACTTTACGGCAGGCAGGACAATGCCTTCGTACCACTTATTTGTGGCGAGCAATGCACTGGAAAGACAACCTTTACCCGCAGCATCCTCCCACCCCCGCTTAGGATATACTACTCAGAGGAACCAATCGGCAAGTACGGCAAAGAAATCACACCACCTCGTGGGTATATAATGGTGCATGGTACCGACATGGAATGCCCCATTCTTTATGAGGCCAAGTGTTACAAAGAAATGTACGGAAAGAGAAAAAAAGGCACCCGTATACCCTCGGTAATTTACACCACCAGTTGGGATCAACAGGAATGTTGCGAACCTTTCATTTTTTTCGAGATAACAAGGAGTATCGACAATGAAAGCCCGGTAAACTATGAACAGCTATACGCACAGATTATTCAGAAGCTTAAAGATGAATAATTTTTCTTTAAAGAATAAATAAGGCTATACAAAGTGCATAGTCTTATTTATTCCTGACTAAACTCCTTTATCCGTTGTTCCTCTTCAAGCCGGCAGATAAGCAATGTATTTTCCTGTTCCGCTACAATGCAGCCATTGTAGTATAAGGATGCAGATAAAACCTATCTGAATTTCTTTCCTTTTGTTTTATGATTCAACATTTTAATATTATCAAGGTAGGCTTGTTCTACGGGAGAAAGCGTTCGCACTTCCCACTTGCGGTATTCCGTTTCGGCTTTATCCATGGCTTGTTCGTGACTCACTGTACCAGGTCCAGGCAGTAGAGCTTCTCCAGAAGAAGACAGTATGGCATCCAAATGCTTGATGTAATCGTTCATATACATGGGACGATGCTTTATGGCCTGAATTTCTGCAAAATCAAAGTATCCAGAAACAAGGTTGTTCAATACTTTGAGCTCTTCTGCACTCAAATAGTTTTTGGCTATCTTGGCATCGCGCAATGTAGGGTGGTCGCCTTTAAATGAGGTTAATCCCATGATATGCTGATCTGCATCGGCACGTTCAAAAATCACTTCTGCGGCTGTATGTCCATGGGCGGCAAAGTGAAGTTTATTCTGTACGATCTTAAAAAACTCAATAGATTGCTCTGCACGTGGATCGTAATCAACCGCAGTAGCGTATATATCGAGAACTTGGCGATACATCACCTTTTCTGATGAACGGATGTCTCGAATTCGGTCCAGTAATTCTTTCCAATAATTGCCTCCTCCCATCTGCTTTAAGCGTTCATCATCCATAGTGAAGCCCTTTATGATATATTCTTTCAGACGAGCCGTTGCCCATTGGCGAAAGTGCGTGGCTTGAATTGAATTTATTCGGTAACCCAAAGAAATAATCATATCAAGATTATAATGAGGAATCTCCCGCTCAACCATACGTGTTCCTTCTTGTCGAACCTGTCGGATTTTCCGACAGGTTGACTCTTCCATAAGTTCACCTTCCTCATAGATGTGTTTAATGTGCTCTACCACATTTGTTCGAGACGTTTGATAAAGGTCGCTCATTTGTTGCTGTGTCAACCATACGGTTTCTCCTTCCATCCGCACCTCAATATGTGTCTGGCCGTCTTCACTCTGATAGATAACGATATTGCTGTTTTTTTCTTCTGCCATAATTTATGAATCAATTCTATGTTATACAGACATTTTTATCAAGAGATTTAATTTGTACAACAACGCTCATATCATTTATATATAGTGCAAATATACATAATCATTTATCATGGAGTCTAATCTTATATTTAAATAATACACAAAGATAAATATAATTCCAGGAAGCACTTCTGAAAAAGCAACATTAGCATTTAACATCCGGCATACCACTATTAGAAAGCCGTTTGCGAACCATTCATTCATTTCGAAGTTACAAAACAGATCGACAATGAAAGTCCGGTAAACTATGAACAGCTTTATGCACAGATTATTCAGAAGCTGATAGATCAATAAACAGAAAAAGCCTCTCAGTGATGAGGGGCTATTTACTAAGCAAAAAAAACGTCACGAAGTGACAAGCGAGCGAAGCAAAGCTAATTGGTCCAAAACCGCAGCCCGCTCAGGAACCTCGTAGACCGGCCTCATGAATTTTGCGTGAAGAAATCAGACGGAATGGAGCGTTAAGAAGAAAAAGCTGTCTGAGCGAAGCGAGTTCTTTTTCTTCAGCGGAATGCAGACTGATTTTAGCAAAATTCGTGCAGCCTTGACCTTTTGTTTCTTTTCCGTCAAGGGAAAAGAAAATATTGTATAAAGTTCCTTTTTAATGGGTTGATTTTATTTTTAATAAAATATCAGTCATCAGTTGCGCATTCAACGTCTTATCCAACACCTCATACTTAGAGCACTTGCTCTTGTACTCCGGCACAATTTCTTTCATTATCTTCACGATAGCCATATCGTCGAACGAACGGGATGCTTCCAGCAAACGTATTTCGTTTTGGCATGCGGTCTCGTAATCGTATTCACGAACGCTGGCAACCATAATCTTAGGATGGTGTGTAGGCTTTGTCTGCTCTTCATCGTTCAGCATCTCCTCGAAGAGTTTCTCACCATCACGAAGTCCGGTGAATTTGATGTCGATGTTCCTGGCTCCGGAAAGGCTGATCATGCGTTTGGCAAGGTCAACAATCTTTACCGGATCACCCATGTCGAAAACAAAGATTTCGCCACCCTTACCCATGGTACCTGCCTCCAGCACAAGCTTACAAGCCTCTGGAATCAGCATAAAGAAGCGAATGATATCCGGATGAGTAACGGTAAGCGGACCACCCCTCTTAATCTGCTCACGGAACAGAGGAATTACCGAGCCATTGCTTCCCAATACGTTACCAAAACGAGTTGTTACAAACTGAGTAACCCCCTTCACCTTACCCTCAATAATAGCCCTATTGAGTGACTGACAGTAAATCTCGCAGATTCGCTTTGAGCAACCCATTACGTTCGTTGGGTTAACTGCCTTATCGGTTGAGATCATTACGAACTTCCTGGTGCCGTACTTCACTGCAAGGTTTGCAATTATACGTGTACCATAGATATTGTTCTGAACAGCAATACCAGGGTTGTTCTCCATCATGGGCACATGCTTGTAGGCAGCTGCATGGAACACGTAATCCGGCTGATGCGCAGCAAATATCTTCTCCATGTGTTTCTTATTAGCAATGCTGGAAACAATGGTTTCGCACTTTATGTCACCAAACTGACGAGCCATCATGAGACGTACAGTGTGCATAGGAGTCTCTGCCTGATCAATGAGAATCATCTTCGCAGGCTTGTATACCGCCACCTGACGAACCATCTCACTGCCAATGGAGCCGGCAGCACCTGTAATAAAAATCTTCTTACCAGTAAGTAATGCACCAATGGCATCCATATTCACCTCAATCTTATCACGAGGAAGGAGATCTTCAATATCCACTTCCTTGAGGTTCTGGGTAGTCAGAGGACTCTTACCATCCCATTCCTCTGCTGCAGACGGCATCATGATCTTGATACCGGCAGCAAGAAATTCGTCAATCATGGCTGTATTTTTGCGGAACATCTCACTTTTTAGCGGAGAAACGAGGAGCACTTTTACACCCATCTGCTTCAAATCTTCAGCGATACCCTTGCCATTCAATAATACCTTCTTCCCCAGCAAGTAAGTATTCTTCATTTCCACACCATCTGAGATGAAAGCCACAAGACAGAATTCCTTTTCCTTTGCGTTTATGATGCTATAAGCAATGCTAATGCCACCATTCTTGGTACCGTAGATGGCAACAGATGTTGCATCCTCTGCACGGAACCCATCGAACATACGCTTGACAGCTACACGCTCCAACCACATAAGGAGAGTAGAGACGAAGAATATTCTACTAATGCCCAAAAGATCCGGCATATTGATTTCATTGACAGATGCCAGTACAAAAGAGGCTATGTAGGTAAGTACTGATCCTACAAATGTGGCGAACGCTACATGCTGCAAGTCTATAAAAGATGAATAACGGATAATACCGGCGTAGGTACGAAATAATCGAAACGCCACAACATAAAGCACCATGCTGATTAGTATGCCGTTTGTTATTGGCCAGAATAACTGAGCAAATTCTAAACCTCCAACTTCAAGATACGTTGCAACGTATCCGGAGAACATTACAATAAGACAATCCAAAGCAAGTACCCCCCAATAAGGAAGTGCTTTCTTAGAGAAATACCAATTGGTGATTTTTGGAATCATTTTTTTAGATTTAAATAGTTAATTTCAATATTTGCAGACCTTTTATGTTTACACTTATTTGTAAGCACCATCCTTAGCCTCGAAGATGACTGAAGGCTCCAGTACTTCGATTGTGTGCCATGCACCCTTAGGCACCTGACAGCCATACTTGCCTTCTGCCGGGCATAGGAGGATACGGTCTACTTCCTTGAATATAGTCTCCTTTGCAACAGATTCTTCGTATATTATCTCATACAGTTTACCACACAGACAGATCACAGACTCACTCGTCTCTTCATGACGGTGGATAGGCACTTCCGTACCTGGAAGTAATGCGTTCAGCATTCTCTGAGAAGTATCTGCAGACGATGTTCGCATATCCATATTCATTCTCAATCTTGAATTCTCCTTTGCCTGAGCTAAAAGCGAGTTTAAGAGATCTTGATCTACCTGTATCATTTCATAGTCTCCTTTGCGGCATCCTTCAGTTCATTGAGGATCCATGTGCACTCCTTACCACACACAGCATAAAGGATGCAGATTACAGTGTAGACAATCATTTTCAGGTCATAGAATACGCCCATCTTCTGAACATAAGTGTACTCCAATTCCTTACGGGTTGGATACACCTTCTCCATGTATTCATCCACATCAGTGATCTGGTCACCGTAGATGTAGTCATACAGAGCTGCAGGACCGCTTAAGCCAACAGGGAACTTTGCTGCTTCATTCCACTTACCATAGCGAAACATGTCGAATTGATCCTGAGCCACAGGACGAGGGCCAACAATGCTCATTGTGCCGTTAAGAATGTTCAGCAGCTGAGGCAACTCATCAATCTTCGCATTGCGGATGAAGTGACCGAATGGGAAGATACGGTCTTCATCAGGACGAAGACTTGTCTCATTTGCAGCCTTTGCTACCCTCATTGAGCGGAACTTATACATTTTGAAAGGCTTATTATACTTACCTATGCGAGTTGCTACATAAAAGAGTGGCCCCCAATCAGAAATCAAAATGCCTACGATACCTACAATCCAGAATGGTGAAGTACCAATAATGCCAATCAAAGCGCAAACGAAGTCGAAAACGCGCTTAACAAATCTATATACCATATCTTTTAGAAAGCTCTAAGTACAACCTCAAATGACTCCGAATAGTTCTGCCCCCACTGACCACCTCTCATAGCAGCCAAACCAGTGATATACTCAGCTGAACGAGGATGAGGATAAGGGCGCATCACGCCACGGTACATTGAGAGGGCCTTGATCTTTGCATCTACACCTTCCTTGCCCACCTCGACATAGCAGTTGGGACGGAATAGGTTCATCGCATTGTTTATTGCCCATTCACTACAAGAAGGAACCTCCATATACCAGAACTCCTTCACACGCTTCACCTCAGGACGACGTTGGAACAAACGGATCGCCTCCTGACAAGCCATTGAGGTCTGCAGATGGTCGTTGTTTGTGTCCGCAGGATGATGCGTAATGATGATGTCAGGCTCACTCTCCATGATGGCGTTTTCAATGAACTGCACCAACTTCAAGTGAGGCACAGTGTTCATCTCAATGTTAGGAAACGTAGCCTCATATTTCTTACCTATACCTAGATAAGTAGCCGATTCGCCCCAATTACTGCTCAGTTCTTCATCGCCAGGGCGAAAAGCACGAGCCTTTGCTTCTGTACACATTAAAGCAACTTCCACCTCATGTCCTTCTCTTGTCCATTTATAAATAGATGCACCTGCACCCAATACCTCATCATCCGGATGAGCCACAACTATTAAGAATTTCATATCGTTTATTGTTTATTATCGTTTAACACCAGATTTTGCTTTTCTGAACTCCGGATCCATTTGCTTCTTGAAATTACCCCAAGTGCCCCAGAAAAAAGCACCAAAGTCACCGTAGATCCAATCCTGATAATAAGTATCTTTACCAAAGAAGCGGAACCATGAAGGCTTCGTCTTGAAACGGTTAGGCGACTTCAGGAACCACAACACATCGAAGCCCAAGTGACGAAGGCACTTTCCCGACTCGTACTTGTACTCCCTCAGTGGCAATCCCAGTGTAGCATCCGCAATCATCGTCGCATAGTCCATGCCCGACTTGAAAGCTGACCTTACACAAGCTGGAATTCTTGGGTTGATCTCCATGATTAGCAGCTTCTTGGTTAGAGGATCCTCAATCAAATCGAAGTCAGCAAAACCAATCCATCCAATCTTTTCGAGCACATCTGCACAAATACCAGCTATTTTAGAATCCTCGATGGTCATATTGCAGCAACTGCTACCGCCATTTACCGGATAGTAACGCTGCTTCCAGATCACCGATGAATATTCAGACCTGCCGTCCTTGTCCGTCATGATCTGTACCTTCACCTGTCGGCCACCCTCCTTGATAAACTGCTGCAGGTGACACTCGCCATACTGTGCATAAATGGCAGGATACCCCCCCATCAGCTCCTCATAGCTATTCACCAATGTCATGCCTCTACCACCACTCGTCAAGTTCGGCTTCAGCAGTCCAGGATAAGGGAACGAACCATTCTTTAGCGCTTCTATCTCTTTTTTACCATTCCAACCTCGTAGGTCTACTGTTTGAGGATGAGGAAACCCATTTTCACGGCAGACCGTCATCAGATTATTCTTATCATATCCCATCTCAAATACTTCACGGGCAGGCATTAGTACACCTGTCAGCTTCTCCAGTTCCACCTTGTGGAAACTCATAAACTCAGCCGCAGTGTCAGAGGTAGGAATCAGTACATCAAATTTATGCCCCTTCAGGAAACCGAGCATAAACTCCGCATATTCCGGTTCGTGACTGTCCGCACCCAGATAGCGCTCATCGGCAAACTTCGTGTGATAACCGTATTCATTCTTATCGTCACACATCACAGCCACACTGTAGTCGCTATTCTTCAGGCACTCTGCAATCGCCATTGCATGAGCAGCACCACCATCTAGTATCAGAACCTTTTTCATTTCTCAATCATTACTGTTTCACCATGCCTCTTGAGACCCATGGTAGTGAATACAACCTTAGTACATTGATCCGTACCCAATGGGAATCTCATCACGCCATACTGCAAAATCAGAGGCCAAATGTCCTTCTCCAGCTTCCAGATGTTCTCGCACCTACCGTTCTTGTACTCCTTCAGTCTTGCGAAGCGATCCTTTTCATTCTCGCCACCCTCAACACCAGTGCTGAAGAACGCACGGCCATCCTTGTATGAAGCACAACCATGGCAAGGTCCCTCAAAGTCTTCCAGAATCTCCAGCTTCTGCGTCTTGCGGTCCATCTTCACAAAGTGTACAGTGTCCGGACAACTGCCCGCATCCGTACCCCAGGTCAGTGCATCCTCGGTGAAGCAAACGCCAATTGCACGCCAGTCTTGACTGTACTGACCAATCAGTTCCCAAGTATCGCCATTGTCAGTGCTCTTATACAGACGGTTCTCGCAACCATTCTCGCCATAATCTCCAGTACCCAACCACAGACACGTCTCGTATTCGTCCCACTTCACAAAGTGCAGATGGCGGATGTCGCCAGCCTCCCATTCCTTCACTACGTGGAAACTCATACCGTCGTCTGTTGAGCGATACAGTCGAATGAAATGATCACGGTTAAAATTCAGAAGATACTCCGCAAAGAATATTGTTCCATCAGGAGTAACACAGACTCCCTGATGCCCTGGCTTGTTGCCCTGATAGCCCTGGAACACGTTCACCACATTGCCTTCAGGCGAAACGATGTACGTCTTCCTCTTTGCCACTACCAGAATATTACCGTTCTTCAGAGGCAGCAAGTGATGCAGACCCACACGCAGCAACTGGCGGCTCAGTCGCATACAGTTCAATACTCTATCTTTCAGCGAACCCACTCTGTACTTGCGGGACACGCGTTTACCGTTATAGTCCAATGCAAAGAAAGTCATGCCCTGTGCAACCCAAATCTTCTCCGGTGTCACATAAAGTGCCTTTCCTTTGATCAGTTTTTTTAGTTTCATATATTCTCTTAAACCGTTTTTATTCTTAAACTTTTGAACTTTTATCTCTTCACAAGAGCATCCAGCTCCTTGCAGAGACCATCCGTATATCTTTTCAATGTGAAGTTGGCCTTGAAGAATTTTCTCGCATTTCCACCAGCTTCAGTATAATTTTCCGGGTGCTCAATGAAGAGCAACATCATCTTCGCCAATCCTTCATGGTCGCACGCATTCACACAACTACCGCATTTAGACTCTTTTATCACCTCCTGAGCAGCACCATTGATAGCGCCAAAGATCGGTTTACCGGTGGTCATATACATCTGCAGTTTTCCAGGCATCGTATTGCCCACCTCATTGTTTCCACGCAGGGTAATCAGCAGAGCATCCGCCTTCTTGTAGAATGAAGGCATATCCTGACGCTTCTGGTTACCGTAGAAAATGAAGTTGTCCTGCAATCCCTTCTCGCGTACCATCTGTTCCAAGGTCTCACGCATACGTCCATCACCCACCATGTGGATCTTGTAGTCCTTACGTGCACCCAGTACAGCAGCTGCATTCACTATTACATCCAGTCGCTGACCCTTTCCGAAGTTACCGGCGAAAAGGAAATCAGCAATGCTATTATCTTCTGAAGTTAACTCCATATTAAGCATTTCGGTACCAGCATGTTGTGGTAAGTATCCCATTTTGGATACCTCTACACCATTCGCTTTATTTAGGTAGTCTATGAAAGGCCTTGATGTTAAAAGGATTCGGTTAGCTTCTTGATAAATTTCGCGGCTTATCTTAGCGGCAAAAGCATACAATGGATTCCTCTTGCTCTTTAGCATAGACTCTGCAGATACAGGCCAAATATCCAACGTGTAGTACAGGATGGGAGCACCATACAGTTTCTTGTACTCCAAAGCTGCATACATACTTGTGATTGGGCTCAACTGATAACCAAATACCACATCAAAATCTGCAGGAAGTTCCCTTATAGCCTTCTTGCTGTTTTTCATATAGCTATAGTAGTTCATCACCAGTTTCAGCAGATTATGTCCTCTTGGAACCTGATCTACATGAATAACCTGTACACCTGTCTTTTCGAAGTTTTCTTGTTCACGTTCTTTAGATTCTTCTACTGTTCTGTACCCATCGAAGAGAATGCCTTTCGGATAATTAGGCAAACCACAGAGAACTGTTACATCGTACCCCCTTTTCACCAGTTCCGTAGCAATTTCATTAATCTGAAACTGTTCAGGGTAATAGTATTGCGAAACAATCAGAACTTTCTTCTTGACATTTTTCATTGCTGTTTTATCTAAATTTTTACACACCCCGCATTAAAAAACACATTACAGTCTCATAACACTAACATGCGCCAAAACACTAGGACAATGGAATCAAAATGGAGTAATACTAGGCTAATATTTCTTATACAAGAATCCAGAATCCTTCACTATTAGCCTTAAGTAGTACCTTAGTAAAGAGCAAACCTTGCCAGCCACCAACTTAGGTGAGGTTTGCATTTATTCTTACTTTGTTATGTCCTTACCAATTTGAGGCCAACACATAAAGTTGCAAATTTTCTTTATAAATTTTTGATACTTCATTACTTCTTCAACAACTCATTATATAATTTAATATACTCATAGAAGCACTTGTCTTTATCAAAGTAATACTCTGCTCTCTTACGGCAAAGAGTGGACAATTTGGGATTCTCCATCATTTCAGAAAGTGCACGAATGATTCCATTCATGTCGCCTTGTTCCACAACCATACCAGTATTCTCATCGCCAGCCTCTGGAGAACCGCCAGTTCGATAAGTCAACACCGGTGTGCCACAAGCCAAAGCCTCAAGATTAACAGTTGGGAATGTGTCAAGATAAGTAAGATTACAGAACACATCAGCCATTGAGTAATACTCAGCAAGTTCCTGTTGGCTCTCTGTACGGGTAACACCGATAATACCGGAAGGAAGTTTCTCTACCTGTTCTGGCTTTAGTCCAACAAGCACAATAGCAAAGTTGTCTGGTAACATTTTACGTAGTTTGATGAAGTCATCCAGCCCCTTACGTGTATTCCATGGTGATGCAACCCCAAGAATAACAAACTTATCACGCAGATTATGTTTCTCTCGGAGGCGTGTCCCATCCATTGGTACGAACTTCTGGAGATCTACACCATTATGAATAACCTTAAACATGCAATCCCTAAGGAATGAATCTTTCAGAAATGCAGCCTGCCAATCAGACACAGGAACCATAATCAGGTTCTTTACTGCCGGAAACAATTTCTTCTTCAACTCGTAGAGTTGTTTTGATCTGTCGTAATAAGGAGAGACGGTGTATCCAGCCTCCGACTTACAATCATAGCAACCTGTCTTCCACTTATAGCATTTTGCTCCTTCAAAATGAAAGCAACGACCGGTGAATGGCCAGCAATCATGCATCGTCCAAACCACAGGTATATCGATCGTATCAAGATACTCAAAGAGCACCTTGAAGTTCACGAAATAGCCATGGATGTTATGCAGATGTATGATATCAGGCTTATACTCCTTGATTTGCTCCACCAAAACCTTCGTCTTTTTAGTGGACATCAATCCATGCAGATCGAGGAACTTCGCACCAATGGCATGCAGTACCTCCTGATTCTTTGTGGTGATGGCATGATGCTTCAGCTGACTTGGGTTCTCATTGCGTGTACTGTGTACCACATAGCACTCATACCCATTTTTCTCAGCCAACAACCCTACTTGCTCACAAATACGTCCTGGAGCACCAAAATTTATCGAGCCGCTTATATGAAATATCTTTGGCATAAAATTATAAAGACAATATGTTACGATGCACATTTACCATCGACTCAATTGTATACTCTTCAGTTCTACTAAAACACTCTGATGAGCTAGATATGTTCAACGAGTGTACAAGAGCCTCAGTCAGTCCTTTAACATCCTCGTTCTTATAAATATAACCATTTACGCCTTGCTCTATCATCTCAAGAGCAGCAATACATCTGTCACTGGATACTACTGGTAATCCGAAGCCCATAGCTTCGTTTACTACCAGCCCCCAAATGTCTTCTCTTGTAGGATGTGCTAACACATCGCCAGCAAGATAATACTCTGCAAGTTCTGCTTTAGTCTTAAAGCCAATAAAGTGAACATTGTCTAATTTCAACCTCTCTTTCAGGCTGATATACTCATTAGTTGGGGTTCCGCCAATAATATATATACCTATTGATTTATCCAGATTCTGAGCAGCGGACATAAGGATGTCAAATCCTTTTCGTGGAATAAATTGTCCAACAGCTAATACGACTTTATCCTCTGGTATGACCAACTTGTTTCGATAATACTCTTTGCCTTCCTGCAATGCTTCCTGCGCATTGGCTATATCTTGTGCCTTCACAGATGTAAAAGGATACTTATGTATCTTCTCCTGAGGAATATCCAAAGAGAGCAAGTATTTGATGTGCTCATCAGCAGTTGTCAGATGACCGATAGCACCCTTCAAGAGCAATTTCTTAAGTAGGGCTTTGATAAAAGAATCTTTTTTATTAAAACCTCCATCGTATTCCACATAGTATTTACGACCATGAAGACGGCACCAAAGAATGGCCTTCATAGTGGCAGGAGAGACATAATTGGTAAAAATCAATACGTCAGACTGATGACCCTTAATATAATCCTTGAGTGCAGAGCCTTTGGAACAATCCACACCTATAAGTTTCAAATCAAGGTATACCTCCTCAAAGTTCTCTGCTTCAGTTCCCCTCCATGCAGCATTGCGCTCAGAAGAAGAATGGCGTTCGTACAGTACAATCAAATCGCAATACATTCCGAGCTCATTAAAGAAGTCTACCCTATATGGAGAAGGGAGGTTGGTACAAAATATTACTTTTTTCATTTCTTATTTCCCCATGAATTTTTCGTAATCTAGCTTGCCTGAGTATATCTCACTGCGATACTTATATTTGCAGTATATGGCATGAAAGAATTCCGCCGATTGCTGTTTCTTCACTATGCGTTCTACAAGACGCCAGAAATCACACCAGTTGCTTTCGATGTGTCCAAACACGCCCATTTTGTGTTTATGGCTGAGATAGGCTCTATTGATGACGTACATATAGATGCTATTTGCCCCAGGGATGCGATACTCCAGCGTTGCGAGGTGCTTCACTTTCACTCTTGGATCAATCACACATCTTAGCCCCTCCGCATGTGCTTTCTTATAATAACCATAGCTAAAGTCAAGATCCTCGGCATACGCATAGCTTGTAAGATTCTCATCCCACTTTGTGCCCCACTGTTTCATCAAGCTTTTACGTACTACAAAGAAATAGCCTTGCGCCCATTGGGTCTCTGTCTGTATCTTAATATTATCAGGATAGCGTCCTAGCATGGAATGGGTGACGTGACCAATCTTTCTATTGCGATATGATTTCGTTCCAAGTATGTAACCAATATCAGTTGAAGACTGCTGAGTATATTCATCAATACCTGCAATCATGGCAATCTTCTGCTCTGACATGATAAATGCCACATTGGTAAACGTATCTGTATTGACGTCAATATCATCGTCTGTAAAGGCAAGGATCTCGTTTGTAGCTTTTGTCAATCCCAGATTTCTTGCCTTTGTCAAACTTTTGGCTTGCTGATGTTCATACACCAACGAAGGTATCACATCTTTGTAACTATCCAGCACTTTCTGGTTCTGCATCTGAACGTCAGCATCTTGTGATTGGTCTACGACAACGATTTGCTGTGGCTTATCATTCGCCTCAGCCATAAATTTCAATGTTCTGTCCAGACTATCTGGACGATTCATCGTGGGGATTATTACTGATATTGGGAGTGTCATATTATCAAATTAAGCAGCACCTCTATTTCCTGTTAATATATTCCAGAGAGGTTTATTTAATCTAAATATTTTTGCAATTAAAATAACGGACAACAAGGTTAGTAAAGGGGCAAATATTAGATCTATGATAGCACCCGCTGTTGTATCACCCAAAGCAATAAAGAATATTTTCTCTATCGGTTCAAGGATGATGTCATGAGTGAAATATATGAAGAAAGATATTGTCATCCACCATTTAGGTTCACTTTCTATTGCAAAACAATCAGCAATAATCAATATACATATTGCTTGTGTTAATCGTAATACCAACAGATAGTCAAATGGTATTTGACAAAAAAGCCCCCCAATAATAGTACTTAACAAATATAATGCAGACAAACAGTGAAGTAATTCTGAATATCGCTTTTGTATGAGATCTCTGCAATGTATCCCCATATATGCGCCAAACATATATATTCCTGCATACTGGACAAGGATATTACCGCTTAACATACAGACTATCAACAAAATATATCCTGATTTGTTCTTAAATATTGGATACAAGAATGGAATAATATAGATATAGTAAATTAAGTTCTTCAAAAACCATGTAGGTCCATTGTACATATTATTATACCATACATCCGCTATAAATGATAAAGAAGTATAGGATGGTATTTTTGAACTTGAATGTGCTGATACAAAAGGGATTGAGAATATTGAATATATAAAAACAAAACCGACAATATTCCATATCAAATATGGTATCACTACACTTTTGAAACGTCCAATCCATTTGCTCTTGAGTTTTCCATAGTCAAAATTCTGATAAAACAAGTAGCCACTAATCATGAAAAATATAGGGACTATCAAATCTGTGACCTCAGAAAGGGATTTTTCTATCCAATACAACGTACCATGTAAAGAATAAACACCCAAACCAATGCTATGTCTGAAAACAATCATTATAGCCATGCAAAAAGACAAATATGAAATCTTATTTCTGAATCTGTTCATTATGACAACATATTAAGTATGCGAGCTGATTGGACAACATTATTTTTCTTACTCATCACCCATGCTTTAGCATCAGCTCCTTTTTTATGAAGTTCTTCTGGTTGTTTATTGAGAACCTCCTTTATTACACGAGCATATCCCTCAGTAGTTTCATCTTCAAAATGATAGATATATGGATAATATTCTAAGGGCATACCCGGGAGCTTAGTTGTTAAAATGGGAGTTCCAGATGCCATGTATTCCATGTTTTTTGACGGAAATGAATACTTTGTATACTCCTCATGTGTAGGCCGAGGATTAATCAATACTGAGGCTTTTAATTCTGCTTCTACTATGACACTATTTGCAGCAAATCCACGATACTCAACACGAGAATCTATTTTTGTACACTCTTCAAGTTCTTCAGAATATGGACCTGTACCATATATTACCAATTTAGCATCAAGATCCTTCAAAGTCATAAAACCTTCTACAAGCATCTTTAGACCATATTTTTCTTGAAGGAATCCTGCATACATAATAGTCTTAGGTGAATCTTTCTTTTCCAATAGATTCTCGACATTTTCCATTTCGATATTGGCAAATCCCTCAATAACAATATATGGTTTAAGCTTCTTATTAATTACTTCATTCATTTGTTCTGTCAAGAAAACGTAATAAGCATACTTTTTAATATACCACTTGGTAAAAGCTCCAAATATTCGCATTTTAAAAGACACTTTCCCTTCCTCATCTACAAGCCAAGGAAGATCTGTCACCAAGCCAACTATCTTGACACCAGTAATCTTTGCAGCAAGTAGTGCAGCTAAACAAGTGCTATAGCAAAGAATATCGCAAACTATAGCCTTGTCTTTCCTTTTTTTAAATCCATAGCCAAATACATATAAGAAAGTATAAATAAATAGACATAAATGACGTATGACGGAAAAGTTTAAAAAGGGTACATACCTGTAATTCACGCCATCCTCACTATCATTTTGATAGTTCAAAAAGCGTTCTCGTTTTTCTGACATAAAAGCTGGTGGATTAGACAAAACTGTTACATTTGACTTGTTTTTACATAGACCAGCTGCTAATACTCTATAAAATTTTTGCACTGCATACGCAGGATACTGTCCTGTTATTTTTCGAATATCATCCAGTAAATTATTAGATAAAAGCGAGGATATTAAGAGAATATTCATAACATAGTAGTTAATGGTTTGAAAGAATCTATATTTGACTAAATATGGAACAGAATATTCCATAAGATTTCATCCAAACAGGACTATTGAAGAATTTATAGTAGTCAAAAAAAATAATTAATAAAACTAATCCAAGCAAAACAAACCTAAGAGTTTTGTTCTTAATTGAAGAAAATGCTATTGGATATGCTGCTAAATTGAACGCAACAAAATAGTTTGCCAATCTGCCTATCATTGGCATTACGGTTCCAAAAGGTAGAATAAGAGAGCCAATAGTAGAAAGAGCTACTAATTGCTTCTTTGACTGAGAATCTTCATTCTTCTCAAAAAGATAATACATGGAAACAATGACCGGAATCATATAAATCCACCAGCCCAAACCTCCGAACGAAATGTTATTATCATCTTTACCATAAACTTCTGCATATTCTTCAAAAGACTCCATTGCAAAGAATGGCTCTATAATTTGATTGACAAGATCGACTGATAAATATAATGACAACAACAATACCATATATGCTAATACCCAATATTTTCCATTTTTCATTGGAGCATATCCCCAAAAAGCAAATGGTAAAAGCACCTTAGCAGTACCATGAACAAAGGAACATAAGAATAAAATTGCTAATACATACAAAGGTTTCTTCTTCTCAATAAGTGGCCAGCAGGCAAGAAATATTGCACCAACAAATCCTTGTCTCATCATTGAAAAGTTTATAAGATATAGCGATGTACATATTGCATATATATATACCGAAACTGTCCACCATTCTTTAGGTGCATACTTTCTAATGAACTGATAGAAAATAATGTTTTGGATGACATTAAGTACAGCAACAAGCATAAAGAATCCTCCTAAACACTGAAAGATCCAATTTAATATGGTCCATCCAGGATCTTTAAAGGTCTCAACATCGATTAAGTTCTTCCACGAGAGATTATAACTCGCAATAGATTTATACAGATTATAATAACTCATATAATCGTTACCATAATCATAATGAATGGCTCCTAAAACTGTAAGTAGAACGAACCCCCATTTCATTCCGTCATTCATCTGCCCCTTTACCTCCAAATGGGTAAAAAGAATTGCGAGAATACTTACAAATACTACTACTAACATAGATTATCCCAAAATAGATTTATAAATAGAAAACATTTCTTGCCCAAAATCTGTACGTCTATTTTCACGGATATTTAAAGCCTGTTTTCCTAACAACTTGCACATTTCTTTGTCACCCAATAATTTAATTATATATCCGGCAAGGGTTTCATGTTCACGACTGTTGTACAAGAGAGCATCTTCACCATGATGAACAAGACTAGCAGCACCACCAACCATTGATGATATACAAGGAACTCCGACAATTAATGCCTCAATAAGAGAAGATGAATGATTCTCTACCATTGAAGGCATTACGTATAAATTGGATTTAGCCAAACGTTCAGCCATTTGTTGTGAAGAAAGGACTCCTGTAAATATTATATTTTCATGAAGACTATTATTGTTATATATTCTATGAAGCCAATTATAATAACCAGTTCTATGAATAAAACCTTTAGTGTGCAGCAAATAATTGTCTCCGGGAATATATAATTTTACTTTGGGAAAAGTCTTTTTTACAATACTCAATGCTTGAAAAAGAATATGATGACCTTTATATGTAACGCCACCTGCATTAGTAAAAATAGACAGTTCATCTATTTTATCAATATTCCAGGAACAATTATAGAAATCTTTTTTGATTGGGAGCTTGTTGTAGAAAACACCAATCTTGGGATTCATTGCTTTACACTGGCTCTCACACCAATCATTCTCTACAATTGCCGCATCTGCTAGTTTGAATAATTTCTTTTCAATCTCAGTTTGATTGTAAAATAATTTATCTTTTTTCTTCGGGTTCAGCTTATCTACATAGTCTCGCAAAGTAGAACACAGCACCTTATGAGGTACACCATCATCCAAGTGTCCAACAATAGCGTTCATTACACCCTGCACATATATAACTTTAGGTGTATTATTTGAGAAACATTTGAAAGCAAGATAAGCGAATCTTGCCTCTGAACCCCACGAAACCAGAATATCCGGTTTAATATTTTCCGCAAGTTCCTTCCAATAATTTTGATTAGCTTGTGATTCCAGGTCATAATCAAAAATAGAACCTCCAGGAAGTATATAAAATGACACCCCTTCATATTTACCATTTAACATATCCTTACGATTGCTAACAGTAGCTATGTGTAACTCTATATCTGCACTATTTTTGGCAGCCTCATAAGCTGCATATAACCAAGATCCACTTGCCGATAATTTTGGCTCTTGGTTTAAAAGACTAAAATGATGAGCAAATAGGCCATTTGTAATCCAAAGTACCTTCATAATATCTAAGCTTTACTGCACGGACCGTCTACATAAACTGTTTCTTGTCCGTTTTTTAAATTATTACATAAACATATAAATCTTACCACAGCGTTTGAGGCATTCCATGTTTTACTAATTGTTTCATAACCGGCTCGCCCCATCTTTTTTCTCAAATCTGGAGAATTAATTAGAATTTTAACTTGCTTATATGCATCTTTCCAATTCTTTTTATATTCAAGCCCGTTTACTGTATGATTTAAAACAAAAGGAACGCTTCCAATCGAATGGTTTGCAACTACAGCACATGCACTATTTAAAGATTCATTCAATACTGCGCCCCATCCTTCACCTTTATCAGAAGTAAACAAAAAAATCTCAGATTCTTCCATTTCCTTTCTAACCTCTGCTGGAGGCATTGCACCCAGAAGATGTATTACATTATCGAGTTGGTAAGACTTTATCAGATTATGAATCTGCTCTTTCATAGGTCCAATACCAATCATATTCAATTTAAATTTATACCCCTCTCTAACAAGTTTATTCGCTATTTTTATAGGTATTTCTGGATGCTTCCAATCAATAAAACGCCCAACCCACAATAATGAAACTTCCTTAGTATTTGAATAGCTATTTTTTTTGATCAGTAATGCACCGATATCCTCGTACTGATACACAAACGGAAAATAGCCCCATTTATAGCACTTTTCTTTAGGAAATCCAAAAAGTTTCAGATCACGAGATGTATATGCACTAGCACACAACATATATAATGATTTGTTTCTATAACAAGAAAATTCTTTATACATATTCAATTGTAATCGAAGATCAAACAAACGATAGTCTCCAGACTTTAAAAATCTTTCATTATATCTAAAAGTTAACCCTCCTTTATTAATTCTTTCCTTATAGGGCATATTCTTACTAGAACCGATAATTACAACATCACTATCGATCATTAGTCTCTTAGCTAATTCTTCGCTTTGACCACCTTCGTATGCTTTAACAACAAAAGGATACATTTCGTTCATATCCTCAAAACCGAAAGCAATTCGGTCCGGAGCAATTCTCTCATCTGCTACAAAATGAAAGTTTTCCTCACCGACATTCTTTAAAAACTCCAAACAAATAGGGAGTTGGTGGTCATTTAGAAAGTTCGAATAAAATGTTATTGTCATATGAGAGTTTTATTTAAGTAATTAAAGGCTATTTCCTGAAGCGCAACAATACAATTATTTACTTTTGTATATTCGACAATTGCGTTACCGGCATTCAATTTTTCTTGCATCTGCAAAGAATTAAATAAAGACTGAAGTCTACCAAAACCGCCAGACTTATTACAATGAACTATAAATTGTCTATTATATATAGTTGAAAAAACACAACCATGAAAGGAGTCTGTTATTACTTTATCAGCATATTTTATGTATGATAGCCAATCTTCTATTGCAGGTAGTTCTATATCATCACGCAAATTAACATCGATAATTTCATAGCCCTCGGACTTAAATTTATCAATTTCATTTTGCACTAAAGATTTATCACCGAGCCAATATATAAAGATGTATTTTTCTTTAATTAGACGAGGGGAAGTAAATTTGTCATAATCCTCAACGGATAATAAAAGTGTTGGATCAATTAGCAATTCGGGGGTTATTCCAAGATTATTCTTGCACAAATCTACTCCATCTTCCTCTCTAACTGATATACCCTTGAACAATGACAATAGATCCTTAATCTTTAATGTCTGGCTTGTTGTATACGTCCATTCACTTAAGCCAAATGAAGCTGCATATGAAACCTTAGTGACGTTTGACGATACAAAATCGAGGTAATAGTTATAGCCAAAATTCATAGCAAAATCTTGACGCCAAACTTGATCACTACCAACTATAACGGCCTGCAAATCGTAGTCTTTACATATGCTTCTCATCCTTTTTTGGGACCTTACAGGATATGTCCTAAGAAAATTGCTATTGATGAACGATCGTATTTTAAATGTAATATCAATTTTGTCAGGGGTATAGTAACGTGGACAGTGAAGTATTCTCAACAATGCTCTTGTCCATTCCCACAAGAAAAAAGACTTGTCACCTTCTCGTCTTATTACAACGGGGGTATGCCCCATCTTCTTTAAGAAAGTAGAAAGAGCATAGCATTGGAGTACCCCTCCATAATTTGCTCCTTGTGGATGAGTCAGTATACCTATTTTCATTTTATCAAAAGTCTGAAAATTTACTTATAATTCTTCGAATAATCGATGGCTGCATTTTTTTATTAATTATAGTAATAACATTAAATCCTAATTTTGGGAATTCCTGCCAAAAAAAACTTCTATATTTAGGAGATTCCATGGACTTTTTATATGATAGATTACTTGCAATAAAAGCTTCTATTGAATATTGCTGTAATTTAATAGATAGCTTATTTAAAAATTCATTGCCTTTATTAGTGTTGACCATAACTGCACTAACTCCCATGTCATCGAAATTTTCTGGTTTTATATCCCAATAGCCCCAATTGTCAGCAAGTGTTATATCACTATTCGAGCGTCCTTCCTTTGCTGGGCATTTATAACATGAAGGTCTCAAAAAGACATTACTCATGAATCCCTTAAGGTACATTGAGTTAGCTGCATAATCATCATATAAGACGTTATCTCCTGCTTTTATAAGATAACTATAACGTTTCCATCCCCTTATTTTAGCTCTCAAGTTGATATATGTAATTTTTTGATTCATTGAGTTAATATCTTGTAAATAAGATTTCCATATTTTGGGACTTGGGACACCATGACAAACAATATCTACAGTAAGAAGATTATCATATTCTTTACGAAGAAACATCTTGAGTCCTAATATCTGACATGAGGTTCCAGTATAGAGTACCTTAAAGCCAGCCCTTAAGAACTCACGTGCCTGCTTATATGTCTCACCAATACGGCTTTGGAGATATTTAGATCCACGGAATACTTCTAATCCCTCAATCGTTTTAGTAAAGTCGTGCATCACCTCCCAGTTCTCATCAAAGCGAGCACCAAATACAACACCGCCCTCGTTTATTACTTTTTCTGCTAGTATTGTAAAGATGCCTCCTGAGGAACTTTTCATGCGAATCTCCTCATTGGGATTAATGGCAGCATATACATTCAAAGGTTTCTTTGGTTCAGTCTGATTGAGTACAGGACAAACATTCTCGCAAAGTCCGCAATCAATACAAGTTTCTTTATCAACATATGGATATCGGAATCCTTCTTCGTCTTCAGGGAATGAAATACACATCTTCGGACATACTTGAACACAAGCAGTACATCCACAACAGTTATGTTTATCTACAATATAAACCATATTAGTGTTTCTTGAGCTTTGCAATAACCTTTCCTGTAATTAATGCTCTCTCATTTTTTGAAAGTCCTACAGCATAAATTGATGAGCTTACAGAAATGATGCATGTGATTCCTACAACAAATAGTCGAATAAAGCCTTCACCGAATTGTCGCTGAATGAAAAGTGGAAATAAAAGAGAAAATATAACTACCCGAGATATAGGATAGTAAATATTCTTTAAATAAGATATTAATGGCAAATTAATTTGCTTTCGTAGCATTATCATACGCCCCAATTGGGCAACACCTTCCATAAAAAAATGTACTATAAATACAGAATATGCAGGTGCACCCAAACTTAATGCTACATATGAAATTGGTAAAATCAAAATAAGAAAACCACCAACAATAGCTTGAAATACTTTAACATTTCCTGTTGCCTGATTTGCAATAGAACAGGGACTTGATAAAGGATTTAATAAAGTGATACAAAGCATTATTTGAACAAATATAGCAGTATGCTCAGGTACCGTCTTAAGCCATAAGTTAAGAATATAGTTTGTCTCAAGTATTACAGGGAGTGCAATTAAAAACAACAAATAAAAAGAAAAACGGGCAGCTCTAAACATTAAACTGTGCATTAGAGAGAGGTTACCTGATGCGTAATTCTTGGTAATCTGGGGATTGATTGCCATTTGGAAACTACCAGCAAATTGCTGGATAGCCCCCTCAACTTGTACTGCAATACCACGAGCTGCATTTACAATAGGTCCAAAAAAAATATTTAACATCATATTCTGTCCTTGTGTATATAATACCGCTGCAAAATTGCCAAAGAAACTCCATCCAGCAAATTCGGACATATCCTTTAATAATGGTTTATCTATAACATGATGATAAGTAGACTCCTCAAAATGCTTTCTGCAATATATTGCATAAATAAAACGAATGAGAATCTGAATAAACAGCAATAATACAGAATAAACTATTAACTTATCCCATGGTGAAACAACAAGAAGGTATACTATTAATAATTTCATGGAGACTTCTAGAACAGATATATATGCAAATGCTGACATTTTCTCATGAGCAACAATTGCGGCATTATAAGGCACTGACATTATACTAACAACAGTGGCAAAGATTGAACATTGGTACACCCACATTGCCGCCGTCATTCTATATTCTGGAATAACAAGTTTCTCCATTAAAAACCATAACCCAACAGTTTCTCCTAATATAATTATCAGCACCGATATGATTGCATGAATCTGGAGAGAAGTACTAAAAACTATCTTAAGGTTTTCAATTTGACCCTTTCCTAGTAAAAAAGTAATATAACGTTGAGTAGCAGAAGACATTGCTGTATTAAGGAATGCGAACATTGCTATGATACCACCAGTAACATTGTAAATACCATAACCTTCTACTCCTAAAGTATTCAAAACCACTCTTGATGTAAATAAAGTTACACCCATAGTGAAAAGCATTCTAAAGTAAAGCAAGATAGTATTTTTTGCTATCCTTTTGTTATCTGAGATATTATTTGTTTCTGACATAAATTACTAGAATTATTTTTCTAAGTGTTTAATTTTGCTGTTAAAGTTGTTATAAACTAATACCGTCGAGCAAACTATTACTAACATACAATAGATGATGATATTAATATTGTTTGTAAATCTGAGAAAATATATGTGAAACAAGTAAAATGAAAAACTATAAGTACCTACATAATCAAATACCATATTACGAATACAAACATTAGTGACAAAATGAATAATATACAATGAAAATGTTATAGCACTCATAATAGAGAAGGTTGAAGAAACTACCAATCTATTTTGCTCAGGGCAATAATTACTACTACCTACGCATTGCAAACAAGAGGTTAAGGAAAACAGAACCAACCACCATCCTTTTAAATCGTTGATGTAAATTTTATTACTCTTAGCATACGCGTATAGCATACCAATAGGAAAACACAGAATAGATTTATACCACAGATTATCAACATTTAGAATAAATATTAAAAGTTTGCTATTCTCCCAAGGATGTTCTTCAGTTACAGTAAGAGTTTCTGAAAATTCCTTTTATATAGGTGAATCTAAGGGAGCACCAGTTACTTGGAGAGAAACGAAAGAATTGCATCGTATTTGTTTGTACCATTTCTCAAATTCACGGAAGCTAAAGCCTTACTCACACAAAACCTTTCAATGGAAATTTTATTGGGGACACCTTCCTTTTGGTAACGATCCCACAGTAATTCATAATCTTCTCGTTTGGGCATAAAATATTGGTTTATTAGTATGCCACAAAAATACGAGTTCAGGAAAGGTGAATCAAGAGCCGAATATTAAACGCTTACTAAACAGGTCTCGTTCAGGCAGGTAGTCTCATACTCGTATTCACGAACACAGGCAATCAAATACCAATACGAAACTCTAAAATAATATTGATTTAATCCAATATTAATGGTATATTACAAATTTCAGATGCTATTATTGAGTACGTAGAGGCTTTACTTCCAATGATTTTTGATGTTCTACCTAGGCAGAATAATTCTGCGACAGCATCCTTCATTCCTTTTACCGTGTTTCTTTTCAATTCCCAATCTGCAGTTATAATTCGATTACCATACTTATCTTTAAGATTACTTTTTACAAGTTCAGAATCAGAAGCAATATAAAAAGCCGTATCTTCATTTTCTGAAATTTCACGATCCATAATTTGGTAGAACTTTTCAATCGGACTTCCGTTTATCGAAGCAACATTATCTGTGCGTCTAATATGAACACCGACTGTATTTTTAGTGTATTTTTTTACAACATTGTTAATACGATCTTCTATTTCTGATGTAGGATGAAAAATATCAGAAAGAGGAATCTGGGTTGAGTAACGACAAAAACGATTATCTGAATAGATATAGAGTTTTTGAAATTTATCAAAATAATCTTCTATTGTATCATTACTTATAGTAGACCCTCTAAATTCTGCATCAAAGAAAATTTTCCTGAATTTGGGAGTTAGTCCAAATGTCCATCTATACGGTGGAATGAGAAATATAGATTTCAATTTGTTCATTGTTATATTTCCAACAAGTATATTATCTGATATCGGTTCAAATAAGTCTTCAAAATTTGCACAACAATCATGCGTCTTCTGCCAATATATCTTAATCTTTACATTATGACAATGTTCAACCAAACCAATTGCAGACCTTAAAACATTTATCCTGTTACAAAGACCTGCAATAGGAATTAATGTTAGCTCACTTTTTTTCATATATTTATATTATCCAATTGAATAATAATATCCTTTAAATTTTCCCTAATAACACAGAAGTATATTTATTCAACAATATAAGTCTTACTACGATGTGAGAAATTATGGTTAATATTATCAATGATACAGTTACCACAAAAAATTATATGGAAAAACTATTAATATTACAAAACACATCTAATACTCGCATATGTACAACATAGAGCCCCAAAGAACATGTACCTACTGAATTTAATATTAGATTTCTTCGATCGTTAATAAAAAATATTAGTAAGATACTAAAACATCCCAGAAGAGAAACAAGTACTCTAAATGGTAATGTATTAACAATACTGCTTAATGAAATAGGATATAAAGGACAATTATCCGGGCTTAAGCTCCATAAGAATGAAGTTAAAATAAAAGAAATTATAATGCAAAATATAGCGAATAACCTATATTTACTCTCAGTTATTTGAGTTAACACTTTATATTTATTTATCAAATAGCCTAATACATAGACGAAATAAAGCGTAAAAATTCGTTCTGCATCAAAGTATCCCCCAGATAACTCCTTTATAAGTCTAATAAAGACAAAAACAACAAGAAATGTGGCTATTTGAGAAATCTTGAATTTACTAGAAAAATAACAAGCTACACTAAAGAATCCGCATATCCAAAATAAATCCCAGAGAAACCAATATCCATTTCCAGAATGAAAAATTGTTGTAAATATCATTGTAGGCTCAGACACAATAAAACCCCATATTATCGTTATTAAGATAAATGGAATCAATAATTGTTTAAAACGTCTAATTACAACATCCATTAACATCTTTAGACTTCCAATATTATCTTTTGCAAGTAAGCCACTTATCATTATGAAAAGTTGCATATGAAAAGAGTAAATAAATTTAATACAACGGATTATATAAATAATTATCTTTACAAAAAAAAAAACAAATTAAACTAGATGACCAAGAATGACTAATAATATTGCAAGTCCGCGGGCGTTGTCAATGAAATTTTTTCTATCATTCATTTTTTATGTATTTAGAGCTGGAGTGATTATCGAACTCTGAACTTTTGTTCCACCTACGCATCCAGCTGTAGTGGAATATTCTTTGAAAAGAAGGTACGCTCCCTTGAGTAGCTTTTCTTTTTCTTGTTAGACGTGCTACTCTTCTATTCAAAAAATGTCGCACCTTCTATTGTTTAAAAAGCTTTAGAATTTCCTCCAAACCATCTTATTTACTATACCCACATAGCTCTGAATAATCTTCACAACCTTAGTAGATACGTTCTCATCCACATAATCGGGAACAGGAATACCATGATGTCCATCCTTGCAAAGCTCAACGGCCGTATCTACCGCCTGAAGCAATGACTTCTCGTCGATACCTGCTATGATGAAGTCGGCCTTATCGAGAGCCTCCGGACGTTCTGTTGAAGTACGGATACAGATAGCTGGGAATGGATGTCCTACACTGGTAAAGAAAGAAGATTCTTCTGGAAGGGTTCCGGAATCGGATACCACTGCAAAGGCGTTCATCTGAAGGCAGTTGTAATCGTGAAAACCGAGTGGTTCCTGCTGGATAACGCGCCGATCGAGTTGGAAGCCTGATGCTGCCAGACGATTGCGTGAGCGTGGGTGGCAGCTGTAAAGAATGGGCATATCATACTTCTCTGCCATGGCATTGATAGCATTGAACAGTGAGAGGAAGTTCTTCTCGGTATCGATGTTCTCCTCACGGTGGGCGCTCAAGAGAATGTACTTGCCTTTCTCAAGACCTAAACGTTGATGAACATCACTTGCCTCAATATCCTCGAGGTTGTTGTGGAGCACTTCAGCCATAGGCGAACCGGTGACATAGGTGCGCTCTTTTGGTAGACCGCAGTCGGCAAGGTAGCGACGAGCATGCTCTGAGTAGGCCATGTTTACATCGCTGATAATATCCACGATGCGACGGTTAGTCTCCTCGGGCAGGCACTCGTCCTTGCAACGGTTCCCGGCTTCCATGTGGAAGATAGGAATATGCAGACGCTTTGCACCAATAACTGACAGACATGAATTGGTGTCACCCAGAACGAGCACTGCGTCGGGTTGGGTTTGTGCAAAGAGCTTGTAGCTGCAGTTGATGATGTTACCACAAGTAGCACCAAGGTCGTCGCCCACAGCATCCATGTATACCTCTGGCTCTGCGAGCTTCAGGTCACGGAAGAAGATGCCATTGAGATTGTAGTCGTAATTCTGACCTGTATGAGCGAGAACCACGTCGAAGTACTGACGGCACTTGTTGATAACAGCTGCAAGACGGATAATCTCGGGACGTGTTCCCACGATGATAATGAGCTTAAGCTTACCGTTCTCCTGGAAGTGTACGTCGCTATAATCGAATTTTGGAAGTTTCTGTTCCATTATTTCTAATTTTTACTAATTACTGTACGAAGTTACCCATACCAGAGAGTTCCTTCTGGATGTATTCCAGGGAAGCGATCTTCTCCTTGGTCTCTTCAAGGTTGAGACGACGGGTGTTGTCTGAATTGAATTCGGTGAGCTTGTTACGCTCAGCTTCGCCCTCTGAGAAAAACTTATCGTAGTTCAGACCACGGTTGTCGGCAGGAACACGATAGAAGTCGCCCATATCCTCTGCCTTTGCACACTCCTCATTTGTGAGCAGGGTTTCGTACATCTTCTCACCATGACGGATACCGATGACCTTGATCTCTTCTTTCTTACCACCAAAGAGCTCGCAAACTGCCTCTGCCTGAGTCTGGATGGTACAAGCCGGTGCCTTCTGAACGAGAATATCGCCGTTGTCTCCATGCTCAAAGGCAAAGAGAACAAGATCAACAGCCTCCTCAAGAGACATGATGAAACGGGTCATGCTGGATTCGGTCAGGGTGACGGGGTGTCCATTACGGATCTGTTCGATCCACAAAGGAATGACTGAACCACGAGAGCACATTACATTACCGTAGCGGGTGCAGCATATTTTGGTGTTGCCGGAATAGCGGGATTTGGCAACTGCAATTTTCTCCTCAATGGCCTTGGTAATACCCATTGCGTTTATTGGATATGCGGCCTTATCGGTTGACAGACAGATAACGGCACCAACGCCAGCTTCGATAGCAGCGGTAAGAACATTATCGGTTCCGATAACGTTGGTCTTCACGGCTTCCATGGGAAAAAACTCACAGGAAGGTACCTGCTTCAATGCTGCTGCATGGAAGATGTAATCGACACCTGACATTGCGTTCTTGCAAGACTGGAGATCACGAACGTCACCTATGAAGAACTTGATTTTATGTGCTACATCGGGATATTTTGCCTGATACTCGTGACGCATATCGTCCTGCTTCTTCTCGTCACGAGAGAAAATACGAATCTCTGCAATGTCAGTACGGAGAAAACGATTGAGAACGGCGTTTCCAAACGAACCGGTACCACCGGTAATCATTAAGGTTTTACCTGCGAAAATGCTCATAATTATATATTGTTTTTCTAATATTCTAGAATTATTTCTCTACCGGGTCGAAATAGGTGTCGGGCTTATTGGGATCGAATATTTCGTTGCAGTACATCACCGTTACCAAATCCTGTGTATCGGAGAGGTTAATGATATTGTGAGTGTAGCCAGGGAGCATGTGAACAGCCTGAATACGGTCGCCACTTACTTCATAGTTCAGTACCTCTGGATCTCCTTCCTTGCGGAGCTGGATGAGTCCGTGACCGGCAACGACGATGAAGAGTTCCCACTTGGTGTGGTGCCAGTGCTGCCCCTTGGTTATTCCCGGTTTGGAGATGTTGATGCTGACCTGACCGCAGTTGAGGGTGTGAACGAGCTCTGTGAAACTGCCTCTCTGGTCGACATTCATCTTGAGGTCGTAAGCTACTTTTTCCTTGGGTAGATAGCTGAGATAGGTGCTATAAAGTTTCTTGGCAAAACTATTGGCAGGTATCTCGGGGATCATCAAAGTCTTTGGCTGCTCTGCAAAAGAACAGATGAGATCGACGATTTCACCAAGGGTAGTCTTGTGGGTGGTAGGCACATAGCAATAACGCCCCTCTTCGGTGGGTACGGGTTCGACACCATCAAACTCACACCTGTGGCTCTCGCCCTTGAGTGCTCCAATCATTTCGTCAACAAGATCATCGACATAGAGGAGTTCCATTTCTACGCTGCGATCGTTGACTTGAATGGGGAGATCATTGGCAATGTTATTGCAGAAGGTGGCTACAGCAGAGTTGTAGTTGGGGCGGCACCACTTGCCGAAAAGGTTGGGGAAACGGTAAACAAACACGGGTGCACCGGTCTCCTTCCCGTACCCGAACATGAGTTCTTCGCCTTCCTTCTTGCTCTTGCCGTACTCAGAAGTTCCGAAACGGCCTGCGAGGGTGGCTTGAATGCTGGAACTGATCATCACAGGAGAGTTATTCTTGCATTTCTTCAGGGTATCCAACAATGTGCTTGCAAAGCCAAAGTTGCCCTTCATGAAGTCTTCCTGATTCTGTGGACGGTTGACGCCTGCAAGATTGAATACGAAATCGCTCTCTTTGCAGAACTTCTCAAGTTCTTCTGGAGTGGAATCAAGATCGTATTCAAAAACTTCTTCAATTTGAAGGTCGCCATAGCATTTGGCTTTACCTTCCTTTATATTGTTAAGCTGTGCACAAAGGTTCTTGCCAACAAAACCCTTCGCACCAGTTACCAGTACTTTCATTATTTTTCAATATTATATTGATACAAAAATATTATCTTGCTATCGTTACAATCAAAGAAGCAACTCCAATCACAACTGACGCTACAGAGATAAAGATACCAGTACCGCTACCGATATCGGAACCTTTGGCTTTTGCCTTATTGGGTTCTACATAGACTACATCGCCTTGTTGAAGGTAAAAACAAGGTGAGAATATCAGATTTTTATCATTCAGATTAAGTGTAGTAATGCTTTTCTGACCATCGGGACCTTCGCGAAGGATTTTCACTACATCACGGCGACCATAGATAGTAAGATCTCCTGCCATAGACAGAGCTTGCAGGATATTGATTTTTTCATCTTTCACACTGTATGAACCGGGAACGGTGACTTCACCCAACACGGATATTTTATAATTGGCAAAGCGTACGGTAACTACCAAATCGCCTTTTAAATAAACTCTTAACTTTTCTGTGATTATTTTTGCAACAGCGTCTGTAGGTAAATCTACAACAGCTAATTTTCCCAGCACAGGAAAATCAATTGTACCTTTACTATCGACCAGGTAATTTTGTAAAGTAGCCTGAGATTGCACTGCATTTTCACTATAAGCAACAGCTGAAAGTATATTAAAAGGAATATATGTTTCCGCAGCTTCAGAACCACTGACTACAATCTTTAAAAGATCGTTGGGTTTGATTTTTGCACTGAACGGCTGTTTGCTTTGAACCAACTGTTGAGCGGACAGTGATTCGACTCCCTCGAGGTAGGTAATATTCTTTGCGGATTTACATGCAGAGAATAGTATTATTACCGCAAATAGCAGTAAAAGGCGGAGTTTATTTAAGTTCATAACAATTGTGTTTCGTTTTAGTTTGTTCGCAACAAAGTTCGTCACTAACATGAAGTTGGCAACGATTTATCTGTTTTTTTTACGGGTGCAAAGGTAATGTTTTTTTTTATATTAAGAATCATTAGCACAATTAGATATGTTAAATAACACATCTAATTTTAACTTTATTAATAACAAAAGGATAACTTCGCACTGCAATGCGTTAATAATTAGATAAATACAACTAATTTATGCTTAAATTTAAAGAATGCTGTATTACAAAAACAATACACAAACGAGGCTGCACGTAAACGTACAGCCTCGTAACGGGGTAGTGAGATTTTTTAATAAAATCTACCTTGCAATTGTAACTATCAGCGATGCAACTCCGATAACCACGGAGACTACAGAGAAAACTACATTGGTGGCGGTGCCTACACCGGCGCCTTTGGCCCGGGCTTTGTTGGGCTCTACATAGACTACATCGCCCTGACGGAGATAGTAATAGGGTGAGAAGATAAGGTTTTTGTTATTCAGATTGAGGGTGGTGATGTTTTTTTGTCCATCGGGGCCCTCTCGCAGGATTTTCACTACATCCCGGCGGCCATAGATGGTGAGGTCTCCCGCCATGGAGAGGGCTTGCAGGAGGCTGACTTTTTCGTCGGTCACGGTAAAGAGGCCGGGACGCTCAACCTCGCCCAACACAGAGATTCGATAAGAGGCAAGTCGCACGGTGACCACAACATTGCCCTTAAGATAGGCTTTAAGCTTTTCGGCAATGAGTTGTTTTACCTGAGCGGTAGTGAATCTCAGCACATACAGCCTGCCCAGTACGGGGAAATTGATGATTCCTTTGCTATCGACCAAGTAGCTTTGCAACGTGGGGGTGCTTTGTGTGGCGTTTTCGCCATAGGGCACGGAGGTAGTTAAATTGAACGGAATATAGGTATCAGCATCTTCGGCTCCGCTTACAATGATGCGAAGCAGGTCGTTGGGCTTGATGGTGACATCATACTGCAATGCGCTTTTCTGCAGTTGCTGGTCAGTGAGGGTTTCCACGCCCTGCAGGTAGGCTATGTTCTTTGTGGAACGGCAGCCGTAGAAAAGTGTGGCTGCCAATAGCAGTAACAGGAGCAGGGTGAGTGTTTTTATCTTTATCATGGTTACCGGACTTTAGTTTATTACTACATTTCAGATGGTTCCCGAATCAACATTGATGCTTTCGCCCGTGATGGATTTAGCCTCCTGGGAAAGAAGAAAGGCTACGGTATGGGCCACGGAGGTAACATCGGTTGCTTTCATAAGGGAGGTACGGTTATATATTTTATCTTTCTGCTGGGTGGTAAGCATGGAGCTCATAGCGGTTTCCATGAATCCGGGCACCACCACATTGCTGCGGATGCCCAACCCGCCCCACTCACGGGAGGTGTTCTTAGAGAAGGCTTCGAGCGCCCCTTTGGTGGAGGCGTACATGGCCAGCCCTTTGTAACCGGTGTGCACACAGATGGAGGAGATGTGCACAATAGCTCCACGGGTTTTGTGCAACAGCATGTTACGAATGGCATACTTGGTGAGTATCATAGGGGTAAACACATTGACTGCATACATGGCCTGAAGCTTAGTGAGGCTGAGGTTGGTGATAATATCGTCATAAGCAATGGCGGCGTTGTTGACAAACCCATGAAGCACAATGTCATTGTTTACAAATTCCTTGAACACAAGGCGCTGGGCATCGTGAGCATTGGAGAGGTCGATGCATTTATAATGGAGGCTACCGGGATACTGTTCCTGCAGCTCTTTTAAATGGTCGGTATAGGTTCTGCTCAGGCAATAAACAGAATGGCCCTGCCGAAGAAGGATTCTGCATATTTCGAGGCCTACACCTCTGGAAGCTCCTGTAACCAATATATTCATACTCTTTTGATTTTCCCCGTACGGGTTAGTGTAATTGAATCGACAAATTTTATTTTTCTTGGTATCTTGAAATCCTGTAACTTGCGGGCAAGGCCGACACGGATATCGAGCTCGGTGAGGGCGCTGTTTGCCATGAGTTTTACCTCGGCACAAAGGATGTTGCCCAACACGGAGTTCTGCTGTCCATAGACCACTGCCTGAAGGATATCGGGCAACTGGAGGATGGCGGTTTCCACATCGAGAGGGTTTACTTTGTATCCGCCTACGTTGATAAGCTCGTTTTTACGGCTATTGATGCGGAACAGCCCCTGCTCTTTGTTTACCCACTCTACGATATCACCGGTGTGGTAATAGTCTCCACAAAAAGCGAACTGAGACGACTGCCCCAGCAGTGATTTGTGGATGAGAAGTTCATCATCTTCTATCTTTACACGATTGAGGATGCCGGCGGGTATCTGAAAAGCATCTCCGCTGGCAGCAAACAGGGTTCCGGCCTCTGTGGAGGCGTATATATTAGTGATTTTAGCCTGTGGAAAAATCCGCAGGATGAAATCGTATAGTTTCTGATCGGACCTCTCCCCACCCAGCGTTACCCGCCTGACTGCCGGAAAGGCTGATTCAACTGGCAATAGCAGCCGGTAGAACGTGGGGGTGGCGGAGATGTGTGTAATGTGATGCTCCTCAATGGCACGGTAAACGTACTGGCGGGGTGCATTGAACACATTGACGAGGGTATTGATATTGAGAATGGCCTGGAAGAATACCTGAAGTCCGGCCATGTGGGTGGGGTTATAGGCAAATGCCCATACCTGATCATGATAGACAGGGCCTGTGCGCACTGCGCGCCCAAGGGTTGCGATGGTGTGTATCACCTTTTTAGGCTGCCCAGTGGTGCCGGAGGTAAAGATGGTGACCTGGGAGGTGGAGCACTGAACAACGGCAGTGACTTCATCGATGGTATTGAAATGAAGCGGATCTACCGGTACTGGCATCTGACCGGAGCTGCTATCGGAATCATCGAGTACCAGAGGTTTATGAGAGACCAGGGCGATGAGGATATTTAACAGATAATGATACAGACTGCCAGGATTACACAACGGATAGTAAACGGTGGCCCGGTTAATATCTGCCAGTAAGGTGTGGTAGCTATATTCTTTTTCTCTGTCTATCAAAAAGGTTTTCATTGCCTTGGCATTAACAGGTTATTTATAGTGATTACTTAGCTAGCTTAGTTTTTTATATATCTCTTCTACAGTGGAGACTAATCCATCTTCGAAGATATCGATATCGAACTGATCTTCTATGCGAACGGTGAGCTCGGCCAGATCAAAGGAGGTGAAGCCGATATCGTTTCGCAGGTTATCAGTGGGGTAAACCTTTTCCAAAGGCTCCAGTTCTTTGCTCTTCCTGATAAAATTGATAATCTCCAGTACTTTATCTTCCATAGTAATTTTATTGGTTTATTGGTTTATAGAAACGTGTTTTACTTAAATCGGCAGCAATACTACCCCATGACAGCCCTACTCCGAAACCACTCATGATAACTTTGTTTAACGGAGAAAATTCATTGGTTTTCCCGGAACAGAGATCACAGAGGAGCAACGGAATGGAAGAGGGTCCTGTGTTTCCATAGTTAGTGACATTTGTTGGCACTTTCTGTGGCGGCACCTTAAGTTTCTTACGGATGTAATTAACCATAAAGTTATTTGCCTGATGGAGCGCAAAGAGCTTAACGGCGTCTTTCTCCCATCCCATCTGGTCGATGAGGTCGTTAATGTTATGATGTATGTTGTTGATAGCAAAATCGAAAATGGCCATACCGTCCATATAAAGGTTCTGAGGGGTACGCACATTATTATCTAAATCAATGGTCTCAATCTCTGTTTCCTGTGAGCAGGGGGTGCGGAACCCTCCGGCAGGTACAATCAGTTTATCGTATCCGCTGCCATCGGAACAGATGGAGACTCCCATAGTGGAGCTTCCCTTAGTGACCAGGGTGGCTGAACCACAATCGCCAAAGACCATCTTGAGGGATTTATCCTTGGGATGGATCATCTTTGAAGTGGTGTCTCCCGCAAGGATAAGTACACTGCCACAGGCGTGGTTACTAATCCACATGGCTGCCTGAAAGAGTCCATAGATGTATCCCGAACAGCCGTAATGGATATCTATACACACGGTCTGCTTGGAAAGGCCCAGCCTGTCCTGCAAGAGGATGGAGGTGGAGGGCAGTATATAATCGGGGGTTTGAGACACGAAGATGAGTCCATCGATCTCTGAACACTGAAGTTCTTCTTTCTCGATAAGCTGACGAGCAGCAAAAAAGCATAAATCGGATGATGTTTGATGATCATCGGCCACACGCACCCGTTCAACGCCGGTGGCTGCGATAATATTAGTTACATCGTGCTCACCAAACTGATTGGAAAGAGAGCTCATCTCTAACTTTGTAGTGGGGAGATAAGTGGTTATAGCAGCGATTCGAATATTGTTTATTATCGTTCTCATGCTTCTTTTAAGGTTACAAATTACTTACATCTGTTGGCATCTGCACTTTAGTTACTAAACAGTTAAGTAAACCTTTGTGTTCATAGCATTGAGCTAAAAAAAATCACTTTATTTAGTTTTACGCAACTTATTTTAGATTTCATTATTTTAACTATCCTTTTTTATTTTGCAATCTTGGCTTGTAATCGCTTTTTTAAATTCAATTTTTTAACTGCCCTTTTCTTTTCCCTTGACGGAAAAGAAACAAAAGGTCAAGGCTGCACATTCTGCGCTACTCCGTTCTTCCGTTTCGCTAAAGAAAAAGAACTCGCTGCGCTCAAACAGCTTTTTCTTTTTAACGCTACACTACATCACTCCGCTTTACGCTACGAATATGAGGCCGGTCATCTTTCGCTCGCTTTGCATTGCTGTTGGTGTATCCCAGCAGCTATGTTAATACGATATTGCGCCACTAAAACGAATAAAGTAAAATGTAACTAACAAAAAAAAAGTACGACAGTTACTTCCCCTCCCCCCCTAAAGCCGAGCGAAGCGACGGCTACCTGCTTCCAAGCACCACTAAAGCAGGGACACCAACAGGACCGGCCTCATGGATTTTGCGTGAAGAAATTATGCGGAATGGAGCGTTAAGAAGGGGCGACTGTTTGAGCGAAGCGAGTTTGAGCACCTTCAGCGGAATGGAGAATGATTTTAGCAAAATTCGTGCAGCCTTGAACTTTTGTTTCTTTTGGTTCAAGCCAAAAGAAAAAGAGAACAATAAACTGAAAAGAAAGACTATGAATAAAAGAACTATTTCAAAAAAAAAAAGCTTTAAAATTAAAGCTTTTCCAAACAGCTTGTGCTCACTGTAGTAAGCGCACACCCCAGCCCACTGAGACGAATGGCAACTTTGAACTTGCCTTTTGCCTCAACCAGCTCACCAACGAGACCGGAAAGCTCTCCACGGGTAATGCGAACGGGAGTGCCGGGAGCCAGATCTGTGGAGCTGAATTCGACCTCTTCATCGGTCTGTTCCACCATTTTGCGGAGGCGCTCAATCTGATCGTCTGGGATGATAGCAGGATGCGCATGTTCGCGCACAAAGGCTATTGCACCATAGGTCATGAGCACCTGTTTGGCCTCTTCGGGAAGAATATGAACAAAGATATAGCCAGTGAGCACAGGCTGCTCTATTTTTTTAAGGCGATCATGCCATTTACGGGTCACAAACTGAACCGGCAGATAGTGCTCTATGCCCGACTGCAGAAAACGTTCTCTAACTTTTTTCTCAGCACGGGGAGCTGTGTAAACGGCATACCAGCAACGACCTTTTTTCTCTATATCCATATTCTTAGTATTCGATTATCCCTAACATATTTTCCGCAAATGTAAGAAGTTTATGTCATTCTCAATCAATTTATACACTATTTTGAGCAAAATTTATATCTTGATCTGGAATTTATTGACTAATTTTGATGCCAAGAATAAAAATTACTAATTAATTAAATCACTAATCATGAGTACATTTCAGAATGTGAATGAAAAGATGACACGCTACAGGTGGGTTATTTGTTCCTTGCTATTCTTTGCTACGACCATTAACTACATGGATCGTAACGTAATTGCTTTTCTAAAAGAATTTTTCTGCTCACCAATAGCAGAAGGCGGATTTGGGTGGAGTAACTCCGATTTCTCCTATGTAACAGCATTCTTTACTGCTGCTTATGCCACTCTTACCGTTTTTTCCGGCGTAATTATTGATAAGATTGGATCAAAATTAGGTTTAGCTCTTTCACTTATCATCTGGTCTCTTTGCGGTGTGGGTAACGCTTTCGTAGGAAAGACTATCACTTTTCACATTATCATCAGAAGTATGTTTGGTTTGGGTGAAGCAGGTAACTTCCCTGCATCTATTAAAACTGTAACTGAATGGTTCCCTAAGCGTGAACGTTCACTGGCTACAGGTATATTTAACAGTGGTTCAAATGTGGGTGCAATGATTTCAGCTTTGTTTGTACCTTGGTGTCTTATTCACTTTGGTCATGAAATAGGATGGAAAATGGCATTTATCCTGACCGGTGGTATAGGTTTTGTTTGGTTGGCATTCTGGTTCTCATTATTCAAACCACAAAAGAAACTGTTGGAAAACGGCACGATAAGCCAAAGTGAATATGACTACATCCACGCTGACGATGCTGAGCTTACTCCTGAACAAATTGAAAATGAAAAGAATGGTGTAAAAGAAAAGATTTCATGGGGTAAAATGTTAAGATACCCACAAACATGGTCTTTCTTCATGGGTAAATTTATGACTGATGGTGTTTGGTGGTTCCTTTTATTCTGGTTACCTGACTACCTGAAAAAACAATTCCACATGACTACTCAGGAAGTGATGTGGCCTACATTTATTGTATTCGGTATTGCTATCATTGGTAGTGTATTTGGTGGTAGTATTCCTATGTTCTTTATGAATAAGGGTATGAACTCATACAAAGCAAGAATGACAGCTATGTTCCTGATTGCTCTTTGCCCTATCACTTTATTATTAACTCAATATTTTGGTAATGTAGAGGTGTTTGGCACTTCTGCTATGTATCTGGCTACAGGTATTATCTGCCTTGCAGGTGCTTCTCACCAGGCTTGGTCGGCTAACCTATTCACCACTGTATCTGACATGTTCCCTAAAAAGGCTATCGCTTCTGTAACAGGTATCGGTGGTTTGGCTGGTGGTATTGGTGGTGTATTGATTCAGTTACTTGCCGGATTCATTACTGACTTGTATGCTGCTACTCCTAATGTAGCTTACGGAATTATGTTTGGTGTTTGTGCCTTTGCTTATCTTATTGCATGGGTAATTATGAAAACACTGGTTCCTCAATACAAGATTATTACTGATCTATAATCAGTTGAATTTTAAAAGAACTGACACTCGGTAACCGTTACAGGTTATTCAGTTAAATCATAAAAAGAGGATGCTCAATTAAATATTGGGTATCCTCTTTCTCTTTTTAATTATGTAGAGTTTAATTACATGAGACTTTATATTACCAGATAAGGCTGCCTTTGAGGGCAGCCTTATCCTTTTGATCTCAAAAAAAAGGGAAGTCTCACGACTTCCACAATTCTTCTAACCTTAAATCTAAATCTCTATGAAAAAAACGTGCTACAAAGATAGGCATTTTAACCTACCCTAGATGTTAACGAAGCGTAGGAAGTATTAATTTAATCAAAGCTTTATAGATTTTATTAAGTTTTAATAGTTCGGGCACTCCAATAAGGTACATTTGCTTGCGTGCACGTGTCAAAGCGACATTTAGCTTGCGATCAATGAGTACTCCGTCTTCTTCAGTAATATTACTCAGGAACTGAAGTTGCCAGGGGTAATTAACGCTGAAGGAGTAGATAATAACATCGCGTTCACTGCCCTGGAAACGTTCTACGGTATCGACAAGGATTTTGTTGAGTGCTGGAATTTCCTGAAGGGCAAGCTCTTTTTTAATCATAGCTATCTGACTTCGGTATGGGGTGATGATGCCCAATGAGCGGGTTACATCAAACTTTTCGGGGTTGCGTTTGTAGACCTGAACAGCAATATCTGCAGCAAGGCGCGCTTCGTAGATATTACATTTATCTGAAGCTCCTCCTGTATGCGATTGAGACGGAATAAACTGTACCCTGGAGCCGTAGGGGGAAGTAACATCTATCTGATGCGGCAATCCCACCGGTTCGAGTCTGCCTCCATAGAAGGCATTATTAGGAAAAAGGGCTACGGCAGGATTCATTCGTCCCTGTTTGCAAAGCATATCTACCGCACGGGCTTCAGAATCATGGGCATAGAAACGGTAGAGGCGTTCGAAAAGGGAATCCTTGAGGTTAGTGATGCCCACTGAAAGCAGCTCTTCACTGCAGACACGGGATTGTTCACTACTTTGCATCACCACTGCAGGAAGCTGTTTGTGGTCGCCAATCAGGATAAACTTGCCAATGGCGTTCTGCCCTGCCCTATCTTTAGCACAAAGGATACCTAAAAGCTGAGGTTCCAGTATCTGGGTAGCCTCATCGACAATAGCCACATCGAATCTCTTCAGACGGAAAAGGTCGGTCTTGGTTGAGATAGAAGCTACGGTACCCACAATAACGCGGCAACGCGAGATACGTTCACAGACCTCGGAACGGCGGTTACAGGTGGACAGTACGTTTTCAATGAGGTGGGAACGAAAACGTTCCTCACAGGACAATTCACTACCCACACGTATATAGTCGATCTCCGGAACAATGGAAGAGATGGATTTACAGATCTCGTCTACTGCCCTATTGGTATAGGCTAGCAGCAGAATTTGTGTATCCGGATTTTCATGAAATGCTGCAACCATTTGCTTTAGTGCACGGGATGTCTTTCCAGTTCCCGGAGGCCCCACAAGCAGGAAGAAGTCTTTTGCCGACTGTGCTTTGAGGGCAACGCGGGTGAAATCGTCCTTGGCACAGACAATCTGTTCATCAAAAGAAGCATTGAAAGCTGGTTTGCGCTGAGCAAGAAGCAGGTCGCGACGATCTTTATTAGCCTCAGCAAAGAGCGTAAGAGCCTGAAACATACTTTTATAGGCGGTATCCATGCTGTCATGCTCCACTGCATAGGTGCTACCTTGAGGAAGTACAGAAGGATTTTGCTGTGAAGCACGAATACGCACAGTAATCTCGTGAGAATCAATAGAAGCGATGCTTCCTTTAAATATCATTTTATTGGTAGCACTATCGTCTGCCTTATTCCGTTCATAGAACAGTACCACGTCTCCTACCCGGAAATTGGGCAGGAACTCATCCTTATAATCGGGGATAGCAAATACCACTGTAGCTTTATGAGCATCAGCAGCACGGTTTTCCCTGATAGTAAGATCATATAAAATTTCTCCCGCTTCCCGTTTCTCGTCGAGAGTAGCCAGCCAAAGGGAGGCGGAACCTGCACGTCCGTCATATTCCATCTCTCCGGATTTGGAGGTATACTGTTCCTTTACTATAAAGTTATAGAGCGTGAGGTAATAGTTCTGCTCCAGCGGAGTGAGTTCAGAGAAGCGTGTACCAAAAGCGGTTATAGAGGGTGAAAGATAGCGTTCCCAGAACATTCCCCGCAGATGTTTCTCATTGAGCACAGCGGGTGTGATTTCACTAAGCACATCGGCCGTATATTCAGGACGGTTATGTAACTGCACAGCATGTTCACCTGCCACAATAAGATTGCGTAGGTTGATAGCCCGGCGAACTAATGCCCAGGACGGACGGGCAGGATAAAGCAACGGGTAGCGGGTATAGAGCAGGTAAGGATGCACCTTGCGGTGATTCACTCCCATACTATACTCGAGCACTGCCATGTAGAGGAGCATCTGCACCTTATGGTTTTCTTTAGGTTCCACCTTTCCGGGAATAGTATATTCGTCTGCCTTACCTGATTTCATTTCAATGAAGCTGCTCATATCACGCTGCATATAGTCGAGCCGTCCCTGCAGGCCAAGTGCCTCGCACACATACGAAGGTTCAAGCACGGCATCTTCCTTATTCAAGTGATAACCGGGTGCAAGAAAAGTATCTGTGATCACCTCTTTAAGATGTTCAAAATGAGTTTTGCAGTCATTAAAGAATTCGAACTCCGTCTTAGGGTCGAGCAAGTCTTCACAGGAAGCCAGTTCGATGGGATAGGTACGGAAGGCTTTACGCATGCACTCCAGGTAATTGGCCTCACCATCCGCGTGAATCCACTCATCAAGGAAGAGGTTGGCAATGTTACCAAGCAACAGAGCGCGAGAGTTGGACATGGGCTGCAGCCTGCCCAGAAGATAGTTTGCCGGATGATGTCCGTAATCCTTAAAGCATTCTGCCAAAGTACTGATATCAATCAGGTAATCGGGTTCCAGCACTATCATAGAGGGAGTGTGGACGCCTTCCTCGTCTACCGTTACATCGAGCAGATTGAGCTGTGCAAAGGGCCATAAACGAGTAACGGTTTCATTAAACTCTTTATTCTGATTATCCACACCATAGCGTACCTTCAGAGGTTCGCTGACCGTTCTGTCAGCAGGGACAACATACAAAAAATTCTCATCCGAGTACTGAAAGCAGACTCTCATCTGCCGGATACGTTCACCACGCGGAGCGGGAACAGAAGGCAACGGAAGATCAGCCTGTTTGGGCAACAAATCATATAGTTCCTGAGGTATATCCTCATGAAGAAGGGCTTTTATAGTTAGAGCCAGGGTATGAAGATCACGAAGCAGATTTTCACTTGTAGGTTCCTCACGCCTATTCATCACTGCGTTTGAAGTGAGCCGAAAGGTATGCAACCGGTTCTGGGCAGCGCGTGAAAATCCGGCAACGGATGCCAGATAACTGATACGCGCAGACAGATCGGTCATTTGCAGTCGTTCGTTCTGCATGGAATAGCGGCAGAGACGTTCGAGCAGATCGCGCATCTGCCGGTATTTTACAGTAAGGGAACTCTGCTCGTTGAGGTATATTTCAAGGAGTGAGTTATAATATTCATTTGCTTCCTGATTCATTTATTCTGAAATCTCTTTCTTCTTATCTTTGATAATAAGGATGCTCATCTCATAGAGAAGGCAAAGGGGGATGGCCACCACTGAAAGTGTAAATGGATCGCCAGTTGGGGTAATTACAGCTGCCACAATAAAGATGATAACAATTGCATGCTTTCTGTACTTACGGAGAAAGGCCTTAGAAACAAGTCCAACCTTAGCCAGCAACCATGTGACCAGCGGAAGTTCAAAGACCAGTCCCATCATCAGGATAAGCATCATGAAGTTATCAATATAGGAATTGAGAGAGATCTGATTTACAATCTCTTTACTGATTTGATAGGTAGCCAGAAAACGCAAGGTAAGCGGGAAGACCATAAAATAGCCAAGCAACACTCCCAGAAAGAACATCACTGTTCCTATGCCAAGAGCTATGCGCACATTACTTTTCTCGTTTTCGTAAAGCGCCGGTTTTATGAATCCCCAGATCTCGAAAAGCAGATAAGGTATGGAAACCACTACCGACATCCAGAAAGACGTAGATATATGAATAAAGAAGGGCGAAGCCAGATTGATATTAACCAGCTTCACCTCAAAATGCTGGGTGAAAAACTCATCTGTCAAATGGAGCAGATCTCCTATCCCGTGAAGCAGGGAATAGAAGACAAAGTCGTTGTGACAGGGCGCAAGGATGACCGAGTCGAACAGATAAGGCATTGCAATAAAAAAGCCTATCAGCAGAACAAACCATATCCCGCATACCCGGAACAGCACACGACGTAATTCGTCTATGTGATCCCAGAAAGTCATTTCAGCCATGTGTGCTTATTTTTTCTCTTCGTCCGAGGGCTTCTCAATTTCTTCCTTAGTCTTTTTTATCTCATCTTCGGCTTCTCTCATGCCATCTTTAAAGCTTTTCACTCCTTTACCAAGTCCTTTCATCAGTTCAGGGATTTTCTTTCCACCAAAAAGAAGAACTACGATTAAACCTAAAACAAGAATTTCAGGGAATCCAAGATTCATAAAAAGTAATATACTATTTAACATACAGGTAGTTTATAAGTTTTTTTATTAATAAAACCGGAGGCAAAGCTAAATAAAAGAAGCTAAACAACAAACTTTTTCCTATTTATTTAATATCTCTGCCTCACATAAAAATTAATCCTGAAAATAAACCCTCTTCACACGAGAAGAAACACTTGTAAGAATCTCATAAGGAATGGTTTCCAAAATGTCTGAAAGAACAGTAATAGGAAGCTCATCGCCAAAAATAACAGCCTTATCACCTTCCTTACAGTCTATATCTGTAACATCGATCATGCAGACATCCATACATATATTACCCACATAAGGTGCTTTCTTTCCATTAACCATGCAATAGGCATTTCCATTGCCCAAGTGACGGTTAAGCCCGTCGGCATATCCGATAGGAATGGCGGCAATACGGGAATCACGTTCAATATGTCCGTTACGGCTATACCCAATGGTATCATCTTTAGGCACATCACGTATCTGAAGAATGGTGGTTTTCAGGGTGCTAACATTATTAATAATAGAGTTATCTACCGCACTGACTCCATAAAGTCCGATACCCAGACGTACCATATCAAACTGAGCTCCGGGGAATCGTTCAATACCTGCTGAGTTACAGATGTGGCGAAGGATCTTATGCTGAAAAGCTGATGTGAGTTGCAAGGAAGCCTTATCAAACACCTCTATCTGTTGACGGGTAAAAACATCGAATTTAGTGCTGTCACTACCTACCAGGTGAGAGAATACAGAGCGTGGAAGGACTGCATTCTGTGACTTGAGTCGTTTGATAAGCTCGGGCATCTCCTCGGGTGCAAATCCCAGACGGTGCATACCGGTATCCAGCTTCACATGAATAGGGAAGTTGGTGATACCTTGTTTCTCGGCCTCTTTGATAAGGGCATCGAGTAACTGGAAGCTGTAAACTTCGGGTTCGAGCTTATAATCGAACATCGTTTTAAAAGCAGACATCTCAGGGTTCATGATAATGATGGACCCGGTGATACCTGCTTTACGCAGATCAGAACCTTCATCGGCCACGGCTACAGCAAGGTAATCCACCCGATGATCCTGCAAAGTCTTTGCCACCTCATAAGATCCGGCACCGTAAGCAAACGCTTTCACCATGCAGACCATCTTAGTCTCCGGTTTCAGCTTGGCACGGAAATAATTGAGGTTGCTGACAATAGCATTCAGATTAATCTCCAGAATAGTTTCGTGCACCTTGAGTTCAAGTTCTTCCGATATACGTTCGAAAGCAAAGTCGCGTGAACCTTTAACAAGAATCACTTCATTGCGCAGGGAAGCAAACACTTCCGATTTTAAGAATGATTCTGTGTTGGGGAAGAAGTATTTTTCAATCTCAAACTTCTTTGCACAAGATGTAATCTCCGCCCCTACCCCTATAATTTTATGAATGCCCCGGCTGTGTACTAGCTGAGCCACCTTTCTGTAAAGTAAAGTAGTGCTTTGTCCCGACTCAAGCATATCAGAAAGGATCAGCGTACGCTTCATTCCTTTAGCTTCTGAACGACGGTAAAGAAAATCGAGTGCAATATCCAGTGAAGCTATATCCGAGTTATAGGTATCGTTAATAAGTACGCAGCTATTCTTACCCTCTTTTACCTCCAGACGCATGGCAACCGGTTCCAGTTTAGCCATTCTGAGGGTAATTTCTTCATTAGGAACCATCAGGTAAAGACAGGCTGCCAGACAGTTGAGTGAGTTTTCAATGGAAGCGTCGTCAATAAACGGAATGGTGTAGCTATTATCAAAACCCAGGTAATGATAGCTAATAGTAGTGCTATCAGTTCCCTTAGCTATATCGCTGATATAAAGAGGTTTTTCCTTGTCAGTCTTAGACCAGGCTATTTCTCTTGACGAAAGCATCGATTTTGCCACACAATCGCCTATCAGGTCATTATCACCATTATAGATCACCACATCGCAATCTTTGAACAGAGAAACCTTTTCCATACATTTTTCCTGCAGGGAGAAAAAGTTTTCCTGATGTGCTCCGCCAATATTGGTGAGTATGCCTATAGTAGGATGAATTATAGACTGGAGAGCTCTCATCTCTCCCATCTCAGAAATGCCAGCCTCTATAACAGCCAGTTCGGTTTGTTCATTCAACTGCCACACAGAGAGCGGAACCCCTATCTGAGAGTTGTAGCTTCGGGGAGAGCGGGTAACTACACGATCTGGGCTGAGTAACTGATGCAGCCACTCTTTTACCACAGTCTTTCCGTTGCTTCCAGTAACTCCTATCACGGGGATCTGGAATTTAGCACGATGCAATTCCGCCAGTTTCTGCAATGACTTCAGTGGATTGCAAACCACAAGGAAATTGGCCTCAGCGAAAGACTTCGTATCAGGGAGTTCACTGACTACAAAATTTCTTACACCACGGGCATATAAATCGGCAATGTATTTATGTCCGTCATTACGTTTGCTTTGTAAAGCAAAAAAAAGTGTTTCTTCAGGGAAACAGAGAGACCGGCTATCGGTAAGAAGCCAATCGATTCGTGATTCTTTTTCACCAGTGCGTTTTGCACATAAAAGCTGTGAGATAGTTTCTATAGAATACGACATAATTCAATTTCTTTTTCGACATCTAAGAAAGGACATTTTTCTTTAAGTTGATTAATCTTTAACACTATTTGGCTTAAAAAAAACTTATGCTGTTCTGTTCCCGGATGGAAGGGTTTATGTTGCAGGGCTTTACTAATTTCGCCCCATTTTTTCATAATTTGCTTGGTTTCTTTCGAAAAATAACAGTCACCAAAAGATTCCCACAGATAGTTCACTGTCATGGAGGATGGATGGAGCATATCGTCAGCATAAAAACGATAGTCGCGAAGTTCATCGACCACCAGTTCGTAAGAAGGAAAATAGAAAACATTCTGAGGAAACTGTTCTTTCAGCGCATCAATGGCAAGTAAAAGTACAGCTTTACTTAGCTGATTTCCATGCATACCATCTTTCACATGACGGATGGGGCTGACTGAAAAAACAAACTTTTTTTCGGGATTATTTCTTAACATTCCGCTTATCAGAGGTACATAAACATCCACTATCTGTTGCACACTTAATAACCTGCGGGTAAAAGTACTATCGGGGAGTTTATGACAATTGGCCACTACAGTTCCGGTTTGCTTGTACTCATAGACATAAGCCGTACCGAAAGTAATGAGCAGGTAGTTTAGTTCAGAAAACTGATGAATGGCCGTTTCCATACGGCTGTTGATCTTCTCCAGGCATTCTTCCGAAGAGGAAGCCGAAAAGGAACCATGATGCATAAAGCTATGGTATAACCCTTTGTACTCAAACAAATCTGTTTCAGTGAATGTTCTCTTATCATCCAGACAATGCAATCCATTGGCTATGGAAAGCGGATTATAAAGGACACCAAAAGGATTGACCTCACAGTTAAATTTATTTGTGACCAGAAGGTTTCCAATATTTTCGGCAAAGCAGGAACCAAGTAACAGTATTTTATCAGAATAGGTGATAGTCAGTTCTTTTTTAGGAAGTTCTACTAATGTTCTGAATTCCATTTGTATAAGTACTAATATTTAACCTCAATAAAAATATCCCTGCAAAAGTAAGCATCTTATAAGTAATTTATGCTAATTTTGCCATAAATTTGTCTGATAATGAAGAATAACCAAACATATAGCTTGCTAAATGGCATAAATTGTCCGGGAGATCTTCGCAAACTCAATGTAGACGTGCTTCCTGAGGTTTGTAAAGAACTGAGGCAGGATATTATTGATGAGCTTTCGTGTAACCCGGGACACTTTGCTGCAAGTTTAGGTGCCGTAGAGCTGACTGTGGCTCTACATTACGTATTTAATACCCCTTATGACAGAATAGTGTGGGATGTGGGGCATCAGGCTTATGCTCACAAGATTTTAACAGGAAGAAGAAAAGCATTTTCCACTAACAGGAAATTAAAAGGTATCCGTCCGTTCCCATCTCCCGATGAGAGTGAATATGATACTTTTACCTGCGGACACGCTTCCAACTCTATATCTGCTGCACTTGGAATGAGTGTGGCTGCCAAACTTAAGGGAGAGAAAAACCGCCATGTAGTTGCCGTAATTGGTGACGGTTCCATGACGGGTGGGCTGGCTTTTGAAGGACTCAACAATGCATCTTCTACTCCTAACAATTTACTGATTGTACTCAACGATAACGATATGGCAATAGACCGTACCGTAGGTGGAATGAAAGAGTATCTGCTCAACATGACCACTTCCAATCGCTATAACCGCATCCGGCAGAAAATTGCCCGGGTAATGTTTCGTTGGGGAATACTGAATGAGGCGCGAAGAAAGAGTGTGATTCGTTTTAACAACAGTCTGAAATCGCTGCTATTCCAGGAACAAAATGTTTTTGAAGGATTGAATATCCGTTACTTCGGTCCGTTCGACGGCCACGATGTTAAGAATATAGCCCGGGTAATGAATGACATAAAGAACATGGAAGGCCCTAAGCTTTTACACTTGCATACAATCAAAGGTAAAGGTTTTGAACCGGCTGAGAAATCTGCTACCGTGTGGCATGCTCCAGGACTCTTCGATAAAGAGACAGGAAAACGGATTATTACCAGCACAAAAGGGCTGCCTCCTCTTTTTCAGGAGGTTTTTGGTCATACTTTATTAGAGCTGGCAAAACAGAATGATAAAATTATAGGTGTAACTCCCGCCATGCCTACAGGATGTTCCATGAACATTATGATGAATGAGATGCCCGACAGAGCATTTGATGTGGGTATTGCCGAAGGACATGCCGTTACCTTCTCGGGAGGAATGGCAAAGGACGGACTGATTCCTTTCTGCAACATCTACTCTTCGTTTATGCAACGGGCGCTTGATAATATGATTCACGATGTAGCTATTCAGAACTTGAATGTGGTGCTCTGCCTGGACCGCGCCGGACTGGTGGGTGAAGACGGACCTACTCATCATGGAGCATTTGATATGGCTTATCTGCGTTGTATTCCTAATCTGACCATAGCCTCACCTTATAATGAACATGAGCTTCGCCGATTAATGTACACCGCTCAGTTGCCAGACAAAGGACCGTTTGTAATCCGTTACCCAAGAGGAAGAGGTTCATTAGTAGACTGGACTTGCCCACTAGAGGAGGCACCTGTAGGTACCGGAAGGAAGTTGAAAGAAGGAAAGGATGTTGCTGTTATCAGCATTGGCCCTATAGGAACTGTTTCTGCAAAAGCAATTGCAAGGGCAGAAGCTGAAACTGATGGGGTAACCATTGCCCACTATGATTTACGTTACCTGAAACCTCTGGATGAAAATCTGCTAAACGAAATAGGACAGAATTTCAGTAAAGTGATAACCGTAGAAGACGCAGTTACAGAAGGTGGAATGGGAAGCAGCGTTCTTGAATTTATGTCTGATCATAACTACACTCCGCAGGTTAAAAGAATAGGTATTCCAAATATATTTGTGGAGCATGGTAATATTAAGGAGCTGTACAAGCTTTGTGGAATGGATGAAGAGAGTATATATAAAACTTTAAAGTCGCAGTTATGAAAATTATTATAGCGGGTGCCGGAGCTGTAGGCACACATCTTGCAAAACTTCTTTCTCAGGAGAAACAAGAGATTATCCTGATGGACGAAAATGAAGAGAAACTGATTGCTATGGACACCAACTTTGACCTGATGACGGTGTGCACATCTCCTACTTCCATCTCCGGATTAAAAGAAACCGGAGTAGATGGAGCCGATCTGTTCATTGCTGTAACTCCGGATGAGAGCCGAAATATGACAGCCTGTATGCTGGCCTCCAGCCTGGGAGCAAAAAAGACAGTGGCGCGTATTGATAATTACGAATACCTGCTTCCTCACCATCAGGAATTTTTCAAGAAGTTGGGTGTGGACTCTCTTATTTATCCAGAGATGCTGGCAGCCAAAGAAATTGTTTCTTCCATTAAGATGAGCTGGATTCGTCAATGGTGGGAGTTCTGCGGAGGAGCACTGATACTTATCGGGGTGAAGATGAGACAAAACTCTACCATTCTGGATGCACAGCTCAGCGAACTGGGGAAGAAAGAGATACCTTTCCACGTTGTTGCAATTAAGCGAGGCAATGAAACCATCATTCCCCGTGGAGATGATGTAATAAAGCTATATGATATTGTTTACTTTACCACTACCAAGAAATATCTTCCTTATATGCGTAAGATAGTGGGAAAAGAAGATTATGCTGATGTAAGAAACGTAATGGTCATGGGTGGTAGCCGTATAGCCGTAAGAACAGCTCAATACGCTCCTGACTATATGAAAATGAAAATCATTGAGAATGATCCTGCACGCTGCAACCGACTCACGGAGTTACTGGACGATAAAACAATGGTAATAAACGGAGATGGTCGTGATGTTGATTTATTGGTTGAAGAAGGACTGAAAGACACGGAAGCATTCGTTGCACTTACAGGAAGTTCCGAAACTAACATTCTTGCTTGTCTGGCTGCTAAGCGTATGGGAGTGAGAAAGACTGTTGCCGAGGTAGAAAACATTGACTACATCGGGATGGCCGAAAGTATGGACATTGGTACGGTAATCAATAAAAAGTTAATTGCAGCAAGCCACATTTATCAGATGATGCTGAATGCTGATGTCTCTAATGTAAAGTGTCTGACCTTTGCAAATGCTGATGTGGCGGAGTTTAAAGTAAAAGAAGGAACAGCCATTACCAAACGAAAAGTGAAGGACTTAGGACTTCCCAAGGGCACAACCATAGGAGGACTTATCCGCAATGGAGAAGGTATTGTGGTAACGGGAGACACTCAGATTGAGCCAAAAGATCATGTGGTGGTATTCTGCCTGAACATGATGATCAAGAAGATTGAAAAGTTCTTTAATTAACAGATAAAAGCTATCAGATAGCAAAAAGATATGATTAATCTAAAGATGATTTTTAGAATAATGGGAGTTCTGGTGCTCATTGAAGCAGCGCTATTACTTTTCTGCGCGGGAGTCTCTCTTATTTACGGAGAAGATATCCTGAATGACTTTCTCATTGTATCTGCCGGTTCCGTTGTTTTAGGGGGACTATTGATGTTAATGGGAAAAGGAGCTTCCAGACAAATAAACCGCAGAGACGGATATCTCATTGTAACCCTTACATGGATACTATTCACTGCTATAGGAATGTTTCCTTATCTGATAAGTGGATATGTGCCCCGGATAACCGATGCTTTCTTTGAAACAATGTCCGGATTCACAACTACCGGAGCCACAGTAATAGATAATATTGAATCAATGCCTCACGGATTGCTCTTCTGGCGAAGCCTCACACAGTGGGTCGGTGGTTGGGGAATAATCTTCTTCACCATAGCTATGCTACCCATCTTTGGAATAGGAAGTATGCATATATTTTCGGCAGTAGCAATTGGATCTACCCAGGAGAAAGTTCATCCTCGCATCAGTATGACAGCAAAATGGATTGGGTATGTTTACCTTACACTGACAGCGGCACAGATTATCTTTATGGCCCTGGGCGGAGTAAGCTTTTTCGACTCCATCTGCCATTCATTCTCAACGATATCTACCGGAGGATTCTCTACCAAACAGGCTAATATTGCTTATTATAATTCTCCTTATATAGAATATGTAGTATCTATTTTCATGATACTTGCCGGAATTAACTTCACTCTCTTCTTTTATTTGATTAAAGGAAAAGTGAAGAAAGTACTGTTTGATGAGGAATTAAGATGGTTTCTGTGGTCGCTGGTTATTTTTACCGGTATATTTACGGTAGCCTTAACTTACACCAACCAATTTGGAGCTGGAGAATCTTTCCGGAAAGCACTATTTCAGGTAGCATCACTTCATACAACAACCGGACTAGTCTCAGCCGACTACATGACCTGGAAGCCTTTTCTTTGGGCATTACTAGTCGTTATCATGTTTTTGGGAGCTTGTAGTGGTTCTGCCTCAGGAGCTATAAAAAGTATCCGCCTGCTTATTTTAAGTAAGATGACCAAAAATGAGTTTAAACGTATGATTCACCCCAATGCAGTGCTCCCGGTAAAGGTGAAAAAAATAGCTATTTCTCCTTCCTTACAATCTTCTATTCTGTTATTTATACTTATGTACATTGTTATATTAGTAGTTAGCTGGGTAGCAATGATGGCTATGGGAGTAGGAAATATAGAAGCCTTTGGAACTGTAGTTTCAAGCATAAGCAGTGTAGGTCCCGGATTAGGACTTTGCGGCCCGGCTCATTCATGGAGCTGCCTTCCCGACGGAGGAAAGTGGCTTTTATCTTTCCTGATGTTACTTGGACGTTTGGAATTACTCACTGTATTACTTCTTTTCACCCCACAGTTCTGGAAAAAAAGATAAGGATATTGAATGCGCGGAAAAACACCCTCTATATTTTGTTATTATAGGGGGTGGAAATAATTTTTCCGCGGCTCATATTCAGCATTTTAAGACAAAAAGTAAAACGTATTGTCAGAAAACAACCTTATGTTTTTCCTATTTTAGGAGCTCAACCGAGTTAAAAAGTGTTTCATCTTTGTTTATCAGCCATTTAATTGGTTTATAGTTTAAATCCAAACAGGTTATAATACCAATTTCATCCTGATCTATTTTTATTTCAAGGCGAAAGAATTTTGGAAAGACCAATTTGTTTCACTCACACATTATATAGTTATTAGTCTTATACAAAAGAAGTGCTACAGCACATTTAACTATTCACAATTATTACTATTTACTTCACAATTTTAGCTTCTGAGAATAGAAATTATACTAATTCTGTTCTTTACGACTTTTTATCATCCAGATAAAAAAGAGAATAAAAAATCCACTTTTTGTTAGGTGCAGTTTGCAAATGATTAATAATAAATTGTATCTTTGCGCTCTTAAAAGCTGAATATCAGCTTCTAATTTATTATTGTTAAATATTTCTATTTATATTATACATTTTTAATGTACATTGAACTATGAATTTTATGATGTTAGTCGTCGCTGTTATCACGGCAATAGCCTTGGTTGCTGCGGCATTGTTTATCGCCAAAGCGATCTCGCCGCGGTCGTTTAACCCGCAAAAGGGAGAAGCGTACGAATGCGGTATTCCTACACGAGGTAAGTCTTGGATGCAGTTCAGAGTGGGTTATTACCTATTTGCCATCCTGTTTTTAATGTTCGACGTTGAAACCGTCTTTCTTTTCCCTTGGGCTACCATTGTGGGTGAGCTAGGCGTTAACGGACTTATCAGTATTTTATTTTTCTTCGGTGTGTTAATTTTAGGCCTGGCTTATGCCTGGAAGAAAGGAGCTCTTGAATGGAAATAAAGAAGCCGAAAATAAAGTCTATGCAATATGAAGACTTCAAAGATAATGAGTATTTGGAAAACATGGTTGCTGAGATCAATGCCGAAGGTACAAACGTGCTTCTTGGTAAATTGGACGATCTTATCAACTGGGGACGAAGCAATTCCCTTTGGCCGCTTACATTCGCTACAAGCTGTTGCGGTATTGAATTCATGGCACTTGGTGCCGCGCGTTATGACATGGCCCGTTTCGGGTTTGAAGTAGCACGTGCCAGCCCTCGTCAGGCAGATATGATCATGGTTTGCGGAACAATCACCGATAGAATGGCTCCGGTATTAAAGCGTCTTTACGACCAGATGCCAGAACCTAAATACGTGGTTGCTGTAGGCGGATGCGCTGTTAGCGGTGGTCCGTTTAAGAAGTCTTATCACGTAGTGAACGGAGTAGACCAGATTATGCCGGTTGATGTATACATCCCTGGATGTCCTCCACGTCCTGAATCCTTCTACTACGGTATGATGCAATTACAACGCAAAGTGAAACTCGAAAAATTCTTCGGTGGGGTAAACCGCAAAGAGAAAGAAGAAAAATAAGCTATGAATATAAAAGACAGAATATTAGAAATTGTCCCCGAAGCACAGTTTGCAGAACAGGGTGACTTAACAGCTACCATTCCTGCCGAATCCTTTCACGCATTAGCCGAAAGACTAAAGAATGACGAGGATGCGCAATTTGACTTCCTTTTAAGTCTCACCGGTATGGACTGGGGCGAAACATTGGGGGTGGTATATCACCTGGAATCTACTAAGTATGGTCACAGCATTGTACTAAAGACAATGACTGCCAACCGTGAGAATCCTGAATTGTCATCAGTAACAGATTTATGGAAAGCTGCCGATTTTAACGAACGCGAAGTGTTTGATTTCTTCGGCATTCGTTTTATTAACCACTCTGATATGCGCCGTTTGTATCTGCGTGAAGACTGGATTGGATATCCATTTCGTAAGGATTACGATGATTCATTGAATCCTCTTCGCATGACCAACGAAGTTACTGAAGATACAACTGATGAACTTTCACTGGACGATGAAGGTAACCTGGTTAACAAAACAAATATTCTTTTCGAAGACAAAGAATATGTGGTTAACATCGGTCCTCAGCACCCTGCTACTCACGGTGTACTTCGTTTCCGTACTTCTCTTGAAGGAGAAACAATCAAAAAGATTGAACCATATTGCGGATACATCCACAGAGGTATTGAAAAGATGAATGAAAGTCTGACTTATCCTCAGACACTGGCACTGACCGACCGTCTTGATTATCTTGGTGCTCACCAAAACCGTCATGCAGTTTGTATGTGTGTTGAAAAAGCAATGGGCGTAGAAGTTTCTGAACGTGTTCAGTACATCCGTACCATTATGGACGAACTTCAACGTATTGACTCTCACTTATTATTCTATTCATGTGCCTGCATGGACTTAGGTGCTTTAACAGCATTCTTCTATGGCTTCCGCGACCGTGAAAAGATTCTTGATATATTCGAAGCAACAACAGGTGGCCGTTTGATTCAGAACTATAACACCATTGGTGGTGTACAGGCAGACATTGCTCCTGACTTCGTAAAGAACGTAAAAGAATTCATTGCATATCTTCGTCCTATCCTTAAAGAATATCACGACGTATTCACAGGTAACATAATTACTCAGCAACGTTTTAAAGGTGTTGGTGTTCTTTCTCGTGAAGATGCTATTTCATTCGGTGCTACCGGAGGTACAGGACGTGCTTCAGGATGGGCATGCGACACACGTAAGCGCAAACCTTACGCAATGTACGGAAAAGTAGACTTCAAAGAAATTGTATATACTGAAGGTGACTGCTTTGCACGTTACATGGTTCGTATGGACGAGATTCTTGAATCAATGAAGATCATCGAACAACTTATTGACAACATCCCAGAGGGAGACTATCAAGTGAAAATGAAACCTATTATCCGTGTACCTGAAGGTAACTACTTTACATCTGTTGAAGGAAGCCGTGGAGAATTTGGTGTATTTATTGAAAGCCATGGAGATAAATTCCCATACCGTATGAAGTATCGTTCAACCGGACTTCCTTTGGTTTCGGTAGTAGATACCATCACACGCGGTGCCAAGATTGCAGACTTGATCTCAATTGGTGCAACGCTTGACTATGTAGTACCTGATATTGATAGATAAATAAAATAAAAAAGATATGTTTGATTTTAGTATAGTTTCAAGCTGGATACATGGCCTGCTGACAGGATTCATGCCTGAAGGCTTAGCCATTTTCCTGGAATGTGTTGTCATTGGCGTTTGCATTATGCTAATGTATGCTATCCTTGCTATTATCCTTATTTATATGGAGCGCAAGGTATGTGCATTCTTCCAATGTCGTCTCGGCCCTAACCGTGTTGGTAAATACGGATTAATGCAGGTCTTTGCCGATGTATTTAAAATGTTGATCAAAGAGATTATCACTCTTAAGAACTCAGACAGGTTGCTTTACAACCTTGCTCCTTACATGGTGATTCTCGCTTCTATTCTCTCATTTGCTTGCCTTCCTATTAATAAAGGAATGGAAATCATTAATTTTAATATTGGTGTATTCTTCCTTATGGCCGCTTCTTCTGTTGGAGTAGTAGGAATTCTGCTGGCAGGTTGGAGTAGTAACAATAAGTTCACATTGATTGGTGCAATGCGTAGTGGTGCACAGATTATCAGTTATGAACTTTCTGTTGGTCTTTCTATCCTTACAATGGTTGTATTTACAGGAACCATGTCGTTCTCAGAAATCGTAGAAGGTCAGGCTGACGGATGGAACATTTTCAAAGGACATATTCCTGCACTGATTGCTTTCATTATTTACCTTATTGCTGGTAATGCTGAAACCAACCGTGGACCATTTGACTTACCTGAAGCTGAATCTGAGCTTACAGCCGGATATCACACAGAGTATTCAGGTATGCACTTCGGATTCTTCTATCTTGCAGAATACCTGAACTTGTTTATTGTTTCAGGAGTTGCAGCAACAGTCTTCTTAGGAGGATGGATGCCATTCCATGTTGCCGGTCTTGACGCATTCAACTCAATCATGGATTTCATTCCAGGATTTGTATGGTTCTTTGGAAAAGCCTTCTTTGTAGTCTTCCTGCTTATGTGGATTAAGTGGACATTCCCACGTTTACGTATCGACCAGATATTAAGACTGGAATGGAAATTTTTAGTTCCAATCAGCATGTTCAACCTATTATTGATGGTACTCATCGTTGTATTTGGATTACACTTTTAATTAATAGAAAGATATGAATAGTTTTAATCAATATATGTGCTCACTGTTTGGTGCAATAAAGACCTTACTTATAGGTATGAAAACCACCATCACAGTATTCTTCCGCAAGAAGACTACAGAGCAATACCCTGAAAACCGGGCTACTTTGAAAATATCAGACCGTTTCCGCGGTACACTGGTTATGCCTCACGATGAGAACAACCAGCACAAATGTGTAGCCTGCGGACTTTGTCAGATAGCTTGTCCAAATGATACCATCAATGTAATTTCGGAAATGGTTACCGACGAAGAAGGCAAAAAGAAGAAAGTATTAGTGAAATATCAATATGACCTTGGAAGCTGCATGTTCTGCCAACTTTGTGTTAACGCATGCCCTCACGATGCCATTAAGTTTGATAATTCTTTCGAACACGCTGTCTTTACTCGCGATAAACTTGTGAAGAAACTTAATAATGAAGGTTCAACAGTAGTAAAAAAGTAAATGAATATGGATATCACACTTCAACAAGTAGCATTCTTCATCGTGGCAATCTTCATCACTGTATTCTCAGTGCTGACAGTAACCACCAGTAAGATTCTACGCTCAGCCACTTATCTGCTGTTCGTTCTATTCGGCACAGCAGCCATCTATTTCCTATTGGACTATACGTTCCTGGGAGCTGTACAATTAATGGTCTATGCAGGCGGTATTATCGTCTTGTATGTATTCTCTATACTTCTTACCAGCTCTGATCAGAGCATGAATAAGAAGTTAAATAAAAGTAAGTTATTTGCCAGCTTAGTTACAGCTATAGCCGGTGCTGCTCTTGTCTTATTTATTCTTCTGACTCATAGCTTTGCTCCTACAGCTACAGCTGAAACTCAGGAATTAGGTATGAAAACAATCGGTCATGCATTGATGGGCAGTGATAAATATCAATACCTGTTGCCATTCGAGGCAATCAGTGTCTTGCTGCTGGCTTGTATCATCGGAGGTTTAGTAATAGCACGTAAAAGATAAAAGAGAATGGAAATACATGTAGAATATTATTTAATAATAAGTACCATCATGATGTTTGCAGGAATCTTCGGATTCTTTACCCGTAAAAACACGCTGGCAATGCTTATCTCACTAGAACTTATATTGAATGCATCAGACATCAACTTTGCAGTATTTAACCGTTACTTGTTTCCTGCACAGTTGGAAGGTCACTTCTTCACACTCTTTGCCATTGCTATTGCAGCAGCTGAAACAGCTGTCGGCATTGCGATTATTATTAATATCTATCGTAACGTACGAGGTATTCAAGTTAAGGACATTGAAGAAATGAAACATTAATCAAAGAGACATTATGGAATATACAATATTTATTTTACTGCTTCCGGTGCTAATGTTCCTTTTCTTAGGATTGACGGGACACAAGCTTAAACCGAACGTGGCAGGAATATGTGGAACAATATCTTTGGGTATTGTTGCTATACTATCCTATCTCACCGCATTTGAGTACTTTACCGCTCCGCGTGTGGATGGAATTTTTAAAACAATTCTACCTTTTAATATTGAATGGCTTCGTTTCACCGAACACCTTCATATTAATATAGGTATCTTACTGGATCCAATCTCAGTAATGATGCTAGTTGTTGTTTCTACTGTATCACTGATGGTACACATATACAGTATGGGATACATGCACGGAGAAAAAGGATTCCAACGTTACTATGCGTTCCTTTCACTCTTTACTTTCTCAATGATGGGATTGGTTTTAGCAACCAATATTTTCCAGATGTATATTTTCTGGGAACTTGTGGGTGTTTCTTCTTATCTGTTGATTGGATTCTATTATACCAAACCAACTGCTGTCGCAGCATCAAAGAAAGCGTTTATCGTTACTCGTTTTGCTGACTTAGGCTTCCTTGCTGGTATCCTGGTTCTTTCATTCTTCAGTAATACATTTGATTTTGCGGAACTAATGAACGGTTCATGTACATCTGTACTTCAAAGTGCAGCCGGACAAACATTCTTAGGCGGAAGTGTAATTGCCTGGGGCCTGGGACTTATGTTTTTAGGTGGTGCCGGTAAAAGTGCAATGTTCCCTTTCCACATTTGGTTGCCAGATGCTATGGAAGGTCCAACTCCTGTTTCTGCATTGATCCATGCTGCAACAATGGTTGTTGCTGGTGTATATTTAGTAGCGAGAATGTTCCCATTATATATTCAGTTCGCTCCGGAAGTACTTGCAGGAATTGCTTATATTGGTGCATTCACAGCTTTATTCTCAGCTTCCATTGCTTGTGTACAGACAGATATTAAACGTGTGCTGGCTTTCTCAACCATTTCACAGATTGGTTTCATGATCGTAGCATTGGGTGTTTGTACCGGAATGGATCCACATGAAGGCTTAGGTTACATGGCTTCTATGTTCCACTTGTTCACACACGCTATGTTCAAGGCATTATTATTCCTTGGAGCTGGTTCTATTATCCACGCAGTTCATAGCAATGAAATGGATCACATGGGTGGTCTTCGCAAATATATGCCTATTACCCATATTACCTTCTTGATTGCATGTCTTGCTATCGCTGGTATTCCTCCTTTCTCCGGATTCTTCAGTAAGGACGAAATTTTGGCTGCTGCATTCAAATACAGTGCTACAATTGGATGGTTGATGACATTCGTTGCTGGTCTTACTGCATTCTATATGTTCCGTCTATACTACAACATATTCTGGGGTAAAGAACACAAACACGAACACACTCCTCATGAATCACCACTTACAATGTCATTCCCATTAATGTTCCTTGCAGCTGTAACTTTAGTTGCCGGATTCATTCCATTCGGAACACTTGTAAGTAGTAACGGCGAAGCTTACCATATTCATCTGGATACACTTGTAGCTTCAATCAGCGTATGTGTTGCAGTAATAGCAATAATTATCGCTACCATCTTCTATCGCAAGCCGGAACAAACTATTCCAAACATGTTGGGCAAAAAGTTCCGTGGACTACATACTGCAGCTACTCATCGTTTCTATATTGACGAGGTGTGGATGTTTATAACTCATAAGATTATCTTCCGTTGTATATCTACTCCTATCGCATGGTTTGACCATAACGTAGTAGACGGATTCATGAATTTCCTTGCATGGAGTACTCAGGAAGCATCATTCTCTATCCGCGGTTTCCAATCGGGACGTGTTCAGCAATACGCTTATGTATTCCTGATCGGTGCGTTAGTTATTATTGTAGGATTACTTCTATTTATCTAAATAAAAAACAGAATAGATATGAACTTTTTAACATTATTCGTACTCGTACCTCTCTTAATGATCGTTGGGCTTTGGCTCAGCCGCAACATTAAGCAAATCAGAGGTGTGATGGTTGCAGGTTCTACGCTGCTGCTAGTACTGGCAGGTGTACTAACCTACATGTATCTTACTGAACGGGGAGCCGGCAATACTGCAGAAATGCTTTTCAGATCAGACATCATGTGGTATGCACCACTAAACATACAATTTTCTCTGGGAGTAGATGGCATTTCAGTAGCAATGCTGTTATTATCTGCTGTAATCGTGTTTACAGGAACATTTGCTTCCTGGCAAATGGCTGTACAAACAAAGGAATACTTCCTGTGGTTCTGCTTATTGTCATTAGGAGTTTTCGGATTCTTTATCACAATAGACCTCTTTACCATGTTCATGTTCTACGAAATTGCCCTTATCCCAATGTACTTGCTTATCGGAGTATGGGGAAGTGGTAAGAAAGAATATGCAGCTATGAAACTGACATTGATGCTGATGGGTGCTTCGGCCATGCTATTGGTTGGTATCTTAGGAATCTACTTCTGCTCTGGCGCAACAACCATGAATATTCTGGAAATTGCTAAGTTGCACAATATTCCTTTAGACTCACAATTAATATTCTTCCCACTGACTTTCTTAGGATTTGGTGTACTTGGTGCTTTGTTCCCATTCCACACATGGTCTCCTGACGGTCACGCTTCAGCCCCAACAGCAGTATCTATGCTTCACGCCGGAGTACTGATGAAACTGGGAGGTTACGGATGTTTCCGTGTTGCAATGTACTTAATGCCGGAAGCTGCCAATGAACTTGGCTGGATATTCCTTATCCTGACTTCAATCAGTGTTGTTTACGGTGCATTCAGCGCTGTTGTTCAAAAAGACTTGAAATACATCAATGCTTACTCTTCAGTAAGCCACTGTGGTTTGGTATTGTTTGCTATTCTGATGGCAAATCAGACAGCATCTACCGGTGCCGTTATCCAAATGTTATCTCATGGTTTGATGACAGCCCTCTTCTTCGCCTTGATCGGTATGATTTACGGACGTACACATACACGTGATATTCGCGAACTTAGCGGTTTGATGAAGATTATGCCATTCCTTTCAGTTTGTTATGTAATTGCCGGTCTTGCTAACCTTGGTTTGCCAGGATTAAGTGGTTTCGTTGCTGAAATGACAATCTTTGTTGGTTCATTCCAGCACACAGATATGTTCCACAGAACAGTCACTATTATTGCTACAACATCTATTGTAATTACAGCAGTGTATATTCTTCGTCTGGTTGGAAAGATCCTTTATGGAACACCTGAAAACGAAGAGCACCTGAAACTAACAGATGCAACCTGGGATGAGAGATTCTCTGTAATCTGTCTGATTATAGCAGTTGCCGGAATTGGTATTGCTCCATTATGGATTAGCAATATGATTAGTGGTAGTGTGGTACCTGTAGTAAACGCTCTGACCAATTTATAACGAATTAAAATCTGAAGAAAAATGGATTATAGTCAATTTCTATATATGAAAGAAGAGCTGTCGCTCATTGCAGTTATCGTTCTTTTGCTATTGTTCGATCTGATGGCAGGAGAAAAGGCACGCAAATACTTTTCATTGACAGCTTGTTTGCTACTAGGCGTTCATACGCTGGTAAATCTGATCCCCTCTGCACCGGCGGAAATGTTTGGCGGTATGTATTACTATACCCCAATAATGACCATCGTAAAAAGTATTCTCTCTTTTGGAACAGTGATCGTATTTATGCAATCACACACTTGGTTACAACGTGAAGATACCAACATTAAGCAAGGAGAGTTCTATGTACTTACACTCTCAACTCTGCTGGGTATGTATTTCATGATCGGAGCCGGAAACTTCCTGATGTTCTTCATCGGTTTGGAAACAGCTTCTATCCCTATGGCAGCCTTAGTTGCTTTAGACAAATACAGACATAACTCTGCAGAAGCAGGTGCTAAATATATTCTTACTGCAATGTTCTCTTCAGGACTGTTATTATTTGGTTTATCCATGATATACGGTTCTTGCGGAACACTTTACTTTAACGATATACCTGCAGCTTTAAATGGCAACATGATGCAAATTATGGCATTTGTATTCTTCTTCACAGGTATGGGATTCAAAATTTCATTGGTTCCTTTCCACTTGTGGACTGCCGACGTGTACCAAGGTGCACCAACATCTGTTACCTCTTATCTGTCAGTTATCTCTAAAGGATCTGCCGCTTTTGTGTTACTAACAATTCTTACTAAAGTATTCGGCCCAATGATTGCAGAATGGCAGGCAGTACTTTACGGAATTATCATCATTACAATCACAATGGCCAACCTGTTTGCTATCCGCCAACAGAACCTGAAAAGATTCCTTGCATTCTCATCAATCTCACAAGCTGGTTATATTATGCTAGGTGTAATTGGAGGAACAGCAATGAGCATGACTTCTTTGGTATATTATGTACTTGTTTACATCGTAGCCAACTTAGCTGCTTTTGGTATCATTTCAATTATTGAACAAAAAAGCGATAAGGTAGAAATGAATGATTACAATGGTTTGTATCTAACAAATCCTAAGCTTTCATTCATCATGACATTGGCCTTGTTCTCACTAGCTGGTATTCCTCCTTTCGCAGGATTCTTCAGTAAGATCTTTATCTTTATGGCAGCATTCAAGAGCGGATTCTACTTACTGGTATTCATCGCATTGGTTAATACAGTTATTTCTTTGTATTACTATTTATTAGTAGTAAAAGCAATGTATATCAACAAGAACGAGAATCCTATTGCAACCTTTAAGAGCGACAATTATACTAAGGTAAGCTTAGCAATCTGCTTAATTGGTATTGTTGGATTAGGTCTTGCAAGTATCGTATATGAAACAATCAACGCTTTCAGCTACGGTCTGTAAATTCAGGTAATCAAGGTTTAAAACCTTTCCCAATAAATAACGGGTTGAAAAGTGGAAATACTTTTCAACCCGTTATTATTTTATTAGCAAGGCAAAGAAATATGTATGAGTATTCCCCATAATCGGACAATCCATCAACTAAGACTTCCTTTCATTAAATATTCTATATTCAAAAAGAGAGTCTACATGACTTTGTCACAGCAGACTCTCTATCAACATTGGCATTGTTCAGCAGAAACTTTTATCTAACCAATAAAACAAAAGTTATCGATGCTGAGTGTTTTCCCAATATTTAATCATCAATAGTAGGTTTTGGAACAACAGGCATCGAAGATATTTTTATTATAGCTGATGACAATCCTTTAGAAGTAGCTGTTAAAATTATTTCGCCCTCCTTCTTTGATGCTTTCACTATTACCTGAGCCAAACCATTAAACGTTTTTCGTTTCCACTGGGAAGCCGGGTTATAGATTTTTATTATCCCAGGATTAGTACTAATCTCCTCCCAGCTATTATGCTTAACGAGTGGTTTCCCTACAAAGAGCACTACATTTTCACCTTTATGCAAATAATTATGATCAAGTACAAAAACCTGATTAGGATCATTCCGCTTAATATCTTTAGCCAGTAACTTCCCATTCACATAAATGGACTGATTATCAGACAAACTTTTTGCATAGAATGTTATTTCTGTCTTTTCATTGAAATCAGATAAATTGAAAGAGCCTTTTATAATAAGATTTTTAGTAGCATCATAGTCACCATAATTTTTCTCGAAAGCTTTTTTCCAGATAGAGTCATTGTTATTTGCTTCCAGTTCATTAATCTCTGGCATTGAACTCGATTGCATTAATTTCATTCCGCTGATAGAACTTGTTTCCACTGATTCCACAAACTGTTCAGGATCATGAGATGCAGGATCTCCATTACCAACACCAATGATTTTACCTGGTCCACTGAGCGTAAACTCTATTTCATTGTCAGCAGTAGGAACCATCCGGTTCTTTTTATCCGCCACCTGCACTGTAATAATGGCAATGTCCTCACCATTAGAATTCAGTTGTGTACGATCAGCAGAAAGAATAACTTTTGACGGAACATCAGTCGTTTCAATTTGTTGGACAACAACCTGTTTATTCTTTATAAATCCCTTTGCCTGAAGAGTTCCTGGCTGATAAGTTACATCCCAATCTATATGACCATTTTTAGGCATCGTTTTCTTCCCTAAGCTTTTTCTATTCAATATTAGTTCAACCTCATCAGCATTACTGTAAATAGTCACTTTAATATTTTTCCCTTCGCTGCCTTTCCAATTCCAGTGCGGCATGATATGCATCACAGGTTTATTTGCCCACCACGATTTAAGGTAGTAGAAAATATCTTTTGGGAAACCGCAAAGATCAACGATTCCGTATTGTGAGTTAACGGCCGGCCAAACAAGCGGATTGGCCTCACCACGATAATCAAAACCAGTCCAAAAGAAAAGACCTGCAAGAAATGGTCTTTCCAGATAGAACTTCCATCCGGATTCTGTTCCTACATTTTCGGGCATACGATTAGTTGCCGCCATACGTCCATTGGCTAAATCATCCTGATATACGCCACGAGTACCAATGGTATTACTTTCTTCAGTACCAATGCCACATTGCCAAGGGAATTTCTTGTGATGAACATCAATATCGCCCTGCACAATATAATTATAACCCATCACCTGCACTGTTTTGCCACTACCGTTATCCCATCCACCTGATACTGCGACTGTGAAGGCACGTGAAGAATCAACTTTCTGTGCATATTCCTGCATTGTTTTAGTTATTCTTGCACCTTTCTCATTACTTTCAATAGCCCATTCTTCATTACCTAAAGACCATATTACTACACACGGATGGTTACGGTCACGGATCATAAACCGCTTGAGCAAATCAAAATATTCCTGGTTTATTCCCATTAATCTGTTTTCGTCAAGGACTAACATACCTAACCGGTCGCAGGCATCGAGAAGTTCAGGTGTGGCAGGGTTATGAGAAGTACGAATTGCATTACTACCCATCTCTTTCAGCCTTTTTATTCTAAACTCTTGCAAAGCATCGGGAATTGCAGTACCCACTCCGGCATGATCCTGGTGATTGTTGGTTCCTTTGATTTTTACACTTTTACCATTAAGAAAGAATCCCAGGTTAGGATCAAAACGTACTGTACGAATTCCCACATTGGTATTGTAAGAATCGACAGTCTTGCCGTCAACTTTAACAAGCGTTTCAAGATGATATAAGTAAGGAACCTCAATTGACCATAGCTTAGGACTTTCCACTTTTAATTTATGATATAGGATGCTTTCCTGATTTCCTGCCAATGAAAGAGAATCATACTTCTGACTCACAACAGCTTTATTTGAAGCATCGAACAATATTTGTTCTATTGAGAATTTAGAGGTTTGGGGATATTGATTTTCTATCGTTGTGCGAACGGTTAATTCAGCATTATCTTCATTTATCTGGGAAGTGACGAATGTACCATACTGAGCTACGTGCAACCTGTCTGTTTTGTTGAGCCACACATGTCTGTATATTCCGGCACCTTCATAGTACCATCCTTCTTCTATACTGGCATCAACACGAACTGCAACAACATTTTCTTCTCCGTAATTCAGATAATCAGTAATATCATAAACTGAAGAAGCATAACCACTAGATTCGTTGCCTACATAAAACCCATTGACCCATACCGTTGAATTACGATGGATACCATCGAACTGAATACTTATTTTGCGTCCAAGATCAGATGGAGGAATATGAAACTTTTTACGATACCATCCTACGGACGTTTCCGGGTATTTCCATCCAATTGTTTTGTAACCATGACTGTGACTTGCTGAAGAAGAAAAAGGAAGTTCAACAGCCCAATCATGTGGAAGATCAACTTCACGCCAAGTGCGGTCTTCGAATTGTTGGGCGGCAGCTCCATCTCCATAGCCGGTTTTAGCCAAATAAGTAAAGTAACTGGTGCCATTGGAATAATCTTTCTCAAAGTTTTTCGCATTGCCTAATGCAAAACGCCATCCAAAATCCATTAAAAGATGCTCACGTCTCTTACCAGACAGATCATCTGGATTCTTTTGATTCTGCGAAAAAGATGGTAGAATTAATACAAATAAAAAAAGCGCTTGCAGTACTGATTTAAGTTTCATCTTTTAGTAGTATTTTAAGGTCAACTATAACTATTTAAACAGTTAAGATCAGGAGCTTAGAACCCCTGATCTTAACAACAAATCAAAACTATTCTTACTAATAACGTTCTATTATCTCCATGCACATACGTCCGTTGTGATACGGGCATTTCCAGAAGCCGGCTTTATCATCGGTTGTGTTAATTGTTCCATCCGCTTTCAGACTCCAATGCCACTCACCTTTTTTCTCATCTATAAGATTGTTCTTTATGAAGTTCCAGCAAAGTGAAGCTTTTTCCAGCCCATCTTCCCGGTTGAAATGCTGATACAGATTTATATATCCCACCACAGTTTCTGCCTGAACCCACCAATGACGGTCAGCATCAGTATGTCCACTCTCAAGATTCTTTTCATAAATCATTCCTCCATCCGGCTGAAGTCCTTCGGCAGCGGCATCGGCTATTCGGGGAACCACCTCTTCTACCCTCTTCAACAGTTCAGCATCTTCAAGTACCAGTGCAGCTTCGTGAATGAGCCATGAAGCCTCAATATCATGACCGTAAGAAATTATATGATCTTTGCCATTCCAATCCTCGTCAAAAAAGAGACGCAGATGATTGGTTTCCTTGTTCAGAATCTTATCAAGGAATACCTCTACCAAATTCCTTATTTGCTTCTTCAGTTCTTCATCTTTCCATACCCTGTATAAGTTGGTATATGGTTCCAGAATATGAAGATGCGTGTTCATTGTCTTCTTTTCGTTGGCATCCTTCTCACTTAAACGCATATCAGCAATCTCGTGCCATTCACGGGTAAGCGCCTCCAGATAGCCATTCTTTTCTTTATCAAAGCTATGTTCCTCAATAGAGTGAAACAGTTTTACGGCATATTCCAAAGCCTCTTTATCACCGGTTGCTCTGCTAAACTCACTCAATCCGTAAATGGCAAAGCCAAGCGCATAAATCTGTTTCTTTGTATCCACCGGATTTCCTTTATAATCGAGCGACCAATAGATACCGCCAAATACATTATCATAGAAATGTTCAATAAGATACCTTTTAGCCCGATTGGCCATCTCAAAATATTCGTCTTTCTTAAGCAAACGGTATGCAGAAGAGTAAGTCCAGAGGATACGTGCATTTAGTATCGCTCCCTTTTCTGCTTCGGAAATCAACTCTTCCTTACCGGTTATTTGTCCATAGAAGCCCCCGTTTTCTTTGTCCTGCATCTTATTTTCCCAGTATGGAAGAATATTATTCTGCAACACATCAAGCACTTCTGCCTTTAATTCATTTATATTGTTCATAGTTTCTACTTTAAATCTTTACGCCGTTCTTCAAGTTGCAGGGTGATGTCCTTTACTTTCTTCTCGCTAAGAGGATATAGTGAGATAAAGATAACTGAAAGAACCGTACCTATAGCCGGAAGGAAGCTCAACATCATCTTGATTCCTGTAATAGCTGTATCAGATTGAACTTCATTTGCCTTGAATCCAAAGTAAGAGAGTAACCAACCAGTTAGCGCGCCACCCAGTGTCCATCCCAGTTTCTGAGACATTGAAGAGGAAGAGAATATCAATCCCGTGGCACGACGACCGCATTTCAACTCGGAATAATCGGCAATATCAGCATACATAGACCACAGAAGCGGGAAAATAATTCCGGCACATGCACTAATCAAGGCCTGGAATACAAATATCAGCACCAGTTGTCCGGGGCTAAACCAATAGAACATGATACTTAATACCGTAGCAATAGCCATTGCCCCCATATAAGTCATCTTCTTTCCGATATGATTTGCTACAGGAGCAGCCAAAGCCACACCTACCATATTGGAAGCTTGTCCCAATGCCAGATAAAGAGAGGTCCACGTAACCGTTACACCCAGCGAAGCTATTTTGAGAGAGTTGTCCTCCAGAACATAATATTTGAAATAATAGATCGTTGCTCCGTCACGGATAGAGTTAAAGATCAGTGCGGCAATGCCCGCTCCCAACAGAATCCACCACGGACGGTTACGCCATAAATCGAGTAAATCTTCCTTCAACGTACTTTTTTCTTCCTGCTTTACCGGTTTAACCCTTTCTCTAGTCAGAGCAAAACAGCCAATAAACAGAGCAACGCACATTGTGGCAATCACGGCAACACCATAAGTCCAACCCTGTTGAGGATTCACCCCACCACCAATTTTTGAGAAGAATTCAACCAATGGCTGTATGATTAACAAAGCAATAAAACTACCCAGATAAGCAAAGAACATACGATATGAAGAAAGCGTAGTTCGTTCATTCGGATTGGGTGTCATTACTCCAAGTAAGGAAGCATAGGGCACATTGATTGCCGAATAAACCATCATCATCAGCGTATAGGTGAGATATGCATAAGCCAGTTTCCATTCAGTACTGAAATTGGGAGTAACAAAGGTGAGCACACCAATGATTCCGAACGGAACGGCAATGTAAAGCAGGTATGGACGGAACTTACCCCAGCGGGATTCGGTTCTGTCGGCAATTACTCCGATAACAGGGTCAAGAAAAGAATCCCACACACGGGTAATCAGAAACATTGTTCCTACAGCTGCCGGAGCCAAGCCATAAATATCTGTATAGAAATAAAGAAGGTACATTCCGAAAATCTTCCAGAACATGGAAGAAGCCATATCTCCGAAACCGTAACCTATTTTCTCTGTTAGTTTTACCATGATATTATTTTCAATAATTAAATCTTATAGCCAATTCATTACAGAATAACTAAACGATGAAATCTGTTATTTATTGGCAAGTTTGCTAAGATTTTTCTCAATCTGTTTCTTCAGTGTTTTCACGGAAGCCGAAGTGGTGAAGCCGTCTTCAGGAGTGTTCATGCAATAATCCACCAACTTATCAACAGTTGAGGTGGCTACGTGCATACGTGTATCCGAAGATGCATAATAGATAAAAACAGTTCCGTCCTCGTCAGCAATCCAACCGTTGCTGAAAAGCACATTAGACACATCACCAATCCGTTCTTCTCCCACAGGAGCCATGAAATATCCGCCCGGAGAAGCAATCAGTTTGGAAGGATCTTCCAGAGAAGTCATATACATATAGAGCACATAACGCAGACCGGCGGCGCATCCTCTTACTCCGTGAGCCAGATGGAGCCAGCCTTTTGGGGTTTTAATAGGATGAGGACCCTCGCCATTCTTTACTTCCTTAATAGTATGATAGTAACGGTGATCAATTATCTTTTCTTCTGTGATTACGGCATTTGTCATGTCATCCACCAATGCCCAGCCTATGCCTCCGCCACTTCCAGCATCGATAAAGCTATCTTGCGGACGGGTATAGAGTGCATATTTTCCATTCACAAACTCTGGATGAAGCACCACATTGCGTTGCTGACTCTTTGTTTTAAGATCCGGCAAGCGTTCCCAGGTCTTTAAATCTTTTGTGCGTGCAATTCCGGCAGTAGCCGTTGCCGTAGAAAGATCGCCCGCAGGGGCTTTAGGGTCGAGACGTTCGGCACAGAATACGCCGTAAATCCAGCCATCTTCGTGAGCTGTAAGGCGCATATCGTAAATGTTTGTGGCAGGATCTTCCGTATCGGGCATAGTTACGGGATAATCCCAAAAGCGGAAGTTGTCTATTCCGTTAGGACTCTCGGCCACGGCAAAGAAAGATTTGCGGTCAGATCCTTCCACACGTACCACCATGATATATTTACCGTTCCATTTTATTGCTCCCGAGTTCATAGCCGCATTCATTCCAATGCGCTCCATAAGGTATGGATTTGTCTGCTCGTCAAGGTCATATCTCCAGATTACCGGAGTATGAGCTGCTGTGACTGCCGGGTATTTGTAACGCGTAAACAAGCCGTTGGTTTCTTCTTCAGGTATATTCTTTCTGGATAAAAGTATTTCGTGATCGGCTAATATTTTTGCTATTTTATTATTAAATTGCTCCATGACAAAAGTAATTTGTTAAATTGATTAGATTGATTAGATTGTTATTTATATAAGCTTTTTACATCTTTGCAGAACAGCGTTTTGGGCTGATTATAGAATTCCACAAAGTTGTTTGCAGATGCCTGGCCCGGATAAGGGGCATAGTAATGATTAGGTTTTTCGCGGGCATTGCGCCATACAAGTACATAAGATATTGGGTATTTATCTACCAATGGAAAGAGAACTTCCGTCCACCAGGTAGCCATTGGTAAAGCTTCCAATCCTGTTTCTGTTACAGCAATTGGTTTGCTATGCTCTTTGCCCAACTGAGTGAGATAGGTCAATACGGTGGTCATTAAGGTTCTGTACTCGTCCGTTCCTTCAGGTTTTGCAGAAGGATAGCAGTCGAATCCCAGCAAGTCTACATATTTATCTCCCGGATAGCGTTCTATATATTCATCCACCGTTTTTTCGCTGCCAGGAGAATAGGCATAAAGCAAGTTATTAACACCATGTGAACTGAGGTAATCGTGAGTCATTTTCCATAATTCTTTATATTCCTGTGGCGTACAGTGAGATTTCCCCCACCAAAACCAGCTGCCTGTATGTTCATGCCAAGGGCGGAAAAGAACAGGAATCTTTTTCCCGTCGGGGGTAGTAAGTGAATTGAGGAAAGTAGCCAGTTTGCCCAGCCAGCTAACGAACAACTCATGTTTTGCTCCGCCCTGAAGTATAGATGTAACTACACCTTCAGTCTTCACATCCCACGCATCTCCTCCGGTAAGTGGGTTATTCAAGTGCCAGCTAACGGTATTGAGTCCGCCGCGAAGGTATTGCGCAATGATATCCTGGCGAATTCTTTGGAAAGGAATCTTATCCAGATTCTTATCATCGCCCAGTTCAATGTGACCCAAATCCCATCCGCACACAGCGGGATAGTCGCCGCATACACTTTTCACGTCGGAACGATCAGAATCTCCGTCCCAGCCTATGCCATAAGCCGTGTCATCCTGATGGCCAAACATAAATCCTTTGGCAGACATACCCTGAATACTTTTCAGTAGATGCTCAGTCTCAGTAGTTCGTATAGAACCAGATCTTGAATCGGCTTCAGTAACTTCCTTTGCCGATCCGCAAGATACTAGTCCGGCAACCAGTACAGTACCCATTGCCAGGCCTCTTATTTTCTTAATCATAACTATATTATTTTATTTCTTCGAGGGATCTTTTTAGCGACCTGCACAGGTCATTAAATCGAGTTGCGCAGGTCGATGAAGCGAGCTGCACAGGTCGCAATCTCGAGTTGCGCAGCTCGTGAAAAGAAGCTGCACAGCTCATACAAAACATCCCATTACTTAACCAAAAAACTCTGCTTTAATAATGAATTATCTTCCGAAGAAGATCCAACCATCACAATAAACTCTCCCGGTTCCACCTGCCAGTTCATCTTCTTATCATAAAAGGCAAGTTTGTCAGGAGTAATGGTGAAGTTCACCACTTTACTCTCACCGGCTTTCAAAGCAACGCGGGCAAAATCCTTGAGTTCCTTTACCGGACGGGTAACACAACTAAACTTATCACGGATGTAAAGCTGAGCAATCTCCACTCCATCGCGATCTCCGGTATTGGTAATCTTAACGCTTACGTTCACATTGCCGTCTTTTCCTATTTCTGTCTTATCAAGTTTCAAATCATCATACTTATAAGTAGTGTATGAAAGCCCGTAGCCAAACGGATAAAGCGGCGTACTTGGCTTCACTACATACGGATGGAAATATTGAGAAGGTTTATGATTATAAATCATTTGCAACTGACCAACGCTGCGAGGGACAGTAACCGGCAGTTTTGCCGAAGGATTCACCTTTCCGTAAAGGATTTCGGCAACAGCCTGACCGCCATACATTCCCGGTTCCCAGGCTTCAACGATAGCAGGAAGATGTTCGGCTGCCCATTCCACACCCAGTTGGCGGCCATTCACAAGAATCAAGATAGTAGGCTTACCCGAAGCAGCCACTTTCTTAATCAGTTCATTCTGCAATCCAACTAAATCAATATCCGAGCGGTCGGTATCTTCACCTCCGGTACGGTCCTTCCAGCGGAAACGCATCATGTATTCTCCGGCAACCACAATATTCAGATCTGCATCTTTTGCTTTATCAGCAGCCTCATCAACCTTTTTCTGATCCATATTTCGGGGATCCCATCCCTGATCTACAAAGTCAAAGTCTGTCTGCGGAGCTGTCATTTTCAATCCCTGAAGGATAGTTATTACATTCTCATCTTTCTGAACCGCACTCCAGTCGCCCAGAATATTCATATCATTGGCATTGATGCCTGTAACCATTACTTTTTTATACTTATCCTGTGAAAGAGGAAGTACACCGGTATTCTTCAATAACACAATACCATTGCGGGCAGCCTCCAAAGCTGTAGCTCTATGCTCACTGCACAAACGGATTTTCATGCTCTGCTTCTCATCGGCATAAGGTTGTTCGAACAGTCCAAGACGGAACTTCACATCCAGAATGCGGCGAACAGATTCGTCAATACGTGATTCGGGAATGCGGCCTTCTTTCACTAGCTCAACCACATATTCGTTCCACTTAACGCCGTGCATGTGCATATCCATGCCGGCCATAATGCTTTGATAGAAGGCTTCTTTTATATTCTCTGCCGTAGCGTGTAAATCATTTATATGCTCAATATCCATCCAGTCACTAACCACAAACCCGGGGAACTTCCACTCCTTGCGAAGAACATCCTCCATCAGCCAGTCATTGCTGTGACAAGGAATTCCATTCAGCTCATTGTGAGCAGTCATCAGTGACATGGCACCAGCCTCAACGCCAGCTTTGAAAGGTGGAAAGAATACTTCCCGAAGTGTACGCTCTGACAAATCTGCCGGTGCGCCATTGGTTCCGTTTAGTGGCTCACTACCTCCAACAAAATGCTTGATACAAGCCAGCACATCTTCCTTACCATTCAGATTTCCCTGATATCCCTTAACAGACTGAACGCCCATCAACGAAACCATATAAGGATCTTCTCCGTAAGTTTCGCCTACCCTGCCCCAACGAGCGTCGCGGGCAACTTCCACATTCGGGTTAAACGTCCAGTGCATATTCATGGCACGCATCTCCTTTGCTGTCTGGCGGGCAATTTTATAGGCCATATTCAGATCGAAAGAAGAAGCCAGACCAATATTTGTTGGGTAAACAGTATTATCGGGTGCATTTGCATTTCCGTGAATAGCATCAATACCAAAGATTATAGGAATCTGCAACCGGCTTTTCATAGCCAATGATTGCAGGTAATTGGCCTCTTTCAACGTAAGCACATGCAGAAAAGAACCAATTCTTCCGGTTTCGGTCCATTTCACAATATCATCAACAGTAGTACCCGGATAGAATGCATTGGCAGTATTGGTTCTTAACTGATCAGCAGTAAGCGTAGCCTGAGCAGACTTAATATGTTCAATGCCGACAAATTGATTCATCTGTCCCACCTTTTCCTCAAGAGTCATTCGTTGGAGTAAGTCCTCCACCCTGTCTTTAACCGGAGCCGAAGCATCCTTATAGACCTCCTTCTTTCCACCAGGGCCAACGCCCACCGAAGCCAATATTGCCATTGTAACTAAAATATTTTTCATGGTTTATAAATTTGAAGCATAGCATGCATTACAACTATACAAAAGTAAGATTGATAGCCGAGGCAAACAAGTACAATTTTATCCAAAGATAATATTCTGCTAATTTAATAGGATTGGGTATCAAGTAAATAATTTGCTGACACCTAATTCTTTATAAAAACAAGTGCTATTTGCAACAATAAAAGAATTTAGGTGAATATAATACAATAACCATGGAGCTGTTAGATTCAATTTAAATTGTGAATACATTTATTATATAGTCTATGAATGACCAATAAATAAAAAGTTTGCATTAGCTATTAAATAATATTATATTCATAATACCTGATACTTTTGTTTCACTTTATTAATAGCAGAACCGCTTATACATAATAATAGCCTCTTAATCATCAATCTGATAAAGAGGCTATTATTATAAGTCTACAAAAGTAAAGTTTAATATCTTAGAGATTAGTAAAATGATCGTTTTTATCTTTCCGCACAGCAATACATTCAATTTCGATAAGCCAGGTAGGACGGCAAACAGATGCAAGCACAAACTGTTTAGGCACCTCAGGGAATTGTTTCTCAAACATCGACCTGATAACTGAATAATCTGCAGCATCACGCAGATAAATAATGATTTGTGCTAAGTCTTCAAAACCAGCACCTCCTTCTTCCAATAACTTTTCAACATTTTCGCATGTCCTGTGAGCCTGAGATACTACATCACCTCTGTATAAAACCTCGCCTTTACTATCAATACTAGCTGTGCCGCTGATATAAAGCTGTCGTCTATCTCCATAAAGCAGACTGGTGCCTCTTTCAAATGTTACACCATATGCAGCAGTTGGACTTAGGTGAGTCAGGGCACGAAGGTATTTCATCTGACCGGATTGCAACCCTTTTACAGCATAAGCATCTAATAATACATGAATATGAGGGTCTGCATGACGCCCTTCAATGCCTGTACTTGCAATATAATGAGTATGTTCTGTAAGTCCTTGTTCAACAAAATTCTCAGACCGGGCTTTTACCATACCGGCATAATTAACATCTACATTTTGCACAAAGAACCAGGTGCGAACACAACTACCTTCTAACGTACACTCCTGGTTATATAATTCGGCCTCATAATTTTGTAACAGTGCATTAGTCTGCTCTTCTGAATTGCCCGAAGCAATTCCGGCACCAGCCATCCAATAATGTTTATAAGCAGGATTAGTGTCAGTTACCAAATAACACCACAATGCAATCTTACTTCCATCCAGCGGAGCCTGTTGAACAATGGAAGTTGCACAAAACGGGAACTTTTTCAATTCTTCCTGCAATTGTTCAGCCTGATTAGCAGCATCACTTAAAAAGTAACGCTTCATAACCGGCTTTGCACCATTCATTGATTCATCTTTCAATAACTCCGTATAAGCACGATGCAGATTTTGTAGCTGTGCCTGATAATTTAATTCTCCTTCTTTCACATGAAACATGAGGTGATGCTCCATTGCATGCCCTGGTTCACCAAAAGAAGAAAGTTCTACATTTACATTATCAAATGTATATGACCGATATTTCATTTCTATTTTTTAATTGTTACTTGTGTTCGTTTCTTGGATGTAAACCCGTTTTCCATCTCTCGGAGATCCCATTTTACTGGCGAAGATACAAATTCGGGCACATTATAGGAATAAACAGATTCATCATAATAACGGAAAGGATCTTTTTGAGGTAAAAGGAAAGGCTTACCCACCACCCCTTTTTCATCTATTGAAGCTATATACAAACGCGTATACAACCCTCCGTCACGTCGACTGCTAAAAACAAACCAATGTGAATTACTACTCCAGCTATGATAACTTTCCGTATCATCACTATTTACTTCATCTAGCCTTCTTACACTTTTATCAGCCAGATTAAGCAACCATAGATCGGCTTCTTTATGCCAGATAGAGAAGTTTCCATAATCAGACAAAGTGAACATTATATATTTTCCATCATAAGATGGACGAGGAAATGAGACACTTTTATTCATCTTATTTGCAGAAACAAGGGTATCTATATGATCACCGAAAGTTCCTTTCTCCGGATTAAAAGCAATACTGCATAAACTGTATTTTACATCTTTATATTCTTTTGTCATTTCTTTCTTCTCTGCAGAACAGAAATATAATGTACGACCATCGGCAGAAAAAGCAGGAAAGGTCTCGAAAGAAGCTGTCTTCAAAAGATTAGTAGTCAATACTTTCTTTGTTTCCGGTTGATATACAATTACATCAGATTCCAGATCAACCACCTCTATGCGTTGATCTTTTGCTACATGAAAAACCTGACGGGTTTTATTGACTGAATAGGCAACGTATTTGCCGGATGGATGCCAGTAAGGATAGACAAAAGATCCTATAGTTTTGTCTGTCTTTGTATTCAGGAACTCAGATTGTCCATTAATATTCATATAAGTTGCCCCGTTATTTCCACGTACATGCAAGCTAGAATGATTAGGATTTGTCTTGTTAAAGCTATGGCAATTGACACAAGAACCTGTGACCAAAGTATTCTTATACAATGCAGTCTGATTATAAGATGCCAGTTCACGCTGATAAATGCCCATTTTACTATATACCTCATATCCGGGAGCAACTAATCGGTAAACCAGACCATAATCAATAGGATATTTACTTATATAAATGGGGAAAGATTTATATTGTTTCCACTGTCCGCTTTGCTTTAAACAAACCGTGACTAGAAGACTATCTCCTTTATTGCTTTCCAATAAACTTCTCCATTCTGAAGATGAGAAAGATACGCAATCGCCATTAACATGTATTTCATTCCCCCTCTTGCCTTTCACTACAACATCTATCCTGTCACAAGCTTCTTCCGGCAATATAAAATTCAAAGGAGCAATGGTGGCAGGAACCGTTACACCTACATAATCTGGATAGATGGAAGGATATTTATCTATTTTAGAAGGTGAGTTAACCTGATTATTACAAGAAGCCATAGCTATTCCAATAAGGAACAGACAAATTATTTGTTTCATTCTTTTCATCATTTCTTAGCACCAAAATGTAAATAATACCAATATGTATCTCCAAACCGATCTTTTAAGATTGGTTCAGCATTCTTTTCCTGCATATATATCGGAGCATAATCAAGCAAACGTTGTGTCACCTGAGAATCAATAGGCCATGGAGCCTTATCATTTAATGGATTATGTTTTAAGCTCCAAATGAACAACAATGCTTCCTGATAACTTTTAGGTATATGATTATATCCAACATCTTTCCCTAACGGATAGTATTTATTAAATTTCTCAAGATCCTTACTAAGCAAAGTACAAGCCATCAGATATTCATAAGCCATACGATTACTCTTGTTGTGTTGGAAAAGGATTCTTAACATTACATCAAGTTCACCTTCACTGAAAAGAAAATCATCCTTATAACGTAATTGCCTTAATCTTCCCCATTCTGGATGCGCATTTATTCTTTTTTCATCATATAGGTAGGTCAATGTTTCTGTTGCCCAATTGCGATAAAACAATGTATGTTGCAAAGTTCTCAGGTATTTAGCAGCAACTTTGTATTGTCCGTTTATTAGATTTGTTTCAGCCAAACGTTTATAACAGCTGGCACTCTTCTGATAATCAGGAATAGACTCCATAGCTTCAAAGACTAAACGCTGGGATGAGTTTATCATTCCCAATTGATAATAGACCTCACTTGTTGGAAGTGGAGCTGTAAAGTCTGGTTTAAATGGAGGAATTAGCCCCTGCACTCCATTCTGATAATAGCAAAACATTCTATCCCCCAGAACCCCGGTTTTAGCTAAAGCCAGATTTAAACAAGCAACTGACATTGGAGCTGTTGGAGCCTTTTTATCTGCCATAGCTATTATTTTGTCCCATTCCTGCATCCTTACATAATGAGCGTATCCCATAACTTCTTCTTTATCCCAACTGGCTGCATTTCCTATCAGGTAAATTCCCAATATGAGTAATAAAAAGACTTGTGATGCTACTGCTATAACATATTTCTTTACTAAAACAATCTTTGAGATGAAACGAGGTAACAGTGATACAACAAACACCAACAACCAGACAATTATTTGTCCATAAGGTGATATTTTAGGGAAACGATAAAAACCAATACCCAACCACAAGCGTTCTAATGGATATTGATAAAAATATTTAGATACAAAAGGAGAAAAAACGACCAGTAGTGCTGAACCTATAACCATCATCCACCAACGAACATTTATCTTTTCTCGCCAATAAAATATTTCTAACAAAATCATAAATATAGCAAAGAGCCAAAAGCAGCCACTACAGAGGATATAAAGTATAGGGGTCAGGACTATGGTAGATATTAAACGAATTATACGTGAAGGGATAGCCGTACAAATAATAACCGTTGCTAAAACCATAATCAATAAAACTAATCCTGAAAACATATAATTTTCATCGCATAACAGGGTCCAATAGACTATTGAAGGCAAAAATGTCAATGGATAAAATGCATTATTGCAACCAAACTTCTTTGTAATCCAGACTATTTCTCTTTGCAACAAGACTAATAAGGCAGCTATAATGAATGCACCAGCCCAAGCATAATAAAAGAACTGAATTAAAAAGTTACCTATATATATGGCCATTCCACCCGGTTCGGATACTCTTTCAAGAAAATAATCAGAAGTAAACAAAAACATTTGAAACAGTTCATGGTATTGAACATGGAAAGGATAATAGAAATTAAAGAAAATAAATACACATACTCCAAATAGTAGGGATAACAGGATATTATACCTTTTTATGTGAGCGCTTGATATTTCTTTCATCGTCTGTTATATATTAAGGATTCAGCAGATTAATCGTTATAAACGATATTCTATATTAATGGAATTAAACGGTAATGACCAGTCGTGTTTTTGTCAAAAAATAAGTTTTATGTGTTATAGCACAAGCCTTAAAATTAATTGTCAATTAATTATTCTCATTTATTAGTTTCTCCAGTTATCTTTCTTACGAAAGTACCAACCGTATTATCACCTTGTTCCTTGAGAAAACGCTCATTATTGGTGTGTTCTCGCTTGATCAACATCTCTTTTTGAGCCACCCAACGAAGAGAATCTTTTCCAGAAACAGTTTCCAGTCCCTTTCTAATAAACTTATAACCAAGCATTATCTTTTCCTTTTCTTCTTTCCACGATTGGAGCGCATCATTTTGTGGTGTACCATGAACAGAACTGACAGAATCAATAATTGCCTTTGTAGTACCCGGCTCGGTCACCAGTAATAATTCCTGCAGTTTTAAACGTAAAAGAGGACGAGTACGAATAATACTCATCTGCTCTTTATTACCTTCAAAAGTAAAAGATGCATTCGTTATTTTTACTGAATCAACGTTACTTGAACAAGCACCTTCAACCGGCACTAAATAAACCCATTCACCATCGTATTTCGTTGATGGAACTGTTCCTTCTATCGTGAATTTCTTATTTTCTGATTTGCAGCAGGTAAGACAAGTTAAAAAGAGGAATGCGTATAGTGTTTTATGTTGCATTTTTATTATAGATTAATGGTATCGCAAAGATAACAAATTGTTTGAAAAAAGGCACTTTTATAAGGCCTAAATGCTCCCATTTAAAGAAAATTTCCATTGCTTATTTTATCATTTATTGAGGCATAAAAATCCGGGGACTATTCTTCACAAAGAAAGCACCTATTAATGAATAACATATAAAATAATGCTATTATATAATTAATAGTCAGACTATCTCACAAAAAAGAATCAAACAAAAAATTGGGCGAAACCTATAAAAGTTTCGCCCAATATATAAATCATAATCTGTTAAGATTTACCTAATGTAAATTATTTAACTTTAAAGCACCAGTACCAACAAGTACTCCAAGCACCGCCAGCTGCACTTTCAGGACAAGCTAAATACAAATGAGTAGCATCCAATTTAGTAATATCATATTCATTAACTATTGCGTTTGATTGGTTAGGTTGAATACCCATAAGGACATTTACACTTTTAGTATAGAACTTACCTATGCCCCATACATTACCATCAGCACCAGTTGTCTTTTTAGACATATCAAAAGAGAATGAACCTGAAGTTCCATCACTTTTTGTTAGCTTCATACCCTTAAGAGAGAATGTCATAGATCCATTCTTACCATCTCCAGGAAAACCTTTTTCTACAGCTCCCTTTTCGATAGCGTCCAAGTTATTGCTCCACCAACCAGGAGTAGTGTTACTTAAGTAACCACCATTACCCCAAGGAGTACCCATATCACCATCCCAAACCCAGGTTTTTGTGCCATTATCGCCACAGAACAAAGCATATTCTGGTGCTACATCATACAATTTATCTACATGAACAGTTATTTTTTTTGTAATGATGGTTCCATCCGGATTCATACCACTATACACGATATCATTATCACCAACCATCATCACCTTTACAGTTCCTTTGGTATCAGTTAAGGTACCAAAACCATAATCCCAAGAAGAAAGGCAAGGATTACCTTCACTATTCAATTCGATATAATTCGATTTTACACCGTCTTTAACCACTGGTATCGCCGAAATTTTCAACTGATCAGCAGTAATAGCTCCGGTCATTGTATCACGGTCTTCAATGGGGTCACAAGCAACTAACATTGCAGCTCCCACCAACATTGAAAATATAATTGACTTTTTCATTCTTATTACCATTTTAATAATTTATATTATTAGTTATTCCAACTAGAGTAGTTAGCCGATGCATCCCAACCTGGGTTCTGCTTCAAAGCACCATTAGACAAATCGATCTCTGTTTTTGGAATCGGGAAGAATCCTCTTGTGGCTTTATAACGAGCTACATATCCTGCACCCTGATCTTTCATTGTAGTTGCCTGACCTTTATTCCAAATACTCTGACCAACTTGCTTAGCTAAAGCAGTTTCAGCATCATGCCAACGGCGAATATCACCCCAACGAAGACCCTCAAAAGCTAATTCAAAACGACGTTCCTTTTTCAAAGCATCAAGAGAATAACTAACAGAAGGAAGATGTACACGAGCACGAACCTTATTCATACCATCAGCTGTACCTGTTAACTCTGATTGCATTAACAAAACATCCGCAAAACGAATCAATGTTAAATCCTGAGCACTAGATACCTGGAAGTGTCCCATAGAAGTTCCATCACCATAGTAATCAGATGTAGAACAGAAGCTAGGATAATCTTTATCACCTACGATTGCACGAGTTGCAACAATTTTAGATTGCCACAAGCCAGTTTCTTCCATCTGAGCATCACGACCATATTGGAAATTATCTTTTACTTGATAAATAGAACCTTTACGACGGATAGTATCATTTGGTTCTTCTGTTTTCCAGTCATTCCATAAATTGGCAGCTACAGGACCTTGTCCCCAACCTTGTCCAATTGGATAAGTACCATTCAATCCATAATCAGTACTTTGATCACGAATACCAAAGTATAGCGCATATTGATTAGAGAAACCAAGTTTATCACCAACCCAAGCTGATTGATAACAGAACTTAAGAGCAAAAACCTGTTCAGGATTTTCACCATCTTTCAACCAAGTTGGAGCATCAGCCTGGTAAGTTGAGTTTTTCTTTGTAACAGAATTTGTATATGGCCACAAGCTACGGAAGTCAGGTGCAAGACTATGTCCTGAATTAGTAATACAATCATTCAATTTAGTTACAACATAATTTTTATCCAATTTAGTACCATCTGTTAATGGAAGTGCATCTTTCTGATAGAAACCTGTGTAGAACAAATAAACACGAGCTAATAATGCTTCTGCAGCCCAACGGGTAGCTGTACCAGATTCTACTTCATTCCATTTACTATCAGGCATAATTTCAACAGCTTGTTTTAAATCAGAAGCGATGTGTGCATAGATTGAATCAGCAGGCATCTGTACAGGAGCTGTCTGAGCTGCTGCAACATTTTCAGGAGCTGTAGAAATCAAAGGTACATTTTCAAACATCTGAGTCAACTCAAAATAGAAATAAGAGCGCAAGAATAGAGCTTCACCCTTCTTTTGATTTCTAACTTTTTCATTAGCCACATTATTGAGATTAGCCAATGCCATATTTGCACGGTTAATACCCTGATAACGTGCAGACCAGAAATCTGCAAAAAGAGAAGCACCATTATACATTATGTGGTCCGAAGCCTGAGCATCTTTGTCATTTTCACCACCACCACCATAACAGTCATCAGATGCCACTTGTGCAATATAGAAATAAGTCTTATTCACACCCTTTTGAACAGCAATATTCATAGTTGCATAAATTGCCGTAATCATCTGGGTGGCATCGGTTTCATTCACAGGGAAGTTCATTGAATTCTTCTGTGTTAAGTTCTCTGTCGCCAAGAAGTCATCACAACTGGCAAACATGAGAGCTGCTACTACTAAGTATATTAATTTCTTCATGTTATTAACTATTAAAATTTAAGATTAGCACCTACCAAGAATGTTCTAGGACTTGGATAGAAACCTAAATCGACTCCTGATACCCATGAACGGTCATTTCCATAACCAATTTCCGGATCCATTCCTGAGTAACCAGTAAAGGTGTAAAGATTCTGAACTGTAAAATACAGACGAGCCTGTTGAAGTGGTAACTTAGAGAAAAGCTTTTTGAAATCATAACCAATGGTTACGTTTTGGATTTTCAGATAATCACCATTTTCAATATAGATATCAGAAATATTCTGCCAGTTAGTATGAGAACCTGAAGTTAAACGAGGCAACTTATTAGAAGTTCCTTCACCTGTCCAAACACCAAATATATCAGTTGTGAAATTTTCATTCTTTCCCGATGCAAATGAACGATATGATTTAGCTATTTGTTGGCCAAATGCACCAGAAGCAGCTAGATTAAAATCAAAGCCCTTATAGCTAAAATTAAGTCCTAAACCTAGTGTATAATCAGGATGAGGGTTACCAATCATTGTTCTGTCATTATCATCAATCACACCATCTTTATTATAATCGGTAAAGATAACATCACCAGGTTGTGCTCCAGCCAATACACCTTTTCCTGCATCTTTATAAGCTTTTATCTGATCATAATTCTGGAAGATACCATCTGTTTTATATCCATAAAAATAGCCAATAGGCATACCTACCTGAGCACGGTACATTTCATCTGTTCCCTGACTCAAAACGTTTGCATCACCATGGATAATTCCCTCAGCATTAGCAATACGGGTTACCTCATTACTATTCTTTGAGAGATTAAGATTAATACCATATTTAAAATCTTTACCAACTTTATCATTCCAGTTCAACGCTAATTCAAAACCTTGGTTTCTAATATCACCACCATTAATATATGGAGCTGTTAAACCATAAGTAGAAAGAATAGGAGCTTGAACTAACCAGTTTTTAGTAGTCTTTCTATACCAGTCAAAAGCAACACCTAAACGAGAATCAAAGAAACGTGCATCAAGACCTAAGTCAAGCTGTTCTGAAGTTTCCCAGGTAACATCAGGATTTTTAAGAATATTAGCATAACCACCTGTTGTTTGAGAAGCTTTGTCTTTACCGAAATAATAACCATTGGTTACATCAAAAGCAAAAGTCGTTAAATACTGGTAGCCACTAATATTACAGTTACCATTCTGTCCCCAGCTTCCACGAAGTTTCAAGAAATCCATCCAGCTTTTTGTAGACTCCATCCAAGGTTCACTAGTCATTACCCAACCAACAGATGCTGAAGGGAAGTAACCCCACTGTTTGCCTGGAGCAAAGTTTGAAGAACCATCGGCACGTAATGTAAATGAAGCCATGTATTTTTCGTTGTAATCATAGTTAGCACGACCAAAGAAAGAAGCTAAAGTACCTTCGCCCCAAGGACTGCTGCCAGCTGTAATCTGATCTAATGCAGTAGGTTTAGTATTGTCTACATATGCATTTTTCCAGGATCCAAGGAATAAAGTATTTTTTCCTGAAGCACTAACATTATCTCCCAATCCCCATCTTTCAGCCGATTGACCAATCATCATGTCAACTGTATGATGATTTACGGTTAGCTTATAAGCCAATGTATTATCTAATGTCCAGGAAGCACCTAAACCAGCATTCTGACTAACAGATTCAGTTGTTGTCTCATTTGTTGAGCTTAGTTTCTTTATTCTATCATATGAACGATAAGTATTAGCACTCATCTTATATCCAAATTGAGATTTGAAAATCAAATTCTTAATTGGCTGAATTTGTAAATATGCACTAGCCTGTAGATTATGACTCTTTGAAAGATTCAAGCCTTGAGAAGAAAGAGCTGTGTTTGCAATTGGATTTGCTGCACTAGCATCATAATTCCATCCATTTCTTTGTTTTGCGTAATAGTCATAATAATCACCATTTTCATCATAAACAGGCATTAATGGATTAGCTGTTAATAAGCTATGAATTGAGTTCCAATAAATATTACCTGTAGAAACACCAGCCTTAGTACTATAAGAATAGTTTAAAGTTTCGCCAATCTTAATAGCATCAAAATCTTTAACTTTCAAAAGAACATGATCTGAATTAATACGAGCTGTATAACGTCCGTAATCAGATTCAACTGGTTTTCCAAAAATACCTTCCTGAGAAGCATAAGAAAATCCTAAAGAGAATTTTGAAACTTCGTTACCACCAGTCAGGTTTATAGCATGATTCTCTACCGGAGCAGCCTTATTATAAGATTCGTTCATCCAGTTTGTTCCGTTCCAAGTACCGTCAGTAATAGACTGATACAAAGCAGAAGGAAGTAATTTTGACCAGTTATTTGCAGGATTACCTTCATTATAGTTTATCATATCCTCAACAGCCATATATTCCTTAGCAGTTAATAAGTCCGGCATTTTATATGCATACTGTGAACCATAGTAACCATCATATGAAACGGAAACTTTGCCAACCTTACCTTGCTTTGTTGTTACCAGAATTACACCATTAGCTGCACGTGCGCCATAAATAGCAGCAGAAGCAGCATCCTTTAAGACATCAATAGATTCGATATCTGAAGGGTTTAAGTTATCAATACTACCACCAGCTACACCATCTATAACATATAGAGGAGCTGAAGAGCCAACAGTACCTAAACCACGAACTGTTACTTTAAAGCCTTCACCTGGCTGACCCGAACTTTGAGTAATGTTTACCCCTGGAGTCTGACTCTGTAAAGCTGTAAGAGCACTCGTTGTACTCAGCTTCTGAAGATCGTCACCCTTAACCTGAACGGTAGCACCAGTTAACAACTTCTTCTTTTGAACACCGTAACCAACAACAACCACCTCATCAAGTAATTCAGAATTTTCTTCTATAACTACATTGACAATCTTTTGATCACTTTTCAAACGAATTTCTTTGGATTTGTAACCCACACTAGAAACAACCAGCACAGCATCCTTAGTGGAAATATTCAGAGAGAATTTTCCATCTATGTCTGTTATGGTTCCATTTGTGGTTCCTTTCACTAGAACATTTACGCCAGGCATACTGGAGCCATCCTTACTATCGGTAACCGTACCGGTAATTCGCCCTTGCTGCGCCATGACATGACAACTCATTACAAGCGCCACTAAAAACAAAATGATGTTTTTCATAACTAATAATTAGATTTATAATATATGAACACAAAAGTATTTGTTATACATATTCATAACAAATGCAATTTTATCTTTAAACAATACTATTTTATCTGTTTGCTTATTTTTGAAGTTTCTTAGAATGATTTCAACTTTAGTTTTTCTTTTATCATTAAAGATAAAGCTCTAAGTTTCATTATATGATAACATTCTTGCCTAAGAACGGATGCAAAATTAAAGTATTAACGAGATGACAAGGCTACACAATGTTTCCAATAAGGTATGTATATGTTTCATTACATGAATTCATAAGAGCATTATTATATAATAATGCTATCATCCCTTACTTATTTCATGTGCTTTTTAAAGAAATCCATACGAATATTCCACCATGTGGGCGGCACATCGTGTCCGTATGTAGGATTAATATGATATTCCTTTTCTGAACTGATACGATTATAACCTGAAAAGTTTGTATGAGGGGGACAAACTTCATCCTGAAGACCGGATGCCATTATAACCGGACACTTAATCCATCCAGCTAAGTTCTTGATATCAAAATAGGATAGTATTTCATATAGCTGCGCTTCCGTCATTGATGGTTGCTTTGCCCATGCAGCCTTAACCTTATCTCCCGGCCAGTGAACAATTTTAAAATAATCGGGATAATCAGAAAGGAATGGAATGAAAGGAGCAGCTGCAGCAATACGATGATCGAGTGCACATGCAGCAAGCGTAAATGCGCCACCCTGGCTGCCTCCTTCTGCGAATATATTTTTTGTGTTTACCTCTGGTCGAGATGTTATAAAATCAATGGCACGTACCAAATCCATAAAAGCGCCACGGTAATAATAGTCTTCTTTTGACTGAAGACCGTAAGTAATCCAATCTCCATAGATATTAGTTGGCTGTTGCAGACCTTGTCCGCGGACAGATAATACAAATTCCACAAAACCTGAATTATCGTTGGGCTTTGGTGACCACGGTTTTGAGCCATATCCCATATAGCTGATTATTGCCGGATATTTTCCTTTCTTTACCGGAGTACAATAGAATCCTGAGATTTCAACACCTCCAAAAGATTTCATGCTTACCTTATATAACCTACGCACATTAGTTGAAGAATCGGGAATCAGAGTGAGCTTATACTCTGGAGCTACTTTGGCCAGTTCAGCTAAACTTTCGTCCCAGAATTTTCTAAAATCACTTTTATTATCTGGTAAAGAAACTATATTCTCTGGTTCGTAGCCAATATTGAATTTCTTTACTTCTTTACTAATGCCATTATTTTCCTGAAGCACTGTACACCTATAAAATCCGGGAGCCGGAGCAACAAAAGAGAAATCGACCTGTGTGGAATCTTCCTTATTCAACATTACAGATTGTGCAAACTGGTAGACCTGCTTATAATCATCAGTAGTTACCCTCAAGCTAATTGTGGAAGATGTTTTTTCATTATTTTGATTCTTTACCACCACCTGTATCCGAGGATTTTCAGGACTATAGAAAACCCAATCATTTGTCTGCTTAACACGACAAACGAATGTGCTTTCTTTCTCATTTGTCTGTGCAGACATTGAAAGTGAAAAGCAACATGCAATAATTAAACTAATCAGACTTATTCTCATTTTCTTATCTTTCAAAATTAGATTCATCCCTATTTTCAATTTTATAGCTAATTATTTATTCCCTATTTTCTTATTAGCTTCCTTTATTATCTTCACTGTTGAATCAGAACTAAAAACGGAGTTTAGTCCTTGTTCCTCCTGAGCTGGATCGCCGCAATAATCATCTCCCTTTTCCCAGTAAATATGATTTTTATTCTGCATTGCAAAGCCACCCCACCCCCAGAAATTACATCCTGCGAATAAACCTTTTGATTCTTTTTCCTTCGTAATCAAGTCAAACACAAACTTGTAATATGAATCACGCGCATTTGTTGCGCTCTCTTTCGAGAATTTAAAACCATCGCGTGGGAAGCCAAATTCTTCCATTACTAATGGCTTGTTATATTTCTTTGCAATTGCCAAATGCTCCAAAATATATTCCTTTGTATTCTCTTTAGCTGTTTGCAATTTCTCAGAAAGATTGTCTTTATTCACCCATCCCCAGTTATAAGGCCATAAATGAACATTCATATAATCCACATTCTTTCCAGCATGTATGGTTTCAAATAATTTAATGTCATCTTCACATCCGTGTTTACCTTCACTACCAGTAGATACAAGATGGTTCTTATCCAGACTTTTTATCTGAGCAGCCACATCTGCAATCCAACTAGCGAACGCTTGTTTATTATCGTCAGAAAAAGCACGTGGCTCATTTCCAATCTGCCAGGACATAATAGCCGGATCTTCTGTATACTTTTTACCTGTATAGCGATTTTTACGGGTAATGATGTATTTTACATGATTACGAAATAAAGCTTTAGCGGAGTCTGATTTCTGGTATTGTTTTACATACGCCATATAAGCCGGCCATCCGTCTATTGCAGGAACAGGTGCTTTACCGAATCCAGCCCATTGTAAATACAAAGAATATCCTCCCGACCATTCCCATGAATTATTCAGATAAAGAACAGCATACATTTTACGTTTGCCCATTTCGGCCAATAAATAATCAAGTCCGGCTAAAATGGTATCATTATATACTCCGGGAGCTTTCTGAAGAGTTGGTTCTACTTTCGATTTTATGCCATTTGAGCCATCAGCCCCAACCAATATTCGAAGATTATTAATGCCAATTGATTTTAGATAATCTAATTCCTTAATAAGACGTACCCTATTCCCGCCTTCTCCTTCGGATGCTAAAATGGCTCCGTACCAAAAATTAGTACCTATATAATAATAAGGTTTACCATTAAGTAAAAACCTGCCATTTTCAACACGAACAAACGAGGATTTACTTTGTGCAGAAACCGGAGAGATAAAACACAATAGAAAAAATAGAACAGATAAAATGTTTTTCATAACTGCAATTAGATTTATTGTAACCAAGCAATAGACTTTATACAAACACAAAAGTAATTCTTTTCTTTAATCACATTACACACTTATTTATCTAAAAACAATACAATTTTAGCAGTAGGTTCAAAAAGAAGATAAGTTTGAATTATTATTTTGTGGTTTCTGCTTTCATTCAAAAAGAAGATTGGCAGGAAGTAACATTCGTAGTAATATATAATTAGGATAAACTTTTTTGTGTTATAGAAACTAATATTAAAACAAAAAAAACCGTCCAAACACTTATAAAACAGTATTTGAACGGTACCTATATAAAAAAGTCAAACCTATTTACGCTACCTTCTTCCCATTTTTCAACATATCACCTAATAAACCATTTAGTATCATATTGATGTTATAATTCTTGCAATAGTCCAACAGCGAAGAAATAACATCATTGCAAATCTCGTTTTCATTTTTGAGTCTATTTTTGTTCTCTATCACATCTTTTGCAAAAAATGCTATATATATACTTAATAAAGATATATTAGATTCCATAATTTTGCAGACTGTCTGATTCATACTAAATGAATAATCAGGAGTGCCATTCATCCAGCGCAGCAAAAATGTTTCAGCATGTCCATGATTTATGTTAGTTATATCTAAAGAATTTGATGTTAAATATTTTACGCAATTAAGAACCATATTTTCTGCATTAGAATAGTCGTCACTACAATTAAACTGAATTCTGCTTAATTGCAAAAAATCGAGGGAGTCGCTTTTAGTAGGAAAGCTAACAGCCAGGACTGATGAATTAAACATTGTTGATTTCATTTTAACTTTAGTATTTAGTTTCTTTAGTGACAGAACAAAACTGTTCCTTTCTGATGGTTACAAAAGTAGGGAATAAAGGCCAGACAATCAAAAAAAGCGTTGGACAAACAGTCGTTAAGATAAACATGTGAAAAACAACTAATTGAATCTAAAAAAGGCACATTTTAAAGACTTCAATATTGGACAAATGTATTTTAAACTTCCATTTTTTGTCGTTTTGAAGTAAAAATTGAGTTTTTCTATATAAAATTCATGTTGATTGACTTATAACTAGTCAAAGACAAAAAAACGTCCTCACTAATTATATTACTTCTGCATAATCAGATTAATTATCTTATATAAAAGAGTAGTTTCTTTTGTTCAAAAGTTGATTAATTATTAGAGTCCATTAAGAGTGGTAGGTGGAAAATGATTTTGTATGAAAATAACAAAAGAAACACCGCTCAAATACTGAAAAAACAGCTTTCGAGCGGTGAACTTAAAACAATAGCAAAAATGTATTTTACCAATTAAATTTTAGTATCTGCCCTTTTTTCAAAGATATCAATTTTTGTTTGCCACCACATTTAAGTGTGGTGCTTCCTCCTTGTTTTGAACTTACAGTTACAGTCTTTAGAGTCTTTTTATCCCATTCCATGGAGATTTCAAAACCTCCTCTCGCGCAGAGACCTTTAACTGAACCGGTTGCCCAAGCATCGGGAAGCGCAGGCAATAAAAGAATTTGGTTTTCGGTTGATTGCACAAGCATTTCGGCCATAGCTGCAGCACCTCCAAAGTTTCCATCTATCTGAAAAGGCGGATGGGCGTCGAACAAGTTAGGATATGTACCTCCACCTCTTTGATAATTAGTTTTCACACCATCCGGTTCAACATACTTCAACAATTCACGATACATTTTATATGCGTGATTTCCATCGCCAAGTCGTGCCCAAAGATTAATGCGCCAGCCCTTTGACCAACCTGTTGTTTCGTCTCCTTTAATCTCTAAGGTCCGACGGCAGGCATTTGCCAACTCAGGTGTTGTGTAAGGAGTAATTTGGTGACCTGGGAATAATCCAAATAAATGAGATTGATGGCGATGCTTTGGATCTTCGTCCTGCCAATCAAAATACCATTCCTGCAAATTTCCATTCTTTCCAATATGGTAAGGAAGTAAACGGGCAAAGGCGCTCTCCATTTTTTTACGGAAAGCCCCATCAACGTTCAATACCTTTGAAGCTTCAACTGCTTGTTGCAAACAAGCTCTTATCATTGCCAAATCGGCGGTTCCACCATAAAGTGTTCCCCCATGATACCCTGTTGATGTTATAAACTTATTTTCGGGTGAAGAAGAAGGAGAAGTAATCAGCTTTCCGTCTTTGTCTTCTACCAACCACTCAAGGCAGAACTGAGCAGCTCCGCGCATAATATCATAAGCCTTATCTTTTAGGTAATTCTTATCTTTGGTAAACATATAATGTTCCCATAAATGAGTACTTAACCAAGTACCACCCATATACCAGTTGGCCCATAACGGGTCGCCAGAACCAAAGTCGCCAACAGGATTACTCATCGCCCAAATATCTGAGTTATGACAAGCTACCCAGCCATTTATTCCAAAGAATGTTTTGGCTGTTACTTTCCCGGTTTCCGATACATTCTTTATATAGCTTAATAAAGGAAGGTGCATTTCAGAAAGATTTGTATTTTCGGCAAGCCAGTAATTCTCTTCTGCATTTATATTAGTAGTATAGTTACTACTCCAAGGTGGACGGATATATGGGTTCCATATACCCTGTAGATTAGCAGGAACTCCCATTGTCCGAGAACTACTTATCAACAAATACCTTCCGTATTGAAAATAAAGTATCTCAAGGTTCTTATCCTCCTTTCCCTCAGCGTATTGTTTAAGTCGCTCGTTAGTGGGTAAGTTTTTTGCATCTGTTTTCCCTAGGTTTATACTAACCCGGTTGAAGTATTTTTGATAATCTGATAGATGAGCTTCTTTCAACTTTTTGAACGATAGCGGATATGCCTTATCCAACTGTTCGTTTGCAATTTGGACATCATTTAATCCATTAGTAGCAGGATTCTTATCAAATCCATTAAAACTGGTTGCTATCGAAACAAAAACGATGGCTTCGGTACCATTACTGAGAGTAAGTGTGCTATCAGTAGTTGCAACGGTGCCGTCTATACTTTTGATTTTAGCTATAGTAGAAAACCTTGTACCTTTATTCTCATCAAAAACAACAGGATTAGGAATATCAACATAGCTGGGTTTTGCCTGAATAGGAGCATACCCTTTTACGGCCAACTTATTTCCTGATGGAGAAACTTTATACTTCAGTAGGCTTTCAAATTTTATGCCAAAATTTAAGGCTCCTTTTTTACTACTGGTAAGCTTAATAACCATTACTTTGTCAGGATAAGAAACAAAATACTCACGGGCAAATTTTACACCATCGATTTCGTATTCCACTCTCGAAACTGCATCAGAAATATTCAGTTCTCGATAATACTTTTGAGGAGTTCCGATATTTTTAAAGTTAAGATAAAGCGTACCTAGCGGAGCATAAGATTCAGAATATTTCCCCTGAAGTTTATGGCTTAAACTTTCGGCCAGCTTGTAATCTTCATTTTTTAAAGCTTCTCTAATAGCCGGAAGATTCTTGTAAGCTTCGGGATTCATATTTGGATTAACCGGCTCGCCCGACCAAAGAGTTGCATCATTCAAATATATTTTGTCGGAATTGACCCCTCCAAATACTGAGGCTCCCATTTTCCCATTACCCAACACCAAACTCTCTTCAAAGTATTGCGCAGGCTGGTTGTACCATAATGTATTAGTAGATTGTGAAAAAACATTACTTCCACTTAAAAGCGTAAGACATAAGGTTAAAAAGATAATATACTTTCTCATTTCAAAATTAATTAAAATTTAATCTAAATCATATAACTTATTTATATCATGGCTCGGAGATGAATGGACAAATGGCATCTGTCCAGATTTGATATCCTTTCTCCGTAGGATGACAAAAATCGGGTGCAATATCTTTGGGTAGTGTACCATCAGGTGCCAGCATTTTGGGTCCTATATTCAAAAGAGTGATATTATTCTCTTTCGCAAAGAGTTCCAGATTCCGGTTTATTTCGTTGATTAGAATTCTCCGCGGATGTGTTGGGCTTTGTTCGCGTGGAAAAACAGACATTAGAATTATTTTTGTTCCGGGCACTTTTGAGCGAACACGCATGCAGATAGCACGGATGCCTTCAACTATTTCCGGTGCCGTATTCATTCGGGCATTGGGAGTCTCACTTGTATTATTTGTACCTATATGAATAATAACCGTACGTGGATGAAGCCCATCAAGTTCTCCGTGATCAAGTCGCCAAAGCACATTCTGAGTACGATCCCAACCAAAGCCAAGGTTAAGCACGCGATATTGACCAAATAACGAATCCCAGACTTTTGGTCCATTAGGAGTTCTGAGTTGTCCGTTTGCATATTTCAATTGTGGTAAACCACCCCAGAAATGAGTAATGGAATTACCAATAAGAACAATCTCAGGGTTAATAGAATCCTTGATATTAAGCACATCTGAATGACGAGTCCACCAGTCATAACTATCATTTTCCAGCTTTGACACCGGTACAATAGCTGTATTTGGAGGAATCTCTGTGTCTAATGATTTGTCGCCCATTAGTTCAGAAAGTAAAGGTTCCATAGCCTGCGCCCAAGCCTTTGCTCCTACAGGACTAGGATGTAACCAATCAGACATCATTTCGTGATTAATCGACCCATCCATATTAAGAAACACATGGTTCACATCGCAATAGAAAATATGTTTCCCATCAGCAATTTTAGATACAATATCAGAAGCACGTTCAAGGATCAGACGATGCGAAGTCGGATTTGGTCCGCCGTAGCAACCAGGAAAGCAACGTAGTAATATAATCTTTGCATCAGGCAATTTTTCACGCATGAGCTTAACAATAGCCTCTATTCCCCCAGCAAGTTGGCCGGCAGTATGTCGTGTAGGATAATGCTTCTCATCAATATTATTGGTACCTATTTCCAGAACAATGACCTTTGGAGATTGTCCTTCGAGCTCACCATTTTGAATATTCCAGATAAGATTCTCGGTACGGTAACCGCTAAAACCAAGGTTTACTGCTTTACGTGGAGCAAAGAACTGATTCCATATAGGTTGATACTGGGGCTTTTCAAAATTGTTAGTAATTGAATTACCAATCATTATCAGATCAAATTTTTCCTTTGCTACAAGAGTAAGCTTTTCAGCATGACGTTTAGGATTATATCCGGCTACCGGAACAGTAGCAGGATTAATACCAGCTACCTGTATTTCTGGTTTAGCTTCAAGAAAAGTTTTAAGGATTCGGGACAATTTATATTTCTTGTCCATCGGATTCTGATCCTTTTCAGAGATGTAAGCACTATCAATTAACAACTGAAACGTTGCTGAACCATCATATCCTTTCCATGTTTTAGCATATTCCTCACAACTTGTGGCCAAAGCTTTATCTTCATTAGCTGAAATAACTGTGAATAATCTGGCAAATGGTTTTACCGGAGGCAATACTGCGGGATATACTGTACCGTTTATCTTTTCATTTAAATATGAAGGAGAAATAAGAATCAGATCGTTAGGCTGTTCCTTTTCACTAAGTCTTTGAACAGTTCGTGCAGCAAGATGGGCACCAGCCGAAAATCCCATAATACCAAACCGATCACCACATAAACCAAAAGACTTACAATCTTTCTTTAGAAGACGAAATGCTTTCAACGCATCAACCAAAGCCAAGTCACGGGTTTGCAAACCAGATGCCACATGATAATCAAGGATGGCAACATCAAAGTTTTCTGCATTAAGAAACTTAGCAGTTATTTGACCCTCGTTCTTTACTTTCAAGACTTCATACTCCCCTCCAGGAATTAGCAAAATAGTACCTTTGGGTGATTTGGACTTAGTACGTATCAAACGAAGTAAAGGATCTTTGAATTTATGGATATTTCCATCAGCATCAAGAGGATTCCCTTTTGAGATGGCTTGTCCGTTTAGTAATATGTAACTTGCACGGACAGGACTATTCGTATCAATCTTATCTATGCCTTTTGAGAAACTTGTAGCCGTAAAAAAGAGTAATATGGCTACTGATAGCTGAACGAATGATTTCATTTGTGTTTTATGCATTATTAAATTATCCATTTTTTTAATAATAATATCCTTCCCAATATATTGATTTCTCAATGACTCAGGATTCATGATTTAAGTATAATAAACTGTTCAAAGCAAATACATTTCTGCTAAAAAACAGTTATATTCAACAGACACACCAAGATATATTTCTTGAATATCAACTTTTAAAATTTTGTCCAAAGTTACATTTTCTGTTTTATTCTGATGCAATTCAGAGAAATAAATGTCTCCGCTAGAAGCTATATTATCCGTTGTAGCTATGCATCCCACCTAAAAAATAATTCACGCCAAAATAAGTCATTAATATAGTCAGGAAAGAAAAAATCATATAAATATGAAAGAAAAGAGGTCTATTCATGTTCTTAAATGATTTTGTATGGAGTGCCAATGCATAAATCATGAAAGAAATAAGCGCCCATACCTCTTTTGGATCCCACATCCAATAACTGTTCCAGCTCTCATTGGCCCAAACAGCACCAATAAAAACACCTAAGCCTAATAAGAATGTTGCTGGATAAAGTAACAAACGAGAGACTAGTGTGAGACTAGTTACTTCCTCTTTGAGGTTATAATGATTTAATATAAGTGCAGTTATAGCATTTATCACTGTAAATGAAAACAATGCATAACTCATCATTATTAACGACACATGCAGACTGAGCCAGGGTGATAATAATACAGGCATCAATGGGGTGATTTGGGGATTCATCTGCCCCAAAGAAGAAACCAGCAAAGTAAAACCTGAAAGTAAGAAGCCGAAACTAGTCATCAAAATAAACTTGCGACTAAAAATTAATGAGAACAACATCGTTAACCAAGCTATAAACTGCATAATCTCATAGCCATTACTTAAAGGTAGTCGATCACTTATGTACGTACGAAGCATCAGAGAAAATGTATGGAATATAAATGAGAATGATAGTAAAACAACTAAGGCGATCTGAATTTTGTGTATAAATGAATAATAGCAGAACCTTGAATTATCACCAGTAGTTGCATGATTAGGGGCTGTTTCTTTAGCAACTCCTGATCTTTTAATCTTTGTAATCGTAAATAGAAAGAGAATAAACCCTACCAGCCCTAATGTTAAATTAAAGGGAAACAATATGCTTGAAGCATTCATTTTATTATAAAGTCTTTCTGCATCAATACGACGTTCAGACAAAACAGTTTGACCTCCTTCATTAATTTGAAATCTGCGAAGTTTGTCAATGTATTGAATCACATCACTATATCTATGTTTCAATGCAGACTCTCGAATTATTGAGAGAAACTGATTCGAAAATGCGACTTTAGCCTTTGAATAGCCTACAGGAAAATCGGATTTAGGATATAACCATTGTATACGTCCTCTCCAATTGCAAGGAAACAACTTTAGCATATCTCCACTTTGCAACATTTTTATTAATTCAACCCGTTCATCTGTTTCGATTATAGCCTTGGAAAGTGGGTTTTGTTGTTCACCTTGATTTATCGCATTGTAATATTGCTGCAATTTGTATTTATTATCAACAGTGAAAAACTGGTTTAATGATGCCATTTTACCAACACACAACATTTCTTGCAGTTTCACACTCTTCACTTTAATTATTGGTTCTGAGGACCACTGATCAGGGAAGAATATCCATGCTGTAAATATCTGCTCGGCAGTAAATCCATTATATGATGGCTTGCCACAAAGCTTCAGAGTAAAATCTCTGGCCACTGTTTGTAATGGTGCCATTCTATCGTTGTAGAGAATTTGTACGCGTCCAAACTTAGCAGCCACATCTGCTGGTAGGACTGGAAGTTCAGCAGCATTAGTATGGCCGTAAGTCAACAGTAATATAAAGATGAAAGTTAGTTTTTTCAGCAACGGATGTTGTAAAAGTCTGCGGAATTCGCCTCCTTTTGAGACTAACACTAAAATCATAGAAATGGCTAGTAACAAATAGCCACTGTAAGTAATGAGTATACCCCAAGGATCATAGTTTACAGATAAATAAGAACCTTTCCCATCATCATCGAAAGAGCTTTGTAAAAACCGATAGCCGTGATGGGTAAGAATGTGATTCATTGAGATATCAGCTTTGGTCTGAGAATTATGTTCTATCACAGTAACCAGTGAGACGTAATCCATCGGAGCTTCAGTACCTGGATAATTTTGAATTCTGAATTCATTCAGCATGATAGAAAATGGCAAAGAATGAACTGCATCTCCTTTCTTTTCCATGAATATTTTTGTTGGCAAATCTTTCCTTAAATGGATTATGCCACTTACGCTGGTAAGGTGTGTTACCAGTGCTCCTGCAAGTATCAACACTAACGAACTGTGCAATAATAAAGGAGCTTTAAATTTATAATGTGATTTCTTTAGTATATAAAGAAATCCAGCAATCACTAGACAGATCCACAAACAAATAAACCACCAGGAATTATAAATCAATGAGAATGTAACATCAGTGCCATACACTTTCTCTACAAAAGTAGCCAAAGCCATGCACACAATGATTATAATATATATTCCAAACGGTATTTGTTTTTTCATCAATTGATTAAATTATTCACTTTTCACAATAATTAAAATATCTCGCTTCTTTATTTGACTGAGCAAATAAAGAAAGCGAGATACAAAAAAAAGAAAATCAACCTGTACCTATTGTTTTTGTTAACACTAATTATATAACTTATTATTTCCCCTTGCTTAATCGGTATAATACCACGTCCTGCGCAGGAACCAATACTTTTTTATCTTTGCTGGTATTCCCTTCTGATTTCTTTGTCCATAAATTATTTATAGCATATGTTGTGTTATAAAAATTAGTGGAACGTTTAGATACTTCATCATCAAAATTAAATTTCTGCCAGTGTATGGAATATTCTTTATCTACTTTGGAACGATTGAGCAAACAAAAAGCCCAGTCGCCTCCTGCAAGAGGTTTAAACCAAACTTCAATACTATCTTGAGTAGCCACCTTCAGACCCTGCACTCCCAATGTATCCTGATCAAGGGCAATAACTTCTTTGTTCATCACTATTTTCTTTGTTTCAGCAGACATATTACGAATATCATTCCCTAAAATAAGGGGAGCAGCCAGCATACACCACATGGTGAAATGCGCGCGATCCTGATTTACAGCTTGTCCGTTACCAACTTCCAGCATATCAGGATCATTCCAATGGCCAGGACCGGCATACTTACGAAGTCCTTCCTGCATATCCAGAATCTGCATCACACCAAAAGCCTTCCAGCCCGGATGTTCATCTACACAATCAAAGCAATTATAAATATCTCCGGTTGTACGCCACATGTGTCCTGTATCTTTTGCCCAGGTCCAAGGTTTACTGTGTCCCCATTCACACATACTGAACAAAATAGGACGTCCGGCTGCGCGAATAGCATCACTCATAAGGTGATAAGCACCAATCGGATTAATATCTTCGGTAGTACACCAGTCATATTTCAAATAATCTATTCCCCATTTTGCATACATCTGTGCATCCTGATATTCGTGACCGAAACTTCCCGGACGGCCACCGCATGTTTGTCGGCCAGCATCTGAATAGATACCAATTTTCAGACCTTTTGAATGAATATAATCGGCCAAAGCCTTAATGCCGGAAGGGAATTTCACTGGATCAGCTGTAATAAAACCCAGACTATCACGCTTGCCATGCCAGCAATCGTCGAGATTTAAATAAACGTATCCGGCATCACGAAGTCCGCTTTCCACCATTTTATCGGCAACTCCACGGATAATTTCTTCATTAATATCGCATGCAAACCTATTCCAGCTATTCCATCCCATAGGAGGAGTCTTTGCCAGTTCGTCAAATTTCTGGGCTTTTAAAGAAGATATACAAGTAAGACAAAATAGAAAGAATAAAAGAAAATACTTATTCATCACTTAATAAATTATAGGTTATTCATAGATTATTGATTACTAAAATTTAAGATTAATTCCTTTTCCGCTCCAATGCTCTTTTCATAAACAAAACTAAATTCTGTTCTTATACTTTCAGAAAAGGATCATCACAATATTCATCTTCTCTTTATCAGAAAACATATTTCGTGAAGGATTGATAAATCTACCATTTTTGTAGTTACAAATGTAGAGGTTATAAAATAAACATTCCGCTCATTATTTATCTAATCATAATACAATTCTAACCTGAGTCCGAAATCAGGAAAACCATTCACCATTAAATTAAATCCATTGGCGAATGGCTGAGAATTATTGGTGAATGGTTGGCCAGAAATTGCTTAATAGTTTTCACTTCATATCTTTTGCTAATTCAATAGAAATATAAAAAAACATCCTGTACAAAGAAATAGTTTCTTTTGTACAGGATAATAAAAAAAAGGAAGGTTAGGGTTATATGCTATAATTCTGAATTAATTTACTTTTTAAAGCATTCATTCCTCCAGATGTGCAAGGAAGACACGACAGAAACTTACGAGGAATCTGTCAAAATCAGTCACCGACTTTCTCCGGATTAGCTTTCCTGCAATCTTTTTGTACTGTTCCAATCGCTGAGAATCAATATCCTTCAACGCTAGTTTGCCGCCAAAACGGAGCTTATAGAAATCAACCACCATATCAAAACCAGTCCAGTCAGCAGGCTTCGTTTCTTTAATACCCGCATAGGCAAATAATTCTGATGCTGTCATCGGAGCAAAAGAGTTTCCCGCCACAGGTTTTAAATCATTAGGGATATAGCGTAAGCGAGTCAGTTCTCTTAAATGAGCCTCGCAAAACTGTCTATAGTTTTTTGAGTTTAGTACCGATTCGTTCCATAAGTTCTGTGCACCAGCTTGCTTTAAAGAATCGTACTCTGCCCGGTAGCGAGGAAAGAAACAATTGAACTCTTTCACAGAGTCTAATGGAATAGTCTCAACTTCCGTCTTTCCATTCTTATGCAACGAAACAATATCATAAGCAGGTATATATCCGGCTGTTGAGGGAACCTGCACATTCCACAAGCGGTTACCTTTCTTCGACACATACACTTCTTCATCGTTCATGTGGATATGACCGCCAAAATGAAGTGTCACACCTGCATCTGCCAGTAACCCGGCAATGGCAGGATCAGGAAAACGATGCACATCAAACTTACCGGGAGCAGCAATATCGTCAATATAATGGGCTGCCCCGTCATTATAGTCCGCCATGGGATAATGACTGAAAGCTATCAATTTCTTTCCATACTTTTTAGCCTCGGCAGCTACTTTTGTTATCCAAGGCAAGAGATAAGGTTTCACTTTCAGCACATCATTATATCCTCCCTTTGCTCCTTCAAAAGCCTGTATACTATCACCTTTAACGACTTGCGGACGGTAAACTGAAGCATCAATAGCCAGCACCCACAATCCCTTTATCGGCTCCACTAAGTAACTTCCATCAGGAACGGCCGGTTTCTTTCCTTCATAAACATAAGTCCGTTTACTCCTGTCAGCTTGTTGGACAGCCTCTTCATAATTATAATTTTCATAACTGTAAGTACTGAAAGGAGTTGCCCAAAACAGATACTCTTTTTGTGGCCAGAAACCAAACGAAGCCCACTCGTTATGTATCTCTTTAAAACCACATCGCTCCATACCACCCAAGGAATCATGAATAGCAAAAGGTCGAGACGGATCATGATTACCTGTCATCACCAAGAAGTGCATATTATGACGGGCTGAGTATGAATTGAGAATCTCATGCACCTTGCGCACATTTATTAATTGTCCGTCATCAGTCAGGTCACCAGGTAGAAGAATGTAATGGATATCTCGTCGCGCTATATCATCAAGAGCAGCCAGAAAGGCAAAATAATTTTCGTTGAACAAACGGGTGGAATGCAGTTGAGAGTCCATGGAACGGACATAAGAAGTATCTTGCAAATGAACATCCGACAATACTGCAAGCCTTACCGTCTTATCATCATTTACAGAAAAACAGTAACCCCTGCCCGAAACTTCAGAGCAGAGGATTACCAGACAAAACAACACTAATGCATATTTTTTCACAGCAAAGACATTATTTCAAATTGAAAGTAACCAAGCCATCCACGTTCTGACTAAACATTGTATCGGCAAAGTAAGCCGGACGAGTATCTCCCCAACGTACGGAAGAGTTACGAATAGTCACATTGGATGCATTATCAAAATAGAATCCGTAAGTTTTTCCCTTCACAAATTCAGTTCCATTGCAAGGACGTTTATCATAAATGCCACCTTCAAAGTTAGTACGTTTGCAAATCATCAAATCCACTTGATCGAAATAAATATTCTGAATCTTATCTTTTGTATCAGCGCCCACGAATACTCCGTTCTCACTTTCACACTTAATATTATTGAAACTTATGTTAGTAACAGCTCCTACCTGATAATCGGCCATTCCTTTTGGAAAACGCCAGCCTGCATCCTTGTGATCACCAGCTTTACGCGTATAGGCTGTCACATAAATAGGCTCGGCCTTTCCCCACCATACGCCTGAGAAGAACTTACAGTCCACCACAATATTAGAAAAGATAACATTCTCTACCGTACCTTCATCACGATTCTGAATTCCAATCCCCCTGTTACTGTTTCTTATAACACAATTATCAACCACAACATGACTGATTCTGTCCATATTCTCTGAACCAATTTTGATGGCGCAAGAGCGAGAAGTCATGGTACAGTTGGTCACCGCAATATTCTCGCACGGACCTAACTCCTCATATTCACGGCGATTCTTCAGACAGATACAATCATCACCCGACTCAATAAAACAATTACTAATGCGCACATTCTTAGAATGATCTACATCAATACCATCTCCGTTACGTATTTTCAGGTTATTCAAAACACTTACACCATCAACAACCACATCATTGCAACCCAACAAGTGTACAGTCCAATAAGCTGAATTTCCAATAACAACATCTTTAATACGAATATTCTTTCCATTAATCAGAGTCAGTAAATGCGGACGAGGATCAAAAACATGTACAGGCTTCAATTCATAAGAATCCTCTAATTCCTTACCCATAAAGGCTACACCATTTCCATCAATCTTGCCCTTACCGCTGATAGAGAATTGTTCTATATTCTTTCCGCTAATCCACAACATTCCTTCACCTTTATTGTCTCGGAAAGCACTTGTTTTATAAACCTTCTCATCCGGATTAGCCAGTAATTTGGCATTTGCCTCCAGATGAAGATCAACATAGGATGCTACAGTAAACGGACCGGTCATGTACACACCATCACCTGGAATAATAACACGACCGCCTCCAGCCTCGTTGCAGGCATTGATTGCTTTCTGAATAGCCTTAGCATTATCAGTGATACTATCTCCTTCCGCACCAAAATCACGTATATCAAAATCAGTACCTTTATGGTGACAGGCGGTCAAAAGTCCTAACCCCAGAAGGGCTAATAAAATCTTTATTCTCATCATATTATATTTTTAGTTGTTTACTCTGATTATAAACTCTTTCTTTTCCTGTGGAAGAGAAATCTGTTCCATATATTCTCCTTTCACATCGTCAAGTATGATAGCCGGCCGAAAATCGGATTTCGACAGATTCAGCTTTACATTTCTGAATGTAATATCCTTAACATGACGTATATAGAATCCCCAAGAAGGTAGTTCTCCAAACATACTGAATTCAGGATATTTATCAATCTGCTCGGGAACTTGATTCAGACGAGTCAGCGGTATATATGCCATACCCTTTGTCGCTCTCCCCGGACAGGTAATTTCAATATTCTCCAGGTGAACACCTTCTATATAGTGTCCTGGTATGCCCACAATAGGAGAAGGAAAAGGATTGTGGAAGAAATCAACTTCTGGTCCACGAAGATCGTAACTGATATCCGGCCTATCAAAAGGAATCTCCACATTCATGTCCTTTATAGAAATATTCTTTATTGTTCCAACACGCTCACCAGCCCGGTGTCCTAATCGGATAAAGAGAGCATTGCCCGTGTTCTTTGCTGTAATCCGGCTAACATTTATATTCTCAATGTTGCCTCCGTCAACCGATTCAATAGCAATAGCTGAACGAAACGTATCAAACACGCGGATATTATCTATAGTAATATTTTTGAAGCCACCCCATGAGGCAGTGCCAAACTTAATGGCACTTGCACTACTACGAACTTCGCAATCGGCAATATATATACTATCGTTGCAGGCAGTAGGATGATATGATTTCAGACAAATACCGTCATCAGCTGCATTTACATTACAACGGGTTATTCTCACCCGACGACAATCTGTAATATCGAAACCATCATTATTCCAATAAGCCCGGTTTTCCATACACACTTGATCAATGACCAAATCAGAACAAAGATCGAACGTCAATCCCCAGCAAGCACTATTTCTCAAATGCAATCCAGTGATAGAAATATTCCCGCACTCCGACAAGAGAAACAATTTTGGTCTGACCGTTTCGCTAGTACGCATCCTACGCATATTGTAATGTGAATCTATCCTTACCCCAGCATGATGCAGACTGTCTATATTTAAAGCCAGTTCCAGTCCTTGACCATCAATAGTACCCTCTCCATTCAAAGTTATATTTTTAACATTATATCCAAGAATCAGAGCTAGCTTTGAATTGTCGTTAGCCTTGGCATTGTCTTTGGCTTCCTCTAAAGGATAATAATCATCCGGATTTGTGCTTCCCAGCAAGACAGCCTCTCTCTCTAAATTCAGATCTACACCTGATTTCAATCGTATGCAACCAGTAAGATAAATTCCTTTTGGAAAAACAATTCTTCCGCCTCCTTTTTTAGCTAACTGATCTATTGCCTGCTGAATTAATTTTGTATTTAGTGTTTTGCCATCGCCTACAGCTTTTCCTTGGGTCACAATATTATAATCCCGCCCCCATGCAGAAAAGGTAAACAATAAAAACAGACTTATTAAAATATATTTCTTCATAACCTACATACAATTTATTTCGATATAGATGGCGGACAATTCTCTTTTTTGGCAGCCCAGCTTTTATTAGGAGTAGCTCCCATCATGAATTCGAGTGTTCCACCTTCGAGTATTTGTTTATGAGTTATATAACTCTTATCAAACCTTTTGCCATTAAGCGTTGCCGACTGAATATAAATATTCTGATCTGACACACCGCAAGCCTTTACTATAAATACCTTTCCATTCTCCTGTTTGATAGTAGCCTTTGCAAATGCCGGCGAACCTATCACATAATATGGATTACCCGGACAAACAGGATAAAATCCCAATGCAGAGAATACATACCAGGCAGACATCTGACCTGCATCATCATTACCAGACAAACCACCCGGAGCATTCAGATATTCAGTGTTACGAATATGGCTAATTTGCTTTTGAGTTTTCCAAGGCTCACCCACATAGTTAAAAAGATATGCTATCTGATGACAAGGCTCATTGCCGTGCCAATAACGAAATTCACTAAACATCGAATCCAGCTTGCTTATAAATTTATTTTTACCGCCCATCCAATTAGCTAGCCCCTTTACATCTTGCGGAACATACCATGTATAATGACATGGTGCACCTTCAGTAACAAACCGGGCAAAGTTGAACGCGTTATCTTCATTCAGAAACGTTCCATCAGAATGTCGTCCTTGTGCGTATCCGGTTCTGGGATCAATCACATTCTGCCAATTGTTTGCCCGTTTAGCCAACAACTTATAATCTGCAACTTTCCCCAGTCCTTTAGCCACTTGTGCCAGCACATAATCATCATAAGCATATTCCAGTGTACGAGATACCTGTTCATTCATATGATATGCCTCCGGTACAGAATCCTCTAAAGGAATATATCCATATTTCAGATAAGAAGTCAACGCACGACGTCCCATACCATTTTTATAATCTTCGAATGAAGCTGGTGTCTGAAAAGCATTCTTCCTCATAGCTTCATAAGCAGTCTCAACATCAAATCCTTTTATGCCTTTTACATAAGCATCGCCAATAACCGAGATACAATGGTCACCAATCATAGCTGCTGTGTAGCTATTCCAACACGGAAAGATAGGTAACCAACCACCCTGCTTATATTTTTCCACCAAAGACTGCACCATCTCTCCTTCTCGCTTAGCATCGATAATTGTCAGCAGTGGATGCAAAGTCCGATAGGTATCCCACATACTATAATCATCATAATAATCACCTGCCTTTGTTTGACGAATAGGAGTACCTTTGGAAAAAGAAGGATAACGTCCATCAACATCATTAAAAACACGCGGCAGAAACGAAGCACGATACAAAGCTCCGTAGAATTTTTCCTTTTCTTTCTTACTATCGCTCTCCACTTTCAGTTTGGAGAGTTGATTTTCCCAGCACTTTTCCAGTTGCTTGCGGGTTTGGTCAAAGTTCCAATGAGGCATTTCTTTATCAAGATTCCTCAAAGCACCTTCCATATCGGTAAAAGAAGATGCAGCTTTCACCAAAACCTTCTCATGAGGAGCTACCTTGAAGCCAACAAACGCTCCAATATTATTTTGTTTTCCTATCGATTTCTGTTTTAAATAGACCAAGTTTCCCTGGCAAACACCATACGTTGATGGTTCTTTCTCAAAGCGTACTACAAAATAGCCGCTAAATCCAGTGGGTTCTCCCCACCCTTGATAGATACGATGAGCGGGATTGTAACCCCTAATCTCATGTTTCTCTAAATCTATTTCAATATAACCCTCCCCTTCATCACTGTTTGGATTGACCACCAGATAGGCCATACCCTCTTCATCATAAGTAAAACGAAACATAGCAGAACGGGATTGGGCGGTCATTTCTGCCTGTGCATGATAATCTTCCAGATAAACTGAATAATAAGACGGAGTAGAAACTTCTTTTTCATGCGAAAAAGTACAAGCTCTTTCTTCGGGAGTAGTCTTCAAATTCCCAACTACGGTCATCAAGGTCATGCTGCCATAATCCTGCGTACATCCTCCCACAATCCAATGCGAATTGCGGAATCCTTGTAACTTGTTGTCTCTGTAGTAATAAGGAGCAATACATTTTCGCTCTGTATCCTGTGTTTGTGGTGTCCAAAAATTCATGCCATGAGGCACTAATACAGCGGGTAATGTTTGTCCGTATTCTTCTGTATGTTTGCCAAACTTCCCTGCGGCTTGAGTTGTACTTGCAGATGTACCCACGCGAGTATCAACATATTGTTGCAGCAGAATTTGAGCCTCGACTACACTGAAACGACAGAAGAAACACAGTAAAAAAATATATAAGCTCCTCATAATTGATTAAAGGTAAAAGAAAAAAAGAGAAATAAAAAAAGGGAGAAGGCATAATATCTTTCAATTATAAACCAATAAGAAATTTATAATAAGCCTTCTCCCCATAAGATCAGCCCTATGGCCTTACTTTATTTGTTAGTATCCAGTGTTTTGTTTCCAATTGGTATTAGAGTTCATAACACCTCTAGAAATTGGGAATATACGACGCCATTTCTGAGTTTTGGCAGCTGGATTTACAACATGTTTCAACCCCCAATCATTTTCGAATTGACCAAAACGGATCAAGTCATTGCGACGCCACATCTCACTAAAGAACTCACGTCCACGTTCGTCAAGAATATCTTGCAAAGTAGGAGATGTGGTTAATGTAGGAGCTTTTACATAACTGCGAATCTGATTGAACAAACTCATAGGAGTATCGCCGTTGGTAGCTGTTGCACCGCGAAGAATAGCTTCAGCCTTCATCAGCAGAATATCTGCATAACGGAAAATAGGCACATCGTTACTTTGGTTACGGTTATAGGTGTCATAATCAGCAGCCTGAATGCCCCACTTGATACAACGGTAACCCTGATTCCAACCCTTAAAATCATCACCTACATTCATAGAGGCATCACCCGGTATAAGTAAAGTAACATTTTTTGTAAGCACTACACGCTGCCCATTATTAAACATGTAAGGCGTTGTGGTTTTAGCAAAGGTTGAAATATTATAAGTATAAAGCGAATCTTTCAAAATGATATCATTACGTTCGTCTCCTTTCAGAGAGAAGCGATCGGCCGCTTCAGGTGTAATTGTAAAAATACCACCGGCATTCTTTGAAATTGATATGCCGAACAAACCAGCACCACTTCCTCCATCATTATTGAATTTAGGCCAGTATTGGAATCGGGCGTATGTCATACCTTGTGCTGTTGCATTATCATAAGGCATAGCATAGATAAAATCCTTAATCTGAGGACCATTATTCGGCATGAATTTCTTGCGATAACTATCACTCAGATTAAACTTACCGCTATTAATTATATCATCACAGTATTTTACTACATCATTAAGTTTAGAGTTTGCCAAAGTGGGCACATAATTAGCAACATCACCGCTAGTGTAAACAGCCCAATTTAGATACAGCTTTACAAGAAGAGCCTTAGCCATCCATTTAGTAGGCTTTCCATAAGTCGAAGCATCAACATTTTCGGACAAGCCGCCGGAATTAATGGCACGAAGTAGATCTTTCTCTATAAAGGCTGCTACATCAGCACGTGGAGAACGATCAATTGCCTCATTAGCTCCAACAACATGATCCAAAATAGGCGCATCGCCAAACATATCTATAAAGATGAAATGATAGAAAGCACGCATTGTCAAAGCTTTTGCGATAGATTCATCTGTTGCATTGTCGCCTCCAAGGTCTACAATAGCCTGATTACATTTGGTAATGGCTCCAGTGATATCACCAAGCCAATCGACATGTGCATCATCCGGATTAGTCATGTGAAGCGTAGAATGAACATAATTACCGCCGTCATACCAGTTACCACCATAAGTAACTGCCGTAAATTCATCAGAAGATAGCCATGCTGCTTCAGTAAAACGACGTCCCAAAGCGCCACGGAAACCATAGTATAAATCCGCCATCTTTGCCTCGGTTGCAATTTCGGAATTCGGATAAGAAGTATAGGTAGACTTTACATCTACATCCAAATTGGTACAGGCCGTTGCTGATGATAACAGCAAACCTGCAAATAAGGTATTTTTAATATATTTTTTCATTGTAAGTTCAATTTTTAGATGATTAGAAATTAACATTTACACCTAGCATTAATGTACGAGTACGAGGATAATAATTAGTACGTCTATCTATTCCCGGTTCCAAGCCACCGAGATTAATTTCAGGATCACGACCGGAATAGCCAGTAATTATAAATAAGTTATTGCAGGTTGCATATACCTTAAGTGAATTAGCCCAATTACCTAACTTCCCAAATGAATAACCTAAAGAAAGAGTTGACAAACGCAAATAATCACCATTTTCCAACCAACGATCTGAAGGAGCTTGTGACTGAACATCTGTTGCTTTTTGTTCTGTAGCTACTGATTTCAGTACATTTCTGCCTTCGGTAACGAAGCTTACATTACTATATTGTTCGCGAGTTGCATTATAAATCTTATTGCCAAAAACTCCTGTAAAGAACATATCCAAACTCCAATTCTTATATTTGAAGTTGTTTGTCCAACCAAAATTTAACTTAGGCTGAGCACAACCTGTAATGGTACGGTCCGTATCAACCGGGTCTTTTGTAGTTTCACCGGTGCGTTCACCAGTTTTCGGATCATGTTTGTAGAATACTGATACGCCGTCTTTGTTATAACCTGCCCATTCATAAGTATAGAACGTTCCAAGTGGATGACCTTCCATAATACGCTCTACTTGTGCGTTTGAAGAATAACCTGCAATTTCCGGATCACCTGTTGCAATATAGGCTACTGAATAATCACTATTGGAAATACTTTTCACGTTATTTTTGTTGTGTGAAAGGTTCAAGCTTGTTTCCCAAGTGAAGTTCTTTGTACTGATAGGGGTAGCATTGATTGTAAATTCAATACCTTTATTGTTTATATCACCCACATTTGCAAACATCCAACCATAAGGATAACGGTTTGTTGATACATTATATGAATAAATCAAATCGCTTGTACGCTTGTCATAATATTCGATTGTACCACCTAGACGCCCCCCAAAGAAAGTAAAATCAAGACCTACATTGAGCATTGAAGTTCGTTCCCATTTCAAATCAGGATTTGCATTTGACTGAGCAGCTATTGTACGATAAAGACTGGAATTTCCATTAGAGCCTGTATAAGTAAACCATCCGGAAGGACCATAAGTCTGAATTGCCTGAAAAGCGCCAAATCCCAAAGAGTTACCGCTGACACCATAACCTACACGGAATTTCAAATCATCAAATACGTTCAAATCTTTGATGAATTTCTCTTCACTCATACGCCATGCAAGAGATGCAGAAGGGAATGTTCCCCAACGATTATTTTTTCCGAAAGCCGAAGAGCCATCACGACGCATAGTAGCCTGAAGCATGTATTTACTATTGTATGAATAATTCAAACGACTATAGAAAGAAATCATACGGAGAGTTTCCAATCCATAAGCCGTTATACCACTCATGTCCATTTTGTTGGCAAAAGCAAGGTTATAATATGAAGTAGCATCGCTATAGAAATCATAAACATTAAGGCCAAAGCCATCGTTATTGTCCGATTGCTCATAAGAATAACCGGCCATTAAACCTAATTTATGAACATTAGCAAATGTATGATCATAATTGAAATAGGTTTCCAGCACTTTCTTTTTATTTTCAAGAGTTCCACGAAAAGCATTTCCATTAGTATTAACGATCTGAGACTGTGTAGTATTGTAATTATTATAGTTGACTTGCTCGTTTTCATAAGAAAGATTCAAGTTCCAAATTAAATCCTTATTGATTTGTAGAGTGGCTTTACCCGTTCCCTGAAGTTCTTTTTTTATCGTTTCATAAGTGTCCTCATGGATCATGGATAGCGGGTTGAAATATTGATTTACCGCTGTGTAATTATACCAAGTACCATCTTCATTTTTTGTAGGAAGTAAGGGTGAATAATAGTTCATGGCATCAAATACACTTTGACCGTCTTTATTTGATGAAACATTCTTACCTTTACTCTGTGCTGCATTAATATTGAAAGCCAAAGTCAAACGATCATTCAAACATTTTGTTTGCGCATTCGCACGACCTGAAATACGTTCAAATCCAGTACCAAGCACAATACCTTCTTTATTCAAATAACTCATGCTGGCATTGTAACTGGAACGTTCGTTTCCTCCATTAATAGAAACATTATGATTTTGACTGACTGCTGTACGAAGCACTTCATCATTCCAATTCGTGTTGCTACCTTTATCATTAGGAAGTGTAATATGGTTAGCAGATGCATAAGAATGCAAATCACTGGCTGACATCATATCAAGACGTTTGGCAACGTTATCAAATCCAACATAACCACTGTATGAAACAGATGAACGATCAGTTTTGCTTCCTTTTTTTGTCGTGATAACAATCACACCATTGGCAGCCTTAGAACCGTAAATAGCAGTTGCAGATGCGTCGCGAAGCACATCAATTGATTCAATATCCTCTGGAGCTATAAGATTCAAAGACATACCAGGAATACCGTCAATAACATAATAGGGTTCCATCGCTGCACCTGAGCGCAAAGAAGATGCACCACGAAGAGAGATAGAAGCTGTTCCTGATGTAGGGTCACTGCTCTGAACAATCGTTAATCCAGGAACCTTGCCTTGCAACAACTGTCCGGGATCGGTATACACACCGGTATTCAGTTTGTCAGCTTTCACTGTAGTAATAGAACTAGTGACATCCTTACGGCTCATACTGCCGTAACCTACAACAACGACTTCATTCAAAGTCTTGCTGTCTTCTTTCAATGTTACATTAATAACTTTTTGATTAGCCACCTTAATGTCTTGGGATGTAAAACCAATGTAGGTGAACGAGAGAGTACTTCCTGTAGGAGCTGAAATGGAATACTTTCCATCAAGATCCGTAACGGTTCCTGTAGTAGTTCCCTTTACCAGGACATTAACGCCAATCAGTGATTCGCCCTTACCGTCGATCACCTTTCCAGTAATAATGCTTTTTTGAGCAAATACTGAAATGCTACTCATCAAGAAGATGAAAAAACATGCTAAATGTGTTTTGCGCATAACTTATAAACTTAAGATTTAATTAAAAATTTCACAGCGCCAAAGTAATACCTTTGCCGTTAGAGAAGGATGAAAATCGAAAAATAAAGGATGAAAATTAAGCAACCCCCTATTTTTAACCAAATCTTAGACTATTAATAGTTAATAGTCCAAAGAAGTACTAGGCAAAATACCGAATTTTTTCAAATAACATTGACTGAAGTATTTGGGATCATTAAAACCTACTGAATAAGCAATTTCAGAAACATTCATGTTCTTACTTACCTTATTTATAATAATGAGTTCCTGTGCCTTTTTCAGGCGATAGTTCCCAATAAATTTGGATGTAGAATTCCCCACTAAATTTTGCAATTTCTGGTTAAGCAAGGTTTTACTTATCCCCATAGCTTCTGCAAAGGCATTCACATCAAAATCTGAATTTGTGTAACTATCCTCAATTACCTGCATCACATTATTCAGAAACTTGCTGTCACGTGATTCTTCATCAATGCGAAGAGTTCCCGGATCCATCTGTACGTCAAATTGCTGCTGTGCAATCTTACGAACATTGAAAATATTATGTATACGAACCAACAGTAACTCTTCATTAAAAGGTTTTTGCAAATATTCGTCCACACCTATGCGGAAACTTTCCAGACGAACCTCATCCGAAACTTTTGCCGTAAGTATCAAAATAGGTATGTGAGAAATAGACAAATCCTCTTTTACTCTTTTGGATAATTCAATACCATCCATTACAGGCATCATCAAATCACTTACTATAAAATCTATATTTGTATTCTTGAGCAAATCTAATGCTTTAGCTCCATCTTCAGCTTCTACAACATTATATTCAGAGCTCAAAATGGAACGAACATAAACACGCATATCAGGATTGTCATCTACAACCAATATTGTTTTCTTCATTTTGTCGTGCTCACTTTCTGTTGGCACTACATATTCTGAAGTTACGCTATCCTGCCTATCCGAAATAATAACCTGTTGCGTTTCTTCAACTATTTGTTCCTGAGAAATTTCCATTGGCATCAGGATTCTGATTGCAACCCCGGCACTATGGTTGTTCCGCGCATAGATGCGTCCCCCATGTTCATTAACAATTCGTTTGCATAAATACAAACCTATACCAGTACCACTCTGCCCATATATATGGAATTTCACATTCTTTCGAGACTGATAGAAACGATCAAATATCTTATCCAAATCTTCTTTCAGAACGCCTACTCCTGTATCAGATATGGAAAGATAAATGTTATTTTGCCCTTTCTTATCAATGTAAGAGTAAACATAAAGATTAACTCGTCCTCCGTTTGGAGTAAACTTAATTGCATTAGAAAGCAGATTAACCAGAACCTTTCGCATCCACTCCTCATCATATTTATAGAAAGAGTCTTTGGTACGGATAATGGTACGAACTTCAATTTGCCTATCCCTGGCAAAAGCTTCAAATGGTATTACAACACTTTGAATAAAAGCAGACAAATTATTTTGCTTCTTTGTTATCATAATACGTCCTGACTCCACCTTACGGAAGTCCAGCAACTGATTAACCAAGGACAATAATGACTTTGAATTTCGCTCGGCAAGATTTAGTTGTTCCACCACTTCAGGATTATTGCTTAGTTTCAGAGCACGATCTATTGGGCCAAGAATCAACGATATTGGGGTTCGAAACTCATGGGTAATATTTGTAAAAAATGATATTTTATCAGCAGTTATTTCCTGTATTCGTTTAGAGAGTTCTAACAACTGTTTCTTCTGTTGTGTCAGCAGGTCATTTTGGTGCGACAATACACCCATTTTGTCTTCCAACTCTAATGTACGCTCTTTTACTTTTTGTGTCAAAACACGTTTCTGCTCCTTATAAGTTGAGATACGCCACTGATACCAATAAAATACAGCGAATGCCACAATCAATACTATCAGTGAAAAGAACCACCAAGTTTTATAGAAGAAAGGGGACACAACAATAGAGAGTTCAGTTATCTGACTATCATTCATATTCAGTGGATTCTGAACTTTCACCTGAAAAGTATAATGCCCAGCTCTCAAGTTGGTATAACTGGCATAATGTCGCTTGATGTCACACTCTATCCATTTATCATCGAAACCTTTCAGTCGATAGTAATATTTCAGTTTACCGGCATTCTCATAATCTAAAGCTGAAAACTCCAATGAAAAAGATTTGTCGCGTTCATGAAGGTGAACTTCCCTGGCCCAGGATATACTTTTATCCAAATAGTCATTTCCACTTTGCATTATATCATTGTCGAGAACGGAAAGACGGGTAAAAACGACCTTATTCTCATGTTTTTTATATTTTGTGAGCATTCCATTCAATCCCACCATACCATCCAGTCCTCCAAAATAAAGAGTTCCATCCTTTGTCTGACAATAAGCATTCCAATAAAACTGATCGGACAGCAAGCCATCCTTCTGATAATAGTTGGCAAAACCTTTCGACTTTGGCGTGTAGCAAGAAAGTCCGTTGTTAGTGCTGAACCAAAGACGGTGTTGCCTGTCTTCTGCTATCCCAAAGATTGTATTATCACACAGCCCGTTTCGAGTGGTCAAATTTGTAAATCGGTAAGGATATTCCTTATCTTTTTCTAGTCGATAGATACCGTAACCATTACTTCCAAGCCAAATTGTTCCATCAGATGCCTCAAAGATGCAACAGATTTTTTCTATCAGTTTACTCTGTGGGTTATCCAGCTTGCATTCCATGTAATGATAATGCACATTTTTGTGGTTCCTGGCAAACGAATATAGATCAATAATAATCAAGCCATGGTGTGTTCCAATCCATAACCGCTGTTTCCTATCAATAATCATCTTTACCAATGAATTGTTTGGCAACCGGTCTGTTGGCAATACAATATTGGTTATCGTATTTAGGTTCAGATCATAGAATGACAGCCCTTTGGAAGTACCTATCCACATACCGTCATTCAATTTATCAAAACAAAGCGAACCCACAAAAGTGCTCCTTAACGAAGTATTCCGAGTATCAAGTTGTGTAAAAGAGAGATTAGATACGTTTCCAAGACTGGCACGACTTACTCCACCTCCCCAGGTGGCAAACCAGAGTTGATTGCGATTATCCTGTGCAATATCACATACCGAATTATTACTCAAGCTATTGTTGTTTGCCTGATGACGATAATGAACAAACTCATCGGTCCCTTTCCTACGCAAACTGAGTCCCTGTTCCACATTCCCCACCCAAAGATTTCCATAAGAATCCTCAAAAATGCTATTCACAGGATTATCTGATAAGCTACCAGCCTCATATCTGTTATTTGTATACAGACGTAATTTCAAACTGCGACTCTCCATCTTATCTATGCCACCAATCTCCGTTCCAATCCACAGGATTGATCCGTCAACAAAAAGACAATGAATAAAGTTACAACTGATCATGCGTTTTGAATCGTAACTAGAATTTTCTAACTGCACAAAGTCATCGGTTACAGCATTATAGAAGTTCAGCCCTTTAAGAGTGGAAACCACCAATTCCTGATTATGTGTCACAGCCACATCCGTGATATAGTCCTGCGTCAGAGAATTAATGTTTCCATCCTGAGATGTGTACAGTTTACACTTTTTGCTGCGCATATTATAACGGTAAAGTCCCCTATCTGTTCCTATCCACACATCTCCTCTAAAGGAACAAAAGCAATGAATACGAATCTGATTATCAAATGAGTATGCCGGTAGAACTTTCCCAAGTTTCAGTTGTCCACTTCTTTCCTGATTTACCTTATATACATTATTACCATAACCCACCCATATTTCTCCATTAACTTGTTTCAAAGCTGTAATAGAGGCAGAATGTCGTTCATATTTAGAGGTAAGTGCCACGCAACGTTCTATCCGTCCATCTGAGGTAAAAAATAAATGATACAGATTGGTCTGTGTTGCCAGCCAGATAGTTTTATTCTTATCGCAAACTATAAAATATACCGGTTCTTTTGAAAGATCCTCACTCTTAAAATGAGAAAAATCAATGGCTTCCAACCAGTTAGTTTTCAGATTCAATAAATCCAGTCCTGCTTCAGAAGCAATCCAGAGGCGGTTAAAACCGTCCTCACACACCTGGTTAATAAAGTTAGAGCGTAAGCGTACAGTAGGCGACGTAATATTATAGTTTACAAAGGAATATCCGTCATAACGTGAAAGTCCGTTGTGGGTAGACAACCAAAGAAATCCCTGACTGTCCTTATATATGTCATCGATATAATTGTGTGGTAAACCATCATTAATGGTTATAGCAGAAAAGTTATACTGATCCAGAATCTTTCGAAGTGATACCTGTGCAAAACATGGGAGCACCATTCCCCACAGGCAGGCCAGCCACAGCAGACGCCCTATCTTCTTTCCCAAAATGTTATTTATCGTTTTTTTCATTTATGAACCGGTAATCAAAAGCATTAAAGGCTTACGGAACACAAATATACTCTTTTTTTGTAACAAACAATAAAGAGCCGCATAAATTGCTTTTTCATGAAGAAGCTTTATTCTACATTCCAATCTATCCCCAGAGGATTATCACTTAGTTTATAGATGAGCGGAAGTGCTTCATTGTCGACAATCCACATATTCGTTTGATCCACATCTGCCAATACATGAATTAGTTTTTTTTCTTTAAATTCTTGTTTATCAGTGGCCTCTTCTACTACTTTTCGATAAGTTGTTCCGTTATAAACAAACCAGGCTTTGTCCTTCAGAGATTTCAAGGCCTTACGGGAAATAATGCCGAACGTTTCGTTGACTGGAAGCGCCACTTCACACCCGTCAACAGGCTGTAACCAGCTCAATCCATCACCTTCCTCAACATTCTGGGATCCCATTTTATAAATTCCCTTTTGCCAGAGGGAATTACGTAACGTCCCCCATTCAAATAGAACCGTGTCTTTTCGCTCAGTAATGTTCACTTCATAACGACGAGTCTGTTCGTGCAACTTGAACACGAACGTATATTTTTCATTGATTTGTGCTTTCGCTGCTACACTCAGCAACAGAGCAATCACACCCGTATATAGAATTTTCTTCATTCTTTACTCTCCTACATTTTAACCGGAGGCAACTCTTCCATACCCCACTTTGACGGTTTATTTCCCATTTCCATCACTAGTTCACCACCATTCACCAACTCATCATGATTTATCCATGCCCTGCAAAGTTCCTTTCCATTCAGGATCACACGCTGAATATAAAAGTTCTTCGAAGAAAACTTCTTTGCCATTACGTGCAAACTTTTCCCGTTTACTAACCGAATGGTATATTCACCAATCAAAGGTGAATGTATCAGATAATAGGATTGTCCTGCATTGGGGTAAAGCCCCATCATGTGAAAAGCCAACCAAGATGACATAGCTCCGGAATCATCATTACCAGGTAACCCACTTGGTGTATCGTTATAGTTTTGCGTTATAATTTTCCGTATTCGCTCACCGCTTAAGTCGGGACGGCCAATCCAGTGATACAGACAAGGAGTTAAGAAAGAGGGTTCGTTGTTCACGTTGTAATACCCCTTATCGAAGAAAGTATCTAACCTACGACGGAAAGCATCCTTTCCTCCACTCTTCTCTATCAAAGCCGGCACATCGTGAGGTATGCTCAGTGAGTATTCCCACGAGATACCCTCGTAAAAGAATGCTCCCCACCAAGGCGTATACCAAGGTGATTCATTTGTTACGGGAGTATAGCGGAACGTTGGATGTTGTATTTTTGAATGCCCAAAAGGAACATTGTCAAGCCATTCACCCGAAGCCGAGCGAGGCATTATAAATCCCTTCACACCGTCATATTCATAATTATCCCGCCACAGATTCTTCCAGTTATCGGCCTTGAGGATATATTCCTCATAAACATCCTGTATTCCAAGCCCTTTGGCTACCGTCGCAATGTTATAATCATTATAAGCATATTCCACTGTACGGTTTCCAGCTCTATCAATTCCGTGAGGCACATAACCCAGTCGGTTGTATTCAGTTAATCCGCCACGCCCTTCCTGTTCTTCGTTTCCTCCGGGAGGTACAGTAGCATCCTTAAGCATCGCCTTCAGTGCCAGTTTATAATCTATGCCTTTGAGTCCTTTTACAAATGCATCGGCAATAATTACCTCAGCATTTGAACCTCCTTGGGTGCGCCCATTCGCATTGCCGCTACGAGCATCGGGCATATAGCCATCTCGTTTATAAATGTTTATAAGTGCATTAACAATATTAATTTCCCGTTCGGGCGAAAGTATAGTGATGAGCGGATTGGAAGTCCGATAAGTATCCCAGATAGCATAAAAATCATCGTAATAAGGGAGATTATCCGTCCAAAGAGGATTCTCACCAGTACGGTCAACAGGCATAATAAGCGTGTGGTAAAGTGCTGTATAAAACATACGCTTTTGTGCTTCCGTAGCATCTTTTCCTAACTCAATGCGTTCCAATAGTTTTTCCCATTGAAGACGTACTGTTTGCAATTGCTTGTTAAAGTCCCAATGTGGAATTTCCCTGCGTACATTTTCCTGTGCCTTAAGAGAACTAAGAAACGAAATGCCCACTTTAAAGCGAATGGTACTTTCCATATTTTCCTCTCCCCAGGATAGCACAGCACCTGTCTTCTTTCCCTCATCACATTGTGCTTTTGCAATTAATGAAGAGATCTGACCTTTCCAGGTTAGCGTTTTTGTAAAAGGTTTATCGGCCACCGCATAGAAATAGACTGCATAAGCACGTCCGTTATTCCATCCTCCACGGATACGACTATATCCGCGAACTTCCGTATCCGACACAATTTCTACTTCCGAGCCTACAAACTGCTGTGCTTCGCGGGCATCCGGAACTACATTTTCACCAAGGAAAAAACCAGCATCCACTTTCAGTGACCGTTTATGGTCTTTCGGATAGGTAAACTGATAAAACGAGCATCGGTCCGATGTAGTAAGTTCTGTTTGAATTCCACTTTCCTGAAAACTGGTTTTATAGTATCCCAGTTCTATCTTTTCATATTCCCGTTTGGCTTCGTGGCTTTCAGTATCCAGTTCTCCACAATATGGTTGTATAAGGATGTTCCCATATTTGGGACCGCCGCCTGTACCACTTACATGTACCTGAGAAAAACCAGTCACAACTTCGGGCATAGGTAACCAGCCGCTGTTTGGTTTGCAGGTACAATCCGGACCTGGTTTTACCATTCCAAACGGTGCCGACGGACCAATAAACACACGTCCAAGGCCTTCTGAACCTATTTTCGGGTCAACATATTTCCCATATTGAGCGTATGTCGTCAAAGTGATACATAAGCACCATACAGAAAAAAGGACTTTCACCAATATCTGTTTTTTAATCATTAATACAACTATTTACTAGTTATTACTGCAACAAATCCACCACGAGGTAAACATGAAATAGACATTTGTTTATTTGAAAGTTTCTCCTTGGTTATCTCAAATGATCTCTCCTTTTTGCCATCTCTGAATAAAGTTACAACATAGTTTTTATTTTTCAAAAATGCCAGATCCATTGGCAAGTTACGTTGTTCATTCGTACCATTTAACCCTCCAATATACCATGTATCACCTTTTTGGCGAGCCATTACAATATGGTCTGCCGGATAACCTGACAATAATTTAGTATTATCCCATGCCACAGGAAGATTTCTAATAAAGTTTTTAACTTCATTAGGCTGAGATAAATAAGCTGACGGGCGATCTGCTAAATGTTGCAGTCCGGATTCAAAAACCACAGTTAAAGCCAGTTCATGAGCATGAGTTGTTTTATGAGGATGTTGAGAATCAGTAAAAGTACATGGTGTATAGTCCATCGAACCTATTACATTACGAGTAAAAGGTAAAGTTGTATTATGAGCTGCAGCTTTATCAGTAAGAGCAGGACCATTGTTATACCATTCTGCACCATACACTGCTTCAGTAGACAACAAATTAGGATACGTTCGCTGCCAACCGCGAGGCACAGTTGCTCCATGAAAATTCATCAATAATTTATGCTTTGCTGCATCCTCCAATAAATCAATACAATAATTCATTGTTGATAAGCTATCTCCTGAAAAGAAATCTATTTTTACTCCTTTAACGCCTGAATTTTCCAACCAGGTATATTCTTTTTCCCGATTCTCGGGAGTATTTAAACGATATAAAGGACCTGCACCCTTATCAACCCATGCAGTCGATGAATTATACCATAACAAAGGTTTTACTCCATGAGATAAAGCATATTTTATCGCATCATTTAAGTTACCTCCATTTCCCATAATATCCCATTCCCAGTCTATAAGTACATATGGCAGATTCAATTGTTCAGCCATATCCACGTATTGCTTCACTATCTGATAATCTTTTGAGCCATGATTATAAGCCCAATAAATCCAGGAAACTACTCCAGGTTTAATCCAGGAAGTATCTTTCAACTTGCATGGTTCACTCACATCGGTTATCAGAGTAGATTCTACTACATCTGATAAAGATCCAATCAGAGCAACTCTCCATGGTGAGGTCCAAGAATCTGATACCTCAATATTATTTTGGGCCAGATGAACCTTATAACAAGAAGGATTATCTTTATTAGTGAGGCTTGATGCACAATGATTCCTAGTAATACCACTTTCGGAGAGTAGAGCCCAGACTGAATTATCTATCTGAAAAAGAGCAGGATATCCCCAATGCATTTCACGAGAAGAGTCTACACCATCTGTATTTAATGGAAAAAAACCTTCATAAGGTGTATCATATTTTTGTGTCCAACGTTTTATTCCAGGTGCCATCTTATAAGTAGTTATTTCATCTGAAATCATTGTATGCTGTAGCTTTGACAGTTCATATCTGAAAGTTATACCATCATTAAATACACGAAAGGTAATATTCACATCTCGATTCAGATCATCAACAAAGTAGTAAGTGCATTCAGTTCCTGAATTGTAGCATTTTTTTCTTTTGCCAACCTGCATTATATAGTTTTCTTCTATATTTTTATCTTTTGAGATTGATTTTAATTTCAGATTCTTGCCTCCTCCATCTTGAGTTAAAATTCCAACAGATGAAAGCGTAACAACATGAACCTGTCCTTTTTTACTTTTATACGACACATTAAAGAATGCATTATCCGAATTAGTTAAACAGTCTACAGATATTTTTCCATTCGGAGATACTACACCAAATGATTTAGTCAAAACAATAAATATAAAAGCTATTAAAAATAATAGCTTCTTAAAAATAGAATTATACTTCATAAGTTTCTTCTTTATATTTTAATATATATCTTCTTTTTGTAAAGTGGATAACCTATTGCCCAGTTAAGCAGCACAAAGGTAACTGCATAAATAAGTGAAGATACATAATCATCGGGCACAATAGCATGAATACCGCCAAACAGAGCTTTACTAATACCGAAATCTGCAAATACAATGTTCATCAGCTCACTCATTACATAGATAAAGAGTGGATTCACCCCAAATGATACAAAGAATGGTGTCCAACCTTTATTACCTTTATCATCAATAACATAAATAAACCATGCCAGCAGACTAGTAGCCAGTCCGCAAGTGAAAAGTACCAATGTGGGCGACCATATACGTTTATTCATCGGTAGTCCGTAGGTGAAGAGTAATCCAACACTCATCAATACAAAACCAAATATAAACAGGTGAAGCATTTTATCTTTCAGTTCAGAGTGTTCAGTTAAAATCTTGCCACACCAGAAACCAATAAGTGTATGTGCAATAGACGGAATAACACCCAGCAATCCTTCCGGATCAATGGGACTCTTGTGATAAAGATGCGCCGCTCCAAATACGCTGCGATCTACAATACACAGAATATTTGTTTCATCACATACATAGCCATTAGCTACTAGTAACAGAAAGGTATAACCTACCAATAGGAAACCAGCCAGCCACGGCAACCATTTATGAGAAACCGTTACTGCCAGCAATGAAACGATACCGTAACACAGAGCAATGCGGGGTAACACACCAGGAAGGCGCATATGATCAAAAGGCAGAAAGTCACCCTTGCAACAGCCTTCAAACCAGTAAATGGCCCATCCAATAAGTAAGATAAGGCAAGTACGTTTCAATATCTTCAGCGCTAGCGGGTTTGACCACTTAAACTCAAACTTGCGCAATGAAATATAGGTTGATATTCCCACCATAAAAAGAAAGAAGGGGAACACCAAATCGGCAAGTGTCAAACCATTCCAGACAGAATGGCGTAAAGGTGCGTAAGAAACCTTACCCCCACCATTATTCACCAGAATCATCCCCGCCACCGTTAGTCCACGCAGTACATCAAGTGATAACAAACGTTGTTTTCTGGGTATATTGCTTTGTGTGTTTTCCATTATTCAGAGTTTAAAAATTAGTTATTTCCACCGAAAGCTTTACTGAAAACCTCCTTAGCCACAGTTACACAATCATTTTCAGGAACAGCAGAATACGGATTGTTAGCCTTTGTCCAAGGTTCCTCCATGGAATAATAATCTAGTTCCACCATTGGTTTACCATCGAGTACATCTGAAAGAGTCTTCCAATATGCCGCCCAACGTTTGTAATAGAAATCCTTCAAAATACCGTTCCATTCTTTGTGTGCATAATCGCGGAGGCCTCCATCATTAGCAGAATAACGGTTACCCCATGTAGTGATCTGTACACGTGCATTCCATTCGTAAAGGTTCTTTTCTTCTTCGTTATTACCCAGATTACGTGCCTGCTCAATCCAGTTACCTACCCTGAACTCACGGCGTGTACCCAGCAATTTATCCTGCAAAAGAAGTAAGTTAAGGAATTCTTCGGAATCTTTCTTAAAGGCTTTCTTATCAAAACTCTTGAAATCGGCAATCGTATGGTTATAAACAATACGTCCACGATCAGCTAAGGACTGACGTACGATGTCTACCAAATCATATTCAAAATTATTGTTTCCTTTGTATTTATCTGCAACTTGCAACATTAACCGTGCAGCATCCTCAGTTGATGTAGGATCATAATAATTCTCCATTTTTGACCAGCTTGAAACCTGGAAATTGTTCAATGAAGGACGACCGCAGAAAATAGATTCATGAGTTCCTTGTTGGTTATTTCCCTGCGGACAATTTAATATGCCGTTAGCTAAAACAGTCCAGGCTTGTTCTATAGCTTCATTCTTCACTCCGTATCGAGCTTGCAAATATCCCTTTAACCAGTTCATTTTTGTGACTTTTTCTGAGCGCCATGGTAATTCAGTCATCAACTCAAACATCATCGGATTATTCTCGATACCTTCCATGGTTAGTCCGATGCCTTTCATTTGTGCAGCCAGCGGGTTATTTTTTGTCTGATAGAAATTATTCAGTAACTGATCCAATCTACCATGCAATCCTACGTTTCCACCAAAATTCTCGAGCATGCAGAATAACCAGTCATGCTGTTTATAACCACCTTCTCTATACCAGAGTGAAGGTTTCATTCCCCACATAGGACGACATTCACTGAATAGATCGAGCACCAAAAGGTCTCCATTCTTCATATTCTTTATCATATCTTCGCGCGGATTTTCCGTCCATCCCTGAACTACCCACACTGCTTTCGGATTCACCTTTTTCATTGCATCCATTACAGCTTTTCCTGCAGCATCCAAATCTACCTTTTCAATGCCTTTTGCCTCATGGAACGGATCCATTGAATAATAGTTAGCTTTACCGAAAAGAGCTTCCTGCTCTTTGTAGTACAAGGCAGCAATCTCCTTGAAACGACTGTCAGTTGGTTGCAGGAAAGTAGGACGCAGATATCCGTTCCACAATTCTGCATCAGTCACATTCAATCCCAGCTTCTGCTTTGCATCGTGAGGCATCATTCCTGAATATCCAGGAAACACAGGTTCAATTCCATACTCCTTCATTCGTTTCAGAATCTTCTTCTGCAAAGCCGTCTGTTGCACATACCATGAATCAGGATTCGGGCCGCCCCATCCTTCCAGATTATTCATTTCCCACCAAGCCATGAAAGCCGGTCCGGAGATGAATTTATTTATTTCTTCCTTGCTATAGCCCAGTTTTTTAAGCATATTAAACCATACACACTCCTCGCCTACTATGGCAAGCGGCAAATTGATACCGTGCAGTGCCATCCAGTCAATCTCCTGTTCCCAACGTTTCCAATCCCAGAAAGCCATGGAGTAAGAGTATGTGCAATAGTTGAAATCGTAGCGTAGTTTCAGGGAAGTCTCATGGCGTTCCTTATTGATTACTCTTGGTAATTTGGCTGGTAATTTAGCCGACATTCCATTCCACGAAAGCTGTACTCCTGTGTAGTATTTAAGGTACCAGTTGATTCCTGTAGCCACGTTCACGTAATTATTAGCACGCACTAGCACCTGGTCACCCTTTTGGTCGAGTTCAAAATAATCGTTGTTGCCGCTTTTCTTGATTTCAATAGCAAACTTTTTGGAAGCACCTTTATCAATGCGCTCTAACATTCCGGTAATCGGATTAGCAAACAGCTGGCATGTGAACCAACCCATCATGAGTATACAGAGTATCCTTTTCATAGTGTTTAACAATTTGTGGCCAAATATAAGGCTTTCTGTATTTTCTGAGGTGGAAAAACGAAAAATAAAGGTAGAAAAACAAACATCGGAGTAGAGTATCCAGAAGATGTTACCCTATTTACACGAGCGGAACAAACCGTAAATCTACAAAATCTACCGCCAATAAATAAAAAGCATAAACCGGAGTTTCATCAATACAACCTCTATTTTTTTTGAGGAATGGGCGTATATTTTTTAAAGAAAGCAATCTGTTTGGCAAGCGCTCATCCCTACTATTGAAGTAGAATAATTTAGAATAGTGCAAAACTAGCGAGCAACGTCCTGTTAACGAATGTAAAACTAAGATTCCATTACAAGGCTTTTATGTAAAATAAGTTATCGATAAACAGAATTTCAACAAACTATTTTATTGATTATCAGCAACGAAACACATTTTAACTCAATATTAACCAGAAACACGGAAAGATATCGGGTTATTTTCTGTCCTACTATTTTATTTTCAGAAATAAACAATTGATAATGAGGCGCGGGCAATTTAATACCACCCCGTAAGAAAACAAAATAATGGCATAGTTGCCCGCACAGATATTTTAGTATCCAAATACACTCTCAGCTATAATGAGTAAAGAAGAGAAGAAAACGGTTAAACAACAATTTTCTTCTTTCTGTAATTCTCTCTGAACTCTTTTGGAGAACACTCTTTTTTCTTTTTAAATATTCTGTTGAAATTAGAAAGATTATTGAATCCACACTCGTAACAAATCTCGGCCACAGATTTTGTGGAATCAACAAGAAGACGAGTAGAATATCCCAAACGAATGTCTATAATGTAATCTGATAGATTCTTTCCTGTACGAAGTTTGAAGAAACGGCTAAAAGAGACAGGTGTCATACCTACTAAATCAGCCAATTGTGAAAGTCTGATTTCCTCTTTATAATGTCCATTGATATAATCCTGCACTTTTTGTACCCGTCGGCTATCAGAATGAACTCCAATCTTGGCAAATGAAGAGCTGGAAAGGGTACGCGAATCATCACAAAGAGAAAGTTCATAAAGTATCGTCATAAACTTAATCACTGCATAAAATCCTTCCTTCTCAGAAGCCAGCGTATCAAGCAAATGATAGACTTTCAGTATTGACGACATAGGAAAACATAATCCTTTCTGAGCACTCTCAAGCATTTTCCGTATGCTGTCAAACTGATTCTTATTAATGAAGCTCTTAAAGAATAATTCGGAAGAGAACTGAATTGTTATTTCACGGATCTGTTCGGAAGTGCATTCATGCTGTTCCCAAACATGTTCAAGGTCTTTTCCTGTAATCAGAACCAAATCATATTCACCAACAACTTCTACAGAATCGCCCACAATGCGCCTTACTCCGGTTGCTTTTTCGGTGAAATTCAGTTCATATTCCTGATGGCTATGAATAGGATAAGTAAACTCTTTTTTGTAACGTTCAGCAATATAGAAACAGTCCTTATCAGATAAAGGTGTTATTTCATGAATAATGTGATTTGCATTTGTATCCATTTGTTGCACAGGTTAATAAAGTATCAGAAGACAAATATACAGTACTTTATTTAATGTGCAACATTTTATATAAATTAATTTTTCATTGAGCGAAAGTCGGCTCCCGTCGGACTTTGGTACACAGCCAATCCAAACTCAGGAATAACTGCAAGTACATGATCCATCACATCAGCCTGCAATTCTTCATATTCAACCGAAACTTTAGATATAGAAAAGAAATAAAGCTCCAAAGGGATTCCTTTTTCTGTTGGTTGCAGATGCCTTACCATAATAGTCATTTCTTGATTTACGGAGGAAAGATTTCTTAAGTAGTGTTCCAAGTATGCACGGAACACGCCCAGATTTGTTTGCCGGCGACCATTCACAAGAACAGAATCATCCACGCCACATTCTTTATTATATGCCATTAACTTGTTCTCTGTATCATCAATATAATCCTTAAGCAAAGCAATCTTCCTGAACTTATCAAGCATCTCGGGTGTGCAGAACTTTACGCTGTTCATATCAATATTAATAGAACGCTTTACCCTACGCCCACCCGATTCATGCATTCCCCGCCAGTTCTGAAAAGAATCACTAACCAATGCATAAGGAGGTAAAGTTGTTATTGTATTATCCCAGTTGCGTACTTTCACAGTATTCAACGTAACTTCAAGAACAATACCATCAGCATTATATTTTGGCATGGTAATCCAATCGCCCGGACGAAGCATATTGTTGGCCGAAAGCTGAATACCAGAAACAAATCCCATGATACTATCTTTGAATACAAACAGCAAGATCGCAGCTGAAGCTCCCAATCCGGCAAAAAGCGATGCAGGCGATTTATCAAATAGTACACTAACAAGAAGTATTCCACCTACAAAAAAGACAATAACTTGTGCTGTTTGCAATAGTCCTTTTAATGGTCGGTCATGATATTTCTCATTTTCATTATAAACAAAATATACAGCGGTACAAAAAGTAACAACAAAACCCATTGTTACCGCAATAATATAAGTTTCAGATGCCTTTAGTATTAAAGTATAGAGTTCTGAGTTTTTAGGAAAAGCTATTGGAAATAAAAAGTAGATAATTACTGGAGCCACTATGTGACAAAGCTTAGTCATTACCTTTTCATCAAAGAGAATATCATCCCAAGTTGCTTTAGTTTTAGTAACAATCTTCTTGACCACTTTGAGCAATATCAACCTACAGGCATAATCGGCAAGAAAAGCTATGCCAATAATCATGCCAATAATAACCCACTGATCAAAACGATTCGCCTCCTCGGGAGTTAACCCGAGAAGGCGAAGAAGATTATTCATCCATTGAGTAATCACATTTTCCATATAGTTTAAATACGTTCTGAGATGGGTGTATATTCCTGTACCTCAAGAACATTCTTGTAAGCAGGACGAATTATTCGTTTACCTTCAAAGTTAAGTTCTTCGATGCGGTGAGCTGTCCATCCCACAATACGTGACATGGCAAATAATGGAGTGTATATTTCCTGAGGAAGACCAATCATTTCATACACAAAGCCTGAATAGAAATCCACATTACTACATACCTTCTTACCACCTTCTCCCTTGAATTTATTGAAGCATTCAATAGAACGTGCTTCAAGCAGTTCCAGAAAATCAAATTCTTCCTCACGACCTTTTTCTTTTGCAAGATCACGAGCCATTTCCTTAAGCAGTACTGCACGTGGATCCGAGATTGTATAAACCGCATGTCCTATACCATAAATAAGTCCGGTTCGGTTATAAGCTTCCTTACTGAGAATACGATTCAGATAAGTATCAATTTCTCTCACATCTTTCCAATCATGAACATGTTCCTTCAGGTGATTGAACATATCCACAACCTGAATATTTGCACCACCATGCAACGGGCCTTTTAAAGAACCGATACCTGCTGCAATAGAAGAGTAAGTATCTGTTCCTGTTGAAGAAGTAACCCTCACGGTAAAGGTAGAGTTGTTACCACCACCATGCTCAGCATGCAAAATAAGTAAAAGATCGAGTGTACGAGCTTCAAGGTCAGTATACTCCTTCTTCAGCATATAAAGGAAGTTCTCTGCAATAGATAGTTCTTCTTTTGGGTGACGAATATGTAGTGAAAGCCCAAATGTTGCATGACGAAGAATATTATATGCATAAGCAATAATCGTAGGGAACTTAGAAATTAAATCAACACTTTGGCGCACCAGATTATCACGTGAAGTATCATCCGGGTTAGGATCGAAAGTGTACATTTCGAGTACACTACGAGCCAAAATATTCATGATATTATTTCCTTCCAGATCAAGAATATTCATTTTTGTCTTCTGTTCCAAAGGCATATTATCGTTAATCAGTTCTCTGAATGAAGTAAGTTCTTCTTTATCGGGCAGAGAGCCAGAAAGTAACAGGTAAGCTACTTCTTCAAAGCCAAAACGATGTTCATTCATTACAGAATGAGCAATATCTTCCAAATCATATCCACGGTAATACAATTTTCCGGGAATAGGTTGCAAGCCGCCACCGGGAATACGCTCGTAACCTACAACGTTGCCAACTTTGGTCAATCCAACAAGAACTCCCGTGCCATCTTCATTGCGTAAACCACGCTTTACCCCGTACAACGTAAACAGTTCATTATCAATCTTGGCTGTACTCTTTACAGACTCTGATAATTTATAAATAACATATTCTTTTTTCATAAGCGTACGAAATTATCCTTAAATAATAGAAACGATTAAATCACGGAACTCACTTGTAGTAAGAGAACTTCCGTCTGGCATAAAACGAGCCAAATCATTAGTTGCCTTACCGCTTTCAAAAGCCTTCTCCATTGCCGACGTTATAAGATCTGCAGCCTCGTTCCAACCAAAATATTCGAGCATCATCACAGCCGATAATAGTAAGGACGATGGATTTACGCAATTCTTACCGGCAATATTAGGAGCAGTTCCATGAGTAGCCTCGAATATTGCATGACCGGAATTATAATTAATATTTGCTCCGGGTGCTATACCAATTCCTCCAACCATGGCGGCCAACTGATCTGAAATGTAATCTCCATTCAGATTCAGAGTGGCTATTACAGAATATTCTTCCGGAATCAGCAGGGTATTTTGCAGAAAAGCATCGGCAATAACATCTTTAATAACAATTTTTCCTTCGCGTAGTTCATTAGCAAACTCACGTTCAGCCAATTCATATCCCCATTTTTTAAATCCACCTTCAGTGAATTTCATGATATTACCTTTGTGAACAATTGTCACACTAGGCAAACCATGAGTCAAGGCATAACTGATGGCAGCACGAACCAAACGTTTTGTTCCCTCTTTTGAAACCGGTTTTACACCGAAAGAAGAAGTTTCAGGGAAGCGCACTTTCTTCACTCCCATTTCATCACGAAGAAAACGATAGAACTTTTCAGCTTCAGGTGTACCTTGTTCCCATTCTATTCCGGCATAAATATCTTCTGTGTTTTCACGGAAAATATGCATATCCACTTTCTGAGGTTCTTTAACCGGAGAAACAACTCCTTTGAACCAACGTACCGGACGCAAACATACGTACAAATCAAGTTCCTGTCTGAGTGCAACATTCAAAGAACGGATTCCTCCACCAATAGGAGTTGTCAGAGGGCCTTTGATTCCCACATAATAATCCTTGAACGCTTGCATTGTTTCTTCAGGCAGCCATGATCCGGTAGCATTAAATGCTTTTTCTCCGGCAAGCACTTCCATCCACTCAATTTCTCTTTTACCCTGATATGCCGCTTTTACAGCAACATTGACAATAGTCTGAGTAGCAGGAGTAATTTCTGCTCCCACTCCATCTCCCATAATAAAGGGAACTGTTACATGGTCGGGTATAACAAGTCGACCGTTTTCTTTCGTTATTTTCATATCTATTTACCTATTTCACCTAATTATTTACTATTCAAAGCAGATCCTGCACGGAACCAGCCTATTTGTTGTTCATTATAGGTGTGTAATACCTCAAAACTTTCCTGACTACCATCTTCGTGCTGCACAATTGCCATTAACGATTTCCCGGGAACAAAAGATCCAATACCTACTATTGAAATCTTATCTCGTTCCTGGATCCGATCATAATCTGCTTTATTAGCAAAAGTGACAGCAAGCATTCCTTGTTTTTTCAAATTTGTTTCGTGAATACGTGCAAAACTCTTTGCAAGAATTACACGTACGTTTAAGAAACGCGGTTCCATAGCCGCATGTTCACGGGAAGAACCTTCGCCGTAATTCTCTTCGGCGACAACTATAGAAGGGATATTTTCCGATTTATATTGTTTTGCCACAGCAGATACTGCATCATATTCTCCTGTCTGGCGGTTATAAACAGAGTTTGTTTTGCCGTTGAAAGCATTGACTCCTCCCATAAGCATATTATCCGAAATATTTTCCAGATGTCCGCGGAAGCGAAGCCATGGACCAGCCATTGAAATATGATCGGTGGTACATTTACCTTGTGCTTTGATTAGCAACGGCATGTTCAGCAGTTCATTACCATCCCAAGCCGGGAAAGGTTGAAGAACCTGCAAACGTTTTGATTCAGGATTGATCTTTATATCAGCTGCAGCACCTGTTGGAGCTACATATCCGTTATCACCCTGAGCAAAGCCTTCTGAAGGAAGATTATTTCCTTTTGGTTCTTCCAGTTTCACTTGTTCACCATCAGCATTTGTCAATGTATCCTTTAACGGATTAAAACAAAGATCTCCCGCAATGGTTAATGCCACTGTCAGTTCCGGAGAAGCAACAAAAGCATAAGTATTTGGATTACCATCAGCTCGTTTGGCAAAATTACGGTTGAAAGAAGTCACAATTGCATTCTTGCGGGTTGGATCATCAGTGATTCTTTTCCATTGACCAATACAAGGTCCGCATGCATTTGCCATAATTGTTCCACCCACAGATTCAAATGTATCAATCATTCCGTCTCTCTGAGCAGTAAGGCGGATTTTTTCAGATCCCGGATTAATAATCAACGGAGATGCTACTTTCAGTTTCTTATCTATAGCCTGACGAGCAACTGAAGCCGCACGGCTAATATCCTGATAAGAAGAGTTTGTGCAGGAACCAATTAATCCTACCTCCATCTTTCGTGGATAATCATTTGCTATTACTTTAGCTGCAAATTCAGATATTGGTGTTGCAGCATCCGGAGTAAACGGGCCATTAATATATGGTTCTAAAACAGACAAATCTATTTCGATAATACGGTCGTAATATTTTTCCGGAGCTTCAAGAACTTCCGGGTCTGCTTGCAAATGGGCAGCAATACTATCGGCCATATCAGCTATTTCAGCACGTTCCGTTGCACGAAGGTACTCTGACATTTGAGCATCATAAGCAAATAAAGAAGTAGTAGCTCCCACTTCAGCTCCCATGTTACAGATAGTTGCTTTCCCTGTAGCAGAGATAGATGTCGCTCCTTCTCCAAAATATTCTATAATAGCATTGGTTCCGCCTTTTACAGTAAGGATTCCAGCTAATTTTAATATCACATCTTTCGGCGAAGCCCATCCATTCAGTTTACCGGTCAGTTTAACACCTATCAGTTTAGGCATTTTAAGTTCCCACTCCATTCCGGTCATCACATCAACTGCATCAGCGCCACCAACTCCAATGGCAATCATACCTAAACCACCGGCATTAGGAGTATGCGAATCTGTTCCAACCATCATTCCGCCAGGGAATGCATAGTTCTCCAATACCACCTGATGAATAATTCCGGCACCCGGTTTCCAGAAGCCAATTCCATATTTAGAAGAAACATCGTGAAGGAAATCATAGACCTCCTTATTTGTATCTGTAGCAGTAGCAATATCTACATCTGCGCCTTTATATGCCTGAATTAAGTGATCACAATGTACAGTTGCCGGTACTGCCGACTTAGATTTACCCGCATTCATAAATTGAAGCAGAGCCATCTGGGCTGTAGCATCCTGCATCGCCACACGGTCAGGGCGGAAGTTCACATAATCCTCTCCGCGTTTATAAGTAGTTATTTGATTTGCATCATACAAATGAGCATAAAGGATTTTTTCTGCTAATGTAATAGCACGTCCCACTTTATTACGTGAGAAAGCAACCCGCTCCTCAAAAGAGCCATAAAAACTCTTTAGCATTTCAATATCATGTACCATAAAGAATATTATTATATGTTACCTATTCAACCACAAAACTTACTTTTTGTTTTATAAACTGCATATTATTTCAATTTTGTTCACAAAAAGAGTTGTTTTATGTAACAATCGCAAAGTTAAATATTATTTTCAAGAAAACAATTCAATCTTACATTATTGCCATTGCAAATTATAAGAATTAACTTTGCCCGAATATTAATGAAAGAAATATGAATAACGATAAGAACTACAAAGGGCATATGGCCATGTTGGCGGCAAGTATTATATGGGGATTAAACTCTCCAATAGGCAAAGCCGCCTTAGATTATGGTATTCCTCCGCTCTCTCTTACCACATTTCGTTTCTTCGGAGCAGCAATAGCTTTCTGGATTGTGTCTCTCTTTACAAAAAAGGAACATGTTAAGCACGAAGACCTGCTTCTGCTTTTCTTTGCTTCACTCTTTGGAATTGTTTTAAACCAGGGAACTTTCATTTTCGGCCTTTCTTTAACTTCTCCTATTGATGCCTCGATAGTAACTACTATGGCACCGATAGTAACCATGATTGTTGCCGCTATTGTACTTAAAGAACCAGTAACCGGCAAAAAAGTTCTCGGAATATTTGTTGGAGCCATCGGAGCACTATTACTAATAATTACCAGTCAAAGCGCTACTGGCGGTAAATCCGGTAGTATTTGGGGAGATATGCTCTGCCTGACTGCCCAATTAAGTTTTGCTATTTATCTAACAGTTTTTAAAGACTTAATCCAAAGATATTCTTCTGTAACAATAATGAAATGGATGTTTGTATACGCTTCAATGTGTTTCATTCCATTCTCATATAGCGATGTAGCTTCCATAAACTTTTCAGCTGTACCATTAAAAGTATATGCAGAAATTTCCTTTGTGGTTTTAGCAGCTACTTTCCTTGCCTACCTGTTTGTAATGACGGGACAAAAGGTACTTCGTCCAACCATTGTTAGTATGTACAATTATGTACAACCTATCGTTGCATCATTTGTTGCAGTTAGCGTAGGAATGGATACCTTTGGATGGCCAAAGGCTGCTGCAATTATTTTAGTTTTTGTAGGAGTCTTCATTGTTACACAAAGTAAATCGAAAGCACAACTAGATGCTGAAGTGCTGTATCAGGAAATAGACCAGCCAGAAGAAAAGATTAAAGAAAATGATTATTAAATAAAAGAGCAGTAGACTATGCAACCATTTGCAGCTTTAGATTTTGAAACAGCCAACGGACAACGCACCAGTGTGTGCAGTGTTGGAGTTATCATTGTAGATAACGGAGAAATTGCTGACCAATTTCATAGTTTCATTCGTCCGCGTCCCAACTTTTATACACATTGGACAACACAAGTTCATGGAATGGTATTCGAAGACACAAAAGAATCGCCTGACTTCCCTGATGTATGGTCACAAATAGCTCCTAAAATTGAAGGCCTGCCTTTAGTTGCTCACAACAGTCCCTTCGACGAAGGATGCCTAAAAGCTGTATTCAATCTGTATGGGCTTACTTATCCCGATTATCAATTCTACTGTACTTGCCGTTTATCCCGCAAAATGCACAAAGGATTGGTGAACCACCAATTACACACAGTATCTGAACATTGCGGATACGACCTAAAGCAACACCACCATGCATTAGCCGATGCAGAAGCTTGCGCGGCAATAGCCATTAATATGCTCCGGAAGACACAAGCTGAAAGTTTTGAAGAGCTTTATGATTTTGTAAAACAGAACTACTGATGCAAATTTAATCTAAGACTAAAAAAGTCCGAATTTTCACAAGTTCGGACTTTTTTATTATGCAAAAGATTTATATATTAAAACATGAGTTTTTAATACCAGCAAAAAAATTATTTATACACACCCAACGCCTGTAAATATCTGGCCATTTTTATCTGATAGTTGCATTTGGCATCAGTAAGATTATCATTTGTATTGTGATACATTGTCTGAGCTTCAAGAAGATCCGATATGCTAATAGTACGTGCACGATAATTATCCTTTGTCATCTTTAGATTTTCGCAGGCCTCGTCAACCGATCTCCCGGCAACTTTTATTTGAAAAAAAGTTTCTTTCAACTCATTCTCAGCCTGTGTTATCTGTAACCTTAGCAACTCAGTATTATCTTCAAGGTCAACTCTGGCTTTTTCTACTTTCATGCGTTGCTGTTTGATTTTGTGTGATCCCCCCCACCAATCACTGATAGGTATACTAAGAGTTAAATAAGCCATAGCATTCGGGGTTGTTTTTCCCATCATATCAGTGACCGAACCTGAAGCCGAAAGAGCTAATTGCGGAAGACATTCGCCAACAGCAATCTTCTGCTGTAAGGTCTCTGCCTCTACATTTTTCTTTAGCAAGGAATATTCTATACGATTAGTTACCATATTTTGAGAAGCTTGATTAAGTGGTAATTCTTTGGGGACAGAGGGAGTAGTAACAGGAATTAATCCAAGGCAAAAATTAATACCAATATGCTGACATAAAGCTTTTTCCGTTAGCGAAATACCATTTTTCAGCTTAAGCATATTGGTCTGCAATTCATCCTGCCGCAGTTGCACCTTCAATAAATCATTCCGCTGAACAATGCCAGCCTTACAATAGCTGTTCACATCCCGATAGAGAGTGTCAAGCATTGTTTTGTAAAGATCCAGAGTCTTTTCCTTTTCTCTTAAAGACACAAGTGACCAGTACAATTCTTCAGTCCGAGCCAAAACTTCTATGGTGGTTAAAGCGTTTTGGCTACGACTAATCTCTTCTCCAAGGGTAGCCAGTTTATATCCATTACTTATGCGTCCACCAGCATATAAGGGCATTGTAACAGAAATACCTGCCGTGTTAAGGTAATCCAAGGCTTTGATTGGAATAGAAGGCACGTAAGCATATTGAGTGGCACCAGATATATTAGCTGAATTCCCGTCATAAACAGGAAGATTCATTTCTGAGGTTTTCCCTTTTATCAGATAATCAGATGATTGCATAGCCAATCCGGTGGCACTAACCTGTGGAAAATAATTAGTATAAGCACTTTTGCGTTGTTCTTCAGCGGCTTTCATATCAAATACAGATCCTTTTATTTTCCGGTTATTAATTAGCGCAAGTTGTTTGCACGAATCCAGACTTAAAGATTGCGCCATAGCCGGAACTGAGAATGAGCAAGCAACAAGAGCAATCATAACAGTTACCTTTGCAACAGATGACACTCTATTGTTTTTTTTCTTTGCTTTACACACTAATGTAAAAAGTACAGGAAGAACAAAGAGTGTTAATATCATTGCAATTATCAGTCCAAAACAAATCACAGTACCCAAAGGCCCCCAAAGAGTGGAACGACTCAGTACCATAGGAATCACCCCTACTGCAGCAGCAGCCGATGTTAAAAAGATAGGACGCATACGACGTTTCCCAGCAGCAAGAGCTGCTTCATATACAGACATATGCTCTACATCTATCAATTCACGTGCATAATCAATAAGGATAATTCCGTTACGAACCACTATGCCACACAAACTTGTTATTCCAATAAAAGCCGTTACACTGAATGGATAATTCATTAATTTTAGTCCAATTGCAGCTCCTGGAAGTGCCAGCAACATTGTCGATAAAATCAAGAGTGCCAGTTTGGCTTTCTTAAATTGAAGTAATAGAATAAAGAATATAACCAGAATACTCAATATTAAAGCAAGTGCCATGGGAGTAAACGTCTCCTCCTGTCCTTCAGACTCACCTCCATAGTTGATTGAGACTCCTTTCGGCAATGCCAATTTATCTACTTGTGGCTTTATCTTGTTAAAAATATCTGATGCAATAACATTCGATTCATTATCAACCTGAATCGTTAATGTTGGAATACCGTTGCGACGAACAATGGTACCTTCACTCCAATCTGGAGTGAAATTTGCAAAAGAGCGTAAGGGAACTGAAGAAAATGTAGGCAAAGAAGTTGCATAAAGATCTTCAATCTTTTTAATGCTCTTCTTTCCAGATTTATCTTCTTTCGAAAGTCGCACTTCCACCGGATAATCTTTCTCCCAAATAGTAGTAAGAGGCAAGCCATCCAACCCGATCATCAGCGAAAGAGAAAGTAAATCTTTTGAGTATCCTAAACGATCAGCTTTATCCTGATCAATATTTACTTTTATATACTGTTGCATCTGATCCCAATCAGTACGGCGCCATGAAATACCCAGAGTTTTTCTCAATATTCCGTTAACTTTCGCTTCTACAGCATGAATATCCTTCACTGAATCAGATGAAATCCTAATTTCAATGGGAGCTTTGTAATCTTGCAAAGATAATATCTTATAACGCACATGTGCATTTGCGAAATGTTCTGTGTATTTTCGGTTGTTTTCTTCTACCACTTCGCGGGTTGCCTCATTCGACACTGTGTTTACAAGCAATTGCCCGTAATTAGGCGAAGGCATATTGGGAGCATAAGCTGTATGAAATCTCGGAGAACTTGTTCCGATAAAGCTTGTAACATTAGTCACACGCTTGTCTTTTAGCAACACAGCCTCCAGACTATCAATCACACCAGCCGTCTTTTCGAGAGAAGCACCTACCGGCAAATAAACTTCAACAGCAAATTGATTTCTTTCCATCTCAGGAAAAAGTTGCTGATCTATATTTTGGAATAACACAAAAGACAATGCTATAATTGCTAAAGTGGAAGCTATAACTATTTTAGGAAAACGAAAAGCTAATTCAAGCCTTTTATCAAACCAAGTCTGAAGCCTTTCCAGAATATTAATATTCAATTTGTATCTTCCGGATCCATTTGCAAAAAGTACAAAATAGATGTAAGGGAGCAAGAATAGAACAACGATCACAATTACAACTAATGCAATACCTATTATCGGCTCATGTATTCTTATAAAAAAGAATAATATAGTACCAAATAAAACTAATGCTATAGAGATTGCCTTTTTAGGATTCTGAGCACCTTTTTGGATCAACGTTTCAAACCATTCTTTTAGCGTATTATGCAGAGAGTTTTCTTTATTTGTCTTTGCTTTTAGCCCTTTTTTTATAAAAACAAAATTAAGATAAGGCACCAATAGCATTGCCACAAGTACTGATACCACTAACGAAACACTAACCACAATAGGGATAGACTGCATAAATTCACCTGAAGTGCCTGGTATCATAAAACCTAAAGGAATATATGCTGCCATAATAGCTAATGTGGCAAACAAAATAGGTAAGAAAAGTTCTTTTGCACTTTTTATGGCAGAATACCACGGTGAATAACCATGATCTATCTTTTCAACATGATTATCGATAATCACAATAGAGTTATCAACAATCATTCCTAATACCAGAATAAGCGAAGCCAACGAAACAGTGTGGAGTTCCAGACCAAGCATATAAAGAATACAAAGCGTTATTAAAATAGAAATAGGCACAGTTATTCCTGCCACCGAAGCAACTCTTAGCGGAAGCAATAACATGGTAACTAGAATAACAGCGACAATAGCAATAAGAAATTCCTTCATAAAGTTCTTGACGGAATCATTGACATATTTGGGCAACTCCGATATTTTAGCAACTTTAATATCTTTAGGGCAACATTGTTGAAAAGAAGCTAGTGCTTTATCCACATCCTTTCCAAATTCTACTATGTTATTGCCCGGTTGCATTTCAAGCGAAAGAAGAATAGTCTTTTTCCCATTTTGCTTTATATAGCTGTCTGGATCTTCATAGCGTCGCTCAATTGTTGCGATATCTTTCAGCCTAACAACATTTCCGTTAAGATCAGAATAGACTATCTGATTTGCCAAATCCTTTTCAGACTTGAAATTAGTCGGTAAATGAACATAGAGATCATTTTCACCATCCTTTAAAACACCAGCATAATTTATAGTCCCATTCGACTGATAGGAACCAAGCAATGTAAGTGATTTTATATTATATTCATTAAGCAATTCCGGCTTTATCTTCACAAAGAGCTTTTCCTTTTGCAGCCCATAATGCTTTATTTTCGAAGCAGAAGGAATTTTCCGGCACTCACTTTCAAGTTTTTTGAGTTCTGTTTCAAGTTCCTTATAACTTTTAGTATTAGAAGAAAGCGTAATGAGTAGTGCAGACGTATCGCCAAAATCGGAATCGGCAACCAAGGCCATAACACCAGATGGAAGAGACATTTTCAGATCAGCTAACCCATGTTTCAGTTTCGACCAGAACTGATCGGCATTTGTAACATTATCGTTTAATTCAACGAAAATATACATCATGCCCTCTTTGGATAAAGAATAAGTTTTTGCTTTCTTAACCTCTTCATACCCAAAAATATAGTTCTCTACAGAACGTGTGAGTTGTGCCTCTACCTCAGCCGAAGTAGCTCCCGGATATACTCCAACGATAACCCCTTGCCGTATAGTAAATTTGGGGAATTCATTGCGGGGCATCTTTATCAGTGCTATCACTCCTATCAACATTAATGCCACAGCAAAAATAAGAACTACATTATGGTGTCGCATAACGGATTCTATAAATCCGGACTTTCTATTGTTCATATACTATAAAGATATTAAACTGTTATTCGATAGTTTTTCCTTTCCTTTCGTCACCACAAGCTGATCAGGTTTCAATCCGCTGATTACCTCAATCCCGTTATCCCGGTAATTACCTAGCCTTACTTCTTGTTTCATTGCTCTCTTCTTATTTAATGAGACCACATAAACATAAGCCTTACCATCACTGTCTTTGCTTACAGCATCTTTAGATACAGTGAAGTAATTCTGCTTCATTCCTGTATTCAGATATACATCACATACCATACCCGGTTTGATCTCAAGATCATTATTGGGAACCATTATTTTCACATCATAAGTAAGTGATAACGGATCGGCAACTACTCCCACATTTGAAACTACCCCGCCAAAGGTCTTTCCATCTAGTGCGGCTATAGAGAATGTAGCTTTCTGACCTTTCTTTATTTTGCTAATTTCATTCTCGGTAACAGATATTTTCACCAATACTGTTTTGATGATCACAATTTCTATAGGAGATTTTAGGGAGAGAGAGTATTGACCCGGTTCAATGTCCCGTTTACCAACAATACCATTGACAGGTGCACGCATTCTGCATTTTTCCACGCTCGAGCGAGCTAACTGCATTTGTGATTCTGCTTCTTTAAGCGTGGTTTCTATTTCAACCCACTTTATTTCAGCCAGGCTACCTGATTTATATACACTCTTAAATCTATTATAAGCATCTTTGGCTTGTTTATATTTAGCCTGAGTTGCATTCTGTAAATGCTCATCATCAGATTTGTTTAGGGTAGCCAGTAATTGCCCTTTTTTCACGGCATCACCTTCCTGAACAAAAACTTTTTCTACAGTTCCCACATTCTCAAATGAAAGAGAAATGGTTTGCAAAGGTTCTGTCATTCCACTGTAATGTAAACTCGAAACACCTATAGCTGTAGCTGCAGGTTGAGCTTCAATCTTCACTACCCTATCAACCTCACTTACTGTACGTGTTTGTTGCTGACCACTACAGCCAGGAAGCACAATCAGTGTGCATATCAAACAACCTAAATAATAATATTTCATTCCTTTACTCTTTTAAATTCAATGCAAAGGTTGTCCTTATTATTATATAAGAAAATCTAAAAATGGGCGAAGCGGACAAAAAAGGGGGTGAAATGTATACCTATTGCTCTACGAATTCATTTCAAGCCAGTTCAGAAATTGAGGAGTTTTTTCCTTACTAACCAGGATCTTTTCTTTGTAAGGAATAGATAGATTTACAGATAACTTTCTTAAAAAATAGCGAGAGGCATCAATAACAGCTTTTCTATTCACAAGGTATTGCCTGTTTATCCGAAAGAAGTTGCTTCCCGATAATTGTTCCAGTTCTTCAAGAGTTTTACCTGCCACGTATTTCTGAGAAGCAAAAGTGAGCAAGTAAGTAACCTCGTTATCAATATAGAACAGAGCTATTTCATCCATTTTAACAGGTAATATTTTCTCTTTATGATATACCAGGATAGAAGCGTACTTGGAAGATTCCCTCTTTATTAATGCATCAAGAATAGAATCATAACGTTGTATTTTACCACCAAAAGTCTCACGTAAACTACGATATTTAGCCAAAGCATCAGCAATAGTCTGCGATGTGGATGGTTTCAGAATATAATCAATGCCATTAGTCTTAAATGCATTCAGAGCATATTCATCATAAGCAGTACAAAAAATAACCGGTGCTGATATTTTCATAGCTTTAAATATCTCAAAGCTCAGACCATCTCCAAGTTGAACATCACTGAAAATGAGATCAGGAGATTCATTCTTCTGAAAATAAGCTATAGCAGTTTTCACAGAACTCAGAATTGCCACAATCTTAGCATCCGGTTCCAGATTATTAATTGTTCCGGCCAACTCATCTGCCGTAATTCTTTCATCTTCTATAATTATAATGTTCATATTCTATCTATTGAAACGGCAATTAAAATATCTGTTTATACTAAAAGCTTTTGTGCGAAGCATACATGGACATCTGATGATCAAACAATTTGATACTTACAGAAAAGGTTGCATCATCTGTTTCTATCAGTAACTCATCATTCGATAAAATTCTATATCGCTCAGACAGGTTGTTCAATCCGCTACCTGAAGACGCTTCAGAAGTCATTTTTGGTTTGAGAGTATTAGACACTTTTATTCTATCATCAATCTGTTCTATAGTAATACGAAGAGGCTGTTCTTCTGTTAGTTCATTATGCTTGATAGCATTCTCTAGCAACGGCTGAATTGAGAAAGAAGGGACAAAACGGGTTTCAAGAATTTCTTCCGAAACAGACACGCTGCATACCAAAGCATCACCAAAGCGTATTTTCTGCATCCTTAAATAGTCCTGACATAATTTCAATTCATCTTTCAGCCTTACTACCTTAGTGCTATTGTTTGACACCGATGCTCTGAGAAAATCAGAAAGGCACACTAAATATTCTTCCGCAGCAACAGAGTCCACTTTGTATAGCGACTTAAGTATATTAAGGGCATTGAATAAGAAGTGAGGGTGAATCTGCTGCCTGAGTAATTGATTGGCAGCCTCTGTATTAGCCGCTTTAAGCAACGAATTTTCCATATCAGATGTTACCTTGATGTCCTGCAGAATAATATAATTATGAAGCATAATAATCAGAGTATTCACAAACATGCTGATTATTATAAGAGTGATTATATCAATCAGATTAATTTGTTGATGATGCAAATAATTATAACACCACACAACTGATAGAAAAAGCCCGGAACTAAAAACATAACTGACTAAATAATATATTTTTTTGAAGTGCAAAGAGCTAGAAAGAGATTGCTTCCTAAAAAACAACAGCCATAAAATATTAGCAAACGCAATTGGTATTAAAATAACAAGAGCCAAAGAAGAACCTAATATGGCATCTTTCAACCCTCTTACTCCCCAAAAAACCATTATAAAAGCAGATACAAACAATACGCAAATCGCGATAAACCATAAATTCAGAATGCACAATCTCCTAACAGGATATACTGACTTTGTTTGCATAATCTTCAAATTAACTTCTGTTCTATTAAGGAATAGTAGAGTTCAAAGTTAAAGAAATATTTTATATGCTAGTGAGTTTACTTTAAAATTCAACACAAGTAAACTAAAAGTTCTACAAAACCGTTATAAGAAAGCAAATTGGGATACTCCTTGGCTAAATATTTTTATATGAGACTGGCGGTAATACTTGAAATTACGGAATGTGCCAAAGTGAAAGCCTACCAATTAAATACTGTATCTGAACATTGCGGATACGACCTAAAGCAACACCACCATGTAGTAGCCGATGCAGAAGCTTGCGCGGCAATAGCCATTAATATGCTCCGGAAGACACAATCTGAAAGTTTTGAAGAGCTGTATAACTTTGTGAAGCAGAACTATTAAGTGAACCACTTCAACTAATAATAGTAAATAAAAAGAAAAAAACACTTGTTAGTATTAGATTATATCCATATTTTTGGAAGTAACTAAATATTAGCAACATGAAGAAATCACTCATCGTTCTCCTATTTACAACTGTTTTAATAATTTTATGGAGTTGCAATTCAAAACAAGATAACCGTTCAGCTCTAGCAGAAACAAAAGAAAAGAAACTGGGAAAAGAAGCTTTTGCTCCCGCAAAAAATCTTTCTGAATATAAAAAAAGCATATTTCTGCCAACTTTGGAGAACAAATTATCCCCTAATAAAAATTCAATTTATTGCGCAACATTACTATATGCCTGGGATGAGCTAAGAAAAGAGATAAAGCCACCCTTTCAAATTGACAAGGAATTAAAAGACCTCACTTTATTAAACAATTCCCAATCGTTCGTTGATGCATTAAATAAAGGAGATTACAAATCGAATACTATTGTAAAAGGGAATAATATAAAAGTGAATGTAGAATTTAGCAAGTCGTTACCTTTTGAAATTAAAGTCGAAGATCTATACAATACACTTATTTTTAAAAATGAAAAGGTGTATTGTTTTGGAATATATGGTTCAGATTCTTGTCAATCTAAAATCGTAGAAATATTATACTATAAGAATGACAATGAGTTTTTGATTAGTCTTATCCCAAAAGATCACGCCCATGAAATTATTTTACTCAAAACAAATGATAGATTCAATTCTATGGCTAAAATTCTTTCTAAAATTGAGAACTATATTAATCTAGGGAACTACGAAGTACGTACCAGAAAAGCAGAATGGAAATATACTTTTAATGAAGATGACAATATTATCATACCTAAAATTAAGTTTAACATTGAGACAAACTATCCAACTTTAGAAGGAAAACTTTTTAAATCAAACCAACAAAGCTATCTAATAAAAGAGGCAATGCAAAGAACTGCTTTCACATTGGATGAATACGGAGCTCAAATAGAAAGTGAAAGTGAAATAACAACATTGTCAGCTATGGAAGAAGAGAAAGAAAAGCCTCAACCAAAACATTTAATTTTCAACAAACCATTCTTTATAATGCTCAAGAAAACACATTCTAAAAATCCGTATTTTGCAATGTGGGTAGCAAATTCTGAATTAATGATAAAATAGCTATGATTAAATTGATGTAAGTGCATATTAAACACAGAAAAAGATATTGATAATTAATCTCAAAACATAAAATGATATTAATCGGGATATTTCTATTAATAGGGATTCTGCTTTTCTTAGGAAATAAAGCACAGAAAAAATACTATTATAACACTCTAACATTAATAATATTGATAATGGCTATTATTCAAGCGCCATTATTTTATTACTATACGTCAGGAATGTTAGCCATTTTTCAATTGATACCATATTTAGCTATAGGAGTTGGACTATCAATATACTTATTATCGCCTTTCTATAAAAAGTCTGACCAAGTAAAAACTAAGTTCCATAAGTTTGGACTTATTACCGCCATCACTTTAGGTCTTATTTCTTTATTATTTGGTTCAAGTATCGTAGAAAAACTAGATTGGGTAATGAGACATAAAACCAGAGACACAATTGTTACAAACATCAAGAATGAAATACAAAATAGAAAGACTTTAAATTCTTATAATATAGAGAAATGGAATTTCCCACCTATCTCCAATGGAAGAAAAGAGATAGATATTTCAAAAGGAGAAAAAGGAGAACTAACAATTATTTTTTATATTGATCAAGGTTTTATTGATCATTTTTCTGCATTTGTTTACACTAATGATTCTAATGAACTGAAAGGATTCTATACCTTTGGTGCAAGCGTTAAACAACTTGATTGTAATTGGTATAGAGTATCGCAATAGAAATTGATTATAAAATAATAGCGCTGGATAGCTATCAAGAACAACAAATATTACATTTTATGAGAAAGACACTGATTTTATCCTTTTTACTTCTAGTAACAGAGATTTGCTTTGCTCAAGTAGATTCTGTTTCCAGCAATGGATTTTATATCCCAAAGAATATTAAAGAGTGCATTCAGCAGCTCGACATAGTATTTACTAAGAAAGCAAAAGATAAATTCAAACAGCTTGACGAAGACGGATTAAAAAGTCTTAATGGAACAATGATCACTAACGAATGGTTGGAAAATGATTCAACCAGACTAAATAAGTATTTCTATCAATTAGGGATTGACGATTATCAGAAAATAGACTACCTCATCTTAAAATCCTATCACAGTAAGCTGAATAATACTGCTTTTGATTTTTACAAAGAGTGTGAACTATATAAAAATGAGATGTATTCACTCAATTTAGAAAAAGAAAATCAATATAAAATTGATATTGTTGCAGACTCCATTGATGGCGTTTACATCCCAGCTGATATTCACGATTGTTTTACGGAGCTTAACAGATTACTGAATGATTCTACCAAGCTTATGATTAGAGAAAAAAACACGGCTTTCGATTTATCTGAGTATCATATGGGAATTGGAAGATGGATGCGAAACAATTGGAGACTTTGGGGTGGATCAAGGCTTCAGACCTATTTTATAAACAAGAATGTAAAGCACCCTGATAATATATCAGGCATTATCTTATTTGCATATAGTAATTATCTGAAAGGAGAGAATATTGATATTGACAAGATTATTGAGAAAGCAAGATTAGAGGAAGAAAACTTTATTAAAAATAATCCTCCGTTAAAAAGTACAGTAAAATTTAAAGCTTCAAAGCCAAGCAAAAAATACAGAAGATTCTTACGCACCAGAATAATTGATAACTTTGAAGATCAAGAATACTAAGAAATATATAATAAACTTTTAAGGTATGCGAAAAACTGAAAGTAGATTATGTGACAAACATGTTTGAAGGTGGATACGACCTAAAGCAGCACCACCATTCATTAGCCGATACAGAAGCTTGCGCGGCAATAGCCATTAATATGCTTAAAAAAAAATACAAACTTAAAGTTTTGAAGAGCTTTATAACTTTGTAAAACAGAACTACTGATGCAAATTTGACTTGATAATAAAATAATAACGTTGGATAAGCTATTAAAAACAACAAACATTAGATATTATGAGAAGGACACTGATTTTATCAATTATTTTTCTAATAGCAGGACTTTGTTTTGCACAAGTAGGCTCTGTTCCTAACAAAGGAGCTTATATTCTAAAAGATATCACTAAGCCTAATCAGAGAAAAGTTATTATCAATAAAGATAATGCATGGAATATGGTGGATAAAAAAGCCAAATGGTTTAAAAAAGGATTAATACCACAAAAGAGTTTAAAAGTTTTGCCAAAAGAGTTTATTGATTTTTGTACTAATTATATAAACGACAGTTTGTATCAAAAGAAACACATAAACTTTGATATGCTGATAGGAGTAATTGGTGAATGTGACTCTACAATTATCTTGAACTCACAAAACTGGGAATACTCTAGCTGGAACTTTATAAAAGAATTCTCGAAAGGCAATAAATTTGAATCTGCTGATAAATGGGATAATCGGTTCTATTTTTCAGATGACAGAGTTTACTTTGAATTTAAACTCAAAGATATCGGTGTAATCTCTCAACTTGGATTTGAAAAAATAAATAAGGAATGGACTTTGACATTAGATTATACTAATGTCTGTTAGGTCTACAATTGGTTTGTTATACAAGCAAATAAAACAATATCCTACTTAGAATTTAATCCAAGTAGGATATTGTCCATCTATTTAAGGCTTCTTATTCAAATATCACTTCTTATAATATTTCAAAGCTTCAGGCATTAACTTCTGGATATTAGCAATACGTGTTGCATCGGAAGGGTGAGTGCTAAAGAATTCAGGAGCGGACGCTCCACCTTGTGACATTCTTTGCCAGAACTCAACAGCAACCTGAGGATTATAACCTGCCATTGCAGCAAAAATAAGCCCCATTCTATCAGCTTCACTTTCATTACTGCGGGAATAAGGAAGCATTACACCATAATTAGCTCCCAGTCCGTATACTTGTTGAGCAAGTGTTTGAGTAGATGCCGATTTTTTCTGTAACAAAACGCCTAACGCCTGCCCGCCATATTGAGCTATCATTTGCTGACTCATACGTTCTGCTGAATGCTTTGCTACAGCGTGAGCCACTTCATGACCTACCACAATAGCAAGTGCTGCTTCGGTCTTTGTTATTGGCAAAATTCCTTCATTCACAACAATTTTACCACCAGGCATACAAAATGCATTTGCCGTAGTGTCTTTTACCAAATGAAACTCCCATGCAAAGTTCTTCACTTCGGCACCCAAACCATTAGCATTAAGATAAGCCTCAACAGCTGCTGCTATCTTTTTACCCACACGTTCTACCATGGCAGTATTTGTTTTATTTGTGGATGGTTTGGCTGTAGCCATATACTCCGTGAAACTTTGATTACTCAAACTTAAAACTTCTGAATCGGACACCAGAAGTAGTTGCTTACGACCTGTTAAAGCCACCGTACTACAAGCACTTACCAATAATACAATAAGTAAAATACCGGGAACTGTTTTTAATTTTTTCATAATCATATAGTCTTAATTAATTTTGTCTAGTGTAATTAACAAACAAAAATAATAAAAAGATTCATTTTTAATTAATAATTAACTATCATAATTTTATATATATCTATAGTTCTTCCACTTTTAACCGCCAATTACTGATTATTACAAGCGTTTATTTCACATATATCTATTGATTATAATCTGCAAATCATTCGCCAATAAATAAAATCCATTGGAGAATGGCTGAAAATTATTGGCGAATGGTTATAAAACTCTCGCCGGCTTTCTGCCAAACTCCGGTCGGAGTTCGTTCAAGGTCCGGTCGGAGTTTTTTGATCTCTATTTTTGCAATTCTACAGAAAAACAGCCTGATTACAAATCTATTTTTTGAAACATTTTCAATAAAATAATCACATTGTTATTTACATATTATTTAAATAATAAGAAATTCTATTTTACATTATTTCCCTTATATAAAATAGCATATTAATCGACATAACAAACATCACTAAATAAAATTACAACAGAATAAACCTCCTAGATACCAACACCTTAATTGTAATAATTCTATTATACAATCTAATAAACCACCCACAATGATTAGTTAATTATTTACAAATAAATAAACATAAAAGAATATATATACATAAATATGCTACCTTTGGAAGCAAGAACTAAACAACAAACAGATTAAACATGAGAACTCCAAAAATATTATACTTATTATTTATAAGTGTATGCCTTAGTAGCTTCACATCATGCAACGATGATAACAATATCGACAATAAACCCACTATCAGCATAAGTGAAGCCAACATATCTTTTGAAGCAGAAGGTGGCCAGAAACAAATTCATCTGACCACAAACAGAGATTGGATTATTTCAGATATTCCCACCTGGATTTCAATAGATAAAGAATCCGGGAACAGCAACTCAGAAGGAATAATCACATTAACCACCCAAGTGAATAATGATTTTTCCCCTAAAGAAGCAACGCTTAAAATAACCAGCGGAGATATTTCTACGTATTTAAAAATATCGCAAAAAGAGGCTATAGAAAAAAGAACAATTGAATGGGAATCTTTTCAAACAGGTTATTTCAATTCTATAAAATATACTATTGGAGAAAATAACACAGAACGGAACTATTTATTCCAAACTGATAATCAGTTTATTAATCCCGACATAGAAAAGAAAATATTCGTAGGAAACATAATAAACAGTAACCTAAAAACAAATACTAGCATAGTAGAATATAAAGGGTATACATATAATCCTATTACTATTTCCCCACTCATTGTTGTAAAAAATGGACCATTTCCTATTCTAACAATGAATACGCCCACAAAAGAAGATTATGATGCCTTTGTTCAAAAAGTGATAGACAGCAGATCTACTACCCAAGACCTGTCTTTTTCTTACTCAAACAAACCTGCCAAATATTTTTCGTACAGGCAATTACATTTGCTTGGAGTTGGGAATATTGGCATAAAATTAGATGAAGTAGTTTCCGGGCAATCTTACAGAAATAAGGAAATGAGCAAAAAGACTGGATTATTGTATTCATTCTGCATTACTTCGTTTAGCATTGATATGGATTTACCTGAAAAATTAGTGAAAGAAGAGGTAAAACAAGAAGACCTGGCTGATGGTGGATTTTCTTACATTTCATCTGTTAGCTATGGACGAACAGGATTTTTGTTAGTAGAATCTGACACTAATTCTGAGAAACTAAGAATTACAGTAAATAAGGTACTTGCAAATGAAGTACTCACAACAGAGGATAATGCTATTCTCAATGGAATAGATGCATATTATATCTATTATGATAAAGGATATACTTTAAAAAAGATGGCAGGAAATACAGATGTTATAAGAAAATATGTTTCCAGCATTAGAGCAAATGACGGATATATACAACCTCTGACTTTTTCTGTAAGTAACTATCCCGATAGTTCACCAAAAACGATATCCTTCTCTTTAAACTTACCATAACACACTCTATAATAACAGTTTAAGAATATAATAATCCCATCCTGATATAGTCCGACAGATAGAGACCTTCTCAAGATGGGATATTCTTTTGAGAGAGCAGAAAGCTCTCTTCAACGTTTTAGCTTAATTTCTGATTAGTTGTTTTCAGGACGTAATTTACGTACAACAGCACCAGCTTGCCACATTTCGCTTTCGCGAAGAGCTTTCAATTCAGCATCCAAACCTTCACGATAGTCAGGTTTAGAGTTTGTATCAATTGAACGTTGAGCTTCGCTACCGCACTTAACTTCTGAATACAATTTTTCAAATACAGGTTTAGTTGCATCGTGGAAAGGGCCCATCCAGTCAAGAGCACCACGTTGAGCAGTAGTTGAACAGTTTGCATACATCCAGTCCATACCGTTCTTTGCAAAAAGAGGCATCAATGACTGAGTAAGTTCTTCAACTGTTTCGTTGAAAGCTTCAGAAGGAGTATGTCCGTTTTCACGCAATGTTTCATATTGAGCAAGAAGTAATCCCTGGATAGCACCCATCAAAGTACCACGTTCACCTGTTAAGTCAGAGAATACTTCACGTTTGAATGTTGTTTCAAACAAGTAACCTGAACCTACACCGATACCCAAAGCAACTACACGGTTAAATGCATTACCTGTTGCATCCTGGAAGATAGCGTAAGAAGAGTTCAAGCCACGGCCTTCAAGGAACATTGTACGAAGAGATGTACCAGATCCTTTAGGAGCAACAAGAATTACGTCTACATCAGCAGGAGGAACAATTCCTGTTCTTTCTTTGTAAGTGATACCAAAACCGTGAGAGAAATAAAGAGCTTTACCAGCTGTAAGGTTCTTCTTTACTGTAGGCCACACTTCAATCTGAGCAGCATCTGAAAGAAGGTATTGAATGATAGTACCACGTTGGCAAGCTTCATCTATATCAAACAAAGTTTCTCCTGGAACCCAACCGTCAGCAACTGCTTTTTCCCAAGTCTTACCACCTTTACGTTGGCCAACAATTACATTAAAACCATTGTCTCTTAAGTTCAATGACTGTCCAGGTCCCTGAACACCATAACCAATCACTGCAATGATTTCATTTTTCAATACTTCACGTGCTTTCTCTAAAGGAAATTCTTCGCGGGTTACTACATTTTCAACAACACCGCCAAAATTCATCTGTGCCATTTTGTTTTCTTTTTTATTTAAAAAACTAATTAAAAAATATCATTTTACTACGGCAAACCACGTCACCGCCATTCTTTTTTACCTCAACGTTATACTCATTCTCGCTAATCTTCTGTTTATAGAAGGAAAGAGCATCTCCGTAATAACTTTCCGCAACGTATGCAACTTCAAAACGTTTAATCCGTTTTTCTTTATACATTTCAATTGGAAAAAGATCGAGAACATGCTCAATATACTTAATACTGTTAACATGTCCGTTAATATCAATATCACTATACTTTGCCTGATAAACAGTATCCGGCTCGCAATTATCCACCTTTATTCTGCTTGGCTTTTCTATCGGACACTCTTTGTCGCAAACATAATCTACAATGCTTCCTCCATGCAGAGTTAACAAATCAGCCGGTTTACGAGTTTGTTGATTTATCATTGCCCATACAGAGCGTGCATAGCCAATAGTACGTCCATCTTGATTCAATATTTCAAAATTACGATCCGTAAAAAGCCGGTATACATTCTCTACCCATGTACTTATGCTGAATTTCTCGTACTGATAAGGCATTTCATCCAGCTCAACAGCTAAACGGGACAGTACCCATGTATAATTTGCCTCATTAAGATTGGCAATACCAAATCCACGATCAGTAGAATGAAAACCTGCACAATTCAACAGGTGATTTCCCAACACACCCATGGTGAGGTATCCTGAAAAGTCTACATGGAAAGGCTCGGCCACAAAGTTATATTGCCCTACTTTATTCTGCTCCATCTTTGCCTATTCTACTTTCTATTAAAGCAAGGAAATTACTTAAGCGCTCTACCGGACTTTTGGTAATAGCAATACGTCCGGAGCGGACAAACTGCCACAATCCCATAGGCATCAGTTCATCATATAAAGCCTGAGTATCTTCAGGATGACCGGTCAGCTCAATAACAGCATATGTTTGGTTTACTTCCAAAATGCGGGCGTTATGCTTACGAACCAGTTTTTCAACCTGATTACTACCCAGTAAGCTCAAAGCCGGAACTTTATAAAGAGCTACTTCCTGATAGATAATCTGATCATCAGTATAATAATGCGCTTGCATCACATCAATACGTTTCTCTATCTGCTTTGTTACTTTTTCAATTGTATCGGCATCCGTATTAACTGTAATAGTATATTTATGAATGTCTTTAATAGAAGAAGCAGAAACGCTTAATGTTTCAATATTCAGCTGTCGACGGGTAAAAATCGTTGTTACCTGATTCAATAGTCCGGCAATATTTTCTGAATAAACGTTTATTGTATATAATTTCTTATCCATAATATCAGTATTAGTATCCCAACAAGATGTCTGTAACTTTTCCTCCGGCAGGTGTCATTGGATAAACCATTCCTTTTTCCACCACTCCTACTTCAAGAAGGAAAGAACCTTCTGTCTGCAACATTTCCTGAATAGCTTCATCCAGTTCTTCACGTAAATGAACAGAACGGCCTTTTATGCCATAAGCTGAAGCAATCTTTATATAATCAGGATTCTTCATTGGCGTTGCTGAATAGCGTTCATTGAAGAACATCTCCTGCCATTGACGTACCATTCCCAGAAAATTATTATTTAATAGAATAATCTTCACCGTAGTTCCTGTTTCCATAATAGTTCCCAGTTCCTGAATAGTCATCTGTAATCCGCCGTCACCACAGAACAGACAAACAGTTCTGTCGGGTGCACCAAATGATGCGCCTATTGATGCCGGAAGTCCGAATCCCATGGTTCCCAATCCACCTGATGTTACAACACTTCTTTTCTTTGTGAACTGAAAATATCTGGCAGCCATCATTTGGTTCTGACCTACATCGGTAACCAAAACAGCCTCATGGTTCGTTGCTATTGAAACCTTTCTGATAACTTCTCCCATAGTGATTGGGCCGTCATCAGGATTAAGTTCGGCTCTGATTACAGAGTTATACTCTTTCTCTTCGCTTTCTTTAAAACTATCAATCCACTCTTTATGTTCATTTTCTTTCAGCTGAGCTGTTATTGCAGCCAGAGTTTCTTTGCAATCGCCCACAACAGCTACAGTTGTTTTTACATTCTTATTAATCTCGGCAGGATCAATATCAAGATGAATGACTTTTGCCTGCTTTGCATAGGAATGTAAATCTCCGGTAATACGGTCATCAAAACGCATGCCTATAGCAATAAGGACATCACATTCGTTTGTTTTCACATTCGGTCCCATATTACCATGCATTCCCAACATTCCTTTATTTAAAGGATGAGCGGTAGGCAATGCCGATAAACCGAGCAATGTTTTTCCGGCAGGAATATCTGCTTTCTCAAGAAATTCCAGAAGTTCATTCTGAGCTCCGCCAAGTTCAACACCCTGTCCTACTAACGCCAGCGGTTTCTTAGCAGAATTTATAAGTTGGGCAGCTGCGCAAACCGCTTCTTCATCTATATCAACAATCGGTTGATAACTGCGGATAAAATCTATTGTACGAGCTTCATATTCAACCTTTAAGACCTGAGCATTCTTGGCAAAATCCAATACTACAGGGCCTGGTCTTCCACTCTTTGCAATATAAAATGCACGAGCCACAGCCCAGGCTATATCTTCCGGACGACGAATCTGATAACTCCACTTTGTTATTGGTTGAGTGAGACTCACCAAATCAATTTCCTGAAAGGCATCTGTACCTAAGAGTGATGCACCTACCTGACCAGCAATAACAACTAAAGGGGTACTGTCAAGCATTGCATCACTAATACCGGTAATTGCATTAGTTGCACCGGGACCGCTGGTTACCATACAGACTCCTACTCTCCCTGAAACCCTTGCATATCCCTGAGCTGCATGAGTTGCTCCTTGTTCGTGACGAACCAGCACATGGTTTAATTCATGTTTATGATCATATAAACAATCATATACAGGCATAATTGCTCCACCGGGATAACCGAATATTGTATCTACCCCCTCCTTTATCAAAGAGCGGATCAATGCTTCGGAACCAGTAACCAGTTGTTTATCCATATTCATTGACTCGTTGTTTCGTTTATAATTATATTAATCTAACAGCTCCTTTATCAGCTGAGCTTACCATGCTTGCATAAGCTTTCAGGCTCTTTGGTACATTACGATCACGCAATGGCGCTGTAAAGGCTTTATTTCCTCTTTTCATTTCTTCAGAGCGGCGAATATCAAGTTCCTTATCTGTTAGTTTCACATCTATACTTCTTTCCGGGATATTTATTTCAATGATATCACCATCTTTAATCAACCCGATATTTCCTCCGGCTGCTGCTTCAGGAGAGACATGTCCGATACTCAAACCAGATGTACCTCCGCTAAAACGTCCGTCGGTAATTAAAGCACACTCTTTTCCGAGATGCTTTGATTTTATATAAGATGTTGGATAAAGCATTTCCTGCATACCCGGTCCACCTTTAGGTCCTTCATAAGTAATAACCACTACATCTCCCGAAACCACCTTGCCTTTTAGGATTGCATCACAAGCAGCATCCTGAGAATCGAATACCTTTGCAGGTCCTGAGAACTTCCAGATACTTTCATCCACACCAGCCGTTTTCACCACACATCCACCCTGTGCTATATTTCCTTTCAGCACAGCAAGACCACCATCTTTTGAATATGCATAACCAATTGAACGAATACAACCATCTTTCCGGTCAGTATCAAGTTCTTTATAATAATTACTCTGAGAGCCTAGTACTAAATTAAATTTACCACCCGGAGCGCTCTTATATTTCTTTACAGCCTCATCACAAACGTCGGGGCTTGTTATTGAATATTTATTAATTGCTTCAACAAGCGTCATTCCATCTACACGGTTTACATTGGCCTCAATCAATCCGGCAGCATCAAGTTCCGCCATAATTGCCATGATTCCTCCTGCACGGTTCACATCCTGGATGTGATATTTTTGTGTATTAGGAGCCACTTTACAAAGACAAGGAGTTTTACGTGAAAGAGCATCAATGTCATCCATTGTAAAGTCAACTTCCGCTTCATGAGCAATAGCCAAAAGGTGAAGAACTGTATTTGTAGAACCACCCATTGCAATATCCAAAGTCATTGCGTTCAGAAAAGAAGTACGTGTGGCAATGCTTCTTGGTAAAACACTCTCATCGCCATCCTGATAATACTTATATGTATTTTCAACAATCTGTTTAGCTGCATCTTTAAAAAGATTAGCACGATTCTCGTGTGTTGCAATAATAGTACCGTTTCCTGGTAAAGCCATTCCCAGTGCCTCATTCAGACAGTTCATGGAATTAGCGGTAAACATACCCGAACAGCTACCACAGGTAGGGCAAGCTGAATTTTCAATCTTAGCAACTTCTGCATCACTTACGCTGTCGTCAGCCGACTTAATCATTGCATCAATCAAATCAAGGTGCTGACCATTAAGTTCACCAGCCTCCATCGGACCTCCCGAAACAAAGATTGTTGGAATATTTAGTCTCATGGAAGCCATTAGCATTCCCGGAGTAATTTTATCACAGTTACTGATACAAATCATAGCATCAGCTTTGTGAGCATTCACCATATATTCCACACTATCAGCAATAATATCACGTGAAGGAAGAGAGTAAAGCATACCATCATGTCCCATCGCAATACCATCATCAATGGCAATTGTATTGAATTCGGCAGCAAAGCAGCCAAGTTTTTCTATTTCAGCTTTAACCTGCTGACCTATTTCATGCAAATGAACATGCCCTGGTACAAACTGAGTAAAAGAGTTCACAATTGCGATAATAGGTTTACCCAATTGTTCTTTCTTCATACCATTTGCTATCCAAAGAGCTCGCGCTCCCGCCATTCTGCGGCCTTGTGTACTGGACGAACTACGTAATTGCTTTTTCATTTTTCTTACTAATTAAAAAAGCCTCTCTCAAACGAATGAGAAAGGCTCTAAATAATATTTTTATAGTACAATTAACTATACACCTTTCTCACGCTCTTGATTGGACCACCACGAGGCGAATAATATGCACTAGAGACAGATTAATAGATGTAATAGAATTCATACTGATTTTATTCTTTTTTTTAGATGCTGCAAAGGTACGCGCTTTTTTTAAACCACCAAACAAATTCGAGAAAAAAAACGCTAATAAATTTATAATCGTAAGAAATAAGCTCTCAAATATCTTATTCTATCACTTAAAACCACAAAAAACAATGAAAGAGAAAGATTTAATAATCAGAAGTAAAGCGATGCAAGCTAATAAAAAACTTTGTTATTCTATTATTTCTGTTCTTTCAAAAACACATCTATTTGAGAAGAAAGTTTTGCTGTGTAACTGTGAACAGTTAAGAACCTCATATTTTGCCTTTTAAGGGTAGAAAACGTCTATAGTAAAACTTGCATTAACACAAAGTTACACTCTTATGCAGCCCTATATCTCAGTGTCCTTGCCGTAGTCCACTGTTCAATCCTGATCTGCAAGGCTCATACATCAAGGTAAAAGCACTTCATTTTAATGTAATTAGACAACAATATGCCAGATAAAAAGTACTTAATAAACCGTAAATAGATTATCTCCGTTTAAGATAGAACAAAATATTCGTATATTTGCACACATTTTAATTAGTAAGAATCATTAATAATAAAGTATAGATGGAAACAGCAGCAAACAAGCTCTTCGTAGTTTCATACGACCTGTATGTTACAGAAGATGGAGAGAGAGATTTAGTAGAGAAAGCAACAAAAGAACAACCATTCCAGTTTATCACTGGATTAGGCACCACTCTGGATGCCTTTGAGAGTCAACTTAAAGGACTAGTTGCAGGTGACAAGTTTGAATTTACAATTGCAAGCGACGAAGCATATGGTGAATACAATGACGAACACGTTATTGAACTACCTAAGAATATATTCGAAGTTGACGGAAGATTTGACGCAGAACGCATTTTTGCAGGAAACGTTGTTCCATTGATGGATGCAGACGGTAACAGAATGAACGCTACTGTTGTAGAAGTTTCTAACAGTAATGTAAAAGTAGACATGAACCACCCATTAGCTGGTGAAGATTTGACCTTCGTAGGTGAAATCATGGAATCACGTGCTGCTACCAACGAAGAAATTCAGGGCATGATTAACATGATGAGTGGCGAAGGCGGATGCGGTTGCGGATGCGATAGCTGCGGTGATGGTTGCGATTGCGACGACAAAGAAGGACATGAAGGCAGTTGCGGAAGCGGCTGTGGTTGTCACTAAAAAAAATAAAGCACACAGATATTCTACAATAAAGTAATATCTGTGTGCTATTTTTTTGCTTATTTTTCTCTTTTACAAACCTTCTTTTGAAAGTCCTTTAAATCTCTTATTCAGTAGTTTGTACTGTTTTTCAGTTCCTCCCCTGATCACATACCTTATTTTACCTTCTTTATCTATCAGTAAGCTCATTGGGGTAACTGAGATTCCTGTTTTACTAATAAAATTTATCGCATTGGGAAGTTGATGAAATAATGAATGATTTTTCATTATCACCTTATTAACCTGTTCCGGAGTATTAAAGGTTACCGACAGGAAGTTCGCTCCCGGATATCTTTTAGTTAGCTCATTCAGCTTAGGAATTTCTTTTATACACGGTTCACAATATATATGCCATATATTAATCAGTGTCACTTTACCTTTGATACTCTGACTCGTCCAAAGCTTGCCATCAGTATCGGTTAAAGCAAACTCAGGGCACGGCTTATCGCAAAGTTTATCTTCCAGAGTTTTATCGTATGCTTTTTGCATGGCTTTTGATTCTTTCAATTCACCATTTTCCCCTACCTCGGCCGATTCATTATTTACCTGAATGCAGTATGCAGCAGAGATGCTGCAAGAAGCCACTAATACACATAAAAACTTTTTCATCAAAAATCTCAAACTTAACATTTATTGGTCATAATCTGCAATACCAGCTTATCTGTTTCATTCATTCCTTCAGAACCGATAAGAGTCAGATTTCGGATACAACGATCCACATCATTATCTATAATTCCTTCCACAGAAGTAACACATTTATTCTCCATCGCCATCATGGCAGACAGAACTGCAGTAGAAACTCCGCTAGTCAGCTTCAGAGAGCAGCTTGGCTTAGCTCCGTCACAAATCATTCCTGTTAGGTTGGCAATCATATTCTTTACGGCAAAACAAATCTGTTCAAACTCTCCGCCCATAAGAAGAGTAATGCCACAACTGGAACCAGTGGCAGCCACCACACATCCGCAAAGAGCAGAAAGACGTCCCAGACTTTGCTTAATATATATCACGGTAAGATGACTAAGCATCAATGCCCGCGTCAGTTCTTCTATACCTTTCTTATTTTCTTCCGCATAAACAACAACTGGCAAAGTGGCGGCAATTCCCTGATTTCCGCTACCCGAATTACTCATTACCGGAATCATTGCACCAGCCATCCTGGCATCGCAAGCTGCAGATGTATAAGAAAGAATATGAGAAAATATGCTGTCTCCCATAATTTCCTTTTCATACTTTCCTTTCAATGTTTTCCCCAAAGCATGGCCATACTCTCCTTTTAAAGATTTTTCGGCAGCAGCTTTATTGATTCTTGCAGTTTCAAGTATAAAGTTTATTTCTTCCAGAGGTGCAGTCATTGCAAAATCATAAACCTTTCGCATGGAGAGTTCGGGTTCTTCTTCCGTTTCATCCCCTTGAACCGCTTGCTGTTTATTAAGCAGCACTTCTTCTCCCAAAGAGACATATACAAAGTTAGTATGCCCGCCCGCAATTATTGCTTTACTATTCTCTGCATCAGCTTCACAAATCACTTCTATATAAAGTTTCTCTGAAATATCTTCTTTAAGCAGAATATTGATTCGCTTTTCGGCAATCATCTGTTTTCCTTTTTCCAAGGCTTCCGGAGTACAGTCTCTTAGTACCTCCAGTTGATATTCAGATTTACCAATCAACGCTCCCAACGCCACAGCAATAGGAAGCCCAATCATCTCTGTACCGGGAATTCCAACTCCCATGGCATTCTTTAATATATTGGCACTTAGATAAAGGGTTATTCTCTGGGGACATTTACCTAAAGTCTCACTTGCTTTTGCAACAGCCAGTGCAACTGCAATAGGTTCTGTACAACCAATAGCCGGAATAACTTCCCGGTTCACCAATGCTATAATTTGTTTTCTTTCTGCTTCAATCATTGCTGTTTTATTTCTCGTGGCAAAATTACAAATAAAATCAGAGCTTATTGGTTCACAAACTTATTTATTTAACAAGGAGCCAGAGCTGTTAATAAGAACCTATTTAATAGAGAGATAAACAGTTAAACACACAAATCATCTGCACTATCTTCCACTAAAACGTTCAAAAGCCTTTGCAAAAAGGCTTTCAGCTGGTAGCAGATAAAAATATTCAACTAATCATCTGCTACTAAATTGTGCTCATCTGCTACTAAATCGGGGCATTCCACAACATCATAACAAGTATTGCCGCTAATCCTTCGGTGAAGGAATATTCAGTTTTTTAAGAATGCACCCAAAATGAATCGCTTTAATCTGGCTGCAAACTTTACCATTCATTGTATTTTCTTCCCTCTCAGAGCTTCTACCTAATTAGTTTTCCCTTATAAGTTAGCCCATTTTGTAAAAAGAGATAAGTGAGTTCTCAGATGAAGTCCCATGGGTTCTCATCTGAAAACCGATGGGTTCTCAAATGAAGTCTCATGGGTTCTCAGCTGAGGGCTCACTTAGTTAAAACTAGAAAAACAGATAACTTATTAATTAAGAGGCAATAACAACAATCTATGATTTGGAAGAGAATACGAGCTCTAAAAGGAAAAAAAATGCTGCGTGCTTACGTTGAAAAAGTACTATTCCTTAACCAGAGTTAGTTGAAACAATTAAAAATGGCTGCAAACTAGTAGCAGATAACAGTGTTTAGTAGCAGATGATTTGTATACAAACTTTATCTGCTACTAATTTAGTTTGCTAACTATCAACAAATTAAGACTAGATTAGTAGCAGGTAGCAGATACTTTTTTATTTTTTCATTAGAGTTGCCTAAAAATTAAAAGAAAAGAAATATCAAGTTCTGTTTTATGAAAGCCAATAAGCATCTCTTTGTGTTTATTCATCAATGAGTATCATTGTATTGGAGTATCTATTGAGAAATAAATTAAAGTATGAACAAAAGGAGATAGACTCACAAATAGTTGACAATAAAAAGCAAACACCTAAAAAAAACGAGCTATTAATTACTTTCACTTCATAATTCACTACATTTGTAGATGTATTATTAATTTCAAAAAATACTGTAATGAAAAGAATCCTTGTAGTCATATTCTTTCTTTTAATAATAATGCCGACTAATGCTCAAAGCTTTATTAAATATTGCAAAAATAGTTTAACAGCTATTAGTATGGGTTATGCCTATCAAAACAAGATTGATGTTTGGAATGGAAGCAAAGGAAATCTTATATTTGAAGGTGACTTAATAAACCTGAAGTTCATTTATATGAGTAATATGGCATCAGCTTCAGTTGGTGAAAACAAATATGGAAAAGGAGAACTTTCTGACAAGTTAGAATACAATAATTACATGTTTGGATATGACATTAACATTATCAGACGACCTAAGAACTCATTTTTCATTACTCCATTAATTGGCTTAAGTAACACAAGAAGTTTTTATGATGACAAGTATTACAAGAACATAGTTTATAAAGATTCACAATCATACACATGCTATGGAGGGGAATTATCATATATATTACATGAATACCTAAAGCTATCATTTATTAAAACAAACCATTATACAGGAATATCTATAGGACTTGCTGTCTCTTCCGACTTTTTCGATTAGTCTATTTATTAGAAACTCTCACTCGTTACAATAGTTCCATACTGGGTGAACAAATAAAAGGATGGTTAGCACAAAAAAAAAGCCAACCATCCTTCAAACTGAAAACCTAACCAAACAAAGCTCGTTACAGAGCCAATCACTACTTTATATCACTTACTATCACTTTCAAATTTGTTTTGCCTTGCAAAGGATTCTCTTTTACAATCCATTTATCTCCTTCACCCGCAAGTATAATCTCCTTAAGCTGATTATCGGAAGGGAGACAAAGAAGTCCTTTTGCTTGTTTTGTTCCGGCAGAATAAACAACCATATCCAGTTTTGACCAATCCATTTTATCGGTAGATTGTGCCAGAGCTATATGTGGTATTACCGCTCCGTTACGCACCAGAATTACTGCAGGAATATGACCGGCAGGTATTTTATTCCATCCGCTTTGATATACTTTTCCGGACTGATAGTCAATCCATTTTCCAACAGGCAGATAAACATTTCGCTGTATGCCTTCTTCCATCATCGGGGCTACCATTATATCATTGCCAAACATATACTGATCTTCCACCAGCCATGCACCAGGATCATCAGGAAACTCCACAAATAGCGCACGAACCATTGGCAAACCTTTCTCGGTACAGTTCTTTGCCTGAGCGTAGACATACGGCATTAGTTTATATTTCATTTCGGCCGATTCACGGAAAGCTTTCGTAAACGACTCATTATACAGCCAAGGTTCTTTTGGAGGTGCACCATGAGCACGACTATGAGAAGTCAGGAATCCAAAAGGAAGCCAACGGCGGTAGAGCTCTTCCGGCGACTTCTGAACAAATCCTCCTATATCGTGACTCCAGAAAGAAAAACCACTTAATCCCAAAGAAAGACCTCCGCGAAGAGTTCCCTGCATACCAATATCTGTATTCGCAGCATCTCCACCCCAATGAATTGGATAACGTTGTGAACCCGCCCAAGCACTTCGTGCCCAGATAATATGCTCATTATGTTCTCGCTCAGTAACTTCGGCTACAGCTTTATTATAACGCAATGGATAGAGATTATGTTCATAAAGTCCTCCCTTGCCCGAAGCATAAAATCCGTTGAAAGGTGCCGCTTCTCCAAAATCCACTTTTATCGCACCAACACCCATTTTCAGTAATCCTGCCAACTTATCTTGATACCAGGCGACAGTCTGTGGGTTGGAGAAGTCGAGCACCGCATCTTCATACGGCATTTCACCATTTGCATTCTTTACATTTAAACCTTTATCAATTATTTCCTTGAAATATTTATTTTTGGGTGTGAAGTAAGTCAGCTGCCAAAGCGATATATGAAAGCCGTCAGACAGAAGATCTTTGACCATCTTTTGAGGATTATTGAAACGACTGGGTGCAAAGACATAATCACATTGCCAGTCTGTTTCAAACCATCCGGTATCAAAATGAATCACATCGGCCGGAATTTTATATTTTCTAAGATTCTTTGCCACATCATATCCTTCTGATTCGTTAAAGTAAGTAATACGACTCATCCAGGTTCCAAAACTCCATAACGGAGGCATAGGCGACTTACCTGTCAATTCAGTATATTCATTCAGAATATCTTTCGGATCTCCGAAGAAAACAAAAAGATCTAAAGCCTCATCAGCCATAAAAAGTTTATTAATGCCTGTATAGGTAGATCCGAAATCACAGGTCACCGGTGCTGAAGTATGCATAAACATTCCGTAACCACGGCTACTCATAAAGAAAGGAATCGGTTTATACATCTGATCTGTTTCAGGACCTTGCGGATCAGTAACAAAAAGATTCACCTTCTGTCCCACTTTATTAAGAGAAGTAAACGACTCGCCACAACCTACAATCTTTTCTCCTGGAGAGAGTGTAAACACCGGATTTATGCTACGTGAGTTATCACTGCCTCGTTTAATAAAATTAAAAGGAAGGCTCTTCACCTGAGTGGAATCATTATCTTTCCATCGCCAGGTATCAGTCAGTCGTTTTCCTGAAGCATCAATTAAAACAATGCGCCACGGATTCTCTTCAATCAGAATAGAGCCGTAAGCACTCTTATAAAGATGTCCACCTTTTACTGAGGAATATTTCCATGAATTATCTTTTCCAGGATTCTTTACCAACATTAAGGACTCATTGCTTTTAGGTTCCACTGGTGTGGTAAGCATACGAATTCTCAAAGTACGTGGAGTCACAAACTCTACCTTAAAGCTGAGTTCCGGATTATTATTGTAAGCAGTTTCGGGAAAATCTAGCATCTGGAGGTCTTGAGGCAATACAGTGTTGGTATTAAAAGCCTGGCGAGTATACAATGTTTTACGCTTCCATTCTATCTTTCCACTTGCTGAGACAGGATCAAAAGCAGATAGCTTATCGGCAAAAAAGAATATATTCGTAAAATCGCCAAAATCAGTACTTACATCCTTCGCCTGATTCATCAAATAAGGAGAGCCTCCATTCACATGAAGCTGAGAGAACATTTTTGTTGCAGGAAAAAGCAAAATAAAAAAAGCAATAATCCATTCTGGTTTGCATTTATTCATAATATTAAATTTTTTAGTTCATCAGGAATAGCAAAAGTACAATGAATAATTCTATCAACTATATATAAAATGTTTTTGGAAGGGGGCTAATATGTTTCATTTAAAAGAATCAGATAAAAGAACTAAGGATTAGCGAATTACAAATTCATTATAAACAGATTACCGTACTATTTTTATATTCCGCATTATTGTTTTCTAACCATAAAGAAGCATGTCTCTTATTTAGAAAAGCCAACAACCAAATTCACATAAAATACTATAAGATTTGCTTCTTTTTTTAAATAAATATAAAAGACAAAAAGATTTAAAATTCGGGCAAACCTTTCGCATAAATAGGTGTTTTTATATTAATAATTAAGAAAGATTATTTATATTTGCAATAATAAACTAAAAATAAAAGTTATGTTCAACTCATTCGGCAACATTTTCAGATTAAGCAGCTTCGGCGAATCACATGGAAAGGGTATCGGTGGAGTTATAGACGGATTTCCGTCAGGTATAAAGATTGACTTGGACTTTGTTCAAAAGGAACTAGACAGACGCAGACCTGGTCAATCAAAGATCACAACTGACCGCGACGAATCAGATAAGGTGGAATTCCTGTCTGGTATTTTTCAAGGTAAGTCTACAGGAGGTCCTATTGGCTTTATTGTTTGGAATAAAGACCAGCATTCCAAAGATTATGAAAACATTAAAAACATCTTCCGCCCGTCTCATGCCGATTATACTTATCAATTAAAGTATGGCATCCGCGATTACCGTGGCGGTGGACGTTCTTCTGCCCGTGAAACTATATCCCGCTGCGTAGCCGGTGCATTAGCTAAGATAGCATTGCATCAGATTGGGATAAATATAACAGCTTATACTTCACAAGTAGGATACATCCGTCTGGAAGATAACTACAACAAATATGACTTCTCAAAAATAGAGGAAACTCCTGTTAGATGCCCTGATTTAGAAATAGCTAAAGAAATGGAAGAATACATTTCTAAAATTAAAGAAGAAGGAGACACTATAGGCGGAGTAGTAACCTGTGTAATAAAAGGCTGCCCTATTGGTCTTGGACAACCGGTTTTTGGTAAACTTCATGCAGCTCTTGGAAATGCTATGCTAAGTATAAATGCCGCTAAAGCATTTGAATATGGTGATGGGTTTAAAGGTTTAAAACAAAAGGGTTCAGAACAAAACGATGTGTTCTATAATCATGATGGAGTAATTGAAACCAGAACAAATCATTCAGGTGGTGTTCAAGGTGGAATCAGCAATGGTGAAGATATCTACTTCCGTGTGGCATTTAAGCCGGTAGCAACTATCCTGATGGAACAACATACTGTGAACATTGATGGAATTGATACTACAATGAAAGCAAAAGGAAGACACGATCCTTGCGTACTTCCCCGTGCGGTACCTATAATTGAAGCTATGGCAGCCATGACAATTCTTGATTATTATCTGGTTGACAAAACAACACAATTATAATTTTATTTGGTAAAACATAAATAATGAAACATATACAATCTTACATCACTCAACACGAAACCAGGATGATGAATGAGCTTTTCAGTTTAATTCGCATCCCATCTATCAGCGCTTTACCGGAACATAAAGAAGACATGCAGGCATGCGCACAAAGATGGAAAGAGTTATTGTTGGAAGCCGGTGCTGACAGAGCGCAAGTGATGACTTCTTCAGGAAACCCTGTTGTTTATGGAGAAAAAATTGTAAACCCTGAAGCTAAGACTGTTTTAGTATATGCTCATTATGATGTTATGCCAGCAGAACCTCTCGAGTTATGGAGTAGCAATCCATTTGAACCAGAGATTCGTGAAGATAAGATATGGGCCAGAGGTGCTGATGACGATAAAGGGCAATCTTTTATACAGGTTAAAGCATTTGAATACTTGCTGGAACATCAGCTTTTAAAGAATAATGTTAAGTTTATTTTTGAGGGGGAAGAAGAAATTGGCTCTCCCAGTTTAGAACAATTTTGCAGAGAGCACAAAGAATTATTAAAGGCAGACGTGATCCTCGTATCAGACACCAGCATGTTAGGGGCAGATCTTCCATCGCTGACCACTGGTCTGCGAGGACTGGCATACTGGGAAATAGAAGTTACTGGTCCCAACCGCGACTTGCATTCGGGACACTTTGGCGGTGCGGTGGCAAATCCTATCAATGTTCTTTGCGGAATGCTAAGTAAGATTGTTGACGAGAACGGAAAGATCACAATTCCTCACTTTTATGATAATGTGGAAGCTGTGCCCGATATTGAAAGAAAAATGATTGCACAGATTCCTTTCGATGAAGATGGATATAAGAAAGCCATTGGCGTGAAGCAGTTGGCTGGAGAAATTGGCTATTCTACACTAGAACGCAATAGTTGCCGTCCATCATTCGATATTTGTGGAATCTGGGGCGGATATACAGGTGAAGGATCAAAAACCGTTTTGCCTTCAAAAGCTTATGCTAAAGTATCTTCCCGACTAGTTCCTCATCAGGATCATCACATTATCAGTCAGTTATTTAAAGATTACATAGAACAAACAGCACCCAAAACCGTACAAGTAAAAGTTACTCCTATGCATGGCGGGCAAGGTTATGTGTGTCCTATCACTCACCCAGCCTATCTTGCTGCTGAAAAGGGTTTTGAAATAGCTTTTGGAAAGCAACCTCTGGCAGTGCGCCGGGGAGGAAGTATTCCTATTATCTCCACATTTGAAGAAGTTCTGGGAATAAAAACAGTATTAATGGGCTTTGGATTGGAAGCCAATGCTATTCATTCACCTAATGAAAGTTTCTCACTAGACATTTTCCGCAAAGGAATTGAAGCTGTAGCCGAATTTCATATTGCTTATTCAAAGACTAAATAAGTCACTATATATAATTAGTAAGAATTTCATTATTATAGGTTAACAGCTTAATATATACCCATAAATAGCGAAAAAGAGCAAATACACTGAAAAGTATACAAAAGACACTTTTTTTTTATTTTACTTTGCAAAATGATACAAACTAAAAAGATTTTTGATACACAAATCTTTTATAATTAGATTTATCGACATTTGAACATTTGCAAAATCAGATATTTTCAGGCCGATAAAAAAGCAAACATCAGAGATCATAGTATAATAAGATTTTATCAATAGATCTATTTGACAGCAAAGCATTGCAATCAATGAGACAAAGAAAAGAGTTGTTTTTAGAAAAGCTCAACGAGAGACATATTAGTGCTTATAAACTCTTATATGAGAACTATTATAAAGCTCTTGTGATATTTGCTATGAATTTTGTTGTTCAACGGGAAATAGCAGAAGACATAGTACAAGAACTCTTTGTCTCAATCTGGGAAAAAGGAATGAAATTCATTTCTGTCGTTGCATTCAAATCCTTCCTCTACAGGTCAATAAAAAATGCATGCTTAAATCATATCAAGCATATGGATGTTGAAGATAAGTATACCTCGTCAATACAACTAAATAATGAAGATGAGATAGGATATGATCCGGAAATTGAAGAAGAAGAGATCTACCGTCAACTATTTATTGTTATAGACAAGCTACCTCCCCGTTGCCATGAAATATTTGAGATGCATTTAAGCGGCAAACGGAATGATGAAATTGCTGATATCTTGAATATTTCTTTGGGAACTGTTAAAACCCAAAAGAAAAGAGCTATTAAGTTCATTAAAGAAAACATAGCACCCTTCTATCTCCTATTAATCTTGCCTGACATATTGTAGCCCCTTTACTTTTTTTTAGCTCCTGAAGTTTTTTTTTCGATTACTTGTACCTCTTTTTGAGTACCATGTTGTTTATATATAAAGCAAATGGTAATATCATGGATAAAATACAGGATAAAATCGAAAAATTAATTGTTCATCACCTTCTTGGAGCAATAACATCCAAGGAACAGGAAGAATTGGATGCATGGATAAACCAGTCTCCATCCAATAAAGCTTTCTTTGATAAAATATGCTCGGAAAAGGCATTCGAAGCGAAGTACAATCTATATAAAAATGTAGATTCAGAACAGGCATTCGATAACTTTCTTAAAAAGACAGGTAATAAGAAACCTTCAAAGTTCCCAATTCATAAGATTCTGAAGTATGCAGCAATCCTTGTGTTGCCGTTAACTATAGCAACTATAACGCTGCTTATGCATAAGTCTAATTTGAATGAAGATGGAAAAGAGCTGTCTCTGATATTTCCTGGAAAGCCACAAGCTACTTTAATTCTCGAGGACGGTAAATTTATAACGCTAAACCCTAAATACTCCAAACAAATCAGGGAAGGCATTTCTTTATTGGCAATCAATGCGCCATCGGGCATTTCATATTCAAACAACAATGACTCAAGTCTTCTCAATAAAAATAATATTCTGAGAACTCCCAGAGGTGGAGAATATACCGTAAAACTCTCAGACGGAACAATTGTGCATTTGAATTCAGCCAGTCAGCTAAAGTATCCGGTTTTATTTGGAGAAAAGTCCAGAATTGTTTATTTGACCGGGGAAGCTTATTTCGATATTGCTAAAGATAAAAAACGTCCGTTTTATGTTGTAACAAACGACATCAGCATACGGCAATACGGGACTTCATTTAATGTAGATTCATATTCTCCAGACTTTGTCCGGGTTGTTTTGGTAAGAGGAAGCATTGGAGTACTCACCCAGAATCCACAAGCCGAATATCTTTTGAAAGAATCTCAGATGGCTGAATATAGCAAGATTGATAAATCGGTTACTATAAAAGATGTAAATGTTTATCCTTATATAGCATGGAATGAAGGACGACTTGTCTTTGAAAATAAAAGTCTCGGGGATATTATGTCAACCTTATCTCTTTGGTATGATATGAATGTTCATTTTGAAAATCAAAATCTGAAAAACATTAATTTCACTGGTAATATTAAAAGGGATGCATCTATCGGAGATATGATGAATGCCATTAAATATACAACAGATGTAGACATACATATTCATGGAAAAGATGTATTAATAAGTAAAAAACCTCAATATTAGAATTTAGATTTAGTATGAAAAATAAACGACACAGGTTTCTATCAATAGGAATATTACTTTTCTGTTTTCTATCATTCATATCAAACAATGCAGTTGCTTCTGATCCTTCAGTTGGGGATAAAGTAACATTGAATTTAAAGGATGTAACAATTAAGATTTTTCTGGAAGAGATACAGAAACAAACCAATTTAAATTTCGTATATAATGCTGATCATGCAAAATCGCTTAAACTTATTACAGTTAAAGCAAAGGATGAAAGTGTTATAAGTGTACTGAACAGAGCTTTGGCTGGTTCCGGATTCACTTATAAGATTGAGGGAAATATGATAATGATCAGATATCAGGCAGGAAAAGCCAGATTAAAATCCAGGAATCAAAAACTAAGCCTAACAATAAAAGTTACAGATGAAACAGGAAGAGAGCCTTTAACTATGGCTGTCTGTTCCATAAAATCACTGGGAATATTTGCTGTTACTGACAACAATGGTATCACAGAATTAAAAGGGGTACCTGATAATGAGGAAGTCAATCTGGAGATATCATATCTTGGATATGAAAGCTACAAGCAAGCACTTTCTTTAATGAAAGATGTGCAGTTGAATATAAAAATGAAGCAAACTTCACTTCAGCTAAAAGAGGTATCTGTTGTGGCCAAAAACAGTGCGGCTGGTGTATCAACAAGTTCAAGTATCGGCAGACAAGCTATAGACCATCTACAGGCTGTAAGTTTAGCTGATATTATGCAACTGGTTCCGGGAAACCTGATGACAAACACAGATCTAACTTCCAAATCAAACCTGCAAATCAGAACACTGACAAATAACACAACAAATGCTTTTGGTTCCACAGTTATTGTAGACGGAGTTCCTGTTTCAAGCAATGCAAACATGGGAGCTCAGGGTAGTTATAGTCAAACAGAGTTTTCAGGTACCGATTTACGACAAATCAGCGCAGACAATATAGAGTCGGTAGAGGTTATCCGAGGTATTCCTTCTGCAGAATATGGCGACTTAACATCTGGTGCGGTAATTGTAAAAACAAAGACTGGTTACACACCCTGGCAAATAAAAGGAAAGGTAAACCCTTCAACAAATAACTTTTCATTGGGAAAAGGTTTTAAGTTAAAAAACAACTGGGGAACACTGAATACAAATGCAGATTATGCCCAGGCATGGGGTGACCCAAGAACTAAAACCAAATCATTTGACCGTTACAGTGCAAGTGTAAACTACACAAAAGACTTCTTTAAGATATGGAGAACCAGTACCAGTGTGAATTACTCTGGTTTGGTTGACTGGTCAGGAAATGATCCTGATCAGATAAATGATGGAACATTTACAAAAGAAAAAAGCGCTACAATATCAATAAACCATAATGGGAAAATTGGTATCAACAAGCTATTATCCCGTACTTTAAGTTATACATTAGGCTTATCTTATAGCCAAGGCGAAAACAGACGTAATACGATAGTTAGTAACTCAACCGGTTTTTTGCCAATACTTACGGCTACTGAAACAGGCTATCATCAGGTACCTTTCGAGACTTCTTCTTATAAAGCAGCAGGAGGAAGTAAGAGTTATCCAAAAAGTTTTTATTTTAAATTATCAAACTCGTTCTATTACAACCTGAAAAGTCTTTATCAAAGATTTAATATGGGGGTTGAATACAAAAATGAGTCAAACAGCGGAATAGGTTATTATAATGACAATGACCGATATCCATTGCAACCAAATAACAATGGACGCCCACGTTCATATAGTGATATACCCGCATTGAATCAGGTTTCAGGTTATCTTGAAGACAATATCCGATGGAAATTTGGAAAAAGAACATTCAAGTTACAATTAGGAGGAAGATTTACTTCATTACAACCTGGAAAAGAAGAACAAACATTTTCTTTTTCTCCGCGTATAAACACATCAGTAAATATCTCGTCCTGGCTTGAGATGAGAGGAGGTTTTGGTATTAATTCTAAAACTCCGGGATTGATTCATTTATATCCAGACAAAAAATATACAGACAGAATTTCCGTAAACTATTTACCTGTAGGTAAACCTGCAGAGCAACTAGTAATGTATCATACAATGGTATATGATACCCAGAGAACTCAAGGACTGAAAAATGCCAATAATACAAAATACGAATTGGGATTTGACATCAAACTGCCTAAAAACAGGAAACTTAGCATTATAGCATATCAGGATAAAACAGGAAACGGATTCGGTCCATTGACAGAATACTACACTTACGCCTCGAATGTATATACAAAAGATAAGGGATTAATAACCTCTCCCGGGCAAGCAACAACAGTAGCATGGAACAATCCTGCAAGAATAGATACTGTTTTCTCAACTACCGGGAAAATAGGGAATACCAATGTATCTATAAATAAAGGAATAGAAATGGATTTAGATTTAGGAGAAATTCCTGCTATAAGAAGTGCTTTTTACCTGACAGGAGCATATATGCAGACTGAGGGATATTCAAATGGGCTTAATACATCTGATCCTTCAAACCTGCCATCTAAATATTCTATCTCTAATACAACTCCATTCAAGATTGTTTATCCTTCAGGAAGTTCAAAGGACATAAACAGAAGACTTAGCACTAATCTTAGAATGGTATGTAATATTCCTAGCCTTAGAATGGTAGCTTCTTTAGCAACGCAGGTTATTTGGTATACCTACACAAACACAACAAATCAGAAAATGGATCCAATAGGTTGGATTGATACTGATTTATCTTATCATGAAATAACAACTTCAATGCTTAATGATCCAAATTATACAATTAAAGAAGTGTTACTAAGCAAGCAACGACGGAATCCTAAAAACAATCCTGCAGCCAGTGAACCCGTATTATGGATGATGAGTGGAAGACTGACTAAAGAACTTGGCAAAAATTCAGGGTTCTCATTTTATGCAAATAATCTTTTCTACTATGAGCCTTTCAAAAGCAATAATCTGACAACGACATTGAGTCAAAGAAACGAAGGCTCATTCAGTTTTGGTGTAGAACTATTTTTTAATTTCTAATATATACGATCGCTATGAACAAATTATTAAGTTTATCAATTCGGTTAGTAATCTCATTCCTGTTTATAGGAATGGCTTCGTGTAGCACAAGTGATGATGTAACCAAGACTCTAAAATTCGATGTGCAAGTGACAATGCCAACTGGTTTTAAATCTGATGCATTTTATGCAAAACAGACAGTCAATATATCTAAAGGATCAGCAGTTGTTTATACAGCAACAACTGACGATAAAGGAGTTGCACACTTCGAAAATGTGATTCCGGATGTTTATGATATTTCTACTTCATGCGAGATTTCCGGCGATAATTATGTTAATATGGCAGAAGGAGATGTTGAAAATACAGCAGTCTTAATTGCAGGAAGCATGCTTCAACAAACAGTAGTTACAGAAAATCCAATATCTTTAACTACACAGATGAGTCTTAAACAGAGTTTATTGGTCAGTAAAATCTACTATGCAGGCTGCAAGGATAACTTACTCAAGAGCTATACAGCAGACCAATACATTGAATTTTTCAACAATTCGGATGAAGACATCTATGTAGATGGATTATATTTCGCTTTAACCGAAACAGAATCTACAGCAGCTTTCCCAGCTTCTTCAAATCAAGACTATGTATATGTAAAACAAGTATTTCAATTTCCGGGAAGTGGTCAACAATATAAAGTTGCAGCCGGGGGTACAATTCTAGTAGCAAATAGTGCTATAGATCATACAGCCTCAGCAAGTAGTTCAGTAAATCTTACTAGTGCAACTTTTGAAGCAAAAGATCCTAAAAAGGTAAACAATCCATCTACTCCTGCTCTGAATCTGACTTATACTGCATATTCTACAATTCCAAGTATGAATCTTCTGGCTGGTGGAGATGCAACTGTTGTGTTATTTAAAACAACAGAAGATGTTTCAAAATGGGAAACTGTTTATAAACCAGGTGCAACATCAGGATTATTATATAAGAAAGTGCCTACAAAAACTGTAATTGATGGTCTGGAATGTTTAAAGAATAAAGCTACAACAGGCCCTGATGCTAACTCTAAACGACTTTATAATTATATCGACGCAGGCTACCAGTTCATAAATGCTGTCAGCGGATATACAGGCGAAGTAGTGACTCGAGCAAAAGATAAAGAGGCAAACGGTCGTGTTTATTTGAAAGATTCAAATAACAGCACCAATGATTTTACTGTATCAGCAACAGTAAAGCCAGGACAATACCTGACTAAATAGAAATAATAAATAAATCCAGATACCTGATGGTTTTATAAGTATTATAACAGCCATCGGGTATTATTCAAACTAACGACATATGTTCCGTAATTCATATTTATTGTGTCTTGCACTGCTTATATCAATGCCATCCTGGGGACAGTATAGTTCGACTTCTTCTCTTGATAAAAAAGAGAAACGAGATTTGGAGCTTGTTCAACAATTGTGGATGAATACTCAGAATGCTGCAGGACTTTCATTAATGCCTATTGAAAATGGAGGAATAAGTGTGATGAGTGTTGGAAGAACCTCAGGAAGCTTTAACCGTGTTCAGGAAGGTAATGCTGAAAACAAATTGTCATTCAGCTCGGAACGTTTTGATCGCATCGGAGAATCTATTTACATTTATGGAAAGTTCGATTTCAACATGAGCAGGCAGTTTGAACGTTCATGGTCCGATGTTCTTGAAACATATAACTCTGATCCTTACATATACGGAAGTTCAATAAAAGGTAAGTATGATTATCAAAAATTTAATCTATTTGCCAAAATAGGGACGAAAGAGATCAAACGATTCACTTTCGGAACTCAGATAAACTACTCGGTAAGTGATTTATCCCGTTTGAAAGACCCGCGTTCAAGAGACTGTCTGGCTGATTATTCAGCAATTCCCTCTATGACCTACCGTTTAAATAATACACAGATAATAGGCTTAAACCTGAAATACAGACACAGAAAAGAAAAAACGCCTAGTGTAATGACTGTTCAGACCGATCCAAATCTGAAATATTACACATTAACCGGAATGGAAAATGCTGATGGTAAAATTGGAGGATATGGCTCTTTCAAACGTGAATTTGTAAATGACATTTTTGGAATAGGATTTGATTATAATTTCAAGTCAAAGAGATTCAATTCTTTAAACTCAGTTACTTTCGATACTGAAGATGAGAAGGTTTGGGGAACAAACAAGCAATCTCCCGGAGAGTATAAAGAGAAAATCTATGCATTTTCTTCTTATAACACTTATAAAACAAAAAGCCTTCTGCACTTTTTTGAGATTTCAGCAAAAATATCTGACGGAAAAGCAAACGAATTTCGCCAGGAGTTAGTATCTGTAACAGACACAGCTACAGGCCTGATTTCGCAACATTGGAACACACTCTTTACATATAATGGTAGATACAATGTAACAACAAACAATATTCTTGCGCATTATCGTATATATTCACTTAAACAAGAAAGCAAATATAATTCTTATTTAGGTACCACTATTCAGTATTATTCATTCAAAAACAAATATAATCTTCCTCAATCATCTTTAGAGGTAAAGAATTTATGTGGAGGAATTGAAGGTGGCATGAAATTATTTGGCATAAAATCGCATACACTTTGGTTTGAATCACAAGTGTCTTATCTGCATGTGCTTGACGCTAATATGAATCTAAGTAATTCAACTGCTGATTATGCAAAACAAGTACTTATCCCGGATTTAGAGTATTACAATTCTTCTTGTTTTAAAGCAAATGCATCATTGCAATATGTATTTCCTTTAAAATTCAAAAGCTCTAATAACACAGGATATATAAAGATGTGTGGAGAAAATATCTGGGCCAAATCTTCAAAAGAGAAAAGATCTGTTTTTCTTTCAATAGGTCTTTATACAGACTAAAAGACCTATAGATTACAGATTATATTAATGACATTCAATAGAAAAATAATGCTTAAACAAATTATTTGTTCTTTTTGTATTCTGTTTGCCACACAATGTTTTGCCATAAATCAGGCAGATAAATTTGCAAAAGCAGAGCATATTCAGCACGGTGTATTTAACACATATAAAATTGGGGAAAACTATTATTTCGAAATTCCCCGAAGATTAATGAAAAGAGATTTTCTCTTAGCTTCAAGAGTTGCAGAATTAAGTTCTACAGAAAACCGTTCAAATCTGGTGGCTGGTCAGCAATTGTATGACCCCATATTGGTTCAATTCAAGGAAGAGAACAACCAACTCTTTTTGCTAAAACCTGATAGCAAAAAGATATGTTCGCCTAATGATCCGTTCTTTGGTTCTTTTTCGAGAAATAATAAGACACCAATAGTTGAAGCATTTGATATTGAGCAAAAAACAGATTCGTCAGTATTCGTGAATATCACAAAGTTCTTCACAGAAGATTTGCCATCAGTAGAACCTTTTAACGAGAAATCAAAGCCGGGTAAAGCTCTTCCTAAATTGAATAAAATATTGAAGATTGAGTCTTTCCCCTTGAATATAGAAGTAGAGGTGAGGAATGCTTATGAATCAACAAAAGAGCCATTTCTTATTGTATTACAAAAATCATTGCTTTTATTGCCAGAAAATCCTATAACAGGAAGATTCTATGATAAAAGGATGGGATATGATACCGTAAACAAGGAGATATATTCTTCAACTTCCCGTGAAGTAGAAAAAGAAGCTTTTATTACCCGGTTCAACCTCTATCCAAAAGCAAAAGACATTGCAGCTTTTAATCGTGGAGAACTTGTTGAACCAGCAAAACCCATTATCTTTTATGTAGACCCCAGTTTCCCGAAAGGATGGAAGAAGGCTATAATGAAAGGTATTGAAGACTGGCAACAGGCTTTTGAAGCAATTGGTTTTAAAAAAGCCATTATAGCCCGGGAATACCCAAATGATCCTGATTTTAATCCAAACGATATCCGTTACAACTGTTTTAAACTTGCAGTTTGTAACATATCTAATGCAATGGGAGTACATTGGACAGATCCCCGTTCGGGAGAAATAATTCAAGCTGAGGTTTTGTATTATAGCAACATCACCAAATTACTTCACAAATGGTATTTCTTGCAGACTGCAGCAGTAAATCCGTTGGCAAGAAAGAAAGTATTAGATGAAGAAACAATGGAAAAACTGATTCGCTATTCAGCTGCGCATGAAATTGGCCATTGTCTGGGACTTACTCATAACTTCAGAGCATCATTTGCATACGATACAGAGCTACTAAGAGATGCTGAGTTTACAAAGAAGAACGGCACAACTCCTTCGATAATGGATTATGCAAGATTTAACTATATTGCACAACCTGGTGACAAAGGTATTTATTTACTGCCTCCCACTTTAGGCGTTTTTGATAAGTTTTCTATCAAAATAGGCTATAAACCTGTTCCAAAAACAAATACTCCGAATGAAGAGTTACCTACCATTCGTAAATGGTTGCTTGAAAAAGATGGTGATCCTTTGTTTACTTTCGGACGTATAAGCAATTCTTCATCCGATCCGTCAAAACAATCAGCTGATTTAGGAAACAATCCTGAACAATCATCAAAATATGGCATTAAAAACCTTCAGTTCATACTTTCTCACTTGAAAGAATGGATGCAGGATCCAAACGATAATTATGAATTGATCACAGAACTCTACGGAGATATCTTAAAAGAGAACTTTGAATATCTGAACAATGCCGTTCCAATGATTGGAGGCGTATATTCTTATAATGCTGTTGCAAATGGCAAATTTCCTTTGCAATCATTTGTGGATAAGAAAAGAAGTATCGAAACCATCGATTTCATAATTTCAGAATTATTATCTGAGGCTTCCTGGCTAAACAGCTCATATATAGAGGGATTTGCTGGTCCTCAGGCTGAGGAACTTATCAAGTATCAGAATAAAACAGTTGAAAGTTTGTTTAGCCAAACAATCTTTAATAATATGTACCGATACAGCAATGAAAAAGAGATGCTACACGCAGAAGAATATTTATCTCACCTTTCTTCATTGATCTTTTCAGAGAATAATCCGGATATGTTTGTGAGAAATATTCAGGAAACATATCTTGAGAAACTAAAATCTTTATCTCAGAAAAAAGATAGTTTTTATTCGTGCATGCTGCAACCTGCAGTTAAGAAGGAAATTAATAGTGTAAAGCAAATTATCTCCGGTAAGAATGGGGAATGGTACATGTATTTAAAACAAAAAATGTAATTTATGAATATGATAAAAAGACAAACAAAAACGTTTCTGCTATTCATTGTTTTATCATTTATAGGAATAGGAGTACGGGCAGACGGAGGTCTATGGCTACCACAACTGCTCAAAGGTGAAAAATATAAAGATATGAAAAAGGCGGGATTAAAAATATCGCCTGAAGAAATATATAACATCAATAAAGCTTGCCTGAAAGATGCAATCATCTCATTGAGTTATGAAGACGGAGCACATTCGTCTTTTGCCACTGCCAGTTTTATTTCAGAAGAAGGTTTGGTTATCACTAATTTCCATTGTGTATTAAGTTATCTGGAACGTCTTTCAAATGTAAACAGAGACTTTATAAAATACGGATACTGGTCAACTAAAGTTTCAGAAGAAACTCCTTTGTTTAATTTACAGGCAAACCAGTTATTAAGAATGGAGGATGTTACTACAGAGCTAACAGCCAACATCGACACTATTGCCCCTGAAAAGAGAGATGCAGAAATAAACAAACGATGTGCCAAATTAGTGAAAAAGCTTGATTCTGGTAGCCATTGCAGCGCAAAAATATATGCAATGTTTGGGAATACTCAATACATAGCAGCAATAGTCAGATCCTTTCCAGATGTACGTCTTGTTGCCGCACCTCCTATCTCTATTGGTAAATTCGGAGGCGATGATGATAACTGGAGATGGCCTCGTCAGACTGGTGACTTTGCTTTATTGCGTGTCTATACAAATACAAAGAACATGCCTGCCAAATATTCCAAAGAAAATGTACCTTACAAGACAGACTTTGCACTGAGCATTTCATCTAAAGGAGTAAAAGAAGGAGATTTTGCTATGATATACGGATACCCCGGACAGACAAGACAGTATATCCCTTCATTCTCGCTTGAGAAAATTATCTTCAATGATACAAAAGCAAAAGCTGAGATTGCTGAAGCAAAATTAAAGATCTATCGTGAAGCTATAAGTATGAATGATACTCTGAGAATCAGATATACTCCACGAGTAAGCTCTATTAATAATTCGTATCTACGCTATAAAGGAGAGATGAACGGAGTTCGCGAATCGGGACTTGTTGAAATTAAACAAAAGCAGGAAGAAGTTTTCCAGCAATGGGCAGAATCTACTCCTGAGAGAAAGGCTAAATATGGATACTTACTTCAGAACATGAAAAGCGTATACGAACATCTTACTCAGTACAACTATGCAGATGTTTATTTCACAGATGTAGCTCTGAATGGTTCCAGCATTATCCCTTTTTCCGGTAAATTTGAGAAACTAATGTCCATGTACCGCCGCAAGAAGGTAAATCAGAAAGCTGCAGAAGGCGAGATAAAAAGACTATTACCACTTGTTGATGATTTCTTCACTCAATGGGACAAAGAGACTGAAAGAAAATTATTCGGTACTTTATTAGCCCAATTTAAGAAGAACGTACCTACCAGATTCTTTTCCAGCGAGTTGGATAGCGTTGTGAAAAAATATGGTGACAATATGGAGCAATATTCACAAGATGCTTTTTCTCATTCAATTATAACCAATAAAGACAGTCTGATCTCTTTTCTGAAAAATATATCTATAGCAAATGTGGAGAAAATGACTAATGATCCACTTTACAAGATATCACTTGGTTTCTATTATATTGAGACAGAAAAGATTATTCGCGAAAAAGGTTTTCTTCAGGGGAAAAATGGCGAGTTGTTCTCTCAATATCTCCAGGCTCTCTATGAGATGAATAAATCAAAAGTTTTTGCTCCGGATGCCAATAAAACTATGCGTCTGTCTTATGGAAAAGTAGCTGGTTGCGAGCCCGAAGACGGCTTAAATTACAACTATTTTGCAACGCTTGACGGAGCAATAAGCAAGCACCTGCAAAATCAGGATAACCCGGATTATTATATTCCAAAGAAGCTCCAAAAGTTGTATGACAGCAAAGACTTTGGTAAATATGCAGAAAAAGGTGTTATGCACACTTGCTTTATGACCAATGCACAAACAACGAGCGGTAACTCTGGCAGCCCTGTTTTGAACGCCAAAGGAGAACTTATCGGATTAAACTTTGATCGCATCTGGCAAGGTATCTCATCTGATTATTCATATAACCCTGAAAAATCAAGAAGTATAGCGGTTGACATACGCTATGTATTATTCCTGCTCGAAAAATATTCTCCTTCTACTTATGTTTTGAAGGAGATGAAGATACATTAATGTTTTGCCTTTATGGTAAAATAGTTTTTTCTTTATTCTTTATTCTTTTCATTGTGTCTCAGTAATGGGCACTAACTCTCAGATTACGACCTAACATTTACAAGTTTCTGTACAGAAGATCTTATTCTTCTGTACAGAACAATTCATTCAGTTGTACAAAACAGTTCAATATTCTGTACAAGAGTTTATTCTTTTCCCGTCTCAAAATCAAAAAATCTCGTCTTCCCCTACCCAACCATCAGTGAATTAGATGGAATTTCATTACGTTATATAAGAAATGTTTCGTACTTTTGCCACAAATTTGAGTTAATACGTAGTAAAAATGAACCTATTAGAACTAAGCGAACAGGAGATTATCAGACGAAACAGCCTGAATGAATTGCGCGCTATGGGCATTGAGCCATATCCCGCAGCCGAGTACGTAACCAATGCATTCTCTACCGATATAAAAAAAGAATTCGTAGATGTCGAAAACGCTGAGCCGCGTAAAGTATCTGTGGCCGGTCGTATCATGAGCCGTCGCGTAATGGGAAAAGCTTCCTTCATTGAATTACAAGATTCTAAAGGAAGAATCCAGGTTTATATCACTCGTGACGATATCTGTCCGGGAGAAAACAAAGATCTATATACAACAGTATTTAAACGTTTGCTTGATCTTGGTGATTTTATTGGCATCGAAGGGTTCGTTTTCAAAACTCAAATGGGTGAAATAAGCATCCATGCTCAAAAGCTGACTGTACTTTCCAAGTCTATCAAGCCACTTCCTATCGTGAAATACAAAGATGGTGTAGCTTATGATTCATTTGATGACCCTGAACTTCGTTACCGCCAACGTTATGTTGACCTTGTAGTTAACGAAGGAGTAAAAGATATTTTTATCAAGCGTAATAAAGTATATTCATCTATGCGTGAATACTTTAACGCAAAAGATTATATGGAAGTTGAAACTCCTGTTCTGCAATCTATTCCAGGAGGAGCTTCTGCACGTCCGTTCATTACACATCACAATGCACTCGATATACCTTTGTATCTCCGTGTTGCTGATGAACTTTACTTAAAGCGTCTTATCGTAGGGGGATTTGAGGGAGTTTATGAATTCTCTAAGAACTTCCGTAACGAAGGTATGGACCGTACACATAATCCAGAGTTCACTTGTATGGAAATCTATGTTTCTTACAAGGATTACAACTGGATGATGGACTTTACAGAAAAGATGCTCGATAAGATTTGTTTCGATGTTAACGGAACTCACGAAGTAAAAGTGGGCGATAATATGATCAGCTTCAAAGCGCCATTCAAACGTATTACAATGATTGACTCAATCAAAGAGTTTACAGGCATTGATATAAACGGAATGAATGAAGAAGAACTTCGTGAAGTATGTGCTAAGATTGGTGTGGAAGCAAACGAAACAATGGGTAAAGGTAAATTGATTGACGAAATCTTCGGCGAAAAATGTGAAGGAAACTATATCCAGCCTACATTTATCACTGATTATCCTATTGAAATGTCACCGCTTTGCAAGCGTCACCGTGAAAATCCTGAACTAACAGAGCGTTTTGAACTGATGGTTAACGGTAAAGAGTTGTGTAATGCATACTCTGAATTGAATGACCCAATTGATCAGCTTGGACGTTTCCAGGATCAGCTTAAACTAAGCGAAAAGGGAGATGACGAAGCAATGTTCATTGATAACGACTTTGTTCGCTCTTTGGAATACGGTATGCCTCCTACTTCAGGAATGGGTATCGGTATGGACCGTCTTGTAATGCTTATGACAGGACAAACCACTATTCAGGAAGTACTGTTCTTCCCACAAATGCGTCCTGAAAAAATAGTAAAGAAAGATTCTGCAAATAAATATATGGAATTAGGTATACCTGAAGATTGGGTACCTGCTATTCAAAAAGCCGGATATAACATGGTAGAAGATATGAAGGGTGTAAATCCTCAGAAACTACACATGGAAATCTGTGGCGTTAATAAGAAATATAAGCTGGAATTAAGTAGTCCAACTGTCAACGATGTTGCAGAGTGGATCAATAAGCTATCATAAAGGAAACATGAAATTACCCGGAAAAATAGCAATAATGGGCGGAGGAAGCTGGGCTACAGCTATCGCAAAGATAGTTCTGGCTCAGGACGAAAGCATAAATTGGTATATGCGTCGCGATGACCGTATTGCAGATTTTAAACGTTTAGGCCACAATCCGGCATATCTGACAGGAGTGAAATTTGACACTAAACGGATAAACTTCAGTTCCAACATTAATGATATTGTTAAAGACTCGGATACTTTAATTTTTGTGACTCCTTCTCCTTATCTTAAAATTCACTTGAAAAAGCTGAAGACTAAGATGAAGGATAAGTTTATTATCACAGCTATAAAAGGAATCGTTCCGGATGAAAACCTTATCGTTTCAGAATATTTATCTCAGGAGTACGGAGTTCCGGAAGAAAATATCGCTGTACTTGGTGGTCCTTGCCACGCAGAGGAGGTTGCACTGGAACGTCTGTCTTACTTAACGATAGCTTGTCCTGACATAGACAAGGCACGTATCTTTGCCCGCAAATTAGCGAGCAATTATATAAAAACATCCGTTAGTGACGATGTGGCAGGTATAGAATATGGTTCGGTTCTTAAGAATGTTTACGCCATTGCCGCAGGTATTTGCAGCGGATTAAAGTATGGTGATAACTTTCAGGCAGTGCTTATCTCAAATGCTGTTCAGGAAATGAATCGTTTCCTAAACACTGTATACCCTTTAAACCGTGAAATTGACGACTCTGTTTATCTGGGAGACCTTTTGGTTACAGCTTATTCAAACTTTAGCCGTAACCGAACCTTCGGAACAATGATTGGAAGAGGTTATTCCGTAAAAAGTGCACAGATTGAGATGGAAATGATTGCCGAAGGATATTTTGGTACTAAATGTATAAAAGAGATAAATAAACATTATCACGTGAACATGCCTATACTTGATGCTGTTTATAATATTCTATATGAAAGGATTTCTCCCGCAATAGAAATTAAACTGTTAACTGATTCATTCAGATAATACACTAACAAAACATGAAAAATATTAGTTTAAACATCGAAAAGGCTTTAGGATTTATTTCTAAAGACGCTGTCAATGCTTATGAAGCTCAGGTGAAAGCTTGCGGTGAGGCATTGCACAATGGTACTGGTAAAGGAAATGACTTTCTTGGATGGCTTAACCTGCCATCTTCTATCAGCAAAGAACATTTAGCTGACCTTAAAGCAACAGCTAAAGTACTTCGTGAAAACTGCGAAGTAGTTGTTGTAGCTGGTATTGGTGGAAGTTATCTTGGTGCACGTGCGGTAATTGAAGCATTATCAGATAGCTTTGCTTTACTAAAGGAAAAGAAAGATGGTCCTGTTATGATCTATGCAGGTCACAACATCAGTGAAGATTACATCAGCGAACTAACTGATTATCTTAAGGATAAGAAGTTCGGTGTAATTAATATATCTAAATCGGGAACAACTACTGAAACAGCTTTGGCTTTCCGTTTGTTGAAAAAACAATGCGAAGACCAAAGAGGCAAAGAGACTGCAAAGAAATGTATTGTAGCAGTAACCGATGCTAAGAAAGGTGCTGCAAAAATTACTGCAGACAAAGAAGGATACAAAACTTATGTTATTCCGGATAATGTAGGCGGACGTTTCTCTGTTCTCACTCCTGTAGGTTTACTTCCTGTAGCTGTTGCAGGTTTCGACATTGAACAACTGGTTGCCGGAGCAGCTAAAATGGAAGAAGTTTGCGGACTTAATGTTCCATTCAGTGAAAACCCTGCTGCTATCTATGCAGCTACCCGTAACGAACTTTATAAGAGCGGAAAGAAGATTGAGATTTTAGTTAACTTCCATCCTAAACTTCATTTTGTAATGGAATGGTGGAAGCAACTTTACGGAGAATCAGAAGGTAAGGAAAACAAAGGCATTTTCCCTGCTGCAGTTGATTTTTCAACAGACTTGCACTCAATGGGACAATGGATTCAGGAAGGCGAACGTAGCATTTACGAAACTGTAATCTCCGTTGAAACTCCAAATAGAAAATTAGTTGTACCTTCAGATGAAGCAAATCTTGACGGACTTAATTTCCTTGCCGGCAAACGTGTTGACGAAGTAAATAAGATGGCCGAACTTGGTACACAGATTGCTCACGTAGATGGTGGTGTTCCAAATATCCATATCAATATGCCATTATTGAATGAATATTATATCGGACAGCTATTCTACTTCTTTGAAAAAGCATGTGGTATCAGCGGTTACATACTTGGAGTTAATCCATTTAACCAACCGGGCGTAGAAGCTTACAAGAAGAATATGTTTGCTTTGCTCAACAAACCAGGTTTCGAAGAAGAATCAAAAGCAATCCAGGCACGCCTGTAAGCTTTAACCTATTATAAAAGAAAAGCCTCAGTACCATATTGGTCTGAGGCTTTCCTTTTTCTTATATTTTAAAATATTTATTTTACTGATTCGTCTTTTTTAAGTTCTACATTCAGCTCACTACCTTCACAGTTAGCTTTTGCAGAAAGATAAAATTTCATATTTATATGATCTGCGTCAACTGATTGTACCATTGCTTTGACTTTTACATTGGAAACTTTAACTCCATCAACAAACCTAAGTTGACATTCAGCGGTATTTGTAAAGTTCTTATCAGTTGTTACATTTTCTTTCTCATAGTCAGCAAGAGACATTTTTATTTCTTTTTCATCAACTACTGCCTGAAAGCTTCCTAATTCAGAACCATTACCTGCAAGATTGAGTGACAGTTCAACTACGTCTCCAACCTTAACAGAAGGCATACCGGAAACCTGCTCTCCATTTACAGAACAGTTTTCAATATTTATAGCAGGTGACACAGCTGTGTCCGAGCTGCAAGAGGAAAGAAAGAAAAGGCTAGCAATTGTTGTAAAAAATATATTTTTCATTTAAATATTATTAATAATACCGGATGCAAAAATACACGAATTATCTGAATAACAAAACATTTCACATGTTAATTAAGAACTTCTTCGTATCTTTGCGGCAGAAATAAATGAATTTATAAACTATGTTTCAATCTGCTATTCAACAATATCTGGATACTCACAAGCACTCTTCTCTTCCACTTAAAGCTGTTTTGTTTGACATGGATGGTGTCTTATTTGATTCAATGCCTTACCATGCCAATGCCTGGCACACCATTATGGAGGAAAGAGGATTGCATCTGTCAAAAGAGGAAGCTTATTTACATGAGGGACGTACCGGATCGGGCACTATCAATCTTATCTGTCAGCGCCAATACGGAAGGAATGCTACTGAAGAAGAAATTCAGGAGATTTATAAAGCAAAAACTGAAGCGTTTAACAGCCATCCACTTGCCGAAAGAATGGAAGGTGCCTGGGAGGTAATAACAAAGGTAAAACGTGATGGTCTGTTTTCAATGGTTGTAACCGGTTCTGGTCAGGCAACTTTGCTGGATCGCCTGAATGAGAACTTCCCCAATATATTTAAGTCTGAGCTTATGGTTACTGCCTTCGATGTGAAATACGGAAAACCAAATCCTGAACCATATCTTATGGCGTTGAATAAAGGAAGCCTGAAGGCAAATGAAGCAATTGTGGTAGAGAATGCACCTCTTGGCGTACAAGCAGCTACAGCAGCCGGGATATTTACAGTAGCAGTAAACACCGGTCCATTAGATGATCAGGTTCTTCTTGACGCAGGAGCCAATCTTCTTTTTCCATCCATGCAAGCATTGTGTGACTCCTGGGAAGATCTTTTGAAACAAGTTAGTGAGGCATAAAGCCACTCAATAAAAAATAAGGCACACATCTTAGCCGTTGTGTATAAAATAAATAGCCCCGTTTAAAACATTGTTTTAAACGGGGCTATTTGTTAAGAAGTGACCTCGGTGGGATTCAAACCCACGACCTTCAGAACCGGAATCTGACGCTCTATTCACTAAGCTACGAAGCCTTATTGCAGCGGCAAAAGTACAAAAATAGTTGTGTGTATCCTAATATTTCAATTAAATTCCTTCATGCCGACTGAAATCTTTTCTCTTTTCCAAAGATGTATACACCCATTAAGTAATTCACTTCCATAAATAGCCTGAATACATCTACTTACGTATAATTATTCCTTTTTATGCTGCTTTTAGTTTAGTTCCCAATCAGCCCCATTACTATTATTTTGAAATTGATTCTACTATATTAACAAGCATTTTGCTTATATTAAATGAATAATACAATATTAAATGAATAAAAAATAGCATATATATAAATAATATGTATATTTGCCAGCATAACAATAAAAACAACCTATGAGTTACCTAATAAAACCAGAGAACTACATGCCGCTTCTTGATTTACAACAAACAGAGCTAGGCATTAAACAGATTAAAGAGTTTTTCCAACAGAACTTATCTTCAGAATTAAAACTACGCCGCGTAACTGCTCCTTTATTTGTTTTAAAAGGAATGGGTATTAACGACGACCTTAACGGAACAGAACGCCCCGTATCTTTTCCTATTAAAGAGTTAGGAGACAGAGAAGCCGAAGTAGTACATTCTCTTGCAAAATGGAAAAGAATGACACTGGCTGATTATAACATTGAGCCAGGCTATGGTATTTATACAGATATGAATGCTATCCGTTCTGATGAAGAGCTTGGAAATTTACACTCACTGTATGTAGATCAATGGGACTGGGAACGTGTAATCACTGCAGAAGACCGTAACATTGACTTCCTGAAAGAGATAGTAAACCGCATATACGCAGCAATGGTTCGTACAGAATACATGGTTTGTGAAACATATCCACAGATTAAACCATGCCTGCCTGAGAAGTTATTCTTTATTCATGCAGAGGAGCTTCGTCAGCTTTATCCGGATTTGGATTCAAAAGACCGTGAACATGCTATAACTCAAAAACATGGCGCTGTTTTCGTATTCGGTATTGGCGGCAAACTGGGTGATGGTAAGGAACACGATTTACGTGCACCTGATTATGATGATTATACTACTCCGGGAATTAACGGTTTACCAGGATTAAACGGTGACTTATTGGTATGGAATGATGTATTGAAACGTTCGCTCGAGCTTTCTTCCATGGGTATCCGTGTTGACAAAGAGGCACTGCTCAAACAACTGAAAGAAAGCGGAAACGAATACCGTAAAAGTCTTTATTTCCACAAGCGATTGCTGGACGGAACTCTGCCACTAAGCATCGGCGGCGGAATTGGACAATCTCGTCTTTGTATGTTCTATTTACGTAAAGCACATATCGGCGAAATACAGTCAAGCATCTGGCCTGCTGAGATGATAAAGGAATGTGAAGAATTAAATATCCCTTTAATCTAATTACGAATGAACGTACTGATTGAAGAGAGCTGGAAGAAACATCTGGCCCCGGAATTTGAAGCCGACTATTTTAGTCGGCTTACTGGTTTTATAAAGGATGAATATAGTCACTACGAAGTTTACCCTCCGGGAAAGCTGATATTCAATGCATTTAACAGCTGTCCTTTTGATAAAGTCAAAGTTGTTATCATCGGACAAGACCCTTATCATGAGCCGGGACAGGCACATGGTTTATGTTTTTCTGTAAACGACGGAGTACCTTTTCCCCCTTCTTTACAGAATATCTTTAAGGAAATAGCAAGTGATCTGGGTACCTCTGCTCCTAAAAGCGGTAATCTTACCCGATGGACTGAGCAAGGAGTGTTATTAATGAATGCCACTCTTACAGTACGCGCCCATCAGGCTGGTTCACATCAGAATAAAGGATGGGAAACATTTACTGACGCAGCAATTCGCCACCTGGCAGAAGAGCGTGAGCATCTGGTTTTTATCCTGTGGGGATCGTATGCACAAAAGAAAGGTGCAGTAATAGACAGAAGCAAGCATCTGGTTCTTACCTCTGCTCACCCCTCTCCTCTTTCTGCTTACCGGGGATTTTTCGGAAACGGACATTTCAGCAAAGCTAATGAATACTTGCTGAAACATGGACAGGAGCCCATAATCTGGTAATCTCATCCAGATAAACCTTTAGTTTAAACAAAAGCATTTTTTCTACTGAACATGAAAAAATGCTTTTGAACCCTCACTCCATCACTCTTTGCAATAATACAATAAGGATCAACACATTAAGCAGTGATGGTAGCATTTTAATCCCTCACTTTACCCTCACTTTTTAGGCCATCCCTCACTTTTTTTGATCAATTTTAACATATTTCATGTTTAAACAATTTGCTTGATCTGTAAATATCGTGTTAAGATATAGCACCCTTAATTTCAGAATAAGGCATATAAAAATCTCTGTTTTTGATAAAAAAGAGCACGAAAGAGTGAGGGTTGGCCCCAAAAGTGATGGCAAAGTGAGGGATCAGAATGCTACCATCACTGGTTAGCTACCAAATAATCAAATAGTTACAAGAAATAGTGAGAGAGTGAGGGTAGCTTTTCGTTTCTTGCGTATGATTTGCAAAAAACAGAGATCAGAAAACATCACGCCTGCTTTTTTTGAAACGTAACCGGATGTTGAGCAAACTCCCGCCTGCTTCCAAAAAAGACAGGCGGGAGTTTGAAACGTTATTCGCCAATAATTTTCAGTTATTGACCAATGGATTTTATTTATTGGAGAATGGTTTGGCCATTATCATCAATACCACTTGATATTAGAAGAAGCACTGCTTCGTTGTTCCCACTTCAGATCTTGCAACATGCTGGAATTTGCCCGGATAGTGAAGTTATACGAACGATATATTCCGAACGGAGACAAACTACAAGTCATGCTCCAACAGTGCAGGTCACGGGTTATATTACAAGTTGTCTGTGCAATTTTCTTTGCATCAAAGTCATACGATCCCTGGAAAGTAAAGGCCCATTTATCTGTCAACTTAACATTACCCTGACCACTGAGAGTATGCGTTAATCTATATGGATAACGCATTGTTTTTTTATTGATGGCCGCAGACGTATTTTCTCTGAAATTAAAAGAGTAAGAGATATTGAAAGACCAAGGCATTTTAAATGGCAGATATCCATTAGGATCAACTTCAGCCTTCTTTTCTTTCTTTGCACTGCCATCTGCAGTTGCTTCCTCTGACGATTTCTCCCCGGCAGGTTTATCTACCTGAGACTTATCTTTTTTATCTTTCTCCTCATCCTTCTTAGCAAACCACTTTTTCCAGGTATTATTATCAAAGGTATAAGAGAAAGAAGAGCCTGAACCCTGGAATCTACCAAAACGGCCATACGACCACTCTGTTCTGTCTCCCACTTCAACCTGACCATTTTTATTAAACCTATAAGCATAAGTTGCAAAAGAGGTGTTGAAGTTGAACGTATAACTTTTGGATAGCTTCAAACGCAGACGCATGCCCAGGTCACTCCATGGTCTGGTAGCGGCCGCCATATTATATGATAGACTTCCTCCAAGTTCATCGATCAGACTAATCTTACGCACCCCTGTAGAATCACGGTTTGATTTAATTTTCATTTCCAGATTATTGGAAACATCAAAACTTATATTTCCTTGCTTACCTTTACCCGGGACTCCGAAAAGAGATCCGGCATAAGGTGAGTATTGAACAGTATCCTTAACTCCTGCGGAATTAGTATGTACATAACTATCCCAGTACCCATAACGTTTGGCTCCAAAATCGGGTTGAGCACTAAGGCTTATGGTTGGTGTTATCACGTGACGGATAGTTTCAATCTTATCACCAAAAATAGCTTTCAGCGGCGTATAGGAACCATATAGTTTGGTACTTACTCCAATACTGGCATTATAGTTATAAACCCGGTTAAAACCAAAAACGGTATCATTTTTTGCTTTCTGCTTTCCATCATCCCATGATTGGTTCACTTTATAAGTATACCAACGTTCATTATAACTGGCCGACGGAGTTACATTTATGTATTTAAACAAAGTAAAAGTGGCACTAATTGGAATGGAGTGATTCATTGCATTTTGCCAGTCCTTTACAAGACTTGATTTTAAGAATTTATCTTCTTTCGTAGTAATGCTATTCCTTAACTGTCCGGTATAACTCATCGAGATTTTTTCATACCAGCGTTCCGCACCCACACCATTTTTTCTTTTGAAAGGAAAAAGACGGCTCAATGAGATATTCAAATCCGGTAAGGTTACAGCCAGAGTTGAGTCTTTTGTTCTCTGAGCAATATTAAATGTACTTGAAAGAGTCAGACCCTGTTCAGGAAAACTTCGGGTATAACTAACACTTGAAGTCTTAGTGTTCTGCGAGTTCATTGTCGGATTATAGTAGCTTCCCAGATTGGTTTTCTCGTAGCTACTGGTGGCAAAGTTTACACTAGCCGAGAAGGAGCTATTGGGACTTGCCTTTGCATCCTGACGATGAGACCAGTTTATCTTAAAGTCTTTTGACTCGGAATAGTCCGGCATATTCTTATCACCGGTCTTGGTCACCTGGTAATTCGTGCTTAAAGAACCGGAATATTTATATCTTTTATTATAATTCGTTGATGCTCCAAGTCCCCATGATCCTTTTGTAAAGATCTCACCGGTTAGTTTCAGGTCCATATAGTCACTCACGGCAAAATAATATCCACCATCGCGCAAGTAAAAACCACGATTCATTTCGTCTCCGTAAGTAGGCATAATGAATCCGGAAGAATAGCTGCTGCTAAAAGGAAAAAATCCAAAAGGGATAGCCAGCGGTAGAGGAACATCTTCCACAACCAGATAGGCCGGACCAAAAACTACATTCTTTTTGGGCTTGACTTTTGCACGCGTTAACTGTAAATAGAAGTGCGGATGTTCATGGTTATCACAGGTTGTGTACTTTCCGTTCTCCATAAACATATCATCACCTGCGCTTTTCTTTGCACTATAGCTTGATACGTAGCCTTCTCCCTGCTGGGTAACTACATTATTAATATATCCTCGTTTGCTTTTAAAATTATAGTGAATGGCTTTTGATTCGTAAGGTGTTTCTCCGTCTTTAAAGACAGGCGCACCGGTAACAACTCCCAATGAATCGGTTTTTCCCCTTGCAAAGACAGTACTACTATCCATGTTCATGGTAATAATTTCCGATTCCAGTTCTATCTTTTCATAATTAACCTTGCCTTTTCCGTATAAATGTGCATATCCACCCTGAGTAAAAACGATGGAATCACTTGCTTCGTACTTAACCGGAGCATTCAAAGCTTGTTTCTTCTTTGACTTGAGTGACAAGGAATCCTGAGCTACAGTATCTGCCTTAATAGTATCAGAAGACAGCCCGCCTGACTTTCTCTTCTGTGCATGCGCTCCATCAGTAAGTGAAAGAATCACAACAAGAAACAAGAGCGGGATAATATATGTTTTTGCTTTTAACGACGTCATCAATTATGCATTTACGCTTTAATGGGCAAAAGTAAGCATTCTCAACCAAATATAAACGACTTTCAGTTTATTTAATTATTTTTTTTGAATCAAAGAAACAGGTCACACCAATTATCAAAGCGCTTTAATCCTTCGGTTCCGAATTTTGAAATAGATTTCCGTGCAGCCTCAACACTCTTTTCACGATCAAGGTGTGTTTTTGAAAAGAATTTGTCGGCAAAACAGATCAACTGCTCTTCCAGAGAGACAGGAAGCATATCGCGATAAGGAAGTGGTAATCCACTTTTTTCTATATCGGATGCTGAAATTCCCGCACCTGTATGGCGTTCACAAACCAACGCATGAAGTGGGTATCCTTCCTTTCTTATCAGATCGGCCCCCAGATAGCCATGACAAATATATGGTTCCGTTCCAACGCAGTCTATTCCATGTGCATTTGTCAGGAATATCCCTATATCGTGTATCATTGCAGCTTCTTCAATAAAGACCTTATCCAAATTAAGTTCCGGATGATTAGCTGCAATCTGTAACGCTTTATCTGCAACAGACCGACTATGAGTCAGCAAAATATCAAGTTGCCTTCCGGGGGTATAATATTTATTAATAAGCTCTATTACATTCATTATGATCTTTATTCTTGTTTATTCAATGGAAATAAATATTTTTGTGCAATATTACTAATTATAAGCGTAACAAACATGAATCTACACAGTTTTTTCAATAATACAATTTTAGATCTTACCATTGAGAGAGTGATTACTTTCTTCATCAAAGCTATTCTTATTTATGCTATCACACAAATAACTGTTTCGGTCACAAAATATTTATTCCGACGTTCACAAAGGAGAAAATCAGTTGCCTTTCTTGATAAAACAACTGTAGGATTTATTCAACGCATTGTGGTTTATGCTCTTTATATAGTGGGTACCGCGATTTTCCTTTCACTAATTCCGGGAATGGAAAAGGTTAGTAGTTCAATACTTGCCGGTGCGGGAATTATGGCAATGGCTATTGGTTTTGCTTCCCAGGAAGCTTTATCGAATATTATTGGAGGAATGTTTATTGTTTTTGCCAAGCCTTTCAGAATTGGCGATTCGATAAAGATTGATGAGGTGGTAAACGGAACTGTGTCTGAGATTACTCTTCGCCACACTATAATCCGAAGTCTGGATAACAGAATGATTATTATTCCAAACAGCAAAATAAACTCAAGCACTATTGTTAACTCCACTATTGGAGAACAGGATACATGCAGCTTTATTGAAGTGGGAGTTTCTTATGAAACAGATCTGAATAAGGCAATTAATGTAATGAGAGAGGAAATAATGAAACATCCAAAACTCATTGATCGCCGCACACCGGAAGAAAAACAAGAAGGCAATCCACAAGTCGTTATTCGCGTTACAGAACTTGGTAACTCTGCAATAACTCTTAAGGCGTGGGCATGGGCTTCAAATGCCGGGGATGCTTTTGTTCTGAAATGTGATTTATTGAAATTAATAAAAGAACGTTTCGACAAAGAAAAAATTGAAATTCCATATCCTTATAGCAATGTGATAGTAAAGAAATAAATAAGAATAAAGAACGATAATTGAATTTTATCATGAAACAAAAAACACTTCAAAGTCTTGCCGTGTTATTGCTACTTTGCATAACATTTTGTGTGCATGCTGCAAACGGGAAAAGTTCCTTCAAAGCGGTTAATGTTGAGCCCGTATCTAAAGGGAGATTAAAAGTTGGTGCAGAGCAAATGGACAGACTTCTGCCAATGCTTCGCAACAAGCGTGTAGCATTAGTGGTGAATCATACTTCAATTGTCAACAAAAAAGGTACTCACCTGCTTGATTCACTGATTGCAAGGGGAATTACCGTAAAAAAGATATTCGCACCTGAACATGGGTTTCGTGGAAATGCCGATGCCGGAGAGCAAGTAAAAGATGGGAAAGATGCTAAAACAGGACTTCCTATTATTTCTCTTTACGGAAAAAACAAAAAGCCTTCAAAAGAACAAATGGCCGATGTTGATGTGGTGCTTTTTGATATTCAGGATGTGGGAGCACGTTTCTATACTTACATCAGTACAATGCACTATGTTATGGAGGCTTGTGCAGAAAACGATAAGAGACTAATTATCACCGACCGACCAAATCCTTGCGATCAGATTGACGGACCAATTATGAAATCGGCCTTACGTTCCTTTGTGGGTATGCATTTAATTCCTCTGCTTCATGGCTGCACTGTGGGAGAACTGGCACAGATGATTAATGGTGAAGGATGGCTGGAAGGCAAAAAGAAATGTCCGCTAACAGTTATCAAGATTAAAAACTGGAAACATGGTCAACCTTACTCGTTACCGGTAAAACCATCTCCAAACCTTGGTAATGATCATGCAATAAGCTTTTATGCTTCTCTTTGTCCTTTTGAAGCTACAGATATCAGTGTAGGAAGAGGAACTCACATTCCCTTTGAGGTTCTTGGTGCACCGGATAAAAAATACGGAGAAATTACCTTCACTCCGACCAGTCTGACGGGCTTTGATAAGAATCCGCTGCATAAAAACGAGTTGTGTTATGGAATAGATTTACGTAAAGCTCCATCTCCAAAGGGATTTACACTTAAGTACATTATACAGTTTTATAAAAAATCGGGGCAGGGAGCTGACTTCTTTACTCGTCCCCGCTGGTTTGACCAATTAATGGGAGACCCTTCTGTTCGCAAAGAAATTATTGAAGGGAAGAGTGAGACTGAAATAAAAGCCGGATGGAAACAAGGATTGGCGAAATATAAAAAGATGCGGGTGAAATACTTGCTTTATGCTGAATAAATGCTGTGATTATTTCAATCTATTCCTCATTTCTTCTATTTCAGACCACTCTCAGCAAATAAAGAATTATCATAATGTACATGGAAAAAGAAACACCGGTGAAAGACTTTCCACCGGTGTTTCTTTTATAAGCTTTTTACTAACCTTTCTATAGAGAGCTTTATATAAAAGATAGCATTCTGCCGCTCTATTTTATCCTTAAACAAATAGCAACCAGCAAAATCAAAGATTATTTATGCACTTTTTGAAGCCATTCCCTCATTTCCCTTTCGTATTTCTTTGCATCTTTAGGTTTCTCTCTTTTATAACTCTCTGAAACGTTTAGCTTTTGAGGTATTTTTTTTGCATTATCAACGACTCTTACCTGATTTTTATTTTTAATAATACATAAATCATCATACAGCTGATTATTGCCAATGAATGCTTGTACTCTCAACGTATCTTTAGTCACTGTTATATTTTGATAAAACTTCTGATTGTTGCCATAACGATCATACAAGTCATTAAAATGAAGACGATAATCCTTTGGAGAACAATGGCTAACTAAATAAACAGGAGTGGTAAGATCTCCATTTTCCTTCTTTGTAGTCATGCGTGCATAATTGTGTTCATGTCCCTCCAAGACTAAATCTACTCCGTATTCTTTTATCAAAGGATTTAAAATCAGGCGAACTATTAAATTATTATATTTCCCTTTAATAGAATAAATAGGATGATGGAGTACCACAATTTTCCACTTTTTCTTAGATTTCTCTAAAGCTTCTTTTAACCATTTCTTTTGTGAAAAGAGATACCAGAAGTCTCTATTAGAATCGAGAGTAATTATCGTTGCATCTTTATAATCAAATGAAAAGACATTATTATCTTTATAGCGGGAGTCTATTAAGTAAGAAAGAGTATATGTAAATCGCTCTTCAAGGTGACTAGGCATTCCTTTTATGTATTCATGATTACCAGGCGATACAATTATTGGCTTTGTCTGCGTGATAGAATCCAGGCTATTAAATGCTTCCTGCCAGTAGCAATCCATCGGACGCTCTACGAGGTCGCCAACAAAAACATAGAAATCAGTTTTAGGTAATTGATGACGAACATTGGTAAAGACATCTTTTAGTTTACCACCAAGGGAATCCTGCACATCTCCAAAATAAACAAAAGAAAAACGGTTGGTAGTATTATCGGGCATAGAAAAACGATACCATCCGGAAGCTTTTGTTCCGGTACGAACCCGATACTTATAACCGGAATGAAAAACAAGATTCTTGAGTTTTGTCCAGTAATAAACCGATTTTCCACCAGTTGTCTTAAACAGTTTAAATTGGGCATCCATCCGAATCGTATCAGATGTGCTGTCTTTCACTAGTTCTACCCAACCTTTTTGAGGAACAGAGTCACATTGCCAGCTAATGTTTCGAGACCTCTCTCCATCATTACCAAATGTTAGCATTATACGACCGGGATCTGAACTTGCCAAATAAGGTTGTTCCTTTGGATTGCCAAACCACACATTCCATTGTTTTACCCAAAGAATAAAAACTACTATCGTTATAATAGTCACTATCCCCCATATTATTTTTTTATTTTTCATTCTTTTTCCGTTTTCGGTTGGCAGTAAAGATAGAGAAAAGAGATTAATTTAAAAGATATAATTTATCTTTTCCTCTGTTGCAAACAGTTTTACCTCTGCATTGTTATTTATAAAAAGCTATTCATTAAAAAACTTATTGAAAATGAAAAATATAGCAATCATTGGAGCCAGCGGTTTTGTAGGTTCAGCTCTTTTAAAAGAGGCTCTGAATAGAGGGCATAGAGTTACGGCAATAGTTCGTAATCCTGAAAAAATTACATTGAATCACCCTAACCTCACAATCAAAAAAGGTGATGTAATGATTGCAGATTCTGTTGAAGATCTATTAAAAGGATGCGATACTGTGATTAGTGCTTTTAATCCCGGTTGGTCAAATCCGATGGTTTACAGAGATACACAGAAAGCATATTCTTTTATTTTTGAAGGAGCAAAGAAAGCAGGAATAAAAAGAATAATAATCGTGGGCGGAGTCGGTAGTTTATTTATTAACGGAACGCGTCTTATAGATATGGGTGTAGCTGAAGAAACAATTTTACCTGGCGCCAAATCTTTGGCAGCACTACTTTATTCATTGCAAAAGGATGAGAAAGAGCTGGACTGGGTATTTTTCTCTCCTGCAGCAAACATTGTTTTCGGAGAACGTACCGGAAAGTTCCGTTTGGGAAAAGATGACTTGATAACAGATTCCGAAGGTAAAAGCTATATTTCAGTAGAAGACTATGCTTTAGCTATGATTGATGAAATAGAAAATCCACAGCATCACTTCGAACGTTTTACCATTGGATATTGAACAGCAAATATTGCGCAATAGAATCACATAGCAATCCCGTTACTTAGTTTGGGAAGCGGCCTCATCTTTGCGCCTTTTTTTCCAAAGCTGCCAGGAGTTAATTGTATTTTGCCACAATACATATGAAGCTGGCCCTACTGAAGCAAGGGGATTTAGGTAAGCTTGCGCCATCCAAATAGCAAGGATGGTATTCTTTTGACCAAGAGCCTGCCCTCCCGAGATACGGTTTTTATAATGTCCGCCAATTGTCTTTCCAAGAAAGAACTGCAAGCAACAAATGACCAATCCGGACACTGCAATCATTATCTCATTTGTATAATTAGGATTCTCCTGATTAACAAGGAAGTCGATTGTCTTTCCTGTCACAATAGCCAGAGCTACGACCCAAAGATAAAAGGAAGCTAAGTGCATGCTAACCATTTTACTGTGAAGATTGGGTAGTTTCACCTGAATAAACCAGGCACAAACGAAAGGAAGTATCAGTAATGGCATCACTTGTTTACAGATAAAGAAAAAGGATTCAAAAAACGGCAGTGAACTGTTAGTTCCCATCAATGAAAAGATAAAAGGAGCTGCAATAGCCACAACAACGTTAGAGAGTAAGGTGTATGTGGTGAGACAGGATACGCTTCCTCCCAGCATGCCGGTAATAACCGCAGCCGAGGTAGCTGTGGGGGCAAGCATACATATCATGGCTCCTTCGGCAACAGTTGGATTGAAAGCGGCAATAGAAACATAGATCAATATACTTCCCAATAGCTGGATAACGATAAGCCAGAGGTGAAGTCTCTCAAATCTAAGTTCGTGAGGAGAAACTTTGCAAAATGTAAAAAGTAACATCACAAAAATAAGAGCTGGTGTTAAAGGGGAAAGCAAGGTAAAGAACTGATAGCCAATCGCACCAGTCAGCATCCCTATAGGTAAAGCCCAATTCTTTAAGAACTTCAACATCATTACGTCTTTTAATATTTCAACTACAAAGTAACAGTGAAATAAAGAAATATACTACCTTTGATCCCGATTTTTTAATTTTATTTTATTTTAATGAAAGAAAACAAGTTTACAGAACGACAGGCTGCCCGATGGAAGCAGTTCAATCACAAGTCGTATGCTGCATTCTGTAGTTTGAAAAAGGAAGTCAACATTGGCGTTCTGGCAATTTCAACCCTTGCCTTTGCCAATGTGGAATGTGTTTCGGCACAGACCGAGACTTCTCATCAACTAAAAGAATACAAGCTCGACGAGATTGAAGTGACCGGCAGTCGTGTACCGCTCACCTTAGGCGAAGCGGCGAGAATTGTAACTGTACTTTCCCGCGAAGATATTCAGGCGGCGGCGGTACAAAGTATCAATGAGTTATTAAAGTATGCCGTAGGCGTGGATGTTCGCCAGCGGGGAGATCTGGGCATTCAGACAGACATCAGCATCCGGGGCGGAACGTCCGACCAAATTACTATCCTTCTCAATGGGGCCAACATCAGTAACCCCCAAACCGGCCACCTCACGGCCGACTTTCCTGTAGACATGAACGATATTGAACGTATAGAGATTCTTGAAGGTCCGGCCGCAAGAGTATACGGCACTTCGGCTTTTACCGGAGCCATCAATATTGTGACCAAAAGTGACAAGCAAAGTCATGCTGCCATTGATTTATCAACAGGACAATATGGCTTGTTCAACGGAGGTGTACGCGGAAACTTCACAAAAGGAAGGTTTAGCAATCAGCTGTCAGGAGGTTATAGCCGGTCCGACGGATATATTGCCAATAGTGATTTCAGCACTAAGCGGGCTTTTTATCAGGGAGAATATTCCGGGAAAGAAGCAGATATTCGCTGGCAGGCAGGAATCAGTGACAAAGGATACGGTGCCAATACGTTTTATTCTGCCGCTTATCCTAATCAGTACGAACACACCCGCAAGTATTCCGTATCGGTACAAGCGGAGACTAAAGGGAAACTCCACTTTACTCCTATCATATATTGGAATCGTGGACATGATCGCTTTGAACTCTTCCGGAATAATCCGGCATCGTGGTACACTAATCATAACTATCATCAAACGGATGTCTTTGGAACCAACCTGAATACTTATTTTAAATCCACACTTGGCAAAACAGCCTTCGGAGCTGAGTTCCGCAATGAAGGGGTTATGAGTAACGTACTGGGCAAACTGATGGACGAACCTGTGAAGGTACCTGGTGAAGGCGATCATTATTTCACTAAAAAGGATAACCGGACAAATATCAGTTATTATGTGGAGCATGATATCTTATTGCCTCGATTTACATTGTCGCTCGGTTTAATGGCAACAATGAATACAGGACTGGACAATAAGTTCCGTTATTATCCAGGTGTAGATGCTTCCTATCGTCTCACCGAAAAGCTAAAAGTTTACGCTTCGTGGAGCATGGCGCTTCGCCTACCTACCTTTACCGATCTTTATTACGAGAGTAAAATGCTCCAGGGAAATCCGAATCTGAAACCGGAAGAAACCAAGGCGTTTGAAATTGGTACAAAATATTCTTCCCATGTATTGCAGGCTTCAGTGAGCGGCTATTACCATAAAGGGAAAAATATGATAGACTGGGTGAAGTACTCAAGTGATGATAAATGGCACACGATGAACCATACAAAACTGGATAATATGGGTATCGAGACTTCTGCCACGCTTAACTTTTGTGAGTTATTTGGTAATACGAGCTTCTTAAAGAAAGCAAACATTGGTTATTCGTATATCAACCAGGACAAAGTAATAGGCGATGTGTATGAATCAAATTATTCATTAGACTACCTGAAACATAAGTTTGTTGCACAGCTCGATCACCGTATCTGGCAGAATTTAAGTGCAAACTGGGCTTTCCGCTGGCAAAGCAGAGCAGGTAGTTATGCAATATATGAAGGTATGAAAGAAGTTGGTAAAAAGGCTTACCCGTCTTTTTGTTTACTTGATCTCAAGCTTTCATGGAACTCCCCGAATTATACTTTTTATGCGGAAGCAAACAATCTGCTTGATCGTAAATATTATGATATCGGTAATATCCCTCAACCCGGAATTTGGGGCAAAGTTGGCGTAAGCTACCGGATAAACTTTAAATAGATGGTGAAAGCTAAGATTAAATAAGCTAAGTACTTTCAAAAACAGAGTAGAGCTTATATATATAAGGTGTAGATTTTAATTAGTTAAAGTCTACACTTTATTCTTTTTTACTGTAGCTTTTATAAATACTTTCTCTAGAATAAGAAGATTCACAGACTGCAATAATTAGCTAATCTTTCCCATTCGTATACTTAATAATATTGCTATTTCACCATCATATATGCTTGTCACAAGAAAGTTGAAAGAAAAACTATCGCATTAAATAAAGACAAAACTTAAAACCAAATAGCAAGTTTTCAGGAAAATTCTGCTACATTTGCACTTTATTGCATAGACATGAAAAAAAGTATCATTTATACCATTACTACAATCGCCAGCATCTGGTTTGCCACCATTGGATGTGCACCCGTATTCGGAAAAGATTTTGTATTAGTTCTTGATGCTGGGCACGGGGGACACGACCCTGGCGCTATTGGTGAGTTTTCGCGTGAAAAAAACATCAATCTGAACATCGTTTTAAAAGTTGGTCGTCTGGTTCAGCAAAACTGTGACGATGTAAAAGTTATATATACTCGTAAAACAGATATCTTTATCCCGCTAGATCAACGGACTGAAATTGCAAATAAGGCTAATGCCGACTTATTCATTTCAGTTCACACAAATGCAGCTCCAACAAAGGTTGCAAGAGGAACTGAAACATTTTCTCTCGGGCTTTCCCGTTCCAGTGCAAATCTTGAAGTTGCCAAACGTGAAAACTCGGTGATTCTTATGGAAGATGACTATAAACAAAGATATGCGGGCTTTAACCCTAATTCAGCTGAATCTTATATCATGTTTGAGTTTATTCAGGACAAGCATATGGAGCAAAGTGTTAGTCTGGCCACATTGATTCAGAAACAGTATAAGTCATTCAGTGGAAGATCCGACCGCGGAGTACATCAGGATATCTTTCTGGTTTTAAAAACCAGCGCAATGCCAAGTGTGCTGACTGAAGTAGGTTTCATTTCTAATCCGGAAGAAGAACAATATCTTAATAGCGAAGAAGGGACAGATGTCTTGGCTAAATCAATATTTAATGCATTTCAGCAATATAAACTTAGACACGACGTACGCCGGTCAAAAATAAAAGTGCCACTTCGTCCCGATGAAGACAAAGAACAAGAAGTAAAGCATTCTTATACAGTTGATAATCAGGAAAAATCTGATACAACAAATCGAAATATCAAAAAGAGTGTGGAAGGTCCTGCAAAAAAAGAGGAAAGAGGAAGCACTCCACCGAAAGAGAGTGGTTTGGTCTTTAAAATACAAATCTTATCTTCCGCAAAAAAACTAAAGACAAGCGATGCACGCTTTAAAAATTTAACTCCAGTAGAACCTTTTGTTGAAAGCGGGGTTTATAAATATACCTACGGAGCATCAGAAAATTACAATAAAGTATTGCGTACCAAAAGAGAAATTGCCGCCCAGTTTAAAGATGCTTTTATCATTGCATTTAAAGACGGCGAAAAGATAAATGTTAATACTGCCATTGCAGAATTTAAAAAGAACAAGAAATAACCAAGTATAAAAAAGAATAGAAATGAAATACTTTACTAAAGAAGTTAAAATAGGATTAGCAGGTATTATCAGTTTATGTATGCTCGTATACGGCATAAATTACCTGAAAGGAATAAATATGTTTAAACCCAGCAGCTATTTCTATGTAAAATACAAAGATATCCAGGGACTGGCTAAATCAAGCCCGGTGTTTGCCGACGGTTTTCGCATCGGTATTGTGAGGGATATTTTTTATGATTACACACATCCTGGAAACGTAACCGTAGAAGTTGAGCTCGACAACGAAATGAGAATTCCTAAAGGAAGTCATGCCGAGTTGATTACTGAAATGCTTGGCACAGTAAAAATGAATCTGATTTTAAGCATTAATCCAAAAGAAGCTTATTCAATTGGAGATACAATTCCGGGGACTGTGAATAATGGTCTGATGGAAGCTGTAACTAAGTCCATCATGCCTCAAATGGAAAAGATGCTTCCTAAGCTAGATTCCATTATGACATCGCTGAACAAAATTGCTGCCGATCCAAATATTCCTGCTACACTGAAATCAGTAAGGGTAACAGCCGATAACATGGCAGAAGCAACTACCCAACTTCGTTCATTCATGAAGAAAGACGTACCACAGATTACCAGTAAGATAAATATTATAGGTGATAATTTCGTAACTATCAGCGGTAATCTTAGGAATATTAACTATGCCTCAACTTTTAATAAAATAGATTCCACAATGGCCAATGTGAAGAAGGTTACAGAAAAGCTTAACCGAAAAGATAATTCACTTGGACTTTTACTCAATGACACTTCACTTTATAGAAATTTGTCGGCCACCGGTGCAAACGCTTCGCTTTTATTGCAAGACTTGAAGAGCAATCCAAAACGTTATGTGCACTTCTCTTTATTTGGTCGAAAATAGATTTCAGAAAAGTATTATATAGATTTTGTCTAAATAGAAGGGCTGTTATTTATATTAAAGAAAAGCAACTAACTACTCCATTAATAGATGGGTGTAATCATTTAACTTAAAAAAATGTTATAGATAGTTCTTTAATATGAATAGTAGCATAACCAACTAAATTACAGAACATTAGATAAATGCAAAAAGCTAAATTGAAGCATTTAAACAAGTAGAATCTATAAAACGCTGAAATTAAATAAGTTATTAATTTTATAAAAAAAACAAGAGAAAAACAACATTTGTTTTTCTCGAATAAGATTCTCAAATTTGCAATAAGTAGAAGTTTCTTATAACTAATAAATTGTATTAAATAGCCTTATGATTGAATCCAATCATGTAAGTCTATGGAACCGCTGTCTCCGAGTAATTCGCGACAATGTTCCTGAGACTACATTTAACACATGGTTTGTCCCTATTGTCCCTCTTAAGTATGAGGACAGTGCGCTGACTGTACAAGTTCCTTCACAATTCTTTTATGAATTTCTGGAAGATAAATTTGTAGAGCTACTGCGTGCTACTTTGTACAAAGAGATCGGTGAAGGAACAAAACTAATGTACCGGGTAATTGTAGACAATAGCTCAAAAGCTTCCGTAGATCTGGAAGCCACAAATCGTTCAACTGCAATTCCTCAGCGAAGTGCTATTCGCAACGGGAATAAAGCTCCTAATACACTTAAAGCTCCGTCGCCACTAGATCTTGACCCTCAGCTTAATCCAAACTATAACTTTGAGAACTTTATCGAAGGTTATAGTAATAAGTTATCAAGAACAGCCGGTGAAGCTGTTGCTGTTAATCCTGCAAAGACAACATTTAATCCATTGTTCCTTTACGGTCCATCCGGTGTTGGCAAGACTCATCTTGTAAACGCTATTGGAACCCGAATTAAAGAACTATTTTCTGATAAAAGAGTCTTATACGTATCTGCACACTTATTTCAGGTACAATACACTGATTCTGTTCGTAGCAATACCATCAATGACTTTATTAACTTCTACCAAACTATCGATGTATTGATTATTGATGATATACAGGAATTTGCTAGTCTTACAAAGACTCAGAACACATTCTTCCACATCTTTAACCATTTACATCAGAATGGCAAACAGTTAATTCTGACATCAGACCGTGCTCCTATCCTACTTCAGGGGATGGAAGACAGACTACTTACCCGTTTCAAATGGGGATTAACTGCAGAGCTAGAAAAGCCCAATGTAGAGCTTAGAAAGAATATCCTAAAGAATAAGATTCACCGCGATGGTTTAAAGTTCCCGGAAGAGGTTATAACTTATATTGCCGAGAACGTAAACGAGAGTGTACGTGACCTGGAAGGTATTGTTATTTCCATTATGGCTCATTCTACTATTTATAATAAGGAAATAGATATGGAACTGGCAGAAAGAATTGTGCGTAAAGCCGTTCGCTGCGAAACAAAGACCATTACTATTGATGATATTATCGAGAAAGTTTGCAAGCATTTTGAGTTAGAGCCATCAGCTATTCATTCTAAATCAAGAAAAAGAGAAGTTGTCCAGGTACGTCAGTTAGCTATGTACTTAGCTAAAAAACACACTGATACGTCCTCCTCTAAGATTGGCACTTTAATTGGCAACAGAGATCACGCAACAGTTCTACATGCCTGCAAAATTGTTAAAGGTCAGTTCGATGTAGACAAATCTTTCCGTGCTGAAGTGGAAGAAATTGAAGCTTCACTTAGAAGAAAATAAAAAGCTTGTATTCAAGTACAAAAACAAATAAAAGAAATTGCCCGTAAGAGATTTCACAAAATAATCGTACGGCGATAATAGAACAATCCCCGAAAAAGCAATTTAATCTTTTCCGGGGATTGTTTTTATAATCTTTTTTTCAGCGAAACAGGTCTATTTTCAAGGCACTAAACTACAGTTTATTATAAAATAAAACGGCGAATTCAAGCTGAAAGTCGGTACTGTCAACCCCACTAAACTAGAGTATTTTATAAAATAAAACCTTGTTGTTTTAAAGTCTTGAAAAGATTCTCAGACATAAATTCATTATCCTTCCTGGTATATCTTACATCTGTAAATACCTGTGCCAATGTTTCTTTATTATTTTCAGCAATAAACTGCTTGTTTTCAGGTAAAGATTCCTTGTAAGCATACAATTTGTCTATCATCTCACGAGTATAATCGCAGTAAGACTCTTCATGAACTATTGCTTCAATTGGCAGGCGATCAACCAAAGATGGGCATTCATCAGGATATCCCAGAGTTATTGTAGCAATTGGGAAAACCAACTTTGGTAATTGAAGAATCTCAATAATCTGTTGCGGATTATAGATAGCTGTTCCCAAATAACAAATCCCTAATCCAGCATCTTCTGCCAACGTGCAAAAGTTCTGAGTGTAAATCAAAGCATCTGTTGCAGCATTCATAAATGACATGAAATTAGCATAACCCGGTTGGGCATTTCGATATTCACACCATTTACTGAAACGGTTAAAGTCTGCACAGAATGTAAGAACAACCGGTGCCCCTTTTACCATTGGCTGGTTAAAATGAGCAGGAGCTAATTTTTCTTTCATTTCAGCATCGCGAGTAACAACAACACTGTAAACCTGCATGTTTCCTATGGTAGACACACGCGAAGCGGTAGAAAGCAAATCATTTAACAATTCAGGATTCACTTCCTGATTCTTATACTTTCTTATTGATCTTCTGTTTTTTATTGATTCTATCATACTTTTTTTTTGCAAATATAATAAAAGAATCAATATTATGATCTGGGAATGAGTCTTATTATTCTTTTAAAATAAACCATTTCAGAAAAGTAAGTTCAATATAAAACGAATAAAAATATATTTTTTGGAAAACTTTTTTCAAATCTTAAAAATATATTTAATTGATTAACAGACAAATAAGCACACAAAATGGAAAACTTTATTTTTAGACCCTATTTATTTTATGTTTTTATTTTGAAATAACAAAAAACATTCATAGATTTGCATACCTATTTAATACTATCTATTATTTATTAATAAGAGACCTCTACTTATTCTTTTTATTAATAATAATATAATTCGAAAACATCGTGGAGAAGAACACTTTTTCTTATGAGGAAGCTTTTGAATCATCTTTACAATACTTTAAAGGTGATGAGCTTGCTGCAAGGGTTTGGGTTAACAAATACGCAGTAAAAGACTCTTTCGGAAACATCTATGAAAAGTCACCGGAAGATATGCATTGGCGAATAGCAAATGAAGTTGCGCGTATTGAAGCTAAGTATAAAAACGGTCTTAGCTCGAAAGAGTTATATAATCTGTTTGATCACTTTAAGTACATTGTTCCTCAGGGAAGCCCAATGACTGGTATTGGTAACAATTATCAGGTAGCTTCACTTTCCAATTGCTTTGTGATTGGAGTAGATGGAGCAGCCGACTCTTATGGTGCTATTATTAAAATAGATGAAGAGCAGGTACAACTGATGAAAAGAAGAGGTGGCGTAGGTCACGATCTTTCCCACATTCGTCCAAAAGGATCACCAGTTAAGAATTCCGCACTAACTTCCACCGGGATTGTTCCGTTCATGGAACGCTATTCTAACTCTACCAGAGAAGTGGCACAGGATGGCCGCCGCGGAGCATTGATGCTTAGTGTATCAATTAAACACCCTGATTCGGAATCTTTCATTGATGCCAAGATGACTGAAGGGAAAGTGACCGGAGCAAACGTATCCGTAAAGCTTGATGATGATTTCATGGCAGCAGCCGTTGAAGGACGCCCTTATAAACAACAATACCCAATCGACTCAGCTAATCCAACAACAGAGAAAGAGATCGATGCTTCTTCACTTTGGAAAAAGATAGTTCACAATGCATGGAAATCTGCAGAACCAGGAGTTTTATTCTGGGATACTATTATCAGGGAATCTGTTCCTGACTGCTATGCCGACCTTGGATATAAAACCACATCTACTAATCCTTGCGGAGAAATCCCATTGTGTCCTTACGATTCATGTAGATTACTGGCTATCAACCTTTACTCTTATGTAGTAAATCCATTTAAAGAAGACGCTTATTTTGACTACGAACTATTTAAGGAACATGTAGCTCTTGCACAACGTATCATGGATGATATTATTGACCTTGAGCTGGAAAAGATTGAGCGTATTATTCACAAGATAGATTCTGACCCTGAGGGCGCTGAAGTAAAACACGCTGAAAAGTTACTTTGGGAAAAGATATATAAAAAGAGCGGACAAGGAAGACGTACCGGCGTAGGTATTACTGCTGAAGGAGATATGTTGGCAGCTTTAGGTTTGAGATATGGAACAGAAGAAGCAACAACTTTCTCTGAAGAAGTTCACAAGACTATTGCACTTTATGCTTACCGTTCTTCTGTGGAAATGGCCAAAGAGCGTGGTGCATTCGAAATATACGATGCAGAAAGAGAAAAGAATAATCCGTTCATCAACCGTCTTAAAGATGCCGATCCGGCTCTTTATGAAGACATGAAGAAATACGGACGCCGTAATATTGCTTGTTTAACTATTGCTCCGACAGGAACTACCAGTTTAATGACGCAAACCACTTCAGGAATTGAGCCAGTATTCCTCCCTGTTTATAAGAGAAGAAGAAAAGTTAATCCGAATGATACGCAGGTTCACATTGATTTTGTTGATGAGATCGGCGATGCATTTGAAGAATATATAGTTTTCCACCACAAGTTTGTAACATGGATGGAAGCTAGCGGCTACAATACTACCAAGCGTTATACACAGGAAGAGATAGATGAGCTGGTTGCTAAGTCTCCTTATTACAAAGCAACATCTAATGACGTAGATTGGATGATGAAGGTTAAGATGCAGGGAAGAATCCAGAAATGGGTAGACCACTCTATCAGCGTAACAATCAATCTGCCTAATGACGTAGATGAGGATTTAGTAAACCGTTTGTATGTTGAAGCATGGAGATCTGGTTGCAAAGGTTGCACAGTATACCGCGACGGTTCACGTTCGGGAGTATTGCTTTCTACCAAGTCTGATAAAAATGAACTGCCTCCTTGCAAACCACCTACGGTAGTTGAAGTCCGCCCTAAAGTTCTTGAAGCAGATGTGGTGAAATTCCAGAACAACAAAGAGAAATGGGTTGCTTTTGTAGGCTTGCTTGATGGAAGACCTTATGAGATCTTTACCGGTTTGCAGGACGATGACGAAGGTATCCTTCTTCCTAAAACAGTAACTCAGGGAAGAATTATCAAGAGTGTAGACGACAATGGGGTTAAGAGATACGACTTCCAGTTTGAAAACAAACGTGGATACAAAACCACCATTGAGGGACTATCTGAGAAGTTCAATAAAGAATACTGGAACTATGCAAAATTAATCTCGGGAGTGCTTCGTTACAGAATGCCAATAGAACAGGTTATTAAACTTGTGGGACAGTTACAACTGGATAATGAAAGCATTAACACATGGAAAAACGGTGTGGAACGCGCACTGAAGAAATACATTCAGGACGGAACAGAAGCAAAGGGAAAGAAATGTCCTAACTGTGGAAATGAGTCCTTAATCTATCAGGAAGGTTGTCTTATCTGTACATCGTGCGGAAGCTCTCGTTGCGGATAAAAAATAAGAAACAACAGCTTTAAAATAGATTCTCGAATAAGATTACAACAATTTACTGTCTAAAGAATTATATCTATCAAAAAAGATGATAGAGAATAGATTCTTTAGACAGTTTTTTTTAATGGGGTAAAGAAGTCATGCTAATTATTTACAAACCGATCTTCAAAAAGAGATGATTCACTCTCAATATCTGCGTGATCTGATCTTTTCCGCAAAATAAAACAAACGTTTGCATAAGATTTTGAATCACTAACATAAGCTTCCATATTTAGTGTATTTAATAAATGATTAAAATTGCAGTACTTTGAAATTATAAAAAATCTAATAATATGATTTTATCCTTTCATATAGAATACCGAACAAATTGGGGCGAAGAGGTTAGAATACTGGGTTCTGTCCCTGAACTTGGAGGTTACGATGAAGAACAGGCAGTTCCTCTTCGTACGATTGACGGAATAAACTGGAGTTTAGTTCAGGAAATTCAAGATCCAACTGACGGATTCATTAAATACACCTACTACATATACAAAGATGGAGAGCCAGTTCGTAAGGAATGGGATTCATTTTCCAGGAGAATTTATATCTCGTGTGCTCAGAACGCTGTATATCGCAATCTGGATGCCTGGAAGAATATTCCCGATAAGCAGCAATTTTATAGTTCTGCCTTCACAGAATGCTTGCTGGCAAGAAAGCACAGCGAGTTGCAGAAAGGAGACAACAAAAGGTCATTGGTAATCAAAGCTTATGCGCCAAGAATTGCAAGTAACTTCGCTTTGGCTATTTCAGGCAACCAACCTTCGTTAGGAAATTGGGATGTGAACGAGGTACGCTTGATGAATGATGCCGATTTCCCTGAGTGGCAAATAACGATTGATGCCGATCAGCTCTCGTTTCCACTTGAATACAAATTTGTTCTTTATAATTTAAAAGAGAATAAAGTGGAAGCATGGGAGAATAATCCCAACCGCTATCTGGCCGATCCTGATATTAAAGATGGTGAAACTGTTCAGATAGCCGACAGATATGTCTATTTTAAACTACCGCCATATAAGGGAGCTGGAGTAGCTATTCCGGTTTTCTCGCTTAAATCAAAGCAAAGTTTTGGAGTGGGCGACTTCAGTGATCTGAAAATGATGATCGACTGGGCTGCTAATACTAACCAAAAGCTGGTACAGATTCTGCCCGTTAATGATACAACCATGACGCATACATGGACAGACTCATATCCATACAACAGCATTTCAATCTATGCTTTCCATCCCATGTATGCCGATTTGCTTAAAATGGGTAAGCTGAAAGATGATGCGAAGATGGCTTATTTTACAGAAACACAAGCTAAGCTGAATCATAAATCGACCATAGATTACGAAGCAGTAAATAAAATAAAGTGGGAATATTTCCATCTGATTTTCAATCAGGAAGGTAAAAATGTATTCAATTCGGATTCATTCAAGCAATTCTTCGCTGAGAACCGGGAATGGTTGCAGCCTTACGCGGTGTTTAGTTACCTGCGCGACCTGTACAATACCCCTAATTTTAGGGAATGGCCGCAATGTACCACTTATGTTCAGGAAGAGATTGAGGCACTTTGCAATCCGGAATCAAAAGATTACAATGAAATAGCGATCTATTATTATATACAATTCCACCTACACTTGCAGTTACTTGAGGCGTCTACCTACGCCCGCGAAAAAGGAGTTGTCCTTAAGGGAGATATTCCGATAGGTATAAGCCGCAATAGTGTGGAAGCGTGGAAAGATGCACATTACTTTAACCTGAACGGACAGGCTGGTGCCCCACCCGATGATTTCTCGGTAAATGGTCAGAACTGGGGTTTCCCTACTTACAACTGGGAAGTGATGGAAAAAGATGGCTATAACTGGTGGATGAAGAGATTCCAAAAAATGGCAGAATACTTTGATGCATATCGCATTGATCATATTCTGGGATTTTTCCGAATCTGGGAAATTCCTCTAGATGCCGTTCATGGTTTGCTGGGACAGTTTGTTCCTTCATTGCCAATGTCGAAGGAAGAGATAGAAAGCAACGGTCTGTATTTTAATGAAGAGCGTTTTCTTAAGCCATATATCCACGAAGGATTCCTGCAGCAGGTATTTGGTCCGCATACAGATTATGTAAAAGAGACATTTATCCGTGCTACAGATCAGTGGGAGATCTATGAGATGCGTCCGGAATTCGATACACAAAAGAAAGTGGAGGCCTATTTCAGTGGAAAGACCGATGCAGACAGCGTCTGGATTCGTGATGGATTATATTCGATTATAAGCGATGTACTTTTCATTCGCGACAGAAAGAATAAAAATATGTATCACCCACGTATTGGTGTGCAGTTCGATTTCATTTTTCAGTCGCTGAGTGACGACGATAAGGCTGCATTCAATAATCTGTACGACAATTATTACTACAAGCGCCATAATATATTCTGGCAGGAACAAGCCATGAAGAAACTTCCACAATTAATAAACAGCACACGAATGCTTGTTTGCGGGGAAGACCTCGGCATGATTCCCGATTGTGTGCCTTGGGTAATGAACGAACTTCAGATATTGAGTCTGGAAATACAACGCATGCCCAAAAGCCGATTACTGGAATTTGGCAATGTAGGTAATTATCCTTACCGCTCAGTATGCACAATTTCTACTCACGATATGTCAACTTTGCGAGGATGGTGGAAGGAAGATCCTCAGCAAACACAGCGGTTCTATAACAATGTGCTTGGACATTACGGAGCTGCCCCCGAAACAGCTTCAGATCATATTTGTGAAGAGGTGATAAAACAGCATCTTTACTCAAACTCTATCCTATGCGTACTGACTTTGCAGGATTGGCTGTCAATGAGTGAAGAGTGGAGAAATTCCAATATAGAGGCCGAACGCATTAATGTTCCGGCAAATCCCAGACACTACTGGCGATATCGCATGCATCTTGCTCTGGAAGATTTGATGCAGGCCGACAGTATTAATACTAAAATCAGAGAATTGATTATGCTAACAGGGAGAAATCCTAAAAAATAAAGAGTTGTTAAGGTTGGTTGGTAAAAGGGTGCTGTTCTATACAGTGCCCTTTTTTATTTTCTGTAAAATGATGATCTTATTCATAGAATCTCTTACTTTTGTATCCGGTGAATAATTAAAAAACAAAAAGAATGATTCACCGGAACAAGCTGAATAATAATTTCTCCTTTGTACAAAAGAATGTAATCTTTTGTACAGAACATTGTTTTCTTTTGTACAAAAGAATGCATTCTTCTGTACAAGAGAATAAAAACGTAACTAATTAGAATAAAAAAATGAAATCGAAAGATATGTATATCTTCCTCAGCAACGTGAAGTTTTACGCCCGTCATGGGGTTGGAGCTCAGGAAACACTGGTAGGCAATACTTTTATTATTGACCTTAGACTGAAAGTGGATTTCAGCAAGGCTGCGGAAAGTGATGATCTTAATTACACAATTAGTTATGCCGATGTATTTAAGGTGGTAAAAGCAGAAATGAAAATTCCGTCTCTCCTTCTTGAACATGTGAGCCAAAGAATTGTAAATAGATTATTCAACGACTTTCCTACAATAGAAGCCATTGATCTTAAACTAGCCAAGCAGAATCCTCCTATGGGAGCGGACATTGACTGTGCCGGTGTGGAAATGCATTGTGAACGATAGAGTATAAGCGCGTAGCTTTGACACTACCGCGTAGCTTTCCAGAAAGAAGCTACGCGTTTTATTCATTGATTGTTAGCGTGTTACAAAGGTTGCGTAGCTGCGTAGCTTTTTTTACAATTTTTCTAAGAGGAAAGTAATCTTATCTGAAAATAAACAGAAAAGGCTGAACTCGGTTTTATCGGTTCAGCCTTTCTTATTAAGTTAGAGACTTATTAACTTAGTCTTCTGTATATCTTATAATAGTCTGGTCTCTGTCCGGTCCTACAGATACAATCTTAATAGGAGTTTCAAGTTGTTCTTCCAGGAATGATACGTAAGCATTGAACTCTTCAGGGAATTCATCTTCGCTCTGCATCTTAGTCATATCAACTTGCCATGCTGGAAGTTCTACATAAACAGGCTCAACATTCTCATTGATATCATAAGGGAAGTAATCAATTTCCTCACCATTCACTTTGTATGCCACACAAGCTTTAATTGTTTCAAAAGTATCGAGTACATCGCTCTTCATCATAATCAGCTTAGTAACACCGTTGATCATTACAGAATATCTCAAAGCAACCAGGTCAATCCATCCGCAACGGCGTTTACGTCCGGTTACAGCACCATATTCGTGACCTATCTGGCAAATGGTTTCACCTGTTTCGTCAAATAATTCTGTTGGAAAAGGACCGCTACCTACACGTGTGCAGTAAGCTTTGAAAATACCAAAGACCTCTCCTATTCTATTCGGCGCAACACCAAGTCCGGTACAGGCTCCTGCACAAACTGTGTTAGATGAAGTTACGAAAGGATAAGAACCGAAATCAATATCAAGCATAGTTCCCTGTGCTCCTTCGCAAAGAACGCTTTTTCCGTCGCGAAGTAAATTATTTATTTCGTGTTCGCTATCTACAAAATGGAATTGTTTCAGATATTCAATACCTTCAAACCACTCTTTTTCAAGCTGAGTCAAATCATATTCAAAGTTCAGGTTCTTCAGAATAGCTTCGTGACGAGCTTTTGCCTGAGAATAAATTGCATCGAAATTATGAAGAATATCACCTACACGAACACCGTTACGGCTTATTTTATCTGTATATGTTGGTCCGATACCTTTTCCTGTAGTTCCTACTTTAGCATCTCCCTTAGCAGCTTCATAAGCAGCATCAAGAAGGCGATGAGTTGGAAGGATAAGGTGAGCCTTTTTAGATATATGAAGTCTCTCTTTCAGGTTATGACCTGAAGCTTCAAGTGATTCAGCCTCAGCCTTAAATAAAGCCGGGTCTAACACAACACCATTACCGATGATGTTCACTTTATCACCCTGAAAAATACCGGAAGGGATTGAACGAAGTACATATTTCTGGCCTTCGAATTCCAATGTGTGACCAGCATTTGGTCCGCCCTGGAAACGAGCTACCACGTCATAGTTAGGTGTTAATACATCAACCACCTTACCTTTTCCTTCGTCACCCCACTGCAATCCTAATAAAACGTCTACTTTCATTTTATTTATTCTATAGTTTATTATTATTCGTCTTTTTTCTGTTCTTCGCCCAGGCGCATTTACTGCATATACCATATATGTATAAAGAGTAATGCGACATCTGAAACTTGCTTTGCTTTGTACTTGCAATTGCCTTCTTCAGCGTTTCATTCTGAAACTCAGTCACCTTTCCGCATTCAGTACAGATCAAGTGGTGATGCGTTTCAATATTAAATGATTTTTCGTACTGGGAAGAATTTCCAAACTGATGCTTTATAATGAGTTTCGCATCAATGAGGAGTATAATTGTGTTGTAAAGAGTGGCACGGCTCACGCGGAAGTTTTCCTGATTCATCATTTTACTATACAGCATGTCAATGCCAAAGTGCCCGTCAATGGAATAAATAGTGTCGAGTATTGCGTAACGCTCGGGAGTTTTCCGATGACTGTTCGCATTAAGATATTCAGTAAATATCTGTTTTACCGTTTCTTTCACATTTTGTTTTTCCATAACTGGGTAATTTTTACCGCGAACAAAGTTAAGCCTTTTTTGCGGAAAGAGAAAAGATTAAAGCAAATATTCTATCTCTAGTTTTATATTTTCAAGCAGTGATTTTACAGACTCGTCTTCTGAATATTCTTCTTTAGCAAGTAATTGAATAACTTTCTCAGCATTCTCTTTACTTTGCAAACCATATTTCGTCAGTGCAAGCGATGATGCTTTTCTGGAAAAATAAGCCGGAGAAAGTAAAGCAACCAGTGTCTGATCAAAAAATTCCTCTTCTGCCCTTTCATTCATTTCTATTCCTTTTCCTAAAAGTCGGGCTGCAAGAAGAAAGCCGCATGCCTGTACATATTCTCTTTCATCGGCCATCCACTGAAAAGACTTAGCCGGAGCATAAGGTAGATATTGAAAAAGATTCATGCAGGTTAGTTCCGCAATCTCAGGATTCGTAATATCTTCCACCCAGATATCGGCAATCTCAGGAAAGAATGAATCAATAGGCTGCAACATTCCAGCCAGTATCTTCGATTCTCTGACATTCTCTTTCCAGAGAGTCTGCGCCAGGTCGTGATTCTGATCATACTGACGGGCAATTTCTTTCAGACGTGGAAGCTCCACTCCAAAGTTTAACTTGTAGTTGAGCCCTTTTTCACGCATACTTTGAGACGCAACTCCGTTCATTGATAAACGGAGTTGTGTCTTTATTTCTTTTATTAGTTCTTTCGTTTCCATGAAATTACTCATTTCTATTAGGCAATGTAGAATATTCTTTTCCATAGCGAAGCATTTGCTCTGCATAACCTTCGTTATAGGAAACCTTTACATTAGTAATCTTTCCGTTTTTGTTGGTAACTGCTTCATAAACAGGATTTATAAATCCTTTATATGGAGCTAGATTCAACTTCTTGTAACGTTCCAACACTTCTTTATGAAGAACAGGATCAACCTTAACTGCATAATTTTCTATTAAACTGCGCGCTGAATCATAATCCCCTTCCGATTTAATTCGTTGGATTTCTGCCAGTAGCTGACCAAATAAGTTGCGGAGTTTTTTATAATCATTGATACGTACATAGGTCTTTCCGTCTTTCTTAACTAGTTCAACCACTTTATCAGCAGCACCTTTTTCAAATGCCCAACGAGCAATAAGCTGACGATTACGCATATGCGCCTCTTCAACATTGTTTCCTAACTCAATACGAACCAGCTGTGTCATCAGTCCATTCATCATATAAGAATAATACTCTGCTTTAAAAGCATCAGCATTTGGAATGATTCCCAGATCAATTAATTTCTTATCAGGAAGATAATACAAGCCAAACAAATCGGCACGCGCTTCTTCAATAGTTGAATCATAAGCCTTCAACACATTCGGGTCAGTTCCCGGAAGTAACTTACCAGAACCGTGACCTAAGCATTCGTGCAAATCTGTATGAAGATCGTTAGTTATATCAGCATACTTATCATTCAATTCAATTTCAGCTTTACTATATGCAAATTCTTCAAAGAACCCACTTCCATGAGCAGCCTTGTTATAAGCATCCGTCAGGTTACCAATAGTAACAGACTTAGAACCATGGTGAGCGCGAATCCAGTTAGCATTAGGAAGATTAATTCCAATAGCAGTTGCTGGGTATAAATCGCCGGCAAGAATAGCAGCAGTAATTACTTTAGCAGAAACACCTTTAACGGTTTCTTTCTTAAATTTCTTATCTACCGGAGAGTTATCTTCAAACCATTGCGCATTAGAGCTGATTGTCTCAGTTCTTTTGGTTGCCTCTATGTCCTTGAAATTAACAATAGACTCCCAGCTAGATTTAATTCCAAGCGGATCGCCATAATTCTCAGTGAAACCATTCACAAAGTCAACTCGGGAACTTAAGTCCTTTACCCATTGAATACAATATTCATCAAATGCTTTAAGATCACCACTATTATAATATTCAATCAGCTTAGAGATTACAGCTTTCTGAGTTTCATTTTCAGCAACTCCCTCAGCCTTCTTCAACCAATAAACTATTTTCTCGAGTGATGGTGAGTATAGACCACCAACTTTCCAGACTTTCTCGTAAATCTTCCCATTCTCTTTTACCAAACGGCTATTCAAACCATAAGAAACAGGAGTTTCATCTTTAGGATCTTTTAAAGCATTATAAAAATCTTCCGCTTCTTTCTGTGTAACACCTTCATAATAATTGCTTGCTGAAGTCAGGATCAAGTCTTCCCCATCTGCCTGATTAACCCTTTTCGGCATCACTTTCGAATCAAATATTACCGGGAATACTTCATCGCAAAGCTGAGCTACTGTTTGCCCCTTTTCTAATGGCAGCTTTGCAGGATCAATCTTTTCTATAACTCCCTTAAAGAATTCAGGAGTAAAACCCGGGACAAACTTATCACAACCATAATGATGATGAATCCCATTAGAGAACCATACCCTTTTCAGGTATACTTCCATATTTATATAATTGGTATCCGTCTTGTCTCCGGAGTAGTTATTGTAAGCAGCCTCAAGAAGCCGGCGAATAGTCAGATTATATTTTCCATTTTGATCAAACAGAATATCGCGTCCCTGAAGAGCTGCCTGCGAGAGGTCATAAATAAGCTCTTTCTGGTTTAAAGGAAGTTCATCAAAACCGTGAACTTTATATCGAAGAATCTGCAGGTCAGCAAATTGTTCTACTTTATAGTTGAAATTATCAGTCACTGTAGTCTTCTTCAGACTACCACAAGACGAAAGTAACGATAAAAACATAGTCATCAATATTAGTTGTCTTTTCATATTTTTTATATAGCGTCATGTTACGAACATCACAAAACAAGAAAAGGGGAGTACTCCAAAAAAATTGGAATAATCCCTTTTTCAATAGAGAAATAGCAAGAACAGAGTTATTACTTCTTCAGTTCAGCATTTCTCCTACGGTAACCGTTAGGCGTTTCACCAACATTCTTATAGAAGGCAGCATAAAACGATTGGCGGTTAGCGAATCCTACCATCGCGCTAATTTCTTCTACATTCATGTCTGCGTATCTTTTGTCTACCAAAATGTGCAAAGCATCTTTTACTCTGTACTCGTTAAGTAGACAAGAATAATTCATTCCAAATCTTGAATTAACAACAGCAGATAGGTAACGAGTATTGGTTTTCAACTCTTTAGCTAAATCCTTTGCTGAATAATCAGGATCTTTGTACTTCTTTTGAACTACGACAATGTTAAGAATCTTGTCGTACAACTCATCTGCTAGTTCAGGTCTAATTAAAGATCTGTAAGCTGCCTTCTTATCCTTCTTCTCTCTAAGATTATAAGGCTTTTTGCGAGGCGCATTTTCTGCGACAGAAGCCTGGCTTCCGTCCTCTTGTTTTTTTAAATCACTCATTGAATTAACTGGTTAGGTTTTATTTATAAAAGACACACTCTGTGTCCTTTATTTTTCTGTTATAAATTTCATACATATTTTCCACATACGCAACTAATTCGTATTTTATTTTCATAAAATATTGTCCATTTATAGGTAATTTAATTAGATCATTTATTTATTGAAGAACTTTTAACATAAAAGAGGCATAAATTGGACATAGTATAAAATGAAAAATAATATACCTATCAGCACTCCAACACAAAATGCAACATATATATCATATAAATAAAAGGTAGTTAGCAAGTTATAACTAAAACAGAATATACATTTAAGAATATATAAAACCGAATACGGTTAAATTTTATCAAGGCGTAACTTTTAATAGTGATGCTTCTAATAAATACATTTAATAAAAATAAGTACTATTTTCGAGAGATAAAGTTTTGGAATACAGAGACATTAAATAATTATTTTAGTAATAAACAAAACTTGTTGAGCCATTGTATAGCGGAAGAGTTCCCTTTTTACAATTATCTTAATTTAAATAAAACGCAACGTTAATCTGATATAATATTTAAATCAACTGTTTTTATTCTTATTTTTCGAGTACCTTTGTTTTATAATGATAAGAGAATAATAAATATATGCTTCATACACTTAAAACAGTCTTTGGTTACGATTCTTTCCGCCCATTACAAGAAGAAATTGTTAATCACACCATTTCAAAAAGGGATTCTTTGATACTGATGCCTACAGGAGGAGGGAAATCTCTTTGTTATCAGGTACCTGCTCTATTAATGGAAGGAACTGCCATTGTTGTATCTCCATTAATTTCTTTAATGAAGGATCAGGTTGAAGCATTACAAGCAAATGGTATAGCAGCAGGAGCGTTGAACAGCAACAACAGTGAATCTGAAAATGCAAATCTACGCCGGGAATGTTTAATGGGAAATATTAAACTTCTGTACGTATCTCCTGAGAAATTGCTATCAGAAGTGGAGTTTTTACTTCGCGACATCCAGATTTCTCTATTTGCCATAGATGAAGCACATTGTATATCTCAATGGGGACATGACTTCAGGCCTGAATATACCCAGATGGGCGTTCTCAGAGAAAAGTTTCCGAAGATACCTATCATAGCACTTACTGCTACAGCAGATAAAATTACAAGAACAGATATCCTTCATCAGTTACGCCTTAATAATCCTAAAGTTTTTATATCATCATTTGACCGGCCTAATCTTAGCTTAACGGTGAAAAGAGGTTACCAGGAGAAAGAAAAAAGCAAGACAATTATAGATTTCATTGATAAAAGGCCGAATCAATGCGGTATAATTTACTGCATGAGCCGGAAAGCCACAGAGAAAGTTGCCAAGATGTTGGAGAAAAATGGAATAGAAGCTGCTGTTTATCATGCAGGACTTTCCCCTTTATTAAGAGATAAGGCGCAGAATGATTTTATAAATGACAAGGTACAGGTGGTGTGTGCTACAATTGCTTTTGGTATGGGTATAGACAAATCAAATGTAAGATGGGTTATACATTATAATCTTCCGAAAAGCATTGAGAATTATTATCAGGAGATTGGTCGTGCAGGAAGGGATGGACTGGATAGTGATACCATGTTATTTTATTCTCTTAGTGACTTAATTATGCTTAGTAAGTTTGCAAACGACAGCAAACAGCAAAATATTAATCTTGAAAAGCTGAACCGGATGCAGCAATATGCAGAAGCAAATATATGCCGACGTCGTATCTTGCTGAGCTATTTTGGAGAGACTGTTGATAAAGACTGCGGGAATTGCGATGTTTGTAAGAATCCTCCGGAACGTTTTGACGGAACTATCATTGTGCAAAAAGCATTGAGTGCCATAGCCCGGACCAATGAACAAATAGGAACAACTCTTTTGGTCGATATTCTGAAAGGATTTAATAATGCAGAGGTGATTGAAAGAGGATATGATAAACTAAAGACATTTGGTGCCGGAAGAGATATTCCTCCGAGAGACTGGTATGATTATCTGCTGCAAATGTTGCAAATTGGATACTTTGAAATTGCGTACAATGAGAATAATCACCTAAAGATTACAGAAATTGGCCGCAAAATTCTTTTTGGTGAAGAGAAAGCAATCTTAGTTACTATTAGGCGTGAAGAGTTTGTAGCAAAAAGCAGCAAAAAGAAAACCCCAAAAGCAGAAAAACCGGAAAAGGTTACTTATAGTAATGAAGACGAAGCCATCTTTGAAGAGCTACGCATATTGAGAAAGAAGCTTGCAGACGAGCAGGCTATTCCTGCATATATTGTTTTATCAGATAAGGTACTGCATTTATTGAGCACTTCGCGCCCACGCACCATAGAAGAGTTTGGAAATATAAGCGGTATCGGAGAATTCAAGAAAGAGAAATACGGGAAAGATTTTGTAGAACTTATCAATAAAGTAAGTAAAGAATATAAATGAGCCGTGGCTCATTTACATTCTTTCAATTGTCCTATTAAGTCGGAACGGGAAGTTCCTAATTGGATTGCTTTTTCGAAATCGAGTTTAGCCATCTCCTTTTTCTTTTGTGAAAGCAATATTTCGCCACGCAAAACGTATGCATTTGCCGATTTAGGTGACAGACTGATTGCTTTATCAAGATCCATCAAAGAAAAGTCCAACTGGCTGATTTCTTTTTCTACGCCTGCACGGATTATATATAACTCTGCATCATCAGGCATTTCCACAATCAACTTATTTACCAGCTCAAGAGCTTCTTTATATTTCTGTTCCTGTTGATAAAGAATAGAAAGTCCTAACCTACCCGAAACACTTTGAGGTTCCAGCTCAAGCATCCGTTTATAGTCAGCTTCGGCCTCTTTATACAAGTGTTTGCCTGATTGCAGATAAGCCCGAAGGAATAATGCTTTTGCATTGTTCTTATTCACATCGAGTATTGTGCAGCAATCTACATAAGCTCTATCGGTGTTACCCATTTCAAAATTGAGAGATGCTCTGTCCATAAGAATAGGAACTGTAAGTGGAGCCATATTAACTGCGTAATTATAGGAATCCAAAGCATCCTGATAATGCTGCATCCTATATTGTAGTCGGCCAAGATTGGAAAAAATCATGCAATTATGAGCATTCGTTGGTTCAACCTTCAGCGCTTCACGGTAATACTTTTCAGCCTGAACAAGACTGTCCGCTTCTTCACAGCGGGTTGCTTTTTCAAAAAGCTCTTTGTAATTCTGCGCATGAATGCCCGAAACGAACAAACATACCAACAGAAACAATAAATTTCTCTTCATTAAATTCTATTTATAATTAATCCAGCGGATAAGTATCAAAGGCAAATTCTTCTGTAGACAAGTAACGTTCACCTGTATCCGGGAATAAGGTAACAATTGTTTTACCTGCAAATTCAGGGCGTTGGGAAATAATTCTGGCTGCATAAGCTGCTGCTCCGGAAGATATGCCCACTAAAAGTCCTTCTTCCTGAGCCAACTCGCGACCGGCACGGATTGCTTCATTATCGGGAACAGAAAAAACTTCATCCACAACCGCAGGGTTGTAAATTGCGGGAATAAAGTTTGCACCAATTCCCTGTATGCGATGAGAACTCCACTCACCACCTGTCAGCACGGGAGCCGATTCTGGCTGAACTGCTACAATATAAACATTTGGATTGTGCTTTTTCAGCGCCTCACCTACACCGCAAACAGTTCCGCCTGTGCCCACTCCTGCAACAAAAACGGCCACCTGACCATCGGTATCTCTCCATATCTCTTCGGCCGTAGTACGTTTATGAACTTCCGGATTAGCAGGATTTTCAAATTGCTGAGGAATAATTGAGCCCGGAATAGTTGCTTTAAGCTCTTCTGCCTTTTTGATGGCTCCTTTCATGCCCTCAATGCCCGGAGTTAACTCGATCTTTGCACCGTAAGCCGCCAATAAATTCCGGCGTTCAATGCTCATTGTTTCGGGCATAGTAAGAATTAGCTTGTATTTCTTTACGGAAGCAACCATTGCAAGTCCAACACCTGTATTTCCACTGGTGGGTTCTATTATGGTAGCGCCCGGTTTCAGAATTCCGCGTGCTTCAGCATCTTCAATCATTGAAAGAGCTGCGCGATCTTTTACACTTCCGGCAGGGTTAAAGTACTCCAATTTTCCCAGAACATTGGCTCCGGAATTATATTTTTCCATATAAGCTGACAATTTCAACAGGGGAGTATTGCCTATCAGTTCTGTCAGTTTGTTTGCTATCTTTGTCATATTCAACTACCTATATATAAGTATTTCTGCAAAGATACGTAAGAAAACTTTTCCTAAAGCATAGTTATTCCATAAATAATACATAATTTTGAAACTATAAATTAAAAAAGTAGAAATAAAGATGGCTCATAATCACGAACATCAGCATAACCATACTGTGGAATCCTTGAATAAAGCTTTTATAATAGGTATAGCCCTGAATCTGTCTTTTGTTATAATTGAATTCGGAGCCGGATTTTACTATGATTCACTGGGACTAATGTCCGACGCCGGGCATAATCTGGGCGATGTAGCCAGTCTGTTCCTTGCTCTGCTAGCCTTCCGACTGGCAAAAGTAAGGGCAAATGCCAGATACACTTACGGATATAAAAAGAGTACAGTGCTTGTATCTCTGCTAAATGCAGTTATTTTGCTCATAGCTGTGGGCGCCATTCTGATGGAAAGTCTTGAAAAGATAGTAAATCCGCGACCTGTTGAAGGAATTGCTATTGCCTGGGTGGCTGGAATTGGAGTTTTTATCAACGCCTTTACCGCCATGCTTTTTATAAAGAACAAGGAAAAGGACCTGAATGTAAGGGGAGCTTACCTGCACATGGCAGCGGATACATTGGTTTCTGTGGGCGTATTGTTATCGGGAATAGTTATATCTTACACCGGATGGTTTGTTCTTGACCCAATTATTGGTATAACTGTAGCTGTTGTGATACTTGTTTCTACATGGAATCTGCTTCACGAAAGCGTTCGTCTTTCGCTGGATGGTGTACCTGTAAGCATAAACAGCGCAGACATTAAGGAGATTATTTCTGAAATACCCGAAGTTATAAGCATTCATCACCTGCACATCTGGGCCATTAGCACCACGGAAAATGCAATGACGGCTCACATTGTGATACCTAATCTGAATGAAATGGAAGCCCTAAAGACTCACATCAAAAACAAACTTCAGGAAGCGGGAATCAGTCACGTTACACTTGAATTTGAAACTAACGAAATTTGCTGCGAAGACGGGTATTGTATGTAACATTCGCATAGAAACAAAAATCTCCCGCAAGAACTTTTTGATTCTTTGCGGGAGATTTTTATTCTTACCCGGAACATTTTTGCATCCTTGTACAAAACATTGCATTCTTCTGTACAAAAGAATTAATTGTTCTGTACAAAAGAATGCAATCTTTTGTACAGGAGATTATTTTCTTTCCGAAGAGTTTTTTTTAATTCTTCTTGATATAATCAACAATCCACTGCCCAACTTCTGAAGTTGATGACGATTTTACACCTTCGCCAGCAATATCTTCAGTCACAACATTTGCATCCATTGACGCTGTAACAGCTTTGTTTATCAGCTCAGCCTCTTCTTTCAGACCAAATGCATATTCAAGCATCATGGCTGCTGAGAGAATTGTGGCAAGCGGATTAGCAATATTTTTACCCGCTGCCTGTGGATATGAACCGTGAATAGGTTCGAACACAGATGTGTGGGCACCAATTGAAGCAGATGGAAGTAATCCCATTGAACCTGTGATTACAGAACCTTCGTCAGTAAGGATATCTCCAAACATATTCTCGGTTACAATCACGTCAAAGCTCTTTGGCCACTGAATCATACGCATTGCAGCATTGTCTACAAACAAGTATTCTGTTTCTACTTCAGGAAAATCTTTAGCTATTTCCTTTGAAACTTCACGCCACAAACGAGAAGTCGCAAGAATATTGGCTTTATCAACAATGGTTAGTTTCTTACGACGTTTCATGGCATACTCAAAAGCCAAGCGAACAATGCGTTCTATCTCATAACGACTGTAAACACATGTGTCATAAGCGGTGTTTCCATCTTCGCTTCTTCCCTGAGGACGGCCAAAGTACAGACCACCGGTTAGTTCACGGATGCACATAAAATCGGCACCTTCAATAAGGTCTGCACGAAGTGGTGACTTATGAACAAGTGAAGGGAAAGTAGTTACCGGACGGATATTGGCAAACAATCCAAGATTCTTACGCATAGCCAGCAAACCTTGTTCGGGACGTACGGTAGCACTTGGATCATTATCGTATTTTGGTGCACCAATAGCGCCGAACAACACAGCATCACTCTGCATACAAAGCTCGTGAGTTGAATCAGGATAAGGATTTCCTGTTTCATCAATGGCACAAGCTCCTACCAAAGCATGTTTGTAACTTAATTCGTGATTAAACTTTTCGCAAACGGCAATAGTTGCGTTCAACGCTTGTTCTACAACCTCGGGACCTATTCCGTCGCCGGGAAGTACTGCAATATTTAATTTCATTTTTATTTATAGTTTTATTATTTATATTCTTCTTCTATGATATTCAGCATTTTCACTGTTGCTTTGATAGCCGCCTCGGTCTGGTCATTATCCAGTCCCTTTGTGCGAAATACCTTCTCGTTATTTTTCCAGGTAATAATGGTTTGCACAAAAGCATCTGTTCGTCCGCCCGGAGGAATACTCACGGCATAGTTTATCAACATTGGGAATTTTCTGCCCAGCGTATTTTTATAAACTTTACGCAAAGCCCGCATAAACGCATCATACTGACCATCTCCTGAGGATGTTTCCTCGTATTCCTTACCATTTATGGATATTTTCAGAGTGGCCACCGGTTTAAGCCCGCTGGTCAGAGTAAGGAAATAATCGAGCAACTTTACTTTGCTGTTTGCCGAGCTGTGTTTCAATACATCAGAAATAATGTAAGGTAAATCTTCCTGCGTAACCAGTTCCTTCCGGTCTCCCAGTTCAATAATCCGTTCCATTACTTTCTTCATCGATTCTTCATCGAGTTCCAACCCCAAAGATTCGAGATTCTTACGAATATTCGCCTTCCCTGAAGTTTTTCCCAAAGCATATTCACGAATACGTCCGAAACGTTCCGGCAAAAGATCATTATAATAGAGATTGCTCTTTGAATCGCCATCAGCATGAACGCCTGCCACCTGAGTAAATACGTTCTCACCAATGATAGGTTTATTAGCTGGAATGGCAATGCCAGAGTAAGATTCAACTACCCTGCTTATATCATTCAACCGATCTTCCACAATAGAAGTCTCGGCATTAAAGTGATCCTTCAGAATGGCCTGCACACTTGAAAGTGGGGCATTACCAGCTCTTTCTCCCAATCCGTTTATCGTGGTATGAAGTCCCTTTGCTCCTGAAATAACCGCAGCCAATACATTGGCAACTGCAAGGTCATAATCATTATGCGCATGAAAATCAAAATGCACGTTTGGGTAACGTTTTACCATCTTACGCATGTATTCCAATGTCTGCAAAGGATTGAGAATACCAAGCGTATCGGGTAGCATGAAGCGTTTAATAGGAAGTTTGATCAATGCATCCATTAGCTGGGTAACATATTTGGGCGAATGTTGCATTCCATTGCTCCAGTCCTCCAGATAAACATTGACTGTAATTCCCATCTTTTCGGCATTGAGCACCACCTCTGTTATATTGGCTAGATGCTCTTCGGGTGTTTTCCTAAGTTGCAGCGTGCAATGTTTCAATGACCCTTTGCAAAGAAGATTGATCACCCGGCATCCGGCTTCACGTATCCAGTTCAAAGAATCCATTCCATCTACAAAACCCAACACCTCCACGCGGTCAAGAAGTCCGCGCCGGGCAGCCCAGGCGGAAATCATCTTCACCGATTCAAGTTCCCCGTCCGAGACTCGGGCGGAAGCAACCTCAATACGGTCTACTTTAAGCTCTTCCAGCAATAAACGAGCGATCATGAGTTTCTCTTGTGCTACAAAAGAAACTCCACTCGTTTGCTCACCGTCACGAAGCGTTGTGTCTAATATCTCAATTTTCATTTGTTTTCCCAAGCTTCGATTTTATCTTTGTTACTAAGCAAATAGTCAATATCATCCAAAGCATTCATCAGGCAATGTTTCTTGTAGCTATTGATCTGAAATTGCTCGCTTTTGCCCGTAGCTTTATTGGTGATGGTTTGGTTAGGAAGATCTACTTCAACCTCCATCTTTGCATTCTCATTGATAGAAGCAAATAGCTCGGCAAGGAATTTATCGGAAACAACTACAGGAAGAACAAAGTTATTCAATGCATTGTTCTTAAAAATATCTGCAAAGAAACTGCTGACAACAATACGGAAACCGTAGCCTGCAATGGCCCATGCCGCATGTTCACGACTGGAACCGGAACCAAAGTTCTTTCCTGCAACCAATATTTTACCTGAATAAGTTGAATTGTTAAGAACAAATGACTCAATAGGGTTTCCTTGTTTATCGTATCTCCAGTCGCGGAAAAGATTATCTCCGAAACCTTCTTTAGTTGTTGCCTTTAAAAAACGTGCTGGTATAATTTGGTCCGTGTCCACGTTTTCAAGAGGAAGGGGAACACAAGTGCTGGTTGTTATATTAAATTTATCTTTCATTGTTATTCTACGTTTAAGCCATTAATACTCGTGGATCGGTTATTTTTCCTGTAATTGCTGCAGCTGCTGCAACAAGCGGACTTGCCAAAAGGGTGCGGGAACCAGGTCCCTGCCGTCCTTCAAAATTACGATTCGAAGTAGACACAGAGTATTTGCCGGCCGGAACTTTATCTTCATTCATTGCCAAACAAGCTGAACAGCCTGGTTGACGAAGTTCAAAACCTGCTTCATTCAAAATCTTATCTAGTCCTTCCTCACGAATCTGTTTATCAACAGCCCATGAACCAGGAACCAACCATGCAACAACATCAGCTGCTTTCTTCTTATCCTTCACAAATGCAGCAAATTCACGGAAGTCTTCAATGCGTCCGTTGGTACAACTGCCAAGGAAAACATAATCAATCTTCTTTCCAATCATTGCATCGCCAGCATTAAAGCCCATATATTCCAAAGACTTGGCATAAGAGATTCTTCCTGCTTCGGGAACACTTTCGATGGTTGGGATATTAGAGGTAATTCCCATTCCCATACCCGGATTAGTTCCGTAAGTAATCATTGGTTCAATGTCTTCAGCCTTAAAAGTAATATCTTTATCAAATGCTGCATCGGAATCACTCTTCAAAGTTTTCCAGTATTCAACTGCTTTATCCCAAGCTTCACCTTTAGGAGCAAACTCTCTACCTTTAATGTATTCTATTGCTTTTTCATCAGGAGCAATCATTCCTCCACGAGCACCCATCTCTATGGAAAGGTTACAAAGAGTAAGACGTCCTTCCATTGTCAGGTCTCTTACAGCTTCACCTGCATACTCAACAAAATATCCGGTTGCACCACCAGTTGTCATCTTTGCAATGATATAAAGAGCGATATCTTTAGCAGTCACGCCTTTACCTAATTTTCCATCCACAGTAATGCGCATTGTTTTAGGACGAGACTGAAGTACACACTGTGAAGCCATTACCATCTCAACTTCCGATGTACCGATACCAAATGCAATTGCTCCCATTGCTCCGTGAGTAGAGGTGTGTGAGTCACCACAAACGATAGTCATACCAGGAAGGGTCAATCCATTTTCAGGACCTACCACGTGAATTATACCATTCTTCTTATGTCCAATACCATAAAGAGTCAAACCAAATTCTTTTGCGTTCTTATCTAATTCCTCTACTTGATTGCGGGAAATAGGATCAACAATCTCTTTATCTTGATTTAGCGTGGGTATGTTATGATCCGGCATACAAAAAATCTTTTCCGGACGAAAGCATTTCAAACCACGGTTTCTCATTCCTGAAAATGCCTGCGGACTTGTTACCTCGTGACAGTAAAGTCTGTCAATATAAAGCTGAGTGGGACCGTCTTCAACTGTGCTAACCACATGTGCGTCCCAAATCTTATCGAACAATGTTTTCATATCTTCTTTTTATCTGATTACCTATTGAAAGGAAGTTAGTACTATTTTATAAATTTATTGATACAGTCAATATAAGCTTCTAAAGAAGCAGCTACAATATCGGTATTTGCTCCAAAGCCATAATAAACCTGTTTGTTATATTCTACCTGCATATGTACCTTACCTACATCATCGCTACCTTTACTAATAGCCTGAATAGTAAATTCTTTAAGAGTCATTGTGCGGTGAATTATATTTTTCAATGCTTTAATCGCAGCATCAACCGGACCATTACCGCTTGCTGCCGATTCAAATTTCTCTCCGGCAATATCCAAACCTAAACTTGCTACGGAACGAACACCCACTCCGCTTGTAACCTGAAGGTAATCAACCTTAATACGTTTATTTGTACTTCTTTCAGCACCAGCAAGCATAAGGACATCATCATCATTTATGTCTTTCTTACGATCGGCCAATTTCAGGAATTCTTCATAAACCTTATCAAGCTGTTCTTTAGCCAAATCAACGCCAAGCGCAGAAAGACGATGTTTCAATGCAGCTCTTCCGCTACGAGCAGTCAATACAATTGAACTATCGTCAATGCCAACATCATGCGGATTAATAATTTCATAAGTTTGAATATTCTTCAACACACCATCTTGGTGAATACCTGATGAGTGAGCAAAAGCATTACGACCAACAATAGCCTTATTTGGCTGAACAGGCATATTCATCAAGCTTGAAACCATGCGTGAAGTTGGGTAAATCTTTTGTGTATTAATATTTGTTTGAATATCAAACTCATGATGGCTTTTCAAAATCATCGCAACTTCTTCAAGTGCAGTATTACCGGCACGCTCACCAATTCCGTTCATTGTAACCTCTACTTGACGAGCTCCACCAATAATACCTGCAATAGTATTAGCAGTTGCCATACCCAAGTCATTATGACAATGAGTAGATATTATCGCATTATCAATACCCTTCACATTTTCTTTCAAGAATCTGATCTTAGCTTCATATTCAGAAGGTAGACAATAACCAGTTGTGTCAGGGATATTCACCACAGTAGCACCAGCTTTAATAACCGCTTCTACCACTCTGGCAAGATATTCATTATCAGTTCTTCCTGCATCTTCAGCGTAGAACTCAATATCTTCTACATATTTTTTTGCATACTTTACAGCTGCAACTGCACGTTCAATAATCTCTTCGCGTGTAGAATTAAACTTATACTTAATATGAGAATCAGATGTACCGATACCAGTATGAATACGTTTATGTTTTGCAAATTTCAGAGCATCAACAGCCACATCAATATCTTTTTCTACCGCACGGGTCAATGCACAAATGGTGGGCCAGGTTACAGCTTTGGAAATTTCTATCACAGAATTAAAATCTCCAGGGCTGGAAACAGGAAATCCGGCTTCAATAATATCTACTCCCAGAGTTTCTAATGCCTTAGCAACCTGAATTTTCTCTACAGTATTCAATTGGCATCCGGGAACTTGTTCGCCATCCCGAAGAGTAGTATCAAAAATAAATAATCTGTCACTCATCTTTTTACCTATTTATTTAGTTAATATTATTATCAAGAAAAAAGCCTTTCTCATTTTGAAGTGAGAAAGGCTTTATATATTTTATAATACATATCTATGCACACTCACTTCCACCTAGCTTTCTAGGAGAATAATAATACCGCATAGGAGAATATGTAGAAACATCTGATTCATATAGGTGTCCTTATTTAATGCTGCAAAGGTAGACATTATTTTTTAATAAGCAAATAGTATGTAACTTATTTATCTATTATTATTTCATTTTATAACAATAACAATGCAAATAATTACGATATTTCACTGGCCAAATATAGAAATAACAGAATTACAATTAAACTTTATGTATATATTACTGTATTATAAGCATCTATCTGGTTTAGGTATAAATACCAGTAGATATTAAATATAGCATCACAATAGACAAATTCAAATTAAAGAATATATTTTATAGGTATGAAATCTAAAAGAAAAGTTTAACCTACAACAGGAACTATTTTCATTTGTGGAAATAGTAAAAGAGATGTTCTTCAGTACACAAATTAGAATTCTTTTCACGTTTAACATTATCCTCAAGAATTCGGGCTACTTTAGGGCGCCGGTCCCCGAAGCTGGAAGTGTCAGCTTAAGGCAAGGATGTTCACTGTGAAGTGGAATCTGAAGAAAGCCGACGGCAAATTCCCTGTCTGACAAACAGAAATCGGATATAAGGCTGAAAATACATGGATGAGTCTGCTAATTAAAACAAAATCCTATGCTATACGGATGTATGCGAGTAAATCCGGGAGTAATAAAGCCGAATCATATATGTATAATCCCTATACTTTTGCAGGTGATCCGAAAATCATCTTCCAGTATAAACTTAAGCAACGGATATAACCTAAAAAAAGAAGTCCCGATCATGTAAAATGATCAGGACTCCTGATAAAACGGCAGCTACCTACTCTCCCACTGTTACGCAGTACCATCGGCGTGATCAGGCTTAACTTCTCTGTTCGGAATGGGAAGAGGTGGAACCCTGATGCTATAGCTACCTTAATATTTTTATTTCTTAATATCTTAAGTCCTTAATTTATTAGGTTCTTAAGATGTTAATTATTAAGATAAACACAATGCAAAAGCAATAAAGAATAAATATCCTTGATGTTTGGAACTAAATCCATATAGCCAACCATATAAACATGGAAGAAAGTGTACGGGCAATTAGTACTGCTCGGCTTTGACATTACTGTCTTTACACCTGCAGCCTATCAACGTTGTCGTCTTCAACGACCCTAAGAAATCTAATCTTGTGGCTGGCTTCGTACTTAGATGCTTTCAGCACTTATCCAATCCCGACTTAGATACCCGGCAATGCACCTGGCGGCACAACCGGTAAACCAGCGGTCAGTCCAACACGGTCCTCTCGTACTAGTGTCAGAGCCACGCAAATTTCATACGCCCACGATAGATAGAGACCGAACTGTCTCACGACGTTCTGAACCCAGCTCGCGTGCCACTTTAATGGGCGAACAGCCCAACCCTTGGGACCTTCTCCAGCCCCAGGATGTGACGAGCCGACATCGAGGTGCCAAACCGCTCCGTCGATATGAGCTCTTGGGAGCGATCAGCCTGTTATCCCCGGAGTACCTTTTATCCTTTGAGCGATGTCCCTTCCATACGGAAACACCGGATCACTATGCTCTAGTTTCCTACCTGATCGACTTGTCGGTCTCCCAGTCAAGCACCCTTATGCCATTACACTCTGCGGACGGTTACCAATCGTCCTGAGGGTACCTTTAGAAGCCTCCGTTACACTTTTGGAGGCGACCACCCCAGTCAAACTACCCACCAAACAGTGTCCTCGCTACTGCGAGTTAGAACTCAAATAATTAAAGGGCCGTATTTCAACAGCGACTCCACAAACACTAGCGTGCCTGCTTCAATGTCTCCGGCCTATCCTACACATCAATTACCCAAATTCAATGTTAAGCTATAGTAAAGGTTCACGGGGTCTTTTCGTCCCATCGCGGGTAATCGGCATCTTCACCGATACTACAATTTCACTGAGCTCACGGTTGAGACAGTGTCCAGATCATTACACCATTCGTGCAGGTCGGAACTTACCCGACAAGGAATTTCGCTACCTTAGGACCGTTATAGTTACGGCCGCCGTTTACTGGGGCTTCAATTCAATGCTTCTCTTGCGATGACATCTCCTCTTAACCTTCCAGCACCGGGCAGGTGTCAGGCTATATACTTGATCTTTCAATTTTGCATAGCCCTGTGTTTTTGTTAAACAGTTGCCTGGACCTATTCTCTGCGCCCTCATTACTGAGGGACCCTTTCTCCCGAAGTTACAGGGTCAATTTGCCTAGTTCCTTAACCGTGATTCACTCAAGCGCCTTAGTATATTCTACCCGACCACGTGTGTCCGTTTACGGTACGGGTACCTTAAAGATTAAGTTTAGCGGATTTTCTTGGGAGTATGCTTACATGTACTATCCAATAACCACAAGGGCTCTCGGTACTATCAGGTTCGACTAGTCTTCCGGATTTGCCTGGAAATCTAATATCTACACCCTTCAACCAGCTATTCCGTCAGCTGGCGACACTTTCACTGCTCCGTCTCCACGTCACTCTTTAAGGTAGTAAGGGAATATTAACCCTTTCTGCCATCGGCCTCGCCGTTCGGCTGAGCCTTAGGACCCGACTAACCCTGATCCGATTAGCGTTGATCAGGAAACCTTAGTCTTTCGGCGAGGGGGTTTCTCACCCCCTTTATCGTTACTTATACCTACATTTGCTTTTCCACACGCTCCAGCAAAGCTCACGCTTCACATTCAACGCAGAGTGGAATGCTCCCCTACCAACCATTACTGGTTCCATAGCTTCGGTAAATTGCTTATGCCCGATTATTATCCACGCCAAACTCCTCGACTAGTGAGCTGTTACGCACTCTTTAAATGAATGGCTGCTTCCAAGCCAACATCCTAGCTGTCTTAGCAATCTGACTTCGTTAGTTCAACTTAGCAATTATTTCGGGACCTTAGCTGATGGTCTGGATTCTTCTCCTCTCGGGCACGGACCTTAGCACCCATGCCCTCACTCCTGATATTAAACTAATGCGCATTCGGAGTTTATCAAGACTTGATAGGCGGTGAAGCCCTCGCATCTTATCAGTCGCTCTACCTCACATTAGTAATTATCAAGGCTGCACCTAAATGCATTTCGGGGAGTACGAGCTATCTCCAAGTTTGATTAGCCTTTCACCCCCACCCACAGTTCATCCGGAAGCTTTTCAACGCTTATCGGTTCGGTCCTCCAGTTAGTGTTACCTAACCTTCAACCTGACCATGGGTAGATCACTTGGTTTCGCGTCTACTACCACTGACTAATTCGCCCTATTCAGACTCGCTTTCGCTTCGGCTGCGAAACTTAGTTTCTTAACCTTGCCAGTGACAGTAACTCGTAGGTTCATTATGCAAAAGGCACGCCGTCACAGCACGAAGCTGCTCCGACCGCTTGTAAGCGCATGGTTTCAGGGACTATTTCACTCTTCTATTCGAAGTTCTTTTCACCTTTCCTTCACAGTACTGGTTCACTATCGGTCTCTCGGGAGTATTTAGCCTTACCGGATGGTCCCGGCAGATTCATGCAGAATTTCTCGTGCTCCGCACTACTCAGGATACCACTACAGTATATATTGGATTCATGTACGCAACTATCATGCTCTATGGTGACACTTTCCAGAGTCTTCCATTCTCCAATATAAGTCCGATATCGTGGTCCTACAACCCCATAAATGCCGTAACATCTATGGTTTGGGCTAATCCGTGTTCGCTCGCCACTACTTACGGAATCATTCAATTATTTTCTTCTCCTACAGGTACTAAGATGTTTCAGTTCCCTGCGTTCGCCTCCATATAAAATGGATAATATCTCTTCAAGATATTGGGTTGTCCCATTCGGAAATCTTCGGATTAAAGGCTATTTGCACCTACCCGAAGCTTATCGCAGCTTATCACGTCCTTCATCGCCTCCGAGAGCCAAGGCATCCGCCATGCGCCCTTGCTTACTTTCTTCCATAAAATACAATCTTATTCGTTTACACGTTTTAAATTGCAATATGGTTCGATATATATTTTAAAGCTTTCTTTCATCACTGAAATTTACTTCTTTATTTGCTTTTGTACATTATGTCAAAGATCGTTTCTTAAGAATTTCTTCTTAATTTTCGTGGAGAATAACGGATTCGAACCGTTGACCCCCTGCGTGCAAGGCAGGTGCTCTAGCCAGCTGAGCTAATCCCCCGAAATTATTATGAAGCGTTTTCTTTGGAATTGGTTAATCCCTTAGCTCCTTTTTTTTCGTAGTCCCAGGCAGAGTTGAACTGCCGACCTCTACATTATCAGTGTAGCGCTCTAACCAACTGAGCTATAGGACTGTCGTTCAAAACCTCTTACCTTTCGGCTCGGCTTCTTTCTAATCTCTTTTTTTTATATTTTGAATAAACAATAAACAGTAGCACAAAGTAAAATCCGAACCTAAGAACGAAATCACTCCAGAAAGGAGGTGTTCCAGCCGCACCTTCCGGTACGGCTACCTTGTTACGACTTAGCCCCAGTCACCAGTTTTACCCTAGGACGCTCCTTACGGTTACGTACTTCAGGTACCCCCGGCTCCCATGGCTTGACGGGCGGTGTGTACAAGGCCCGGGAACGTATTCACCGCGCCGTGGCTGATGCGCGATTACTAGCGAATCCAGCTTCATGGAGTCGAGTTGCAGACTCCAATCCGAACTGTGAGAGGCTTTTGGGATTAGCATCCTATTGCTAGGTAGCGACCTTCTGTACCCCCCATTGTAACACGTGTGTAGCCCCGGACGTAAGGGCCGTGCTGATTTGACGTCATCCCCACCTTCCTCACATCTTACGACGGCAGTCTTGATAGAGTCCTCAGCTTAACCTGTTAGTAACTATCAATAAGGGTTGCGCTCGTTATGGCACTTAAGCCGACACCTCACGGCACGAGCTGACGACAACCATGCAGCACCTTCACAAATGCCATTGCTGGCTATATAGTTTCCTACATATTCATTTGCAATTTAAGCCCGGGTAAGGTTCCTCGCGTATCATCGAATTAAACCACATGTTCCTCCGCTTGTGCGGGCCCCCGTCAATTCCTTTGAGTTTCACCGTTGCCGGCGTACTCCCCAGGTGGAATACTTAATGCTTTCGCTTGGCCGCTTACTGTATATCGCAAACAGCGAGTATTCATCGTTTACTGTGTGGACTACCAGGGTATCTAATCCTGTTTGATACCCACACTTTCGTGCCTCAGCGTCAGTTGTACCCCGGTAAGCTGCCTTCGCAATTGGAGTTCTTCGTGATATCTAAGCATTTCACCGCTACACCACGAATTCCGCCTACCTTATGTACACTCAAGAATAACAGTATCAACTGCAATTTTACGGTTGAGCCGCAAACTTTCACAACTGACTTATTATTCCGCCTACGCACCCTTTAAACCCAATAAATCCGGATAACGCTCGGATCCTCCGTATTACCGCGGCTGCTGGCACGGAGTTAGCCGATCCTTATTCATAGTATACATACAAAAAACCACACGTGGTTCACTTTATTCTACTATAAAAGAAGTTTACAATCCATAGGACCTTCATCCTTCACGCTACTTGGCTGGTTCAGGCTCTCGCCCATTGACCAATATTCCTCACTGCTGCCTCCCGTAGGAGTTTGGTCCGTGTCTCAGTACCAATGTGGGGGACCTTCCTCTCAGAACCCCTATCCATCGAAGACTTGGTGAGCCGTTACCTCACCAACTATCTAATGGAACGCATCCCCATCCATAACCAATAAATCTTTAACTTATTTAAGATGCCTTATATAAGTACTATCGGGTATTAATCTTTCTTTCGAAAGGCTATCCCCGAGTTATGGGAAGGTTGGATACGTGTTACTCACCCGTGCGCCGGTCGTCAGCGGTATTGCTACCCTGCTACCCCTCGACTTGCATGTGTTAAGCCTGTAGCTAGCGTTCATCCTGAGCCAGGATCAAACTCTTCATTGTAAAAGTTTTATTTAATTCTGTTCAGGATTCCGTTCTTATTTTCTTGTTTCTTCAATTACTTAATCGCTTAAGTAGTTGTTGACGGTTCGAAATTTATTACTCTGTCAGTATGCCAAAGCACGCCAACAAGAGCTCTTGTACTACTTGTATTGTTTATATCTAAATCTTATTCAAAGAACGAATTTAGCTTTCATAATGAGCTTCTCTCGAAGCGAAAGCGGATGCAAAGATAAGAACTTTAAGTTATATACTCCAAATATTTTCGAAGTTTTTTTTATTTTTTTATTCTTGCGAACCTGCTGTCATTATGTCAATGCTAATGCTTTGTTTCTCTTACAAAGCGATGCAAAAGTACAGGAATGAGCCATACAAACCAAATATATGTGACTATTTTATTGAATAAAAATGAAATAAATTTGTAACACGCTGATTACTAAACATGTTTTAAAGCATATTTTTAAAAGACAGAATCATAGAACTAAAATGGTATACATTATAAATATACGCGCGCGCAAGGCAAAAGAAATTGAGACCTTACAACAATACATTTTTCATTCCATAAACCGCAAACTAAATAACTAAAACAATTAAACTTTGTCTGCAGCAAAGGCATAAAGTGAGCATGCGAAACTCAAGAATTAGCAAATAGCCATCTACAGGGCTATTATTATTTCCTGCAAAATACTTGCTACACATAAACAGATAGGTTGAAATATTACCTAACGCCCTAACAAATCATACATAATAAACTATGTGCTTCTGTTCTAAGGCAAGATTTCAACCTATGAGTAATTGAAAACAAACGCTTTACTTAGCTATCTGTACTAAAATACAAACCTGCTTACTCTATAACCAATTATTTTGAGTTTACTTTACTCTGATAAACTTTTCAATATAGTAATAGTGTTTATCTATTAGTTGGCCATTTTTATCGACAGGCCAGGTTTGAATAAGAGTGTCGCCCTTTATTCCCAATAGCATCTTTACAGTTTTACCTACATTAGCTTTATTCACATGATACAATACAGTTTCCTCATACTGGTCGCCGTTTAATTTATAAGAGCCCCCTGAAAACATATCCCTATAAACTGTATCTTGTTTAAACTGGCCAACAGAAATAAAGTTTTTACCCGACCACACTTTTATTTCGCTTCCGGAGATAAAACCTACCACTTCAAATGCAACCGTATCTGCAGCAACATGTTTAGAGTAATGTAACTGCCAGGCTCCAATTTCCGGATTCTTAACCTCTTTACTGCCACAGCTACTAATGATTAAAAAAATCATTAAGTAAAAAATATGATTGACTTTCATAATTAAATATTTAAAAAGTAAATTGATAATAAATAGATTACTTTATCCTTACATATTTTTCAATATAATAATTAGCTCTGTTTACATTTCCATCTTGATCAACCGGCCATGTCTGAATAAGAGTATCATGCTTAACTTCCAGTAACATATTAAAAATCTGATGCACTGCCAGTTTATTAAAATGATATTGAACACTCTCCTGATATTTGTTATCTACCAATTTATAAGTTCCTCCGCCGTAAGTATCATAAAACACGGTGTCTGGAGCAACCTTTTTATTGCCTATAAAAAAGAAGTTTTTTTCTGACCATATTTTAATCTGACTTCCTTCAATATTACCTGGGAATTGGGCTACAACTGAATCTCCTGCCATCTGTTTTGCATAAACCAATTGCCAGGCTCCTATTGGATAATCCTTTTTATACATATTACAACCACTAAAGATTAATAGGAGTATAAAAACAAAAACAACATTTACAGCTTTCATAATTTAATATTTTTAGGTTAATATATAACTGATTATTAAATATATAGATTCGCAATGCGAAGTGACCAAAACAAGTTTAGTTTCATGTTTTACTCTTCTCTAAATTAATTTTCCCGAAAATATATAATGCTGAATGATACGCTTATCATTGTTATTGGACCAAGGCATTTCAAATGAGATACTATTAATGCCTATTTTTATAACAATAAATAATCTAATATAGTTCAGGTTAAAATAGAGATAATGCCTTTCTAAATTGCATTTTTGGGGTAAAAAGGAAATCCGGTATTATTTAATTCTGCAGAAACAAAATAAAATAGCCGCCACCATAAAAGGGACAAGTTATACAATAAGAGGATAAATAACAGCACTTTAAACTAGTTTTTCCACCGCATAAGCACTTATCATTCAATATAAACAGGTTTCACGCAGATAGGGTTTGCTTTCTTTAGGATATATTAATATATTTAGAGAGGCAAATATAAGAGATCTAATGACTATACATGTATTATTGAGAAACACAACCAATAAAAATTACAGTATGAAAGACATTGATAAATTTAGAACCGGTAATCTTGTTATATTTGAAAATGAATCTGCAAAGGCAAGAATTGTAAGAGTTTCACAAATTGAATACATTGATAATTCGATTGCCTCTCTGCAAATTAATAATTGCGACTGGATTTCAAAGAAAGAAATAAGGCCAGCCGATCTATTCGTTGACTGTTTAACTGATCTAAAGTTCTATATTAACAGTTCATATAAGAGCGACAAATCCGGGAACATCATTAAGGTTAACTATGATGAAGACACTTATAAGTATTACAATGGAAGTCTGGAACTTCTGATACATAAATCGGACAATACTATATGGTATAAAAATATACATATCCATTATATTCATCAGCTTCAGAATCTATGCACAGATATAACAGGTGAACCTTTTACTATATCAGATTTATACGAAAGCCACTTTACTAAATCTTACTTTGAGTATTATAATATCTGAGCAACAAATATGTTATAATGCAATTCATTGAGCAATAACCTGGAAATCATTCTCCAATGGATTTTATTTATTCACCAATAAACGCCCACCCATTCAGCAATAAAATGGCAAGAGCTGTCTTTATATAATCAACCTTGAGTTAATCGGGAAAACTTTACTACTGCGGCATATGTAAACTATTTAAAATCTTAGTATCTCTAAAAAGAATAAAATATAAAAACCGATATATGGATTAATATTTATATTAATCTTTATTTTAAATACTTGTTTTATTTATGTAGGCTAATCTGCGCATACCTGTCAACAAAGGAATATAAATCACTATATTTCAAACAGATATAAATATTATTAATCTGCGCATAGTTCGGTGCAGATTTTGTACCTATTTTTTAAATAAATAAATGGTTTTTAATGGCTGGTTTTTCTGTATTTTTTGTTATCTTTGTTTAGTTATCAAACAATCTAATAATAAACAAATAAGCCCACAACCGGACTAATGAAAGACAAAAAATTACCCTACAATGCCCTGACCATGGGATACATCCTGATACCTAAAATGTATTTCATGGATTGTTTAAACCAACAAGAACACGAATTTTGCTACCAACTAGCCTTTTTAGCAGTAATAGCCAAAGTAAATTACAAAGATACAATCGTTAATTTTCGCGGTACAAATATAATGTGCCACAGAGGAGAATCGGTAATGTCGACTCCTAAGTGGGCTGAAGCATTTCACTGGACAGTTGGTAAGACCAGACGATTCTTCGATAAAATGGAAAAAGAAGGAAAGATTAAAATTACCCCGGTAAATTATTGGGTAAGACGCATACAAGTGGTAGATTATGAATTGTGGGTCTCACGCGAGAGTAATAGCTGGGAAGAGACAAAGACACACAGCGAGGAGATGTTCGAGACGTTCTGGAATGAATATCACGAAGAAACCCTAACAAGAAAGGTAGATAAAGAATTAGCTCGCAAGGAATGGAAAAAGCTCACTCAAAAAGAAAGAGACTTAGCTATAAGTCAGATACGCCCATATTGCATACAAGTAAATGATATTCGTTATTTCAAGCGAGCATGTAATTATTTAAAGGCTAAGTCTTTCTTAGATGAAAGTTATTATTAAAGAACAATGCAACAGAAAAAGATCTTCGGTTTTAGCAGGAACATTTTTTATACGGGACTAACAAGCTTCCTTACAGATGTCTCTACAAAGATGGTATATTCAATTATGCCTATGTTCCTGCTTTCCATCGGAGCATCAAAAACAACTCTATCCGTTATTGAAGGAATTGCCGAAAGTACAGCTGCATTACTAAAAGCCCTCTCCGGTTTCTGGAGCGATAAGATTGGAAAGAACAAGCCATTTATGATTCTGGGTTACGGCATTTCGGCCATTGTAATGCCGTTCTATGCCTTTGTATGGTCGCCCATCCAGGTGTTGTATCTGCGATTTATTGAACGCACAGGCAAAGGCATCCGCACAGCACCGCGCGACAGTTTGATTGCCGGATGTGCAACAAACGGAGATTCCGGAAAGAATTTCGGTCTTCAGAAAGCGATGGATAATGCCGGAGCCATTGTGGGACCATTGGTTGCTTTCGGACTTCTATCTGTTTTCCCAGGCGATTACCACGATGTATTTCTATTAGCAGGAATTCCTTCCATTCTAGGCATTTTTGTTCTTATTTTCGGTATCAAGGAAGCAAAAAAGTCTAAAGAACTATTATTAGCCGGATTCCGTTTCAAGGACTATTCCAAACGATACTATCTGTTTCTGGGAATCGTTTTCCTTTTCACACTAGGCAATTCAACTGATGCACTATTGCTGGTGAAAGCAAACGATGTTGGCGTTAAGGTAGCTTATATTCCATTAGTCTATTTAGTGATGAGCGTTGTATCGGTGGCATTAGCCATTCCCTTAGGCACTTTATCCGACAAAATAGGAAAAGAAAGAATACTAATATTTGGCTACCTGATATATGCTGTAGTCTATTTTGGCTTTGGCGCAACCAGCAGCATTACCATGATTGCAGGATTATTTGCACTCTACGGTTTATATTCAGCCGCCACGGATGGCATTCAGAAAGCATTAATCAGCGACCTGCTGGATTCAAATAAGAAAGGTACCGGCTTAGGTCTTTACAATATGCTGCTTGGCATCACTTTATTGCCAGCCAGTATTATTGCCGGCTTGCTTTACGACCACATAAATTCAGCAGTCCCATTTTATTTCGGAGCAGGCACAGCCACTCTGTCTGCAATATTAATGGCTCTGTTTTATAAGTATTATAAAATTAAATAAACAAAAGCATCCTGAAAGTAATAACCATTTTAGGAATTACAAATTCCCATTCCTCAATCTACATAAGCCATATCATCTAAAAGGATAACTTTAACTTCACCCTAATTATTATGACAGCTAATTCATTAATGCAGCAATGGTTATACCACATTTGCTATAAAAACTCCCCTATAATATATTCTTTTTTGCCAAACAGAAATAAAAGAGCAGCTATTTACAAGCAAAAATCCATTGAAAAATTTTTAAGTTATTGGAATAAATAAATCATAATCCAATGAACCAGCTTACATTTTTTCATTATCTTTGTAATTCACAGCTAATGGGAAAACACTATGAAAACAGCAATCGTTATTGGAGGTACTGGATTGGTGGGGACTCAACTGATCAATTTATTGCTAAATGATCAGGATTTCGAGAAGATTGCGGTGTTTGGTCGACAATCATTAAATATCAAAAACCAGAAACTCGAAGAGCATATAATAAATTTCACCACACCTGAGAACTGGAGAAATCTGGTAAAGGGTGATGTGCTGTTTTCATGCATGGGAACAACATTAGCTAAATCTGGGAGTAAAGAAGAACAATACAAAATTGATTTTACATACCAATATACATTTGCAGACATAGCTTCAAGGAATAAAGTAAGCGATTATGTGCTGATTTCTTCGGCAGGAGCTAACATTAAATCCCCTTTCTTTTATTTGAGAATGAAAGGAGAACTTGAAACAGAAGTAAAAAAACTGCCTTTTAAAAAGATTGTGATTGTACAGCCAGCCCAATTGTATGGCAACAGACATGAAAGGCGTGTAGGAGAATCCATCACCGTTGCATTGAGCAAAGCTCTGAATAAAATTGGTTTATTCCGGAAACGCCGTCCTATCCATGCCCGAAGAGTCGCTGAAGCAATGATTGAATCTCTTGAATATTATGATTCCTCAGCAGTTGTGTCTTCTTATGAATTATTTGGTTTGGCTAAATTTTATGATAGAAATAAAAATGTTTACTACAAGAAAAGCTACTTCAGAGGATTGTGCTCTGATTAATTCCATGGCAGCGAAAGTATTTCCTGCTACCTACAAACAAATTCTCTCTCGTGATCAACTTGATTTTATGATGAATATGATGTATGCTCCCGAAAGCATTTTAAAGCAAATGAACGAAGGACATGCGTACTTTATCTGCTACAAAGGAGACGAACCTTGCGGATACTTTTCTATTGAGCAACAAGGTGGTCACACATTTCATTTACAAAAGATATATGTACTCCCCCATTTTCAGGGACAGGGAGTTGGAAAGTTCTTAATTACAAAAGCAATTGAATATATCAAAGATATTCATCCTGAGTCTTGTACCATGGAGCTGAATGTAAACCGGCACAACAAAGCAGTCCACTTTTACGAACTTATGGGATTTAAGAAAGTACACGAAGGCGATTTTCCTATTGGGAACGGATATTTTATGAATGACTATATTATGAGCATAGAAATATAAAAGAGATGCATCTTAGTGATGGATGTCTTTTAAACAATGAGGGCTGTCTCAAGAGTCTCTTCCTACCTTAAGGATAGTGAAAGTTCTCTCGAAACAGCCTTTATCTTTAATTTCTTAGTTATCTAATCTTTATTCTGATGTTGCTCACGAAGCAAGTCGTTCACCGTCTTTACCGGATTAAATGTAGAAAGAGACACTTCCACAAAAACAGTATTCCAGTTGCTCATAGCACCATTCCAAAGGCCAGGAAGTTCCAACGCCTTCAGGTCTTTACCATTCTTTGATTTGTAAGAAATGAAACCTGTTGCCGGATCTACAAACTTTGTCAGGTCGAACTTATGTCCTTTGTAATCACGAACTGCGCAGACCAAATCTACCGGATTAAAATGAGTTCCATTCTCAAACATCTCTTTCGACTTAACGTCGTTCATGTCAATCTGTGAACTCTCAAGAATCTGTAATGAGATTGTTCCGTCAGGATTATACGCAAGGAAAGGTCCCCCGCCCGGCTCACCAACATTCTTCACCATACCACACACACGCATAGGACGGTTTAGTTTGTTTTTCAGATAAAGAACCAAGTCTACATCTTCCAGGTCTTTAGTATCGGGATTCTTACAATATAACTTCTTCTGCACAAACTGAATAATCTCTCTAATCTGTTCGGCAGTATATTTACCACTATCCAAAAGTTTCAGGTATTTGAAAGCCTGCTCCTGCAAACTCACCAGCACACCTGCAATAAGTTTTTTATAAAGAATAGTATCTCCTTTCAGATTATCCGGCACCACATTATCTATGTTTTTGATAAACACAACATCGGCAACCAAATCATTCAGATTCTCAATCAATGCACCATGACCTCCCGGACGGAACAGTAATTTGCCGTCTTCACTACGGAATGGTTTATTTTCCATATCAGCAGCAATTGTATCCGTGCTGGGTTTCTGTTCAGAAAAAGAGATGTGATATTCCACTTTATACTTTTCTGAATACATTTTTACTTTCTGTGCCACAAGTTCTTCAAAGAGCGCACGGTGTTCTGTAGAAACAGTAAAATGCACATTTGCCTTTCCTGCCTTAGCAGAAGCATACAATGCACCTTCTACCAAATGTTCTTCCATCGGAGTACGTGCTCCCTCTTTATAGTTGTGGAATTTAAGCAATCCTTTTGGAAGAGAACCATAATTTAGTCCGACTTCGTTTAAAAGATTTGCTACAACAGCTTTGTAATTGCCCGAAGCAATCAATGCAGAAATATCTTGTTTTTCATTCTTCAAACAAGCAGCATTAAGATCTTCATAGAAAGCAAAATAGGCAATGTGAGCAAAGAAATCTTTTTCAAATGCTTTAACTGGTTCGTCATATTCAGCTCCCAGAAATTCAAAAAGATCCTTAAACATTCTACTTGCTGCGCCAGAGGCAGGAACAAATTTCACGATGGTTCTATCTTCATTTATATACCTTTCCCAGGCGGTAAGGTATTCCTTCTGTTCATGAGTATCCAGTACCAGAATTCCTTTCTCGGCAGATGCAGCAGCATCTAGTTTCAAATAAGGAAAACCTTTCACAAAGCAAGACAGCTGTCCGGCAATTTGTGATTCTGATATACCCTTTTTAGCAAGAAGTTCTTTGTCTTGAGGTGTAATCATTGCATTAAAATATTAATTTCATTTCCAAAAGTACAAAAAGTTATTTATCATAACCTATAAAAGAAAGAAAAAAACTACTTTTACCTCAGAAATTGAAAAGTTATGGAAGATACCTCATTTTTCACAGATAAAGAGTCGGCAGAGCTGCGCTCTTTATACAGAAGATTGCTGTATACGGCTGGAGACAGTATCAGTCGGGAAGATATACAGAAGTTGAAAAAGCACCTTTTTGAGGCAATACAAGCCAACTGCATGCAGCGCAACAGTTTTGACATGAATCCCGTGATAAGAGACATGCAGACAGCAGTCATCGTGTCCGAGGAGATTGGTATGAAGGGCTCTTGTCTCACCGGAATCATGCTTCATGATATGGTGAAATATAATTTCTGCACCGTTGAGTCTATACGTGAAATGTATGGAGAAGACGTGGCTGTTATCATAAAGGGACTTGTTAAGACAAGTGAACTCTACGCAAAAAGTGCGGCAATTGAAACAGAAAACTTTCGTAATTTGCTGATCTCTTTTGCCGAAGATATGCGCGTAATTCTGATCATGATTGCCGACAGGGTGAACATTATGCGTCAGATAAAAGACTCTCCCAATGCAGACGATCGATTGAAAGTAGCCAATGAATCAGCATATCTTTATGCTCCGCTGGCACATAAATTAGGACTGTACAAGTTAAAGTCTGAGCTGGAAGATCTTTCGCTGAAATATATGCGCAAAGAGACTTATTATCAGATTAAAGATAAGCTGAATGAAACAAAGGCATCCCGTGATAAATATATCGAAACCTTTATTGAGCCAATCAAAAAGAAGTTGCTGGATGCCGGACTGAAGTTTGACATTAAGGGGCGTACCAAATCAATTCATTCCATCTGGAATAAGATGATGAAGCAAAAAACTCCTTTTGAAGGCATTTATGATTTGTTTGCCATCCGTATCATCATTGACGCGGAACTTGAACGTGAAAAGACAGATTGCTGGCAGGCTTATTCCATTGTTACGGATATGTATCAGCCAAACCCGAAACGTTTGCGCGACTGGCTTTCCATTCCTAAAAGCAACGGATACGAGTCTCTGCACATCACAGTAATGGGACCAGAAGGCAAATGGGTAGAAGTTCAGATCAGAACTCACCGCATGGACGAGGTAGCCGAACGTGGTCTGGCTGCCCATTGGAGATATAAAGGAATCAAAGGAGAAAGCGGGCTGGATGAATGGCTTACCTCAGTAAGGGAAGCTTTAGAGAATAGCGAAGACGATTCTATGAAAGTAATGGATCGGTTTAAGCTCGATCTGTATGAAGATGAAGTATTTGTCTTCACCCCGAAAGGAGATTTGTTTAAACTACCCAAAGGTGCTACTGTACTGGACTTTGCTTTTCACATTCACAGCAAAATTGGATGCAAATGTATTGGTGCGAGGGTGAACGGCAAGAATGTTCAGCTGAAACAGATTCTTAAAAGTGGAGATCAGGTAGAAATTACAACCTCCAACACACAATACCCAAAGCAGGATTGGCTTAACATAGTAACGACCTCTAAGGCCCGGAATAAGATTCGTCAGGAGCTGAAGGAGATGGCCAACAAACAAACTGAATTTGCCAAAGAGACATTGCAAAGGAAGTTCAAGAATCGCAAGATTGACTACGATGAAGCAGTGATGATGCGATTGATAAAGAAGCTGGGATTCAAAACGGTAACAGACTTCTACATGAAGATTGCCAGCGAAACACTGGAAGTTAATGATATTCTGGAGAAATACTCCGAGCTCTTGAAAAAGGAAACGGATGTACACGATGAACTTACCTACCGAAGTGCCGAGACTTATAATCTTCAACCAGTAGTGGAAGAGAAGGGTACTAAGGATGATGTGCTGGTAATTGATCAGAATCTGAAAGGGCTGGACTTTAAATTGGCAAAATGCTGTAGTCCAATCTATGGTGACGATGTATTTGGCTTTGTTACTGTATCCGGAGGTATTAAAATTCACCGTGTAGATTGTCCCAATGCTCCACAAATGATGGAACGCTTTGGTTACCGTATTGTTAAGGCTCGATGGGCAGGAAAAGCTGTGGGCAAACAATATCCTATCACTCTTAGGGTTGTAGGACATGACGATATTGGAATTGTGACAAACATCACCTCTATCATTTCAAAAGAGAAGGATGTTAATCTGAGATCTATTGGAATTAATTCCAACGACGGACTTTTCTCGGGAACACTAACTGTTACCATTGACGATACCTCACGACTGGATGCACTGATCAAGAAACTTCAGGGCATAAAAGGCGTTAAGCAGATAAGCAGAAACTAACGTTATGGAGAAGTTCAGTACAAAGAAACGACTAAAAAGCTTTACCTATGCCTGGAAAGGCATAGGTAGTTTTATTAGTAAAGAACACAATGCATGGATTCACTCCGCTATTACCTCAGCTGTTATTATCTGTGGTTATATATTTCACATCACCTTAAATGAATGGATAGCAATCATAATCTGCATAGGGGTGGTTCTTGCTGCTGAAGCATTCAATACAGCTATCGAACGGCTGGTTAACCTGGTTTCTCCTGAACAAAATGAAATGGCTGGCGATGTGAAAGATATTGCTGCCGGTGCAGTACTGATCTGTGCCATTGCAGCTGCAACAGTTGGCGTCATTATTTTTACGCCTTATATAGTTGCTGCTTTTTAGTCTCTGAAAATATCTCATCAATTCTTTTTCAGAACAAAAGGATTAATTTATTTGTTTGCAATAAATTAAAATATCATTCTTAAATCTATTATTTACTATGAGAACAACACCTTATAAGCTTCTTGTCTGCTTATTTGCTCTACTTGCTGCAACAGCTATTCCTGTTACTGCAAAGAAAATTGAGAATATTCCCGACCCCAATCTTCGCCTGCATTACAACTCTCCGGCCAAACTATGGGAAGAAACCCTGCCACTGGGAAACGGACGTCTGGGAATGATGCCCGACGGGGGAATCGATAAGGAACGTATTGTATTAAATGATATCTCCATGTGGTCGGGCTCGGAGGCAAATTACAACAATCCCGAGGCGGCAACTTATCTGCCTCAAATAAGAGAACTTCTGTTGCAAGGCAAGAACGAGGAAGCACAGGAAGTAATGTATAAGCACTTTGTTCCTGTTAAACCGGAAAAAGGTGGTACTTACGGTAATTTTCAGATGCTGGGAAATCTGGATATAAGCTATTCGTACAAAAAGGAAGCTAAAAAGAATTCACCGGAATACAACAGAGAAGATACATACGAACGTGAATTAGACTTGAGCAATGCAGTTGCCAAGACTTCTTTTTATAAGAATGGTGTTGCATACCTGCGTGAATATTTTGTTTCCAGAACCAAAGATGTGATAATTATCAGAATAAGCGCCCCCGATGTACTGGGTGCAATTTCTTTCAAAGCAATGTTCAATCGCCCCGAAAGAGCAAGTGTTAATGCAGAAAAGAATCAGCTGGTAATGGAAGGTACACTGGATAGCGGAGTGCAAGGCAAGGATGGTGTATCTTTTCTGGCTAAACTCAGAGCTAAAACCCATGGAGGAACTGTTTCAGTAAGTAATGATGGTCTGGAAGTAAAGAATGCAAATAGTGTTGAACTGTATATCTCTGCCGGAACTGACTTCAATCTTGGCAACCAGCAATACAAATCGTTGGTTGATCCGCTCATGGCTAAGGCGTTTTCCGCTTCATACAATGCACTGAAAAAGGAACATACTGAAGATTATGCCTCACTATTCAACCGGGTAGACGTTAAAATAGGAAATTCTGGCCCGACGACAACAAATGAACAACAGAAGTTACAGCTGACAACCGACGAGCGCATCCGTCTATTCCAGAAGGATGACGATCCAGCACTGGCTGCTCTCTACATGCAATACGGACGCTACCTGTTTATAAGCAGCACACGCCCCGGCACTCTCCCACCCAACTTGCAGGGATTGTGGGCAAATACAATTGGTACGCCATGGAACGGCGATTATCACCTGAACATTAATATTCAGATGAATTACTGGCTGATGGAACCGGGCAATCTTGCCGATTTATTCCAGCCTCTTGTGTCGTTTACAGACAGTCTCACCGCATCGGGCAAAGCTTCGGCTCAGGCTTTTTATGGGAAAGATGCCAAAGGATGGGTAGCACATATGATGACCAATGTATGGAAATTTACCGCTCCGGGCGAACATCCTTCGTGGGGAGCAACGAATACCGGTGGAGCATGGCTCTGTGCTCATTTATGGGATCATTATCTATTCCTGGGAGATAACAGAACTGAAGACGGCCGTTCTTATCTGAAACAAATTTATCCGATAATAAAGGGAGCGTCCGAGTTTTTCCTTTCAACAATGATAGAAGAACCTACCCACGGCTGGCTGGTTACTGCGCCTAGTTCATCTCCGGAAAACAGTTTTTATGTGAATGAAGGTGGCAAAGAAGTAAGCATTTGTATGGGACCAACCATGGATAACGAACTGATTCGTGAGCTTTTCTCAAACGTGATAAAAGCATCAAAGATTCTGGAATGTGATGAAGATTACAGAAATCAGCTTGCTGCTGCAACATTGAAACTACCTCCGTTCCAGATAAGCAAGGACGGCTATCTGATGGAATGGCTGGAAGATTACAAAGAAACGGATGTGCATCATCGACATGTGTCTCATCTTTATGGTCTGCACCCGGGAAATCAGATTACGCTGAGCCAAACACCCGAGCTGGCCGAGGCTTGCAAGGTAACCCTTAACCGTAGAGGTGACGAGGCAACGGGATGGTCACGCGCATGGAAACTTAATTTCTGGGCACGACTGGGAGATGGCAACCGTGCTTACAAGCTGTTCAAGAGCTTGCTCACTCCAAGTTATGAGCCCGAAACACCGGACAAAAGAGGTGGAGGTACATTCCCTAACCTATTCTGCGCACATCCTCCTTTCCAGATTGACGGAAACTTTGGCGGATCAGCCGGAATCATGGAGATGTTGCTGCAAAGCCACGAAGGATTTATCAATCTGCTCCCTGCAATACCAAGCAGTTGGACAGAAGGTAGTTTCAATGGACTGAGAGCCCGTAACGGGGCAACGGTAGATGTTACGTGGAGCAATGGAAAACCGACACTGTGCGTTATTCAATCTGCTTATGGTGGAGTCTATAAACTAAAGGTTCCTGAGAATATTACAAAAGTACAGGTTAAAGGAAAAGAAGTTAAGAAAACCTTCAGCAATCAGAAATTTATTGAAATTCCTATTGAAAAAGGTGGAAAGACAGAGCTTAATTTTATGTAACTGTCTGTACTGATAAAGAATAGACCGAAATAAACAAGGCATACGAAAACGAGAACCCAGAGTCCTCTTTCGTATGCCTTGCTTTATTTAAAAGAAGAATAAAGTTATTGTCTCTATTCCCCTGTTGGCTGACTTAACAGACAGCTCTTCAATATCTTTTTCGCTACAGCACCCGTAACGTCAGCATTTTCACCATAAGCCATTCTTCTTTCGTTAAATCTGCGTTCAATTTCATCAATAGTGGCATTGTCTATATTTTCTTCGTGCAAACGAGTGGACAAACCCAACGAACGGAAGAAATTCTCAGTTCTCTCAATGGCAGAATCAATCCGTTGTTCACGAGACCCTTCAGTAATGCCCCAAACTCGTTCACCAAACTGCAGAATCTTATCCCCTTTCTTTTCTTTAAGCACCCTAAGTGTTCCTGGATAAACAATGGCAAGTGATGCACCGTGAGTCAATCCGTGAAGCGCTGTAAGCTCATGACCAATCATGTGAGTGGCCCAGTCCTGCGATACTCCCTGCGCAATAAAACCATTCAAAGCCATAGTTGCAGAAAGCATAAAATCGGCCATCAGATCATAATTTGTCTGGTTCTCTTTTATTTTCGGTGCAATCTCAACCAAAGTCTGAAGAATACCTTCAGCCCATCGGTCCATTAGTCTGGATTGACCTACAACAGTCATGTACTGCTCTACCACGTGAACAAAAGTATCGGCAATACCACATGCTACCTGACGAGGAGGAAGTGAAAAAGTTACTTCTGGATCAAGAATTGAAAATACAGGAAATGCATATCCGAAAGCATATTTTTCTTTTGTAGTTTTACAGGAAATTACAGCCCCACTATTCATTTCGGAACCAGTGGCCGGTAATGTGAGAACCGTAGCAAAAGGTACAGCTCCCGCAATAAGTTTGCTGTTCAAAACTAAGTCCCATGCATCACCATCATAAAGCAGGCCTGCAGCAATAAGTTTGGTTCCGTCAATAACCGAACCGCCACCTACAGCCAGCAGATAGTCAACTTTCTCCATTTTACCTAGTTCAACGGCCTTGCGCAACGTTTCTATGGAAGGATTAGGCTCTATGCCCCAGAATTCAATAGTGTTATGATTCTTTAGCGCCTCGGTTACCTGTGTGTAAACACCGTTTGCTTTTACACTGCCACCGCCAAAGGTGATCATTATTCGTTTATCAGCAGGAATTTCATTTGCCAAAGAAGCAATCATTCCTTTACCAAAGATTAATTTTGTGGGATTCTGAAAAATAAAGTTCTTCATTATATTCAAGTTTTATTATACGTTCACTAAGATCCATACCTTTATAGGGAGTTTATCCAAATGTAAATTAACAGAAAAACTCAGAATATTGTTCCCTATTTTGTTTTAATAATACATAAAACGAGGTGAGTTTTTTATGATATAAGGCGGGAGCTGCAAATAAGTGTAACCGGCAAAAATAAACCTTCCGCCAATAGTTAATATTCTCTTGTACAAAACATTGTTTTCTTTTGTACAGAAGAATTAATTGTTTTGTACAGAAGAATGCATTCTTTTGTACAAGGAAATAAAAAGATAAAACGAAAGGCTGAATAACGACCGGAATATTTTATTCAAAAAAAGATTGTTGCATAATTATTTCTATTCTATTTTTAAAAAAGAATGCTCAATAAATTGTTATCTTTGCGGCTATATTAAATAGACTACGATTATGGAATATCTTCAATTCATTATAGATTTTGCACTTCACATAGATACTCAATTGCCTTTATTAGTTGAACAATATGGCCTCTTAATTTACGCAATTCTTTTTTTCCTTATTTTCTGTGAAACCGGACTTGTAGTAACTCCTTTTCTGCCCGGCGATTCTTTACTATTCGTGGCAGGAACACTAGCTTCCATATCTACCAATAACATGAATGTCCATTTACTTGTATTGATGCTTATTGCAGCAGCTGTACTTGGAGATGCATCCAATTATATTATCGGACGTTTTTTTGGAGCAAAGCTATTTAGCAACCCCAATTCCAGGATATTTAAACAGAAATATCTGGATCAGACTCATGCCTTTTATGAAAAGCATGGTGGAAAGACCATTATCTTAGCTCGCTTTGTACCTATTGTCCGTACATTTGCTCCATTCGTTGCAGGTATGGGACGAATGAGCTACCGTCATTTTGCCCACTATAATATTGTTGGAGGAGTAATCTGGGTAGCATTAATCACTTACATTGGATATTTCCTAGGAAGCCTGGACATTGTTCAGCATAACTTAAAGTTTTTAATCGTGGCAATTGTTGTTGTATCAGTACTTCCTGCCATAATTGAAATCTGGAAAAACAAGCGTAAAAACAAGGCTGCTTAACAGTTACGCCGTGCCACATAGATGTAGCAATACATCCTTAACAAGAAAATATAGAATCCCGAAGGGAGTATTTCTTTTTTGATCTGTTTTAATTAGGATAAATCTACTATTATTAAATTGCTATGGATAGGAAAAAGACGTCGTTTTTTTATAATCTCTTATTCAGAGACTATCGTTTTATATTTACGATATGGATTATTACAGCTTTAACATGTGGCGTTCTGAAATACTTCAGGGGATCATATAACTATTATCGCATTCTTAAAAATCTGTTCTGGCACACCTTTCATCAGTTACCTCTCTATAAACAATATCCCAATGAATATTTTGACGTCACTCATTATGGCGTATTTTTCAGTTCATTGATATCGCCATTCTCTGTTCTTCCCGATATTCTGGGCGTAGCGCTGTGGGTATCGGCCAATGCATGGTTGCTTTTTTATGCAATACGGAAGCTGGCATTCAGCAGAAATCAACATTTATTTGTCTATCTTTTCTGCATCATGGAGCTATTCAACTCCCTTGCTTCGCAACAATTCAATGTAGGAATAGCCGCCATCATCATCTTATCATACCATCTGATTGGGCAGAAAAAAGATTTTTGGGCAGCTTTCTTTATCATGCTGGGAACTTTTACCAAAATATATGGAATTGTGGGACTTGCATTCCTGCCCTTTTCAAGGAATAAAACAAGATTACTATCTTCATGCCTTTGTTGGGGTGCTGTTATGTTTTTCATGCCCATGTTCTATACTTCACCAGATTATGTGCTGACACAATATCACTCGTGGATAATAAATCTGATTGAAAAACATCATCAGAATCTTTTTGCTTATTACCAGAATATATCCTTACTGGGAATGGTTAGGAAAATAAGTGGCAGCAGTAGTTATTCAGACATCTGGCTGATTCTTTCAGGGCTCATATTATTCTGTATCCCCTATTTTAGAATCAAGCAATACCGCTCTAAGAGTTTCAGAATGATGGCACTGGCATCCACATTACTCTTTGTAGTACTGTTTAGCACGGCAAGCGAGTCCAGTTCTTACATTATTGCTATGATAGGAATTGCTATTTGGTATCTTAAGACTCCTTCCGAGACCAAAACATTAAACCTCACTCTTCTCATATTTGCCTTTTTCCTTACCGGATTATCGAGCAGTAATCTGTTCCCGGCCGAGGTACGAAAGACATTCATATTCCCGTTTGCACTAAAATCTTTGCCTTGTATACTTATCTGGCTAAAGATTTGTTATGAGATGACTTTCCTTAATTTCTGTCTGAAAGAAGGAATTCCAAGAAGAGAAGAAAGTCCGCGTTTAGTGCCAAACACCAATAATGAGATTGACATTGTTCTGTACTGTTACAATCCTCCGGCTAACTGGCAGGATACGCTTCACGAGAACACGAGAGAAATGAATAAGGCCTTCCCCGATAAAGTATTTCACGTGATAGTTGTAAACGATGGGTCTACCATTCACATGGACAATGCTGAGATAGAAAAGTTTAAAACTATAATGCCTCGGGCACAGCTTATTAGTTACACCGAAAGCAGAGGAAAAGGATACGCCATAAGAAAAGGGATGGAAAGTGCTTGCTCTTCCATGAGTATCTATTCAGACTGGACTCTTCCGTATGATAAGGAAAGCCTTGGGGCAGTGTTCCATAAGTTAGAGGAAGGATATGACGTAGTGGTGGCCGCACGAGCCAATCACTATTTCAGGCATTTCAACCTGAACACCTTACACAGCTATATGTCCATCCTTACACGAACACTGAACTGGATTGTTCTGGGCATAAGATTCAGCAACATTCAGGGAGCTGTAAAGGGAATGAACAGGAAAGGGAAAGAGCTTTTTTTGAAAACCACCATTAACCATTATCTTTTCGATACAGAATTTGTTTTCATGGCATCAAGAGAGCGCGATCTGCATATTTGTGAGGTAAAAGCAAACCTACGCAAGGGAGCTTATGTCTCTTTTATGGGCATAAAGGTCGTGGGGCGTGAAATAACTAATTTTGTACGTATAGCACTGAAATAATAAAGAATCCCTTTTGTAACTACCAGGCAGTAGTTGCAAAAGGGATTAATTTGATTCTGATTATTCTGTGATGGTTGAAGCCTCAACCGGAAGAATAAATCCTCTCACCGGAAAGCGGTTTTTCTTTTCCAGATTACATTCATTAATTGCCTGAAGCATGTTTCGTGCACTCTCTTCTGTTGTGAACGAAAAGAAGAACACGGAGTTATATTTTCCATTGGAGCTACCATACCAACTATCAAGCAAATTAGGACGATGAGTTTCTTTAAAGCCCGTAGTATCTGTTTTACTGAAGACTTTTACACCCGAATGAGTGAGCATCCCGGCCACTTTATCAGCATGTTCGGCCAGACTGGTTACAACTAATAGTTTCATAATATATTTATTTATATTTATTACGCATTAATTTAAAATAGAGCAATGGAACTACCACAAGGGTAAGCAACGTAGCTGTAACAGTTCCTCCCATAAGAGAGATTGCCAGTCCCTGAAACAACGGATCGAAAAGAATCACAATAGCTCCCAATACCACAGTTCCCGCAGTAAGCAGAATAGGTATACTTCTCACTGCTCCAGATTCCAGTATGGCCTGCTTCAATGGAACCCCTTCCTTCAGACGGATATCAATAAAGTCAATCAGCAGAATGGAATTACGCACCATCACACCTGCCAAGGCTATAAAGCCAATCATGGAAGTAGCACTAAAGAAAGCTCCCATAACCCAGTGACCAAGTATTATACCGATAAGCGACAACGGAATTACCGATAACATAATGATTGGTACTGTAAAGTTCTGGAACATTCCTATAATAAGCATATAGATTATGATAATTGCTATCAGGAAAGCAATACCCAGATCACGGAATACTTCATAGGTAATTTGCCATTCACCATCCCATTTCAAGGTAAATTCATCTTCAAACTTAGGCTGACTGGTATAGTTTTCCTGCAATTGATATCCCTTGGGAAGTTTAATCTCCTTCAGGTGATCAGACATATCGTTCATGGCATACACCGGGCTCTCCAACTTACCGGCCATATCGCCTACCACGTACACCACTTCTTTCTGATTCTTCCGGTAGATACTCTTGTCCTTCAGTTTCTCTTTAACCTGAACCAGGTCTCCAACTGGCACGCTCTCGCCACGTTGGTTCACAATTGTCAGGTTTTTCAGATTATTGATATCGTTTTTATCAGCATCTGCCAACTGCAGTTTCACAGGAACTGATACAGAAGAAGATTCCTGATGAACCACACCAGCAGTCTCACCTGCAACTGCCGACTGAATAGCAGCAACAACCTGTACCGGAGCCACTCCGCGTAACATTGCTTTCTCCTTATCTACATCAAAAGTAAACTCTTTCTGATCTGCTTCTACCATCCAATCTACATCTACAACACCAGAAGTACGTTTCAGCATATCTTTCACCTGACTGGCAGCCTTTATCTGTTCCTGATAATCGGGTCCATAAATCTCAGCTACTAATGTTGAAAGCACCGGAGGACCAGGAGGAACTTCCACGACTTTGGCATTAGCGTTATACTTTTTAGCAATCTGCTGAATTCCCGGACGAACAGCCTTAGCTATATCATGACTTTGTAACTTACGATCACCCTTATCTTTTAGATTTACCTGAATATCTGCCACATTCTCCCCTCTCCGCAAATCATAATGACGAGCCAAACCATTGAAGTTTATAGGGCCCGAGGTTCCCACATAAGTCTGATAGTTCACCACATTCTTATTAGATGCAACATATGCAGCAATTTCTTTCGCCACTGCATCCGTACGCTCCAGTGTAGTTCCCTCGGGCATATCAATCACCACCTGAAACTCATTCTTGTTATCGAACGGCAACATCTTTACCGGAACCGATTTAGTAAAGAACAACGAAACTGATATCAGAAGCAAAACAACTGTGGAAAGCATAAATGTCCATCTCATTTTGCGTGATTCCAACATAGGCGATACAATTTTCTTATAGATTCTATAAACCTTACTATCTTCCAAAGTTCCATTTTCTTCAGACTCTTCACTGTTCTCCTCTTTCTTATCTTCTTTCGAACGAAGGAAGATATATCCCAGATAAGGAGTCAGCGTTAAGGCAACCAATAGTGAGAAGATCATCGCAATAGATGCACCAATAGGCATCGGACTCATATAAGGTCCCATCATTCCGGAGACAAAAGCCATTGGCAATACGGCAGCAATTACTGTAAAGGTAGCCAGTATAGTTGGATTACCCACTTCATTGATAGCATAGATGGCCGCTTGAATAAACGGCAAACGTTTCATCCGGAAATGACGGTGCATGTTTTCGGCAATGATAATGGAGTCGTCCACCACAATACCCGTGACAAAGACCAAAGCAAAAAGCGTAATCCTATTTAAAGTGTAATCCAGAAAGTAATAAGAGAACAGTGTCAATGCAAAAGTAACCGGAACCGAAAGAAAGATTACCAGTCCGCCTCTCCAGCCCATAGCCAGCATTACAAATAATGTTACCGCAACAATAGCCACAAACAAATGAAGCAAGAGTTCCGAAACTTTATCTGAAGCTGTTTGTCCGTAATCGCGGGTTGTTGTTACGTTTACATCCGAAGGAATAAGCTCTGTCTTCAAATGATCTACCTTATTCAATATCTCTCCGGCCAGTTTCTTTGCATCAACACCGCTTTTCTTTGCAATGGCAATAGTCACCGCAGGATGATTACCCTTTTCTCCGTAAGATACATATTGACTGGGAGTGCCCGGCCCCTCTTCCACCTGAGCTATCTGACGCAAGTAAACAGGCATGCCTTCATTTACACCAACCACCAGATTAGCTACATCGTCGGCTGTTTTCAGAAAACTGCCCGACTGTACAGAGAAAGCGGAATCACCACTCAGGATATTTCCCGAAGCCAATTGCATATTGCTACCTTGGATATACTTTGAAATGCCAGCCATATCAAGGTGATTACCGGTCATCTTGTCTTTATCTAATACAACCTTAATCTCTTTACTTCTTCCGCCAAGGATAGTTACTGCAGCTACATCAGGTACTTTCTTTAGTTCAGTTGTCATAACCTCAGCCATTTGGCGCAGAGAATAATCTCCATAATGATCACTCCATAAAGTGAGAGCCAGCACAGGTACATCATCAATGGCACGAGTCTTTATCAAAGGCATTGAAACACCTTGCGGCATTTGATCCATGTGCTTCATAATCTCAGTGTATAGCTTAACCAGTGATCGTTCTATATCCTGTCCAACGAAGAACTGTACTGAGACCATGGACATTCCATTCATTGAAGTTGAATATACATGCTCCACACCTTTTACATTAGATACCACCTTTTCCAAAGGAATGGATACCCGGTTTTCTACTTCCGTAGGTGTAGCTCCGGGAAAAGCCACCATGATATCTGCCATAGGTGCTTTAATCTGCGGGTCTTCCTCACGAGGAATCAGAGATATACTGAATGCTCCGAGGAGCAAGAAAGCAATCATCAATAATACGGAGAGCTTAGAGCGAATAAATACGTTCGCTAGTCTTCCTGCAAAACCTTCTTTCATAGTTGTATTCTTTTTCAGTCGTTATTTATTTTGATTCATTCACTTTGCAACCGTTGTAAATGCGTCCCTGTGCGCTTACCACCAAACGTTCGTTCGGAGCAAGTCCAGATAGTACTTCTACCCGATCTCCCATTTGTTTACCTAACCTGATCCAGCGAAGCAAAGCTTTATTGTCGTTACTTACCACATACACACCTGTAAGCTGCTCTTTATTAACGATGGCTTTAACAGGAACAGTCATTGCTGAAGATTGAGAAGTCTTAGTCTGTTCGCCGGGTATCACCACATTTACATACATTCCGGCCTTGATCCCTAAAGACTTACTATCAGCTATTGCAATCTTAACTCCATATTGCCCGCCGGTGAACTGAGATGACGGACTAATCTCCGAAATTGTTCCGGGGAAAGTAATGCCTAAAGACTTTACTGTAAGGTTAACTGTTGTTCCTTGCTTTATCTTGGCAATATCCGATTCGGGTACAGAAGCCACAACCTGGAAGTTTCCACTCTGTTCCAGAGCCAGCAATGGCATTCCCGGATTGGCCATGCTCCCCTCGTCCATAAACTTCTTGGTGATAACACCAGAGAAAGGAGCCGTTATACGTGTATATGCCAGCATAGCATTTACCTGATTCCTCATTTGCAGAGCAGTCTCCAGTTTGGAACTGATGGATTGATGATGCAAAGTAACGTTTTCCAATTCCTTTACCGAAGCACTCTGATTCTGATATAGCTGTTTGAAACGTTCCACATCCTTTGCGGATACTGCCGCCGCCGCTTTGGCTTCGGATATTGCGGCATCAGCTTGTGCTCTTTGAGCCAGGATATCTGCATTAGAGATACTAACTAATAATTGTCCTTTTGCAACTTTATCGCCTGCTTTTACATGAATACGGCTGATACTGCCCATTGCCCGGGTGCTAATCACCGCTGTTTGTCCGGCTTCAATCTGACCGCTAGCCAAAACACCTGCATCCTGAGAAGAAGAAGGTAAAGCAGTTACTACAGGTACAGCCACTTCCTTTGCGTTAGTCTCCTTATCTGAAGAAGAACAAGCCTGAAACATACCTCCGACCACAACCAGAGAGAAAAACATTACGGATATATATCTTATTGATTTCATAGAATTTATTTTTTGAGTTTGATTATTTATTAATTGATTCGCCGGAAGTAATGAATCCCATATATGCAGCCGTCAGATTTTGTTTGTATACAGTACGGGCATAATTAAGTTGCTGACCAGAAAGCTGAGTTTGGGCAACAAGTACATCAGCTGTCTTTTCCAGTCCCTGCTCAAACCTATCCTTTGTTATGCGGAGTGCTTCTGCAGCCTGTTCCACCATATCATTCTGTTTGCGGAGTTCAAAAGCTATATCATCAAGATCTCTACTGGTTTTGTTATACTCCAGTTGCGCTTTCATTTTCTGATCGCTGAGTTGTTCCTGCATTTTCATTCCCATTAACTTGCTGGAGCGAGCGTTATATTTGCTCTGATTTCCGTTAAACAATGTCCACGACAAACGCACTCCTAACAGATAACTGTCAGAACCAAAGGAGGCAAACTTCCTATCGTTCCATTGATAGTTACCAAAAGCATTCAGACGGGGAACCAAAGAAAGAGCGGAAGATTTCCTCATCATCTCAGTTGCCGTTACGGCCTTCTCCATTGCCTGGAAATCTGAGCGAAGATTAGATACAGAAGTATTGGAAGTTATTATTGATGAAGCAGGTTCTTCTACCTGATAGACAGCTCCTGTTGGACGTCCCATGAGCAAACTCAGGTAATCGGAAGCATTTGCCACTGCACTTTTTGCTTTCTCCAGATTTGTTTCCACGCCACTCACATGTACTTTTGCATTGAGCACATCGGATTTACGAATCAGTCCCTGAGCAAAAAAACGTTCTACGGAAGCATACACTTCACCGGAGGTTGCCAATGCTTCTTCGAGCACACCCTTCTCACGGTAAGCAAGTTGCAGTTGAAGGTAAGCCTTCTTCACCTCGAAAGAGATATAATCCTTCATGCGAAGCGTACCATAGCGGGCTGCTTCCTTTTGAGCTGCAGCGGCTTTCCTCATATAAATCTGATCAAGATTAAGTAAAGGCATCTGTACCTCGATGTTTGCATTAAAATCTTTCAATGCATCGGGGCTATTTAGTAATACCGGGTTAAAATCCTGCGCTGTAACAGACTGCTGCTGGAGTTTAAATCCAAATACATTCAGCGGATCATTGGTGACCATAGCCGTATACGAAACATTAATCTGCGGCAAAAAGATAGCATCACTCTTATGGTAATCGGACTGCGCAATCTTTTCGTCGAGCGAAGTAGTAAGAAGTTGTTTGTTTTCCTTTAAAGCCGTCTCAACAGCTTCGTTCAGACTCAAAAAGCGAGTCTCTGTCTGGGCTTTTACAGGCAGAAAAGCCGCAAAGCAAAACACTCCGGCCATGAGTAATCTGATAGTTTTCATCTGTTCTTTCATTGTCCCTTTTATTTTAATTCTGGGACAAATGTAGAGCATCAACGAATCGTGGTCAGCTACTTTTGTTACATAAGGATCTTTTTATCAAAAAAGTTGCAAAAAAAAACGGATATTAGTCGTTTCCCGGTGTAAAACCTTTCAAAGATTTTAAAACAGTTAGCTTGTTACGCCCTAAACTCACGGCGCCATATTCTTCTAATTGCTTGAGGAGACGAGAGATAACCACTCGTGCCGTACCAAGTTCATTAGCTAATTGTTCGTGAGTGATGTTAATTGTCTGGTCATGATAAAGCTCTGTCTTCTTTTCCAAAAGAGCCAATAACCGCTCGTCCATCTTCTTGAAAGCAATTTCGTTGATTATATCCAGCGATTCTTCAAAACGTTTGTGGTACAACCTGAAAATATAATCAAGAAACTGAGGATATTCCTTAATAAGAGAAGCCAGTTTGTCATTTGGAATAAAGAAAATCTCTGTATCCTCTTCGGCCACCGCCTTTACCTTGCTGGTATCATTGTGCAGTCCGCCAAGGATAGACATCACACAACTCTCACCCGTTTTAATATAATAAAGCAGAATTTCCCTTCCATCGTCATTGGTACGCATCACCCTTACGCTTCCAGTGGCAATAATAGGAATTCCGTGAATATAAGATCCTTCACGAAGAATGTCATCTCCCTCCTTAAAAGTCTTTACCACACTGTATTCTACTAGTTTCTTACGAATAGCAATGGAAGTCTTGAATTCGGTAATCTCATTAAATAAGTCCATCATTTTCTTATTTATATTTTCAACAAATATAAAAGAAATGATGATAATATCAATTACCTTTGTTCATTAATTAGTGATGATGGAACGTAAAATAATCCATATTGACATGGACGCCTTTTATGCTTCGGTGGAACAGCGTGATCACCCCGAATGGCAAGGTAAACCTCTGGTTGTAGGCCGTAAAGAGGAACGAGGTGTTGTTGCTGCTGCCAGCTATGAAGCCCGCAAATATGGTATTCGTTCAGCAATGTCTTCACTGAAAGCCAGTCAGCTATGCCCGGACCTCATCTTTGCTCCCGGGCGTATGGCTGTTTACAAAGGGATCTCCGCCCAAATACATGCAATTTTTCACGAATATACTGATCTGATTGAACCAATCTCACTGGATGAAGCATTTCTGGATGTTACAGAAAACAAGAAGGGAATTGAGCTTGCCGTAGATATTGCTAAGGAAATAAAGCTACGCATACGTGAAGAGTTGGATTTAGTTGCCTCGGCAGGCGTTTCTTATAACAAATTTCTGGCAAAGATTGCATCGGACTATCGCAAGCCGGATGGCATTTGCACCATTCATCCCAGTCAGGCACAAGAGTTTATCGACAAACTCCCCATTGAATCTTTCTGGGGGATTGGGAAGGTTACAGCTAAAAAAATGCATAGCCTTGCCATTTATAACGGCACCCAACTGCGTGCAAGCAGTGCATCGTTTCTGACTCATGAGTTTGGAAAGGCGGGAATGCTTTATTATAATTTTGCACGCGGCATTGATCTTCGTCCGGTGGAGTCGGAAAGAGAAAGGAAATCCGTGGGCTGTGAAACTACCTTCGATCAAGACCTTACCATTCAGAGCTCCATTATTATCGAATTATATCACGTTGCCAAAGAGTTGATTCGCCGATTGGAAAAATCGGGATTCAAGGGCTACACGCTGACCCTGAAAATAAAATTCAATGACTTCACGCAGAAAACCCGTAGCATAAGCAAAGATCATTCATTAACCACGCTTAAGGAAATTCTTCCGCTTGCCAAAGAATTACTAAAAGAAGTAGATATAACCAATCACCCTATCCGGCTAATAGGTCTTAGTGTTTCAAATCCCTGGGAAGAATTACCTCCAAAAAGATATAAGCAATTGTCTTTCAAATTCAAATAAAAATTATTTTATAAAATTGATTTTCAAACAATTATATATCAAATACAATTGATTAGATTTGCATCTGTAAACAATTAATAATCTAAACAAAATAAGACCTTAATTTATGACTGTACCAACTTCTAGAACCAATGAATGCGGCCGGATACAGATAAACTCTGACTTATGCAATGGCTGCGGATTGTGTGTTTCTGTTTGTAAAGACTATAGTCTCACGCTGGAAAACAATAAAGCAAAGCAATCTGCTAATCCCCTTTTTGGTTGTCTGGCATGCGGGCATTGCATGATGATTTGTCCGCAAGGGGCAATTACTATTGAAGGACGATGTACTTCCGAAGCCGACTTAATAGAGATGCCATCTGAAGAAGAATCGGCTTCACACCCGTCACTCCTCAATTTATTGTACCGCCGAAGAAGTATCCGCGAGTTTAAGGATACTCCTGTAGAGAAAGAAGTGATTGATAAGATTATTGAAGCTGCGCAAACAGCACCAATGGGCTTGCCACCATCGGACGTTCATCTGCTGGTATTCGATACTCAGGAGAAAGTTGCCGACTTTGCAAAAGATTTCTGTGGTTATCTAGAGGGCATGAAATGGTTTGTCTCCAAGTGGTTCCTGGCTTTGATGCGACCATTCTGGGGCAAAGCAAACAATGATTTGTTTAAAGGATTTGTACGTCCTTGCGTAAACGCTTACATCGGCTACATGAAAAAAGGTACAAACATTGTGAATTATGATGCTCCTGTAGCAATGTACTTCTACGGCTCTCCGTACAGCGATCCAGCCGATCCGGTAATTGCTGCCACGTATGCCATGATTGCTGCAGAATCTCTGGGCCTGGGAACATGTATGGCAGGAGCTGTTCATCCTTTCATTCAAAATGGAAAGGCTGCCAAAAGGTTCAGAGAGAAATATGGAATACGTGAAAAAAGTCGCGAAGGGCTGTTCGTTCTTATGGGATATCCAAAGGTAAAATACACCAAAGCCATTAAACGAACTTTTGCTTCGGTTGACAGATTCTGATAAACATATACGCAGGAATTTATTCCTGAATGGATTAAAATTATTGGGCAATGGCTCGCAGTTTATTGCTCAATAAACTGCCGGCCATTGCCCAATAAATATTAAGGAAGAAAAGTAAAAAACAATGTAAAAACTCCGCTACATACTCACTTAATTATTATATTTGTGGAACTAATACTCAAGAATATGTTAGTTCAATTCCTTTTCGAAAACTTCAAATGTTTTAAAGACGAGACCAAATTAAGTTTAGTGGCGTCTCATCTGATAAAAGAAAATCAGGATAATGTTATCAAAACAGATAAACATAATCTGCTTAAATCGGTCGTAATATATGGTCCTAATGCCAGTGGCAAAACGAAACTGCTGAATGCTTTTCAGTTTATGCGATTAATGGTTGAACGATCTACCAATAACGCTGTCGACAGAGGATTTAGCATTGACACTTTCCGGCTAAATACCGAATCAAAAGAAAGTCCCAGCTTCTTTGAAGCAGTATTCATACTCAATGAAACACAGTACAGGTATGGATTTGAACTTACCAAAAAAAATATTCTTGCCGAATGGCTTTACATGAAAGTGGATCAGGAAAAAGAGCTTTTTTACCGCGAAGGAAAAGTTATTGATTACGATCCCTCAGAGCTAAAACGCATAAAGAGTCTGGTAGAAGAAGATATGATTCGTGAAGATAGTTTGTTGCTTACCGTATTGGCACAGTTCAACGATCAGCTATCGCAGAAAATCGTAAAATGGTTCCACCACGTAAATATGTTATCAGCCGATGGCGACACTGTTCAAAGTTACACGTTGGATAAGCTAACTACTCCAATGAAGCAAAAGATAGTTCGCCTCATGAAAGATGCCGATTTCAGTATCAATGATTTCGTGCGTCATCCAATTAATAAGAACGAAATTCAGACTCTGCATACCGTTTACGATGAAAATAAACTGCGTGTAGATGAAACGCCATTCATGCTTGAAGAAGAATCTAACGGCACCATTCATTTTTTATCCCTGACAGCTCCCATTCTCGACACCCTGGAACGAGGGAAAATACTGATGATTGACGAACTAGACTCCGGGCTGCATCACGATCTTATCGTTGCGTTGCTCAAACTGTTCCATTCATCGGAGACTAATCCTCACAATGCACAGTTGATATTCAATACGCAAAACACAAACCTGTTATCGGGCGACCTATTCAGAAAAGATCAAATCTACTTCGTTTCCAAGAACAGATACGGAGAAGCAAGTCTCACATCAGCTGCCGACTTTATGTTAAGACCCGGAACCAATATTCAAAAGAAATATCTGGAGGGTAGATTTGGGGCTGTGCCTTATCTGAAAAACATGCCGGAAGCATTCACGACTAAAATAAAGGAAGAGAACGATGAGAATGGAGATTAAAAATGGAGTGAAACATATTACACTCGATGATACTCAGGAACACATTCCACAAAACAGACAGAGAAGAAGAGGTGAAACTCCTGATTTAACAAGGAAAGCGCCCACACGATCTACATTAAAAAGATTCCTGATTGTCTGCGAAGGGAAAAACACGGAGACTTCCTACTTCAATCAGTTCAGGCTACCCAATGTGGCAATAGAAACTGTGGGACTTGGTTATAACACCGTGTCTCTTGTTAATAAAGCCATTGAGCTGTATTCTATGAAATCTGACGAAGAGAAGCCGGATGAAGTGTGGTGTGTGTTTGATAAGGATGATTTTACAAATCAAATGTTCAGCAAAGCCATACAATTGGCAACAGAGCATAAGTTCTTTTGCGCCTACTCCAATCAGGCCTTTGAGTATTGGCTGATTCTTCATTTCGTAAATCATCACGGTGGTCCTCTACATCGGAATGAATACAATGAAGTAATTAACGGACATATAAGAAGATTTGGTGGGAAATATGCCGGTAAAGGATCTAAAATCGTGAATGAGCATTTCTTTGAAATATTACAGGCAAAAGATCCTGCCACCAAAAAGAGCAGACAAGAACTGGCTATAGAAAGGGCTAAAAGGATTTATAATGAAAAATCAACTATTCCTCCGGGTAAAGCAGAGTCTGTAACAACTGTTTTTATGTTAGTAGAAGAAATAATATCTAATTAAAAAAACAAGCTCCCTATGCTTAATAAAAAAACTGTTTATAAGCATGGGAAGCTTTTCAAGTATCATATATACGAATTCGTTCATTCAGAATATAATCAGTCGGCATAGAATAATGTTACAGGAATTTTGCTGATCTGCTTAATATCATTTATGTTTGAGTAATCATATAAATAGAAACCATCATCACCAATCATGAACAGATAACCGTTGACCGGAATTACATCATAAGTCTTTATTCCAGGAAAAGCAGCAATCAGATTATCTGCAATTTTTGTCTTATCGGATGCATTATATACCTTCAACCCAGCATCTCCATCACAAACAAATAATGTATTCCCCTCAATACCTAATCCGTATGGTTTAGTCATATTGTATGAAGCAATCAACTGATTGTTTTTATAATCAGCAGATAGTTTTACCACATCCAATCTATTAATATCGCCATGACAAGTTTGTCCGCCGCGGAGGGTTATGTATGCATACCCATCCTGAACAACAACCGGATCACAACTGGTGGCATGGGTAAAGGTACTAATGTAAGCTGGTACAGTAGGCACTGCAAGGCTATGGATAACCAATCCGTTTGTAGTTCCGAAAAACATGTGATTATCATAAATAAACATTGTTTCCACATTCCAGCCCACATACTGTTTGCCAATATTCAAAGGCGAAGATGGATTACTGACATCAAACATGGTAAGTATATAACTATCTACAACATAAAGATTCTTATCATACAATCCGAAACGAGCCATAGAACCACCTTTCCCGAAAGAGCTACCAGATATGCCTCCGCCGCCTGTCTCTAAATTAGAATAATTACTATTCGTATAATAATCATCCCACATAGGATAAACCGGACTATTTTGATATTCAATTTCACGTGTAACTCTAACCAGCTCCCAACTAACAACAACTCCTTTTTCTTTATCTACTGTTTCTACCTTGTAATTAGGATCTATTTGTGGTACTGCATAGGTTAGCACATCCTTTACCCTATTTACCTCTTTTATCTTTGTTATGTCAGACACGTCAATTGCAACAAGATCCACATAACTATCTGCATACAGAATATTATTTTTAATGGCTAAGTCAACGCATCCAGGAACTTCAATAAAAGCTACATTCTTTGGATTAGATGGAGTAGAAAGATCAAAAACATGAATTCCCTTTAATTTCTCTACAACCAATAGATAGTTATCTTTAAAGTAAATCTTGCCCGGATTTTCAAGATCGCGGGCCGGAACAGATTTTACAGCACTACGCAACTCTTGATAGCTCATATAAACAGGAGAATTGACTGTTAATGTCTCCGTGTATTTGTCCATACATGATATAAATGTAAGTATAGGCAACAGCAGTAGATAGATATATTTATTTTTCATAGCAATAAATTTAATAGATAGTAATTCCTAATTTAAACATCAAGCGGTTATAGTCTACATCGAGTTTATAATCCTTATCAGCTGAGTAATTCAACCTATTATAACGATATCCAACAGACATATTCAATCCAACGTTGGAATTAAGATGTAACAGAAGGCCAATGGAAGGATTAAACAAGAAACCACCCTTTGCATCCAGCTTTTCCGGGCTATTACCTGTCCAATAACTATTCCAAAGAAAATCCTGAGGAATTACGTTGTTGTATGTAATACGTGAACCATCTATAGGAATTTCATATCCACCCTGAAGCATAACAAAAGGTGATATTTTACTGTTTTTTAGTCTATACATCACATTCAATGTAACAGGCATATAAGTTTCATTCAGGAATTCTACACCCAAACCCAAACCAGCAGAAAGCTTCTTATCAAAGTTATAGTTTAAAGAAGAATGAAAAATAAAAGGTGCATCTTTCTTGTTATCGGGATTTCCCACAAGTACACCAATTTCAGTTAAATTGAAAAACTTTTTGGAGGAAAGAGGTAAACCGGAATCATTGTCATCAGTTATTAGCTTACCATCAGGTTTTGATCGGGAAATCATCTCCACTTCTGATACATCAAATACTCTCGACGCCTTACCGGTTATAACTCGTACCTTATCCAAGGTAGAAGAATAGATATATTTCCCTTTGAATACTGTTCCATTTTTAAGGCACACATATCCTTTTTCAAAGCAAGCTTCTGAAGCGTTTTGCGGAAAAGCAGTTATTAAAACTGTCCACAATAGAAAATTAAAAAGAAAGATTCGCTTTATCATATAATTAATATTTAAAGTTATTCAGATTCATTATTTAAATGCAGAAAATAAGAATATACTGCATGATAAGAAATAATAAATCGTACTATTTGCTTTTATTAATTATAGTAAAAGAGTCTATCCTAGGAGTAGAGCCATTTCATTAATATAAATATTATAAGAGATGTAATTGTAACAAATTGAGTTGGGATTTTTTTTCATTTCAACGTTATCCCACAAGATATAGACTGTTTACTCATTAAGGATCAAAAAACTGATATATATCGTCAAGACCACTCTTGGTACAAGTCTGTTTTAAATAGGACAGTGTCTAAGCATATTTGAATCCTGCCATTTCAATTTACACAAAGCTTTGGATGGCTCACCCGATATTTAGTGGGGCTACGCATAAAGTTTAGTTAATCTAAAGAAGAAAAACTTTATATCAATCACTCCTCTAAGCTGTGCCCTAAATTGTTTGATCTTTGCATTAAAAGATTCAGCAAACGCATTGGTAGCCCTGTTTGTAAAGAAGTTCAATACCTCGTCGTAATGTTCGTACAATGTTCCTGCTATGACATTAAAACTTTTAAAGCCGGAGTTGTCGACTTTGTCATACCAACGTGCAAGTGACATCCTGGCTGCATCCTTTAGCGTGTTCCTGTTGAATATCATTCTCAGTGAGTGCGTTAGAGAATAAGCTTCTTTTATATCGGGGTAGATATCAAACAATATTGCCGCTCTTTCTTTTTGGCTTTCCGTCCATTTGTCCATGGATTTGAACAGTAAGTATCGACTCCTTGCCAACAATTGTTTTTGCGTATCACCGTTTGCAAATGTGGTAGGTTGATAATCTTCTCCTTTTTCCTTAGCTTCTTCTTTTGCATCCGTATCGGCTTGAATGGCATCCCAACGGTGTGCTATTCTCATTTCCTGCAATGCATCACATGCCAACTTTTGAACATGGAAACGATCAATTGTACGCTTGGCTTTTGGGAAACATCTTCGGATTATAAGATTCATGCTATTGGATAAGTCCATTGTAACTTCTTCTACGACAGATCGTTTATCCTCAGGTATGAGTTTTAAAGTATCAATTACATCATTTGAGGAAACACCTTTAACCAAAGCTACCAGCGACCCTTTTCTTCCACGTGCTTCTGGGTTGGAGACTATGGTATAAAGCTCGCCGTCACTTATGGATGTCTCATCAATGCAAAGTCGTTTACCAACATTCTCTGGGAATATAAGCCACTCATCCGCATGAGAATATTCATTCCATCGACGATAGCCACTTAGGATTTCTTTATACTGTTTTTCAAACGTATCACCGTTTATATGATAATAAGCATCAAGCGAACGGGAGGTCGTAGGTCTGGTCTCCATACACCTCTTTTAAAAAAGCCGCAAACTCTTTCGAGTAGCGGACACCTTCGGCTTTAAACTCATCATAAGGAGCTGTAAAACTTTCATTTGTTTGTCGATTAATCCAACGGCGGCGACGAACCACCAAATCAACAGCTTTGTCACGAAGAGGAAAATCTCTGATGGTGACAGGATTCAGGAAGCCTTTGGATTCAAAGAGATCATTCGAAGCATATTTAGCATCTATTTTCTCGTCCAAATAAATAAGTATTGCATCTGAACTCTTTTCTACATTTACGATACTAAACCTTGATAAGATGTTTTCGGGAAGCATCAAACTTACTAATGATAATAAAACGTCGTTTTCCATGCGACAAAGATAACATTTTATCTTATTCCCCCCACTAAATATCGGGTGAGCCCTTTGGATAATCCCGAATATTAAATCATACAGTCTAAAAAAAATAATTATAGAAATTAAAAAAGAGAATTTTAAATTTGACTTTAAAACTCTCTTAATTTCATAACGACTAACAAGAACTTTTTTCTTATTTCTTTTCTGCAGGTTTAGCAGTTTTATCTACACTTGTAGATTTTACAGAGTCAGTCTTTACAGAATCAGTAGCAGCTGTTTTAACAGAATCAACCTTTACAGAATCAGCAGCAGGAGCAGCTGTTTCAGCTTTTTTATTTCCACAAGAAGTAACTGTACAAGTAAGAGCAAGAGCAAAAGCTGCAATAAATAATTTTGTCTTCATAATCAAATTTGTTTTAAATATTAATATTTTTCAAAAACTATTCTGCAAATATAATCATATATATATATAAATCAAATTTTCTTTCCACAAAGTCGTATTGTACATTGCAATAAGTACACCCACATAATTTTAATTTTAAGCGACAGTTGACAAAATATGCCATAACTAAGTGCTATAGGATATATTTTTAGGGAAAAGGATATACTCCTGTGCATGAGATTTCTGATCCCAGCAGTGGAAGTCACTCAAATGATCTTTGTATTGTCCCTGAAGAAGTTTTCCATCAATTGGTAATGATCAGCTACACTTTGAGTGCTAACGGCATGATTAAAAAGGAAGGGAATCATCTTCCAGTATAAAATTAAGTACCTGCTATAACCTAAAAAAAAGAGTCCCGATCATTAAAAATGATCAGGACTCCTGATAAAACGGCAGCTACCTACTCTCCCACTGTTACGCAGTACCATCGGCGTGATCAGGCTTAACTTCTCTGTTCGGAATGGGAAGAGGTGGAACCCTGATGCTATAGCTACCTTAATATTTTTATTTCTTAATCTCTTAAGTCCTTAATTTATTAGGTTCTTAAGATATTACTTATTAAGATAAACACAATGCAAAAGCAATAAAGAATAAATATCCTTGATCTTTGGAACTAAATCCATATAGCCAACCATATAAACATGGAAGAAAGTGTACGGGCAATTAGTACTGCTCGGCTTTGACATTACTGTCTTTACACCTGCAGCCTATCAACGTTGTCGTCTTCAACGACCCTAAGAAATCTAATCTTGTGGCTGGCTTCGTACTTAGATGCTTTCAGCACTTATCCAATCCCGACTTAGATACCCGGCAATGCACCTGGCGGCACAACCGGTAAACCAGCGGTCAGTCCAACACGGTCCTCTCGTACTAGTGTCAGAGCCACGCAAATTTCATACGCCCACGATAGATAGAGACCGAACTGTCTCACGACGTTCTGAACCCAGCTCGCGTGCCACTTTAATGGGCGAACAGCCCAACCCTTGGGACCTTCTCCAGCCCCAGGATGTGACGAGCCGACATCGAGGTGCCAAACCGCTCCGTCGATATGAGCTCTTGGGAGCGATCAGCCTGTTATCCCCGGAGTACCTTTTATCCTTTGAGCGATGTCCCTTCCATACGGAAACACCGGATCACTATGCTCTAGTTTCCTACCTGATCGACTTGTCGGTCTCCCAGTCAAGCACCCTTATGCCATTACACTCTGCGGACGGTTACCAATCGTCCTGAGGGTACCTTTAGAAGCCTCCGTTACACTTTTGGAGGCGACCACCCCAGTCAAACTACCCACCAAACAGTGTCCTCGCATTGCGAGTTAGAACTCAAATAATTAAAGGGCCGTATTTCAACAGCGGCTCCACAAACACTAGCGTGCCTGCTTCAATGCCTCCGGCCTATCCTACACATCAATTACCCAAATTCAATGTTAAGCTATAGTAAAGGTTCACGGGGTCTTTTCGTCCCATCGCGGGTAATCGGCATCTTCACCGATACTACAATTTCACTGAGCTCACGGTTGAGACAGTGTCCAGATCATTACACCATTCGTGCAGGTCGGAACTTACCCGACAAGGAATTTCGCTACCTTAGGACCGTTATAGTTACGGCCGCCGTTTACTGGGGCTTCAATTCAATGCTTCTCTTGCGATGACATCTCCTCTTAACCTTCCAGCACCGGGCAGGTGTCAGGCTATATACTTGATCTTTCAATTTTGCATAGCCCTGTGTTTTTGTTAAACAGTTGCCTGGACCTATTCTCTGCGCCCTCATTACTGAGGGACCCTTTCTCCCGAAGTTACAGGGTCAATTTGCCTAGTTCCTTAACCGTGATTCACTCAAGCGCCTTAGTATATTCTACCCGACCACGTGTGTCCGTTTACGGTACGGGTACCTTAAAGATTAAGTTTAGCGGATTTTCTTGGGAGTATGCTTACATGTACTATCCAATAACCACAAGGGCTCTCGGTACTATCAGGTTCGACTAGTCTTCCGGATTTGCCTGGAAATCTAATATCTACACCCTTCAACCAGCTATTCCGTCAGCTGGCGACACTTTCACTGCTCCGTCTCCACGTCACTCTTTAAGGTAGTAAGGGAATATTAACCCTTTCTGCCATCGGCCTCGCCGTTCGGCTGAGCCTTAGGACCCGACTAACCCTGATCCGATTAGCGTTGATCAGGAAACCTTAGTCTTTCGGCGAGGGGGTTTCTCACCCCCTTTATCGTTACTTATACCTACATTTGCTTTTCCACACGCTCCAGCAAAGCTCACGCTTCACATTCAACGCAGAGTGGAATGCTCCCCTACCAACTATTACTAGTTCCATAGCTTCGGTAAATTGCTTATGCCCGATTATTATCCACGCCAAACTCCTCGACTAGTGAGCTGTTACGCACTCTTTAAATGAATGGCTGCTTCCAAGCCAACATCCTAGCTGTCTTAGCAATCTGACTTCGTTAGTTCAACTTAGCAATTATTTCGGGACCTTAGCTGATGGTCTGGATTCTTCTCCTCTCGGGCACGGACCTTAGCACCCATGCCCTCACTCCTGATATTAAACTAATGCGCATTCGGAGTTTATCAAGACTTGATAGGCGGTGAAGCCCTCGCATCTTATCAGTCGCTCTACCTCACATTAGTAATTATCAAGGCTGCACCTAAATGCATTTCGGGGAGTACGAGCTATCTCCAAGTTTGATTAGCCTTTCACCCCCACCCACAGTTCATCCGGAAGCTTTTCAACGCTTATCGGTTCGGTCCTCCAGTTAGTGTTACCTAACCTTCAACCTGACCATGGGTAGATCACTTGGTTTCGCGTCTACTACCACTGACTAATTCGCCCTATTCAGACTCGCTTTCGCTTCGGCTGCGAAACTTAGTTTCTTAACCTTGCCAGTGACAGTAACTCGTAGGTTCATTATGCAAAAGGCACGCCGTCACAGCACGAAGCTGCTCCGACCGCTTGTAAGCGCATGGTTTCAGGGACTATTTCACTCTTCTATTCGAAGTTCTTTTCACCTTTCCTTCACAGTACTGGTTCACTATCGGTCTCTCGGGAGTATTTAGCCTTACCGGATGGTCCCGGCAGATTCATGCAGAATTTCTCGTGCTCCGCACTACTCAGGATACCACTACAGTATATATTGGATTCATGTACGCAACTATCATGCTCTATGGTGACACTTTCCAGAGTCTTCCATTCTCCAATATAAGTCCGATATCGTGGTCCTACAACCCCATAAATGCCGTAACATCTATGGTTTGGGCTAATCCGTGTTCGCTCGCCACTACTTACGGAATCATTCAATTATTTTCTTCTCCTACAGGTACTAAGATGTTTCAGTTCCCTGCGTTCGCCTCCATATAAAATGGATAATATCTCTTCAAGATATTGGGTTGTCCCATTCGGAAATCTTCGGATTAAAGGCTATTTGCACCTACCCGAAGCTTATCGCAGCTTATCACGTCCTTCATCGCCTCCGAGAGCCAAGGCATCCGCCATGCGCCCTTGCTTACTTTCTTCCATAAAATACAATCGTATTCGTTTACACGTTTTAAATTGCAATATGGTTCGATATATATTTTAAAGCTTTCTTTCATCACTGAAATTTACTTCTTTATTTGCTTTTGTACATTATGTCAAAGATCGTTTCTTAAGAATTTCTTCTTAATTTTCGTGGAGAATAACGGATTCGAACCGTTGACCCCCTGCGTGCAAGGCAGGTGCTCTAGCCAGCTGAGCTAATCCCCCGAAATTATTATGAAGCGTTTTTCTTGGAATTGGTTATCCCTTATGCTCCTTTTTTTTTCGTAGTCCCAGGCAGAGTTGAACTGCCGACCTCTACATTATCAGTGTAGCGCTCTAACCAACTGAGCTATAGGACTGTCGTTCAAAACCTCTTACCTTTCGGCTCGGCTTCTTTCTAATCTCTTTTTTTTTATATTTTGAATAAACAATAAACAGTAGCACAAAGTAAAATCCGAACCTAAGAACGAAATCACTCCAGAAAGGAGGTGTTCCAGCCGCACCTTCCGGTACGGCTACCTTGTTACGACTTAGCCCCAGTCACCAGTTTTACCCTAGGACGCTCCTTACGGTTACGTACTTCAGGTACCCCCGGCTCCCATGGCTTGACGGGCGGTGTGTACAAGGCCCGGGAACGTATTCACCGCGCCGTGGCTGATGCGCGATTACTAGCGAATCCAGCTTCATGGAGTCGAGTTGCAGACTCCAATCCGAACTGTGAGAGGCTTTTGGGATTAGCATCCTATTGCTAGGTAGCGACCTTCTGTACCCCCCATTGTAACACGTGTGTAGCCCCGGACGTAAGGGCCGTGCTGATTTGACGTCATCCCCACCTTCCTCACATCTTACGACGGCAGTCTTGATAGAGTCCTCAGCTTAACCTGTTAGTAACTATCAATAAGGGTTGCGCTCGTTATGGCACTTAAGCCGACACCTCACGGCACGAGCTGACGACAACCATGCAGCACCTTCACAAATGCCATTGCTGGCTATATAGTTTCCTACATATTCATTTGCAATTTAAGCCCGGGTAAGGTTCCTCGCGTATCATCGAATTAAACCACATGTTCCTCCGCTTGTGCGGGCCCCCGTCAATTCCTTTGAGTTTCACCGTTGCCGGCGTACTCCCCAGGTGGAATACTTAATGCTTTCGCTTGGCCGCTTACTGTATATCGCAAACAGCGAGTATTCATCGTTTACTGTGTGGACTACCAGGGTATCTAATCCTGTTTGATACCCACACTTTCGTGCCTCAGCGTCAGTTGTACCCCGGTAAGCTGCCTTCGCAATTGGAGTTCTTCGTGATATCTAAGCATTTCACCGCTACACCACGAATTCCGCCTACCTTATGTACACTCAAGAATAACAGTATCAACTGCAATTTTACGGTTGAGCCGCAAACTTTCACAACTGACTTATTATTCCGCCTACGCACCCTTTAAACCCAATAAATCCGGATAACGCTCGGATCCTCCGTATTACCGCGGCTGCTGGCACGGAGTTAGCCGATCCTTATTCATAGTATACATACAAAAAACCACACGTGGTTCACTTTATTCTACTATAAAAGAAGTTTACAATCCATAGGACCTTCATCCTTCACGCTACTTGGCTGGTTCAGGCTCTCGCCCATTGACCAATATTCCTCACTGCTGCCTCCCGTAGGAGTTTGGTCCGTGTCTCAGTACCAATGTGGGGGACCTTCCTCTCAGAACCCCTATCCATCGAAGACTTGGTGAGCCGTTACCTCACCAACTATCTAATGGAACGCATCCCCATCCATAACCAATAAATCTTTAACTTATTTAAGATGCCTTATATAAGTACTATCGGGTATTAATCTTTCTTTCGAAAGGCTATCCCCGAGTTATGGGAAGGTTGGATACGTGTTACTCACCCGTGCGCCGGTCGTCAGCGGTATTGCTACCCTGCTACCCCTCGACTTGCATGTGTTAAGCCTGTAGCTAGCGTTCATCCTGAGCCAGGATCAAACTCTTCATTGTAAAAGTTTTATTTAATTCTGTTCAGGATTCCGTTCTTATTTTCTTGTTTCTTCAATTACTTAATCGCTTAAGTAGTTGTTGACGGTTCGAAATTTATTACTCTGTCAGTATGCCAAAGCACGCCAACAAGAGCTCTTGTACTACTTGTATTGTTTATATCTAAATCTTATTCAAAGAACGAATTTAGCTTTCATAATGAGCTTCTCTCGAAGCGAAAGCGGATGCAAAGATAAGAACTTTAAGTTATATACTCCAAATATTTTCGAAGTTTTTTTTATTTTTTTATTCTTGCGAACCTGCTGTCATTATGTCAATGCTAATGCTTTGTTTCTCTTACAAAGCGATGCAAAAGTACAGGAATGAGCCATACAAACCAAATATATGTGACTATTTTATTGAATAAAAATGAAATAAATTTGTAACACGCTGATTACTAAACATGTTTTAAAGCATATTTTTAAAAGACAGAATCATAGAACTAAAATGGTATACATTATAAATATACGCGCGCGCGTGAAAGGGGCTGGGATGCAACAAAACCTGGAATGGGCGTAAACTAGAAAGAGATGGTTAATATTGGCAATAGCTTTTGATATATAACCAAAAAAAACAAATTTATCTCCACCATCTTCCACTAAAATGCACGAAAAGCTCTTCAATAAGGGCTTTCAGCTAGTAGCAGATAAAAATATTAAACTTTTTATCTGCTACTAAATCGTGTTTATCTCCCACTAACCAAGGCCATCTGCTACTGAATTGAACGCTCTACAGCATTATAGTAAGTATTGCCGCTAATACTTGGGTGAGGAATGTTCTGCTTTTGAGGATACGGCCAAGGTGAATGTAGTTTATGGTGATGGGCGTGTTTAGCACTTTTCACTGATAGATTAACCAATTTTGCAAAGAAACATAAGTGAGTTCTCAGTTGAAGGCTCATGGGTTCTCGAATGAAGTCCCATGGGCTCTCAGTTGAGAACCCATGAGTTTCCATCTGAAGGCTTACTTAGCTAAAATGGGAGAATCGGGTAGCTCATTAAATAGAATGCCATAGGTAAGAAAGCTGAACAAGCTATTGTTTCCTGAATTACAGCGCAATTGGAAGAGTTGGTTAGTGGCAGATAACTGATTTTAGTAGCAGATGAATTGTATAGAAAGTTTATCTTCCACTAGGTTATAGTATTAGTTTTCAGATTGTTATTGTGGTTTGGTAGCAGATAGGCAGATAACCTGCAGAAAAAAAAATATTTATTCGTGTTTAATGATTTCGCAGGAACAAACATTATGATGTATGTTAAGCGTCTCCAGATTAGGATACAACTCAGATGGTTTCATGTTCTTCTTTTTGAGAAGACAAAGGTAAATATCGGAGTAATTAACATCAATATGGTACCGTTGAGACGCTTACGATGCATGCTAATTACATAATTATTCCTTTGCAGTCCAATTAATAAGTTCTAATTATGAAAGAGATAACAATAAATTCAGTTGCACACAAAATGCTGGAATTGTAAATCAAGAGCTGTATTACTCTTCCATACAGAGTTGTCAGAAGTGCAACTACACAAAACATCTAATTTATATATCTACAAATAAAGACAGATCTTGTGATAATTAGTATAAATGTGAGACTAATGAAATAAATAAGATCATATAGATTTCTAATCTAAATTTAAAACACAAAAGTTTTATGAATAATACAGAATGATATTAGTTAAAGAGGTTCGACACACCTTAAACAGCAGAAGAGATTTGATAAAAAGAGCTTAATACTTGTACTTATCAAATCAATAATCTATCTTTGCTTTCTAAATATTTTTTAAAAATTATATTTTAACTCGTACAATAATGAAAGATTTCCTAAAATTTACGCTTGCCACCGTAGTTGGGATTATACTGTCAAGCATTGTTATATTTTTTATCGGTGCTATCATATTATTTGGAACAATAGCTTCGTCTGAAACAGAAGTAAAAGTTAAACCAAATTCTGTAATGTTTCTCGATCTTAATGGAACGTTGGAAGAGCGAACAGAAGATAATCCGTTCAAAAAGTTCATTGGAGAAGATTTTTCCACCTATGGATTAGATGATATTCTCTCCTCAATAAAAAAAGCTAAGGAGAATGAAAACATTAAAGGTATTTATATACAGGCAAAAACACTAGGAGCATCTTATGCATCTTTGCAAGAAATAAGAGATGCACTGGTAGACTTTAAGAAAAGTGGTAAATTTATTGTTGCCTACAGCGATAACTACACTCAGAAATTATACTATTTATCAAGTGTAGCAGATAAAGTGCTTCTTAACCCTAAAGGTATTATTGAATGGAAAGGTTTAGCAGCTGAACCTATGTTCTATAAAGACTTACTAAAGAAAATTGGCGTTGAAATGCAAATTTTCAGAGTTGGAACCTATAAATCGGCAGTAGAACCTTTCATTGCAACAGAAATGAGTCCGGCCAATAGAGAACAAGTTTCTGAATACATTGGCTCTATCTGGAATCAGATATTGACAGATGTCTCCACCTCCCGTAAATTATCCAAAGATTCGCTGAATGCCTATGCAGATAAAATGATCATGTTTTATCCATCAGAACAATCAGTAAAATGTGGTTTGGCCGATACTCTAATCTATAAAAGTGGAGTCAGAGATTACCTGAAGAAATTAGCCAAGACTGACAAGGACAATGATTTGGCTGTTTTGAATCTGGAAGACATGGTTAATGTAAAACGAAATGTTCCTAAAGATAAAAGCGGTAACGCAATTGCCGTTTATTATGCATTCGGATCCATAGATGAATCATCAGAAGATGGCATTGTTTCTGAAAAAGTGATCAAAGACCTACGCGAATTACGTGAAAACAAAGATATTAAAGCGGTTGTATTACGCGTCAACTCTCCAGGAGGAAGCGCATTTGGTTCGGAGCAAATCTGGAATGAAGTAAAAGCACTGAAAAAAGAAAAAACAGTTGTTGTTTCTATGGGAGACTATGCTGCATCAGGCGGTTACTACATTTCTTGCGTTGCTGATTGTATTGTTGCAGAGCCAACAACATTAACTGGTTCTATCGGAATTTTTGGAATGTTTCCTAACATGAAAGGCCTGACAGATAAAGTAGGACTTAGTTTTGATGTAGTAAAAACTAATAAATTTTCAGACCTTGGTGCGCTGGGTCGTGGATTGAACACAGATGAACAAGCTTTGATTCAAATGACCATCAATAATGGATATGATACATTCCTATCCAGATGTGCAGAAGGAAGAAAGATGAGCAAAGCCAAAATTGCTAAAATAGCAGAAGGGCGAGTATGGACTGGAGAAAAAGCTAAAAAAATAGGATTGGTAGACGAACTGGGAGGCATTAACAAAGCAATCGAAATAGCTGCCAAGAAAGCTAAATTAAAAGAGTACTCCGTGCTCTCATATCCTGAAAAGAAAGATTTCTTTTCTAGCATTTTTAAAGAGAAACCAACTCACTACATTGAATCCAGATTAATGGAATCTAATTTTGGTGAGTTCTATAAAGGATTTGGCATGATAAAAGATGTACAGAAGTTAGACAATGTACAAGCTAGAGTTCCTTTTGATATCAATATCAAATAAGATGAGATGGAAGAAAATTTCATTAAGATACAAAAGAGTCTTTACCCACTCTCATTCCTTTATGGATTGGGAGTGAGTCTACGTAACAAAATGTTCGACTGGGGCATCTTACGTTCAAAGAGCTACGATATTCCAGTCATTTGTATAGGAAACATTACTGTAGGCGGTACAGGAAAGACTCCACATACTGAGTACTTAATAAAATTATTAAAAAAAGAATTTAAGGTAGCTGTACTAAGTCGCGGATACAAACGCAAATCAAAAGGCTTTGTTTTAGCTACACCAATCAGTTCTGCTAATGAGATAGGTGATGAGCCCTATCAAATAAAGCAAAAATTTCCTGAAATAGCTGTGTCTGTAGATAAAGACCGTTGTCACGGGATCGAAACACTATGCGATAATAAAAAAGAATCAGAACTGGGCGTTATTCTTTTAGATGATGCATTTCAGCACCGTTATGTAAATCCAGGTATGAGTATCTTGCTGGTTGATTTCAACAGACAAATCTGTGACGATGCTCTTCTTCCAGCAGGAAGATTACGAGAACCATTAAGCGGAAAGAATAGGGCAAACATTGTAATTGTAACAAAGTGTCCTAGACTAATGAAGCCAATGGACTTCCGGATAATAACCAAACGATTGGATCTATATCCCTATCAGCAATTATATTTCACTTCTTATAAGTATGGTAACCTGACACCAATCTTTTCTGGTTCCAATATAAGGAAAAGAAGCCTGGCACAAATTGAAAAGAATGAGAATATTTTATTGCTCACAGGAATAGCTTCTCCTAAACAATTGTTGCAGGATTTAGAGAGATATAGCTCTCACATCACACCTTTAACATTTGCTGATCATCATGACTTTACTGAAAACGATCTGAAAACACTAAAGGAAACATTTGATAATCTATCCGGAGAAAAGAAGATAATTATCACAACAGAGAAAGATGCAGCGCGCCTTACTCAGTTTACCAATTTAGACGAAACAATACAAAAGAATATATTCGCACTTCCTATAGAGGTAAAATTCCTGCTAAACCAAGAAGATGCATTTAACCAAAACATAATAGAATATGTTAGAAAAAATAAAAGAAACAGCAAACTTTCTGAAAGAGAGAATGCATACTAATCCAGAGACAGCAATTATATTAGGAACAGGATTGGGAAATCTGGCAAATGAAATTACAGAAAAATACGAAATCAAATATCAGGATATTCCAAACTTTCCTGTATCTACAGTTGAAGGACATAGCGGAAAACTAATTTTCGGAAAACTTGGCAACAAAGATATTATGGCTATGCAAGGCCGTTTTCACTACTACGAAGGTTACTCCATGAAAGAAGTTACTTTCCCTGTAAGAGTAATGAAAGAATTAGGTATCAAAACATTATTTGTATCCAATGCCAGCGGCGGAACAAATGCGTCATTTGAGATTGGTGATTTAATGATTATAACAGATCATATCAACTATTTCCCAGAGCATCCTCTCCGTGGCAAAAACCTCTATGGAGACCGCTTTCCCGATATGAGTGAAGCTTATTCCAAAGACCTTATCAATAAAGCGCTAGTTATTGCTGAAGAAAAAGGAATTAAGGTTCAGCAAGGAGTATATATCGGCACACAAGGACCTACATTTGAAACTCCTGCAGAATATAAGTTATTTCATATCTTAGGAGCTGATGCAGTAGGAATGTCAACTGTTCCGGAAGTAATAGTAGCCAACCATGCCGGAATTAGATGCTTTGGTATCTCAATCATCACCGATCTGGGTGTTGAAGGCAAAATTGTAGAAGTTTCTCATGAAGACGTACAAAAAGCTGCTGATGCCGCACAACCAAAGATGACAACTATCATGCGTGAATTAATTAACCGCGCATAATTTAAATAGATATATGCAAGAAAGAAAAAGAACAGAGATTGCAACATTAGGAGAGTTTGGTCTTATCAAACATTTAACAGAGGATATCGAGATAAAAAACGAATCCACTGTATATGGTGTAGGTGATGATGCCGCTGTACTGACCTACCCTGACAAACAAGTTTTAGTTACTACTGATTTATTAATGGAAGGTGTTCATTTCGACCTGACTTACGTTCCATTGAAACATTTAGGGTATAAAGCCGCCATAGTCAATATTTCTGATATTTACGCAATGAATGGTAGCCCCAAACAAATGATTATATCTGTAGCTCTCTCAAAACGGTTTAGCATTGAAGATATGGAAGATTTCTATGCAGGGTTGAGAATAGCTTGTGAAGAGCATAATGTTGATATTGTAGGCGGAGACACCTCTTCCTCACTAACTGGACTTGCCATAAGCATTACCTGCATTGGAGAAGCAGATAAAGAAAAAGTAGTATATCGCCATGGAGCTAAAGAGACTGATATTATCTGTGTAAGCGGTGATCTGGGAGCTGCATATATGGGACTTCAGTTATTAGAAAGAGAAAAATCCGTATTAAAAGGTGACAAAGAGATGCAACCCGACTTTGCAGGAAAAGAATACCTGCTTGAACGTCAGTTAAAGCCAGAAGCTCGTAAAGATGTCATCGCTAAATTAGCTGAGCTGAATATTCTCCCTACATCTATGATGGATATTTCCGATGGTCTTTCCTCTGAACTTATGCATATTTGCACACAAAGCAATGTAGGCTGCCGAGTTTATGAAGAGCATATTCCTATTGATTATCAAACAGCAGTTATGGCCGAAGAGTTCAATATGAATCTTACTACTTGTGCACTTAACGGAGGTGAAGATTACGAGCTTCTTTTCACCGTTCCTATTTCAGAGCATGAAAAGATCTCGGAAATTGAAGGAATAAAAATGATAGGACACATCACAAAAAAAGATTTAGGATGTGCATTAATCACAAGAGATGGACAAGAATTTGAATTAAAAGCACAAGGATGGAATTCTTTAGCAAAAAAGGATAACTAATTCATTCTGTGGAAATAACATAAATAAGCATCATGCCGGAAGATAATAATCTCATTATTTTTCGGCATTTTTCTTATCAATTCTTTGCATATTTAAAATCTTTCGCTACCTTTGCATCCGCAATCACAAAAAGGTGCCATAGCTCAGTTGGTAGAGCAAAGGACTGAAAATCCTTGTGTCCCCGGTTCGATTCCTGGTGGCACCACCTTTAAAGATTGAAAAGAGAGTTACAATAAAATGTAGCTCTCTTTTTTTATTTGCAACGTCCTATTTATATATCAATCTGGATCAGTCCGAATTCTTGGGGGAATGTTAAATCATCCCTTTTTCATGCATAAATTTTGACTTTTCTAGAAAGGAAAATTTTCATATCCACCACCCCTTTGAATAAAGCTCAGATTTTAAATCTCTATCGACTTCTCTTTATAACAGCAAGCCTTATTATTGAATGTCTTCAAGATACTCATCATTTAAACGTATCTAATTCAATTCTCAATAATTTATATCTAAATCTATTTGACTTTAAATTAATAAATATCTTATGTTTATTTGTATTACTACTTTTATTACATATATTTGCTTTTGATAAAATGATCTTTTATCCACTCCAATCGGTGCAAATAGATAGAAGATTCAAAAGAGTGCTTTTTGATAATAACCACTTATGTTATTTCCATATTTAATAATAAAATCGATATTTTAAAATATGAAAAAGTTTATTCTATTTGTAGCAGTCTTCACTATTCCAATAGTAATGTTTTCTCAAAAAAAAAGAGTTATGCTTTTTGAAGAATATACATCTGGCACAGTTTTGATGTATAATAAGACAAAAATACAAACACCTCTCAATTATGATGCCTCAAACAAAGTTATGATGTTTATTCATGGCGAAGATGAGATGATTCTGACTAATAATGAAAAGATCGACACAGTGTATATCGGATCGCACAAATTTATTTATGCAAAAGATATTTATTTAGAATGTGTTAAAAAGAAATATGGTAATATCTACATAGATTGGTCGCTTAAGGATGTTATACGAGGATCTAAAGGAGTTTACGGACAAGTTACTCAATCCAGTGTTGAAAGCATAAACAAAAGATATTGGGAACAAGGGAAGGATTTAAATCAAAGTTCAGACGTTCATGCTCTCTCCAATGAAAACAAATATCAATTTTTACTTAATGGAGAGATTGTTATTTGCAAAAGCAAAAAAGACTTGCTGAAGTTATTCAATAATAAAAAAGAGGATATAAATAACTTTATTAATGAACATAACCTTAACTTCATAGACCCCTCTGATGCTCTTACCATAATCGATTATTGTCTAAGTCTAGATAAGTAGAAATTAAAAGGTGTTATCTATGAAAAAAATAGGATTCTTTGTTATCGGGTTGCTAACACTAGTTCCCCTGATAAAAATGCAAGCACAACAAGGTTTTGTACACGAACGTTCAACAGAGTATGATTGGCCTAAAGAAAAGGAGGTTTTAGCTAAATTAGACAAATGGCAGGATATGAAATTTGGTATTCTGTTTCATTGGGGATTATATTCCATCCCGGGAATTGTGGAGTCCTGGTCTATTTGTTCGGAAGACTTTGACTGGATTCCAAGAGACAGTACCATTGCTTATGATGATTACAAAAAAAGTTATTATAAACTGATAGAGAAATTCAATCCTACTGATTTTAACCCAGATCAATGGGCAGATGTAGCCAAGGCAGCTGGAATGAAATACATGATTTTTACGACCAAGCATCATGATGGTTTCAATCTATTCAATACAAAGCAGACAAATTTCTCGGTTATGAACAGTGCTTTTAAGAATAATCCAAAGGCCGATGTGGCAAAATATGTCTTTGAAGCATTCCGACAGAAAGATTTTATGATTGGAGCCTATTTTTCTAAACCCGACTGGCATTGTGAATATTATTGGTGGCCAAGATATGCAACTCCCACCCGAAATGTGAATTATAATATAAGTAATCACCCCGATCGTTGGAAATCATTCCAGAAATTCACCTATAACCAGATAGAAGAGTTAATGAGCAGCTATGGAAAATTTGACATTCTATGGTTAGACGGCGGATGGGTAGCAGCACCCAAACAGGATATTAAGATGGACTCAATAGCTAAGATGGCCCGTTCTCATCAGCATGATCTGTTGATTGTTGATAGAACCATTCATGGTAAATATGAGAATTACCAAACTCCCGAGCGATCAATTCCGGAAACACAGTTAGACTATCCGTGGGAAAGTTGCATCCCGCTAAGTCCGGATTGGGGATGGACTCCAAATGCTAAATTCAAATCGGCAAATACAGTTATTGCCGACTTGATTGAAGTGACTGCAAAAGGCGGTAGTCTTTTGTTAGGTGTAGGTCCTACTCCAAAAGGCCTCATTCAGCCGGAAGTGGAAGTAATCCTTAGACAAATAGGACAATGGTTAAAAGTGAACGGCAAGGGTATCTACGGAACACGTATCACCAAAAATTATAAGAGCAATAATGTTTGGTTTACCGCAAGCAAAGATGGTGAAAATCTTTATGCACTTTATATTCCTAATGAAAAAGAGAATTTGGCGGAGAGCATCGAATGGGAAAATAATATTCCGATGAAAAACAGTTCGATAATTCTGCTGCAAACAGGGAAAAAAGTTAAATGGATACAGGAAGGAAATAAGATAAAAGTACACTTATCCAATAAATCAAAAATGAATAAAGAACCATTGGTCTTTTCTTATAAACTACAGAAATAAGATGAATAAACATTTCATAACTGTATGCTGTTCAGTGTTTATAGCTTTTCAGCTTAATGCACAGCCATTATATAAAAATCCGAAGGCACTGGTAAAAGATAGAATTAGTAATCTACTTTCGTTGATGAACCTGAATGAGAAGATCGGCCAGCTTTGTTGCCCGCTCGGTTGGGAAATGTACACTAAAACAAAGGATGGCGTAACTGTTTCAGATCTCTTCAAGGCTCAGATGAAAGAAAGGCCGATTGGTTCATTCTGGGCAACATTGAGGGCAGATCCATGGACAAAAAAAACATTGTTAACAGGACTTACCCCAAAACAGGCAGCAGAAGCCATAAATGCACTGCAAAAATATGCAATGAAGGAGACCAGACTCGGTATACCCATTTTTTTTGCTGAGGAGTGCGCTCATGGACATATGGGCATAGGAACAACAGTATTTCCAACCTCTATCGGTCAGGCAAGCACCTGGGATGAAGAGTTAATGGAAGAAATGGGGAAAACCATTGCCTTGGAATGCAAATTACAAGGAGGAAATATCGGATATGGTCCTATACTGGATGTAGCTCGTGAACCTCGCTGGTCAAGAATGGAAGAAACCTTCGGAGAAGATCCTGTTCTCACCGGAACAATGGGAAGTGCTTTTGTCAGAGGATTACAAGCAAAAAGTCAAAACGGGAAGGTTCAGTTCTACTCCACATTAAAACATTTTGCAAGTTACGGCATTCCATTAGGAGGACATAACGGCGGTCGGGCACAGATTGGTACCCGCGAACTGTTTTCCGACTTCCTTCCACCATTCAAGATGGCAGTAAAAGCAGGTGCAGAAACCATAATGACATCTTACAACTCCATCGATGGAATTCCCTGCACCGCCAATAGTTTTCTTCTAAAGAATATTCTGAGAAATGATTGGGGATTCAACGGTTTTGTATTCTCTGATCTTGGTAGTATCGAGGGTATTTGTGGTTCTCATCATGTAGCAGCTAATATAAAGGAAGCAGCTGTAATGTCTCTGCAAGCTGGAGTGGATGTCGACTTAGGCGGGAATGCTTATGGAAAGAACCTCGAGAAGGCTATTCAGGAGAATCTGATATCCATAGCTGATATTGACAGTGCTGTAAGCCACATCCTGAGATTAAAATTTGAAGCAGGATTGTTTGACAATCCGTATGTAACTCCTGCAGAAGCAGCTAAGATTGTTCGTTGTGAGAAGCACAAATCTATAGCCAAAAATGTAGCTAAAGAAAGCATCGTTCTCTTAAAGAATGACAAGCTTTTACCATTAGATAAATCAATAAAAAGGATAGCAGTGATCGGCCCAAATGCTGATAACATCTATAATCAGTTGGGTGATTATACTGCACCGCAAGAAAGAAGCAATATCAAAACAGTATTAGATGGTATAAGAAGCATTGTTTCATCTCAAACAAAGGTAAATTACGTAAAAGGATGTGCAATTCGGGATACTGTTCAAAGTGATATTGGTGCAGCAGTAAAAGCTGCTACAGAATCAGATGTGGTTGTACTGGTACTTGGAGGCTCAAGCGCCCGTGATTTTTCAACGGAATACAAAGAGACCGGAGCTGCAACTGTATCTAACAAAAAAGAAATACTATCCGATATGGAATCGGGTGAAGGATATGATCGTTCTTCGCTTGATTTATTGGGAGACCAGGAAAAACTTCTTCAAGCTATTGTAAAAACAGGAAAGCCGTTAGTAGTAATCTATATACAAGGACGCCCTTTGAATATGAATACCGCTTCCGAGAAAGCAAATGCGCTGCTCACGGCATGGTATCCCGGTCAGGAAGGTGGAACAGCTATTGCGGAAGTACTGTTCGGCGATTACAATCCCGCCGGACGACTACCCGTTTCTGTTCCAAGATCAGTGGGTCAGTTACCCATATATTATTCGCTTGGAAACCAGAACGCATATGTTGAAGGAACCAGTGCCCCACTCTACAGCTTTGGCTATGGCTTAAGTTATACCACTTTTGAATATTCAAATATGAATATAGAACAAATAGGGAAAGACTCATTCAATGTATCCTGCCAGATAAAAAACAGTGGTAGTCGTGAAGGAGATGAAATTGTTCAACTTTACCTCAAAGATGATGTAAGTTCTGTTGTTACTCCTGAAATTCAATTAAAGAAGTTCAAACGGATTCATCTGAATAAAGGTGAGACAAAAAAGGTGGAACTAGTGCTTACAAGAGACGATCTTTCACTATATAATCAACGGATGGAGTACGTGGCAGAGCCAGGAACATTTACAGTGATGATTGGATCGGCATGCAACAACATTCTATTAAAGGACAAATTTGAACTAAAGCAGTAATAGAGGATTAGGATTAAAGACCTAATATACCTCTAAAAAATATAAAATCAAGTAAGCCCTGAATTGCTAGTTAATTCAGGGCTTACTTATGTTTTAAGCAACCTTATATCTTACCATATAAAATTATAGAATATTTATTGTATTTTTGTGCCCAAATTATTGAAAGCAAAAAATGGGATTAGAAAGAGGTCTTTTTAAACGGACAGAACTATTGTTAGGCAATGACATAATGGACAGAATTGCCAATATGCGGGTAATCATTTTTGGTGTAGGAGGTGTAGGTAGCTGGTGTGCTGAAAGTCTAGTCAGATCGGGCATAAAACATTTAACGATTGTTGATTCAGATCGTATTTGTGTTACCAATATCAATAGGCAGTTGATGGCTACTACCAAAACAGTAGGACAAGTTAAAGTAGATGTTCTTAAATCACGCCTTCTTGAAATAAATCCCACTGCTGAGATTACTGCCTTGCAACAAATCTATAGCGCCGAGACATCCGATTCATTCCACATTGAAAGCTATGATTATATCATAGATGCAATTGATAGTCTTGAAAACAAAGTAGATCTGATTCGTCAATCCACAAAAACAGACGCAACATTCTTCTCTTCCATGGGAGCTGCATTGAAAATGGATCCAATGAAAATCAAAACAGCAGAATTCTGGAAAGTTATTGGCTGTCCTCTTGCTGCGGCACTTCGTCGCAGAATTAAAAAGGGAGAAAAGCTCACAAAGAAATTCATGTGTGTTTACAGTGAAGAACTTTTGGAAAACAAAGGTGCTAATTCTTCCTGTGGAACAGAAAACTGCCTTTGTCCTAAAACCCAGGAAGGACCAGGTGATGCTAATCTGGTTAATCATGAATGGTGCAGTAAGAAAGCCAGAATAAACGGAACACTGGCACATACTACCGCAATATTTGGATTTACTCTTGCAGGATTAGTCATGCAAGACATTTATAATAAATGGGGAGAATAATTATAGAGAAATCCTTAGCATTACGAAATGTATTGCTAAGGATTTGTAATTTAATCGGTATAAAGCCCTACCCTATTGCCTTCACTGTCAATGAACAGAGAGAAGTAACCTCGTCCTTCCGCTACATTTTTTTTGATTAGGATAAGATTAAGGATTATTTTGATCCTATAATTGCAACTAAATTGCATTCTAATTTATACCTTTGGAAATCTTAATTATTATCTTACTGAAAAATGAAAAAACACGTTATTTTTATAGCATTGTTACTGCTTTCACTAACAATGAAAAGCCAGATTGTTTATCATAACGCATCCGTTTTCCCCTTATTAGGCAAAGCAACACAACATACAGCAACCCGCTATGAACGCTTGCCGGACTCACTTAGAAACATTTCCCGCAAACCATTATGGGATCTGGGGCAAAACAGCGCCGGACTGGCAATACGCTTCAACTCAAATTCAACAACTATCGCTGCAAAATGGGATTTACTGCTCAACAGAGAACTAAATAACATGTCACCTGCCGGCATAAAAGGACTCGATCTCTATTGCCTGCAAAATGGCAAATGGGTATTTGTTAACAGTGGACGCCCCACCGGAAAAAATAGCACAGCCACAATCATTTCAAACATGAAACCCGAAAAACGGGAATATATGCTCTATCTCCCTCTTTACGACGGAGTAACCTCTCTTTCAATCGGAGTAGATTCACTTTCCGAAATCTCTCAGCCCACTATAGACCTACCCGTTCGTCAAAAACCGCTTGTGTTTTATGGTACCAGTATTCTTCAGGGTTGCAGTGCTTCCCGTCCGGGCATGGCACATACCAATATCCTGTCACGCTGGCTTAATCGTGAAACAATCAACCTGGGATTTAGTGGTAACGGACTTTTAGATTTGGAGATCGCAGAAGTAATGGCAAATGTTGATGCATCCATGTACATTCTCGACTTTGTACCAAATGCCACTGTTGAACAAATGAAAGAGCGGGCTGATAAATTCTACACCATCATTCGCAGTCGCCACCCCGAAACGCCAATACTCTTTGTAGAAGATCCCATATTTACACATACTCGTTTTGACCAACGTATAGCAAAAGAGGTAAAGGACAAAAACGAAACTATCAATGCATTCTTTCAAACCTTAAAGAAACGAGGAGAAAAGAACATTTATTTCCTCTCTTCCAAAGATATGATAGGTCATGATGGCGAAGCTACAGTTGATGGCATTCACTTTACCGACCTAGGATTAATGCGTTATGCAGAGTTGCTTTATCCAGTTATCAAGAGCCATCTGAAATAGTTTTTCTGACACCTACTTATTATTAACGCCAGCCTTTTTAGAATTATATTTATGCTGAAAACCTTAGAAAAACATATGAAAAATTTAGTTTTAGGAGGAATAATATGCTTGTTTGCATGTCTTCCAAATCAGTTTCTGAAAGCGCAACCAGCTCCCTGCGGTCCAGTGCCAAGCCAACGCCAGTTAAACTGGCAGGAAATGGAAATGTATGCCTTTATCCATTTCAGTATGAATACCTTTACTGATATGGAATGGGGATATGGTGACAAAGACCCTAAACTTTTCAATCCAACGCAATTAGATTGCCGTCAATGGGCCCGCATTTGCAAGGAGGCCGGATTCAAAGGTATCATCCTCACAACAAAACATCATGATGGATTTTGTTTATGGCCTTCCAAGTATACTGATTATTCAGTCAAAGCTTCTACGTGGAAAAACGGTAAAGGTGATGTCATTGCCGAGCTCCGCAAAGCATGTGATGAGTATGGGTTGAAACTCGGACTTTATCTTTCGCCTTGGGATCGCAACAGTGCAGCATATGGTACTCCTGAATATATAACCTATTTCCGCAATCAACTAAAGGAAATTCTTACTAATTATGGAGATATTTTTGAAATGTGGTTTGACGGCGCTAATGGTGGCACCGGTTATTATGGCGGTACTAATGAAAAACGGAGTATAGACCGCATGACCTATTACGATTGGCCTAATACTTATAAACTGGTTTACTCTCTTCAACCAAATATAATGTTGTTCAGTGATGCCGGACCAGATTGTCGTTGGTGCGGAACAGAAGAGGGCTGGGTAGGAGAAACAAACTGGAGTACACTTAGGCGTGATGAAGTATGGCCGGGATGGCCATATTCTACACAGCTTCGTAATGGACATGAAGATGGCAATTACTGGGTACCTGCCGAAGTCGATACCTCTATTCGTCCGGGTTGGTTTTATCACGCTTCGGAAGATAGCAAAGTAAAGACTCCTCAACAACTGGTTGAACTGTATTACAACTCTATCGGACGCAACGGCAATTTAATTCTGAACCTACCAGTTGATCGTCGGGGTATAGTGAATGAAATAGATGAGAAGTCTTTGCTTGAATTTGCACGGATTATCAAAAAAGAGCTTGCTAATGATATTGCGAAAGGTAAAAAAGTAACGGCATCCGATGTGCGTGAAAATTCCAGAAATTATGCAGCCCGTAATGCTGTTGACGGAGATAACAAGACATATTGGGCAACAAATGATGGAGTAACCAATGCCACTCTGACTCTTGACTTAAAGAAGAACACAACTTTCAACCGTGTTTTGCTCCGTGAATACATAGCACTTGGGCAGCGTGTTAAAACTTTCACTGTTGATGCTTACCAAAATGGTGACTGGAAAGAAATAGCCAAGGCAACAACAATTGGTAATAAACGGATTTTGTGTGTACCATCAACAACGGCTTCCCAAATTCGTATTCATATCACGGATGCCAAGGCTTGTCCGCTGATCTCTACCTTATCTGTTTACAATGCTCCGATTGAAGCACAAAACATAGAAAGTAGCAAAACAAAACAAACTATCAAAAATTGGAAGATATTGGGTAGTGATAGCGCAGCTTCTGCAGCAATAGATGGCAATCCTGCTACTGTCTATGTTCAACAAGGTAGCCTTCCTCATGAATTGGTCATCGATTTACAAAAAGATTACCAGATTTCAGAATTCACCTATACCCCCGATAAAAAGGCCGGAGCAAAAGGTGTGATCTTCAATTACCGGTTTGCTGTTTCCACTGACGGAAAGAATTGGGAAACTGTCTCTGAAGGCGAATTCTCAAATATTAAGAACAACCCAATACCGCAAACAAAGTACTTCCCAAAGAAAAAGGCTCGTTACGTAAGACTTACAGCCTTAAGTAATACTGATGGTACGCAAGAAACAGGGTATGCAGAAATAGAAGTACAGTAATTGATAACCATGTCCGATTTGTTAAGCAAACACTTACCTCTAGCAATGCGGGTACTTACAGGAAGAGGATAGTAATATCTTTGATGAATTTGGATACAATACTGTTTTTGCTGTTTACGTATTTCAGCAGACATTAGAAATTATTCGCCGCATATTTTGCGGCGAATCTCACTTCTATTCACCGCAAACTTAAATTTAACAAAACAATCAAATACTTATAAACACTATATAACTACACAATTTTGTCTCTCACGTTAGAAAAAATGTCTACCCTAACATCACTCCCTCACTTTCAAGGCCTAACATTCTAAAAATCAAATATATAGTATTTATATTAGTAAAAAATATCCCTCACTCAACCCTCACTTTTCAGCTCTACCCTCACTTATTTAGTAAGCGTCTCCGCGATACCCTATAAAATATTTTCTGGGCTTATAGTAGGTTTATTCTTTTGTCCAGGAATTCGGAAGTAGTTTCTGATAAACTTCATCGGATGCATTGGGATTGATATAAGCCATCCGGTTTAATATATCCGTAAAGTATTCGAACGTGTTTATTCCATTTAGCCTGCATGAGCAAGCCAGTGAGTAAAGCAGCGCTGTTCTCTTTGCTCCGTCGTGGCTTCCGCAAAACAGAGAGTTCTTCCTGCTTAAGCTTATGTACCGCATGTATCGTTCTATGGCATTATTATCAAGGGCATATTCTGGTCTGTCTATATAATTGCACAATGCGTCATACTCTTTCAGGGTATAATTAATCGCCTTCGAGAGTGGGCTCTTTGGAAGCATGGAAGGATTGGATTGTATTTTTAAGAGTTTTCTTTTGAGTTCCTTTAATATGGGTGGGGCATACTTTTTTCTGTATTCTAATATCCTGTCTGGTTTCCAATGCTTCCCGATTTTATGCTCTTTCCTATAAAGCTTATTGATAACATCTATTATTTGAGTGGCATCCTTATCTGCTTCAATATCCAGGAACTTACGCTTGCAGTGTTGAAAGCAGGAAAGTCTTATTATATGGGGATATTCATCAGTTTCAAGGATTTTATAATCTATAAGTCCGTCCGATTGGATGGCTCCTTTGTACTCTTCCCCGATATAATTGGTCAGAACTTCACGTGAGCGGGAACCCTTTTCATAAAAGTATTGTATGAGTTTCTTTTGATTTGCAAGAGCTGCCCATATATAGCCTTTGCGAACACCTTTCCCTTTTTCGTTTTTCTCTGGAGTCAGTACGGTATAGTAGCTTTCATCCATACAAAGGTAACTGTCCTCAAGAATCGTTTTTCTTAAGACTTCATCCAAACGATCCAGCATCCAGGCGGATTTCTTAATCAGGGAGTGAGCTGTAGCTTTGTTCAATTCAAATCCCTGCTCGCCAAACAATTTGATGATTCGTTCAACGGGCATGGAGTAGATGTATCTGAGTTGTAGTATTCCAGCCATGAAAGAACCGTCGTAGTTAGAGTTCTGCAGCGGAGTTCTTGGCGCTTTTGCGGTATACATCTTCTCATTAAACAAACAGTTGTACAGTCGGTAGATGTGTTTGACAAACTGAGGTGGGATGTATTCATACCGGATAGAGTCCACATAACTAATGATTTTGGATTTTTCCTTATCAAAGCCGGGATCATTGGGGTAAACCTCATCAATAATGGTTTTCAGATCAAAATACTCTTTACGTTTGGCGTTGTTGTTACCACGTTCTTTCAGTGATGGACGAGGCTTTTCTTCCACTTTATCCTCCTCTTTGATTTGAGGAACTATCTTTTCTGATTTGTTGGACAAGAGTTTGCCCAGTCCCCGGTTCTTACCGGTCAGCACTTGTATGTTGCCTTTCTTCTGAAGAAGGGATTCTTCCAGTGAACGGACCGTATCGGTTAGAATAGCAGTCTGTACAGATAGCCTTTCTATCTGCGCAGACTGCTGCTGAAGTAGTGCAGACTGCTGCCTATTTTGCTCCAGCAGAGCCTTTTCTCTTTCGGAAGAAAGTCTGAGCTGATCTTCTAATAGTTCAACAATCCGTTTGTAATTCATACCTTAAAGGTACGAATAATTGTTAGGATTACCAAGAAAAATAAAGGTTATTACTTATCTATATATTTATATATCAACGTATTAAATCTGTATAGAATCGTTTTCTGTATTTTGCGGAACGGATGCAGACGCCCTCCATTATCAGAACGAACGTCGTCCATTTCATCTCATACTGACCGCTGGAAGGATTAAAACGGGGTATCTCAAAAGTTCCTCTTTCAAGTTTCTTCTGATATAAAACAAAACCTCCGTTCTCCCAGTGCAAGATCTTGATTGACTCTCTGTTCTTACCTACAAACAGAAAAACTTCTCCCGATAGCGGGTTCCGTTTCATGTCTGACTTTACCAACTGGTACAAAGAATAGATACCTTTTCGCATGTCCACATAGTGAGGACAGAGATAGTAGCTCATGGATTCTGTAAGTGCAAACATACTATTAATGGGTATTACATGAAAGAATAAATTTATTAAGATCTTCCTGGGTTATCTCTTTAATCGAAACAATCACTCCATCGGGGAAAGTTATATTCACTCCTTTCACACATGAATAAGTGTTCTTACAGATGTCTTCTTTTTGAACTCCCCCTGTCTGAAAAGATAGAGGATAAATCCGTTGCCCTGATTCTGTTTGGACAACCGAAAAATCAGAAGAAGAATCAGAATGCACAGTGATTTCTCTTTTCAACTGGGCTACAGTAATTGAATTTCTGGACATCCAGAGTTGAATACCCTTATAATTTACATGATGTGTTTTACAGTAATCACGCAAAGTAATAAGACTGACACTAATTTCCTGCTTGTAGCCCTCTATTGTTTTTGTGTATAGTTCGGATGCTTTCATCTTTCTTCTTTTTTGGAAGACAAAGATAAAAGGCTAAATCATCACGGACAAGATGGTATCGCGGAGACGCTTACCTTATTTAACACATATTTACATATTTCTTGCATATAATAATCTAAAAAGTTGAAATCAATCAATTTTCAAAAAATGGTTCGAGATAGTGAGGGTAGAGCTAAAAAGTGAGGGCAAAGTGAGGGTACAAATTCCATCCATAACTTATAAATAATTAACGTGCAATAAGTTACACTATAAAGTGAGGGAGTGAGGGTAGATTTTTGTTATTATATAGAAGCTGAAAAACAGATATTGCAAACTCTGTGATTTGTAGGCTATCAAATACCACTCCGGCTTCCGGAAAGGTGCGGCGAGAGTTTACCCAAACTCCCGAGTGAATTTTTATATCTCAGGCGAGAAGCTGATGCAAGGTTGTACAAAACAATCATATCTTCTGTACAAAAGAATTGATTGTTTTGTACAGAAGAATGCATTCTTTTGTACAAGAACGCACAAACATCCGTAATCGTTTTTGAAAAAACAAACCGGAGTTTACTCAACCATTCACCAATAATTTCCAGCCATTCGCCTATGGATTTTATTTATTGGGGAATGGTTTGTGATTTATTGAGCTTTTATTTCATCCAACAAAGAAGGTTTTGTATTTTTGCAATATCACTAAAAAAAGAAATGAATTTATGAAATATAATTTTGATGAGATAATAGACCGTAAAGGTACTGATGCGCTGAAGCTTGAAGCGCTGAAACCAAGATGGGGAAGAGATGACTTGTTGCCACTCTGGGTGGCTGATATGGATTTCCGCACTCCTCCGTTTATTATGAATGCAATAAAGGAACGCTGCGAAAACGAAATTCTTGGCTATACCAGCAAACCGGCGTCTTATTACCAGGCTATAGAGAAATGGCTGGCCAGCAGGTATGACTGGAAAGTTTCTAAAGAACTGATAAACTTTACTCCGGGGATTGTAGTTGGACTTGCTCATGTTTTGAAATGTTTCACTCAGCCGGGTGACAAGGTGTTAATTCAAAGTCCGGTTTATCATCCGTTCTTTCTTGTTACTGAGCACAACTACCGCGAGGTGGTGCGCAATCCGCTGGTACTTGAAAACGGGCAATACAAAATTGACTGGAAAAATTTCAAGGAAGCTGTAATTGGTTGCAAATTGTTCATTTTGTGTAATCCTCACAATCCGGGCGGAAGGGTTTGGACGAAAGAAGAACTGGCTACCATGGCCGAGATCTGTTATGACAACGGTACGATGGTAATTTCGGATGAGATTCACGCCGACCTTACTTTGCCGGGGTATACTCATACACCTTTCGCCAAGATTTCTGAGAAAGCCCGTCTCAACTCTATTGTGTTTATGTCGCCAAGCAAAGCATTTAATATGCCGGGATTGGCCAGTTCTTATTGCATCATAGAAAATAATGAAGTCAGAAAGAAATTCCACACGTATCTCAATGCCAGCGAATTTTCGGAAGGACATATATTTGCATTCATATCCGTGGCTGCTGCCTACGAACATGGTACAGAATGGTTGAACCAATTGCTTGATTACATCCAGGGTAATATTGATTATGTAGATAATTATCTGAAAAGAAATATGCCACTGATAAAAGCTATCCGTCCACAGGCATCTTACCTGATATTCCTTGATTGCCGGGAATTAGGATTGAATCAGAAAGAGTTGGTTGATTTCTTTGTTGACAAAGCACATCTGGCACTGAATGACGGATCAATGTTTGGAGAAGAAGGAACTGGATTTATGCGTATAAACGCTGGATGTCCACGGGTGATTCTGCAAAAGGCGCTTACTCAGTTAGAAGAAGCCTATAATAAACAGTTCAGCAAATAATATAAAGTGATTATGGGCCTGTTTTAATTTTATTCAATTGCACCTTGATACTTGATAGTTTAATCATTTTCTCTGCCGAATCGAATATAAGTTCATAGTTTCGGCAGAGCTTTCTATTGCTGTCAAACCAAGAAAATGTTCTTTCTACAAACCATCTCTTTTTTATTTGTTTAAAAACCACTTACTTTGTCCCCATTTACTATAATATCCAAAAGTATTCTTTATTTTTATGATATTTCTCTGAGACAACCCCATCAGCAAGAATGACTTTTATATTACAGCACTATTATTTCAGACATCGAGCAAGCAAATAAGCTACTTTGCCATCATACCCATATGCAATTGTTATCATAATAGCAGTCAGGAAACCATTCTTGGCAACAATCACATGACGTTAAATTCCTTTAACTCTCTTATTACCATCAACTCCATTAAGGAAACAGTTATTTCCTTAAAGTATACTTTGAATATCCATTATTTCTACACTAGTTTGGGCTTTTTGCTCGATAAAAGCACGTACTTTATCACGTAAACTATTTATAAATAAGTCCAAACATCCTTCCAGTTTATTATTTATTACTATTATCGAAAACTAACCTTATCAGTGAATTCAATTCAGAATTAAGTTATTTACATAAATACATAATAACAAGTAATAAATATCCAGAAAATGAATAATTTCAACCAAAAAAACACTTCTGAAAAATAGTCGTTCTATGTATAAATTTATAAATATAAGAAAGTAAAGAAATAAGTCTGGTAATTATTTAGACAATAATGATATTATTTTATAAATGAGATGTGGTACATCATAAAATATATTACATTTGCATATAATATAAATTTTATACAAATGAAGAAGAAAAAATCATTATTTATTATTTTAGTATCAGTTTTAAGCCTACTTAGCTGTAACAATGAAATTACAACTTTAGAAGGGCCAAGCGAACAAAGTCAAAAAATTAAAACAAAAAGTGCCGGTGATACAAACTATGATGTTTTAGGCTATGGATATGATGTCACAGGTGAATATCTACATCCATTATCGGTAAAATGCCCTGTTATAGATATTGAAAAATACAAACAAGAACAAGGAGGGCGACTAATTACTGGTACATCCACATTCGGCCGTGATAAGATGTATTGTGGATACTCATCTTTGGATTACACTAATGATATCGCTACACAGAATAAAATCGATGCAAGCGTTAGTTCTCAAGACTCTAGCACTAAAAGTACTAACACGTTTTCTGGTAGTATCAGTAACTATTTTAAATCAGAATACTCATATTCATCTAAATATTCGTTTGCAAGTGTAGATGCAATCAGAAACTTAAAATTTATTAAAATAAGTGATAATCTTAATGGTATTACTCAATATTTAACCAAAGAATTTATTGAAGATATGAATCGACTCTCAGCAGATAAATTAGTAAAGAGATATGGAACTCACGTCTTAACGAATATTATTATTGGAGGACGTTACAAGCTCATGTTTAGATCAATTATAACCAAAACACGTGATGCTTCGACTAAACGAAAAGCTGTAATAGCAGGGTTCTCTGGAACTTTAAAAACAATTCAATTTAAAGTTAATTTAGAGCATTCTGTAGAAATAGATGAATCTCTAGCTAAAGAAAACCAAAATAAGGAACTGTTTGTTTTGTATTACGGTGGAAATGGAACAAACTTAAAATATGACTTAGAAAAAGGCATGCCTACTACTGTTGATATGAAAGGATGGGAAGATGGCCTTAAACTTCAAAATGCTTGTTTAACTGATATTAATTGGGAAAATGCATATCCACTTTATGAATTTATTTCAGATCCTACAAAAAAAGCAGAAGTAAAAATCGCTATCGAGAATTATATAGAAAGTAAGAAACTAAATATGCTTGAATTATTACCTCTTTATCGTATGTATTGGGAGAAAGGAAAAGATACTCATTACGTAACAACATGGGACGACGTTATTAAATATCAAAATAAAGGGCACAAATATGAAACGGTATTAGGTTATATTATAGCAACACCAGGAAAGAATAGACTACCCATGTATCGTTTGTATTGGGAAAAAGGAACTAATACACATTATGTAACGACATGGGATGAAGTCACTAAATATCAAAGTGAAGGGCACAAATACGAAACTATACTAGGGTATATCAATAAAAATATGGATTTTGAAACAGTTCCTATGTATCGTTTATATTGGGAAGAGGGAACTAATACACATTATGTAACGACATGGGATGAGGTAACTAAATATCAAAGTGAAGGGCACAAATACGAAACTATACTAGGATACATTTACCCTCCTGAATAACTCCATTTTCAATTAATCAGGGTTGGTTATAAAAAAGAATGATTATTATTGTGCCATTTTAGCCAAACTTTACTCAATATAAAACTTCCCAGGCGAAATTTCGTTTCTGCCTGGAGAAGTTTTATCAGATACCTAATCCATCAATAAAAGAACTTTCCACAGCCTTTTGTTGCAGGATACTTGAATAAGGAGGTACGGAATTTGTTAGCCAAACATTACCACCCACAACCGTATCGTGCCCTATTATAATATGCCCCAGTATAGTGGAATTAGAATAAATAGTAACATTATCTTCCAGAACAGGATGTCGGGGAGCTCCTTTTGAAATTCCGTTCTCTTCAAGATTACGACTCTTTGTACCCAGTGTTACTCCCTGATATAACCTAACATGATTACCTATAATACAGGTCTCACCTATCACAACACCAGTTCCGTGATCAATACTGAAATATTCGCCTATTGTGGCTGCCGGATGTATATCAATTCCGGTTTCGGAATGCGCCTGTTCGGATATAATACGTGGAATAGTGGGAATTCCAAGCAACAAAAGTTCATGAGCTACCCTATGATTGATTAAAGCTTTGATTGTGGGATAGGAAAATATAACCTCTCCATAGCTTTTTGCAGCGGGGTCTCCGTCGAACGTAGATTTCACATCCGTGCAAAGCAATCTTTTTATCTCGGGAATCTTATCTATAAAAGTAATAGCCAGTTCCGAAGCCTTTGACTTAACATCTTTACCCACTGCATTTTTTGTATTGAAACAAATACCATTGTGTATTTGCTCAACCAACAGTGTATAAAGTCTTTCCATATTCATCCCTATATGGTACTTAAGTGTCTTCTGGTTAGCAATAGAGTCACCAAAAAAGCCAGGAAAAAGAATCGATTTAATCAAATCCATGATCTCGGCCAACCGTTCAATGGATGGCAGCGGCTTATCATGTCGGGGTATATATTTATACTCTTCTGTTGAGTGCTGAGAAAGTATATCTACATTCTTCAGTATGGTTTCGGTAGGACTTAGCATAACGATTCAAATTTATTAATTGAGTGATGGTTCTCTAAATATAATATTCCGTAGGATCAATCAATCCGGCTTTTATTGCATAGATTGTGAGTGCATGAATACTGGATATTCCAAGTTTACGAAAAATATTTTTTCTATGCGTTACCACTGTATGGTAACTAAGGCTTCTTATTGTGGCAACTTCTTTGGTTGTTTTTCCACCGGCAATTAAAGAAGTTATATTTTTCTCCGTCGGAGTAAGATGTACTTCCTCATAATCCTGCTTTACCTGAGATACATTCTTCTTCATCAGCAGATTCAGTAACTCTGACTGAATGTAATAACGTCCTTTCAATGTGAAACTTATTGCAATAGCCAACTCTTCAAGATCAACGTTTTTAAGTACAATATTCGATTGCATCTCTTCTGCAATAAAAGACAGTTCTTCTTCGTTGAAATGATCTCCAATAAAAAGTTTACGAAGCTGCTCATGCTCCTGAAAGAATTCAATGATTTCCTCTTTTCCGGAAAAGTCAAACAACTCCACATCAATAATCAGCAAAACACTTTCATCGGATCGTTTGTTCAGAATAGTTTCTAAAGCTTGCTTATCTGATGCTTCAACAACAGCATCGGCCACATCATTTTTTTCTGCCCATATTTTCAGGGCAAAGGCAGTAAGCGGCTGGTTATCGGCTATGATAAGAGTTGTATTAGTCATCTTCTTATATAATTTTTGAACAATAATATATCATTCATTATTATGGTACAAAGATATACCATGATGACTAGCTAAAGAATCCCCTTTAAATGGCATTTAAGTACCACATTTGTGGTACTTAAACTGAAGTGTTTCTCTCTTTATATTTACTTGCGAAATCCATTGGGCGAACACCGAACTGTTTCTGGAAGCATTTACTGAAATATGATGGATTGTTGAAACCTACCATATAAGCAATTTCATTTATCCGATATTCATTCTTCACCAGATACTCTGCCGCCTTCTTTAAACGAACCAGCTGTATCAGTTCATTCGGAGTAACATCAGCAAGAGTTTTAATCTTGGCAAATAATCCCGAGCGACTGATGCAAAGTTCTTCTGCCAGAAGGTCGATAGAGAAATCAACATTTGAAATGTTACGTTCAATGATACTGTTCATTTTTGAAAGGAACTGTTCATCGGAAGAGTTACCGGCTATTGTTGTCAGATCAACAAACGGCATTTCAGCATATTTCTGTCTCAGCAAACGACGCGATTCAAGAAGGTTATTGATTTGTGCCACCAGATGTTTAATAGAGAATGGTTTTTCTATATAAGAATCTGCTCCAAAATTCAATCCGTCTATCTTTGAATTCATATCCGTCTTGGCAGTTAGCATGATAAATGGAATGTGACTCCACAGCACATTGGAACGAACAGACTGGCAGAACTCCATACCATCCATGCGGGGCATCATCAGGTCACTGATAATAAGATTTACTTCGTTCTCTTTTAGTTTTTCCATACCTTCAATTCCGTCAGAAGCAGTTATTACCTGATATTGGGCTGTAAAATTATTCCAAAGAAAGCTTCGCATATCCGGATTATCTTCTACAATGAGTAACGTTGGTTTGTTCAACTGCTTTTCTTCTGAAATGATAGGCTTTTCCTGAACAATATCCTGAGATACAGATAAAGAGGTTTGTTCTATTTTCACTTCCTCATTACTAGTTGAAGCTTCTCCATTTTTCATTGGAAAAGTAACAATAAATGTTGCTCCTTTTGGAACGGAATCAACAACAGTAATATTACCATGATGAGCATCAACCAGGTTCTTCACCAATGACAGTCCAATTCCTGTACCCGGTTTTGTATTGGAAGGTACCTGATAAAAAGGCGTGAATATTTTCATTTTCTCTTCATCAGAAATACCCGAACCATTATCAGAAACACGAATCTCAAAGGTTTCCTGCTCCTGATTAACTGAACAAGTAAGATTTATCTGGTTTTCTGTAAATTTCATTGCATTTGTCAGCAAATTACTAACTATTTTAATAAAAGCCTCCTGATCTATTATTGCTTCGAACTCCGTATCAGGACAATCAAGCTTAAATTCAATTTTATTATTTTCTATATTTGGTTTAAAACGGTCATAGTTATAACAAAGTAACTGATAAATATTTAGTTTCTTGAAATTCATAACCAGTGTTCCTTGTTCCGCTTTCCGGAAATCAAGAAGCTGATTGACCAGATGCAACAAACGCTTACTATTCCGGTCAATAATATTCAGGTCGTTATTAATGGAATCAGGAAAAGAAAAGCCTGTGGTCAGAATCTTCTCCAACGGACCAATAATGAGCGATACCGGAGTACGTATTTCATGAGCAATCATTGTAAAGAACTGTATTTTTGCATTGTACATTTCCTTTTCTTTTTCCTGATTCAGCTCTTTAATTTTTTCGTTGTGCACTCGTTCAGAACGCAACATTATGCGTCTTAAGATGAAAGAGACGGCCACAACTGCAAGCATAAAATAGAGAATCTTAAATCCGATAGTAAGCCAGAAAGGAGGATGTATTACAATTTTAACAGCTGTTCCCTGATCATTCCATAGTCCATCATTGTTAGAGGCCTTTACCCTGAACACATATTCCCCCGCAGGAAGGTTGGTATAAGTAGCTTTATGTTGTTTGTTCACATAGTTCCAGTCTTTATCAAAACCTTCGAGTTTATAGGCATACATGTTTTTTTCTGGAGTTATATAACTCAGCGCCGCATATCCTATACTGAAAACATCATCTTTATAAGATAAATCTATCTGCTTTATAAAACTTAAAGATTGCGGAAGCATTCCCTCAGGATCTATCTCTACACTCTTATTATTCACCTCCAGACTGGTAATAACAACAGGTGGCAGATATTTATTGGTCACAATATTTTTGGGACAAAAGGCATTAAATCCGCTGGCTGTTCCGAAGTAGATTTTTCCTTTGGAACTTTTGAACCCGGAATTAGCTATAAACTGATCGCTCAGTAACCCGTCACTTCTGGTAAAAACCTGACAAGCACCGTTCTTTGTATTATAACGCACTAATCCTTTTGATGTGGTAAGCCAAAGAAAATCATTATCCTCAATGATACTGCAAATTGAATTGCTTGGAATTTTGAGCGGAACTAGCTCGAAAGAATTATTCGTATAGCTATAGCGGCAAAGACCACTGGAAGTACCAATCCACAACTGTTCTTTATGATCAACAAGCAGGCAGTTCGTTTGATTACATGACAATGTATTTCCACCATTGATAATGGTAGTATAATTACGCCACTCTTTTTTTTGCGGATTGAACCTGAAGACTCCTTTCCCCGGAGTTGCAAACCATAACCAGCCTTTTTTGTCTTGTGTAATATCAATGGTGGTAGCATTAAGATATTTAACACGGGTAAAATTATCAGTCTTACGGTTATAAAGATTAATCCCAGACATACTTGCTACCCACATATTATTACTACGGTCTTTATATATAGCATAAATACTTCCTCCATCCAAAGATTTAGGATTACCTTCTTCTGAGTTGTAAAGTTTAAATTGACCTGTCTTTGTGTCCAGCACATTCAATCCGCCTGAATATGTACCTATCCAAAGTTTATCATCGTCCCAGCAAAGAGCGTGAACATTGTAATAAGAGATACTATTCTTCCCGGGCTGAGGCATATAAGCAGAGAAATGTCCTGTCTGCGTATCAAGTACATTCAATCCGCCATCATCTGAAGATATCCATATATTCCCTTTTTTGTCTTCGGTAAACCTGCTTATCACATTTCCATTTACTGAATTTACGTACTTAGAGTGAGTATAACGTTCAAAGACTCCATTGTTTGGAGAAATATAATTAACCCCTCCAAAATAGGTCCCTATCCAGATTCCTCCTTCGCGATCTTTAAAAATGGGATAGACAAACTTATCAGAAAGAGACGAAGGATCAGTTTCATTGGAAGTGAACAACTGATGTGTCTGATTAACGGTATTGAAGAGACTTAATCCATCATCAGAACCCACAAACAGTAAGTTGGGCTTGTATTCACTTATTTCATGAATATGAAGAATTCCACTTGGCGAGGCTGGTGAAAGATAATTGGTAACTCTTTTGGTTTTTCTGTCAAATTTACACAAGCCACTATCCCATGTTCCCAACCAAAAATTATGTTTAGAGTCTTCGAAGATTTTGTAGATAGAAACCATTTTTTCATTTCCTGCATCATACTTAAAAGGTATTACCTGAAAGCTGTTTTTAGAATGTCTAAAGAGGATGAGCGGACTGTTTGGTGTTTTGGGGGCTGCCCAAACTAAATTGTTATGATCAACATAGACATAATTGATGAGATTATAATTGCGTTTTGCGCCTCCTTCATTAATGGTTTTGTATTGGTCCAGTTTAGCTGAAGACAAATTATAACGAAAAATACCCTGACCATATGTAGACAGCCATACGTTTCTCGACTTATCTTCCACTATATTATTGATAGTAGATGAAATAACAACTCCTCCTGCTTTTGCCAGAAAACGTGAGAAGGATTCGGTATAAGTATGATAGATGTAAACGCCATCATCTGTACCAATCCATATATTGCCATTTGAATCCTCAAACAAAGAACTGATATAATTGCTGCCAAGAGAAAAATTATTAGTCGTATTTATACGGAATTCTTTGAATGTGTTTCCATCAAAACGGTTCAGACCATCCTCGGTTCCAAACCAGATGAATCCATTACGGTCCTGGATAATGGTACGTACGGTATTAAATATTAATCCATCGTCTGCTTTATAATGACGAAAACTAAAAGTATCAGCTTCCAGTTTGACGGAGATTAATAACAAGTTTATGATGAAAATAAATATATAACGTTTTTTCATAAATAGGAAGAGGTTATTTCTCAATAAAGACTATGCAATATTACTACAATTAATTAGTAAAAGCCAGCAATATAGTCTACAAAAATAAAAAAATAGTCCAGATAAGACAACGAAAGTATTGTAAATAAGCGTTTTACATATTTTAAGTGAAAATAGATTCACTAGACTATTTTGCTATTATAATAGATTATTCTATCAGTTATCACCACATCTATTCATTTTCTTTGCAAACGGAGAAACTTAAAAATTAGTTAATTTAGTTAACTACAATTAAACTTAAATGTAATAAGATGAAAAAATGTAAGAACGAATGTCTCAGAAAAACAGAAATGGGGAGAAGATTTAAAATTGCCAGAGTGGCAGTTGCCGTAAGTCTTCTTAGTATTTCTCCTCTTTTTGCCGGGAACAGTACAGAAAGTAACCTGCTAAGTCCGTATTCAGTAACAAAACAGCAGACTAAGAAAATAACAGGACTGGTTGTTGATTCCAAAGGAACACCCATAATTGGAGTGTCTGTTAAAGTGAAAGGAACAACAAAAGGTATTGTTACCGATTTGGATGGAAAATTCGAGCTACAGATAGATCCTTCGGACAAGCTTCTTGAGGTGTCTTTTATAGGTATGAAAAAAGAAGATGTTGCTATTACAAATAAGTCATATTACACAATTACCATGGCTGAAGAGAGCGTGGGACTGGAAGAAGTTGTAGTTGTGGGTTATGGTACACAAAAGAAAGCTACAGTTACAGGTTCTGTCTCTCAGGTAAGCGGAGATGACCTTAAAAAAGTTTCTTCAATAAATTTAAGTGGTGCCTTAGCTGGAAAAACAGCCGGTGTTATTTCCAACGTTCGTTCCGGTGAACCTGGTGAAGATGGTGCCAGCATTCTAATCCGCGGAAAAGGTACATTGGGAAGTACATCTCCACTAATTGTGGTTGATGGTGTTGCCGATCGTGGCTTCAGTAGATTAAATCCGGAAGATATTGAATCGATATCAGTATTGAAAGACGCTTCGGCTGCTATTTACGGAGCACGTGCAGCAAATGGTGTAATTCTTGTTACTACAAAGCGTGGTAAAGAAGGTAAAGTGAAGATAAACTATAGTGGAAATGTGGGTATAACACAACCAACACGTGTTCCTGAAATGTTGAACGCCTACCAGTATGCTACTTATATTAATGAGTATGACAGAGGTCATGATATACCAACAGAAACTTATCCTAGCGATGTTTTGAAAAAGTTAAAAGATGGCTCTGATCCAATCAATTACCCAAGCACAAACTGGTGGAAGACTGTAGCTAAAGACTGGGCTACAAAAACACAACATAGCATGTCTGTAACAGGTGGTAATGAAAATGTTTCTTTCTACTCATCCGTTCAATATTTGTGGCAGGATGCTATCTATAAGGAAAGTGCACAAAATTACAGCCAATATCAGTTTACAACGAATATAGATGCTAAAATTGGAAAAAGAGTAAAGTTTGGCTTTGATATTTTGGGAAGACAGGAAGTAAGAAACAGAGGAGTCTTTGAAACTGATTACTTGTTTGGTAAATTCCTTTCAACTTCACCAATGGCAGCAGCTTATTATCCCAATGGCTTACCAAGAACCGGTTATGACGGCATAACCAATAATGCAGCTATAATGATTACAGACAAGCCGGGTACTAATAAGCTTAAATACAATATTCTTACTCTGAAACCTACACTGAGATTTGATCTTGATCCTATAACCAAAGGATTGTACTTAGAAGGATATGCCGCAATGGACTTCTCTTTCAGAAATGGAAAGACTTTAAATACTCCCTACGATTTATATTTATATAATAACTCAACTGGAGAATATGAAAACCAGAGATCAGGCACAGGAGCTATTAGTGTAAACTCATGGGCTGACAACTCAAGCACTATTACATTGAACGCACGTTTAGGATATAGCAACACAATCAATGAATCACATAAGATTGATGCCTTTGTTGCTTATGAACAAAGTAAATATAACTATAGTTCTTTATCTGCATACCGCACCAATTATCTTTCTGCTGCACTTCCTGAAATAGATTTCGGTAGTGATGTTCCTAAAGACAAGAACAATGCAGGAAGTTCTGATGCAACCGTTAGAAGGAACCTATTCGGAAGAGTAAACTACAGTTATAGAAGTAAATATCTTGCTGAGTTTACAATGAGATATGACGGTTCTATGACTTTTGCCAAAGGTCACCGTTGGGGAGCTTTCCCTGGGGTATCTGCCGGATGGGTAATCTCAGAAGAAAACTTTTTTGAAAATATTAAGCCAATTGTAAGCTTCCTGAAACTGAAAGGATCATGGGGTTTAATGGGTAATGATGCTGTGGCTCCATATCAATATCTCACTCAATATGCATACGGATCAGGTGCAACATTTGGAACAGAAAATGCTGTAAACAAAGGTATGAATTTGGTAAGAACAGCGAATCCTCTTATCACATGGGAAAAAGCACAAACATACAATGTGGGTATATCAACTCAGTATCTTGATGGAAAATTCGGATTAGATGTTGATTATTTCAAATCAATGAGACGTGACATTCTGATTGCCAGAAATGCTTCAGTGCCTTCTTACACCGGACTTACTCTACCTGCAGAGAACTTAGGTAAGGTAAACAATCAGGGTATTGAACTTATTGCAACTTACCAGGATAAAGCCGGCGACTTTAAATGGAGTGTAAGCGGTAACTTTACTTATGCAAAGAACAAGGTAGTCTATATGGATCAGGCTAAAACAACTCCCGAATGGCAAAAAACAGAAGGTCATCCTATTGACGGATTGCTTTTATACGAAGCAACTGGCATCTACCAAACTCAGGAACAGGTAAACAGCACTCCTCATATTGATGGTGCAAAACCTGGAGATCTTATCTATAAAGACAGAAACGGCGATAAAAAAATTAACTCGGATGATGCTTATCGTGTAAACGAAAGCAGTACTCCACAGATTATGTATGGTTTCACATTAAATGGTTCATGGAAAGGATTCGACCTCAATGTTTTCTTCCAGGGGCAGGCAAGAGCTAAACAAATTATTATGCCAAGCATGAATATGGTTTCTGACTTTTATAAAGGAAGATGGATTGATACCAACACTGCTGAACAGAATGCAGAAGCCAGATGGCCAAGAGCATTTATCAAACAGACTTATGGAGATGCATTCAACGGCGTTACTTCTTCATGGTGGTTAAGAGATGCTAGTTTCCTGAGACTAAAATCTGTAGAACTAGGATATACACTTCCTAAAAGCGCTGCAAAATTCCTGAATCTGGAAAATCTTAGAATCTATGCTAATGGTAACAACTTATTCTCTATCGACAAGATAAAGATTTGTGATCCGGAAGTTCCAGACGGTGTAGCTGGTACAAACTTCTACCCACAGCAAAGAATTCTTACTGTAGGACTAAATGTCACTTTTTAATTAACTAGTAACTGAAAAACTATAAAGAAATGAAAAAGATATATATATATGCAGCTACACTAATGGCTGGACTTTTCACCTCATGTACTGACATATTGGATCAGGACCCACTCAATACTTATACAGATGCTGCAGTGTGGGGAGATCTTGCCTTGTCGGAAACATTCCTGAACGAACAGTATAACAATGTGGAAGCTGAAACTCAGAAGGGATCACGCTTTGCCAGTTATACAGATGAAGTGTACCAGATGTGGAAATATGGTACAGAGTCAATCCAACAAGGTTTGCTTTCTCCTGACCAGTCAAGCATTGGATGGGATGGTTCAACATGGAATCCATGGGATTTCTATTACAAGGCAATACGTAATGTTAATATCTTTACGGAAAACATTAAGCGTGTTCCTGCTTCGGGAGAGACTAACATTGCATGGAAAAATGCTCAGATTGGTCAGGCATTTTTCCTTAGAGGCTATTTTTACTCTCAGTTATATAGTCTGTTTGGTGATGTTCCTTTGATTACTAAATCTTACGGACTTAATGATGATTACAAAAGTGTAACAAGGGCACCTAAAGATGAAGTTGCAGAATATATTGTTTCACAATGTGATAGTGCGGCTCTATATTTACCGGTTAAGTATACTGACGATAGCGATTTGGGAAGAGCAACCAAAGGTGCAGCACTGGCTTTGAAGGCTCGTACTCTTCTTTATGCAGCAAGTCCTCTGTTTGGAACACCATCACAAGCTAAATGGAAAAAAGCATCAGATGCTAATAAGGCTGTTATTGATCTTAAAGATGAAAGTGGCGCACCAGCTTACTATTTACAGAATGTATCGAACAGTGAGGAGTATGCGAATCTGTTTATTGACAAAAAAAATCCAGAAGTTATCTTTGAAAAGTTATACAACTCACAAGGTCAGGGTGCTTATAATAACTCTTATTTATTCCAGGCTCCTTGCGGAACAGGTAGTGGTTTTAACGGATGGGGAAATTTCCAGGCTACTCAGGAAATTGTTGATCAATTTGAGATGGCTAATGGAACTCCATACAAAAGAGGCCCTGAAACAGAAAATCCTTATCTTAACAGAGACTTGCGTTTTGCTGCAACCATATTTACAGATGGAGCTACATGGGGATACGGTGCTGATTCAAGAGAAATAGAATGTTTCTTTGGAGCTGAAGACGGAGTTCCAAACGGAAAAGACAGCCGTCGTGGAGATTCATGGTGGAATGGTACTCAAACTGGTTATTATATCAAAAAATTCCTTGATAGAAAATACGACACATATGGAACTGATGCTCCAACTGCTCCTTACTTCATGTTCCGTTTGGCTGAATTCTATCTAAATTATGCAGAATGTCAGATTGAGTTAGGTAATGCACCTGAAGCCGTTGAATATATCAACAAAATAAGAAGACGTGTTAATATGCCTGATATTACTGGTGATAATATTGTAGCAAAATACAGACATGAAAGACAAATTGAATTTGTATTCGAAGGACAGCACTGGTTTGATATCAGACGTTGGAAAACCATTGAAGATGTATACAGCAAACCTGTTACAGGTATGATAATATGGAAACATCAAGATGGCTCTAAGACTTACGAATTAAACAGCGAGCCTATTGAATACAGAACATTCCATGCTCCTAAAAACTATTGGTTGCCTATACCAAGATATGAATTAAGAAGAGCTCCACAATTGGATCCCGCTCCTTATGAATAGAATTTATTTATCAGAATGCCCCTAAATATTGGGGCATTCTGATAAATACTCACATAACTTTAAGTATAACAAGTTTTCTATGGTATTAGTATATATAAAAGATAATTAATGAAAAAGTACCTGACAATTATATATCTATGTTTGCTTGCAACTACAACAAAAGCACAGATGTTCTTTGGAGCAAATCAGAGCAAACAAGATTCCATTTTTGAACACCTGGCTGCAACTCCACCAATGGGATGGAACAGTTGGAACAAATTTGGTTGCAACATTAATGAGAAATTACTAATGGAAATAACTGATGCAATGGTTGCTTCAGGTATGAAAGAGGCTGGATATGAATACATAGTAATAGACGACTGCTGGCAGGTAGGACGCGACAAAGAAGGTAACATTATTGTCGATCCAAAAAGCTTTCCAAACGGAATGAAAGCTCTTGCTGACTACATCCACAGCAAGGGACTCAAACTGGGCATATACTCATGTGCCGGATCGCTTACCTGCCAAGGCCGTCCCGGCAGTAGGGGGTATCAATTTCAGGATGCCAGACAGTATGCTAAGTGGGGTGTTGATTACCTGAAATATGACTGGTGTTCAAACGAAGGACAAAATGCAGAAGCCGCCTACCGGACAATGAGCGATGCACTAAAAATCTGTGGACGACCTATTGTTTTCAGCATCTGTGAATGGGGAGAAAGTCAACCATGGAAGTGGGCAAAAGGTGTTGGGCATCTATGGCGAACTACTGCCGATATACGTGATTGCTATCAATGTAAATTTGATTGGGGTGGCGTTGGTGTACTGGATATTGTTGATGCAGTTGCAGATCTTTATACTTATGCCGGACCCGGACATTGGAACGATGCAGAAATGCTTGAAGTAGGTAATGGTGGAATGACACGCGACGAATACATTACGCACTTTTCTATGTGGTCTATGCTTGCAGCACCTTTAATGGCTGGTAATGATCTTCGGTCTATGAATAAAGAAACAATAGAAATTCTTGCAAACAAAGAAGTTATAGCTGTAGATCAGGATAGTTTGGGACAACAGGCCAGACGCTTTATGGACATGGGTGATCATGAAATATGGGCAAAACCTTTGTCGAACGGTGAGATAGCTGTGTGCTTCCTTAATAGGACAGATCACGAATGGAAACTGGATTACAATTGGAAAAAGGATATTATGTACTTTGCTTCCGATGTTAATATCTACAAAAATGAATATACTGTAAGAGATCTTTGGAAACACAAAGATATAGGTACAACTGCATCAAATACAAAATACAGCATACCTGGACACGGAGTGCTAATGGTAAGATTATCTCTAAAAAAAAGGGCTTAACCATCTAAAAATGACATCATGAAAATGTTTGAATATCTGAGGCTGACTTTTATTGCAACTCTGTTTATATTAGTAAGTTGTTCTTCGACCTCTGGCAATGATCCCGAAACTCCAGTGCCGGATACAAAAGAAAAAATAAAATACACGGCTGATTACGACGACGGAAGTACTATCTTCATCAATGTAAAAATTGCAATTGACAGAAAAGGATGGAATGCTCAAACGCCTGCTTTCTTCAAAGAGAAACTAACTGAACAATGGGAAAAGATTAATGCCCGGTTCAACAATAGTGACAAAAAGCATCAACTTAAAAGAAAATACATTTTCAAGCCTGATTTAGATGATATTATTGTCTATGACGGCTGTTCATATTGGGGAGAAAACGGAGCCAATATGAAAGCCATCAAACAGATGGACAAAAGCATATTTAAACTGGTTGTAATTTACGACTTCTTTTATGAGGGAGCAGAGAACGGTGAATATGGTGGCGGATGCGGAAATGACGATGGAATTGGAACAATATTAGTTATCAATGCTTCTGAAGGCATGAAGAATAAGTATAATGATCATTTCAACATATATACCTACCGCGCTATTACACATGAATTAGGACACTTCCGAGGTGTTATTGATTTGTATGCTGACGTTGTTGAAGGAAAAAATAATCCGGTAAACGGAGAAGGGTTCACTCCCCCACATTGTCTTATGAATGATTACTGCTATACCCCAGACGAAGAAAGTTCCTGGAGCGACTATGCTATTAATATTATTAATAAAGTTGGTAACACAAAACAAACAGATCTTATTAATAGCTTAATGTATAGTGACTTTGCAGATAGAATGGTTATCACCACGACAAAAAATGGGGCACCTGTTGATACTAAAGTCTCACTCTATTTAGCTACATATTCTTTTGATACATGGTGCAACACGGTAAGTAAGACTCCATATTGCACATATAACACAAAGAATAGAACTTACACTGTAACTGATCTGAGAAATCTGTTCTTTAGAAGTGCTGAAAACAAATGGGATCGCAGACAGGTATTCCTTGTTGAAGCAGCCACTACAGATGGAGCAAAAAAATATACCTGGATTTCCGATTATATGATGCACGAAAGCGGAATGGACGGAAACAAAACTTATGAAGTAAAAATTGATTTTTAAAGAATAGAAAATAGGTATTCTATTTATTCAAACAATGAAAAGAGCCATGAAAAAAAACATCTCTCTACTACTGCTTAATTGCTTTCTAATGCTTTGCGGAAATACTCTTTTTGCAGCAAATGAAATTATAAAAGTAAAGTCACCAGACAGCAGGCTAGAAATAACAATTCAGTTGGGTGACACATTAAGTTATTCTGTTAAGCACGACCAAAAAAACATCTTAACACGTTCACAGATCTGTTTGTTTTTAGATAACAACAACACTTTGGGGGCTGCTCCAAAACTAATACAGAGAAAGGCAAAAAGTATAAACGAAAAAATTACTTCTCCTCTCTATCGATTTAGTTCATTTGCAACCTCTTACAACGAGCTAAATCTTAAAATGAAAGGTGGATATGGAGTAATATTCCGTGCATATAACAGTGGAGTAAGTTATCGATTTTATACCACAATCAAAGGAAAGATTAATATCAGGAACGAGCAGGCTGAATTTAACTTCGATAAAGACTATGTTAGCTATATGCCATACTCAACTAATCCTAAAGATCCTTATTCAATGGCCTTTCAGAATATTTATGAGGTAAAACCACTGACAAAAACGAATACATCTTTGCCAGCCTTTTTGCCAGTAACTGTAGATTGCGGTAACGGCACAAAGCTGACTATTACTGAATCTGATTTGGAATCCTATCCGGGAATGTTTATCCGTTCAAAAGGGGAAACAGGATTTAAAGGAGAATTTGCAGCACTACCATCAAAAGTAGCATACAATGCATGGCGTCAGCAGGAATATGTAACAGAACGTTCCGGTATTATAGCAAGTGTAAACGGCACTCGGGAATTTCCATGGAGAATACTTATTATTACTGACAAGGATACTGATATGCCTGTTAATAACCTTGTTTATGCATTGGCATCTCCCAACCGGACTGGAGATTATTCGTGGATAAAAGGTGGCAAGGTGGCCTGGGAATGGTGGAACGACTGGGGAATATCTGGCGTTGACTTCAAAGCTGGCATTAATACTGAAACTTACAAACATTATATTGATTTCGCCTCTGAGAGCGGAATTGAGTTTGTAGTAATGGACGAAGGCTGGTACGCCCCCCAAAAGGGTGATATGATGACCGTAATTCCTGAGATAAATCTGCCTGAACTTGTGAACTATGCTAAAAGCAAAAATGTGGGCATTATATTATGGACTGTATTCAATGTACTTGACTCACAACTGGAAAATGCATGCAAGTATTATTCTCAATTGGGGATAAAAGGTTTTAAAGTAGATTTTCTGGACCGAGATGACCAAAAGGCCGTTGAGATGGTTTACCGTATAGCAGATATGACTGCTAAATACAAACTAACTCTCGATCTTCATGGAATATACAAACCGACAGGATTGAATCGTACATACCCTAACATTATCAACTTTGAGAGTGTGTTTGGTATGGAAGAGATGAAATGGAGTACAATAGAAAAAGATATGCCTGAATATGATGTTACGTTCCCGTATATACGTTTGGCTGCAGGATCGGTAGATTATACACCTGGAGCAATGCGCAATGCAACTAAGAAAGATTTTAAGGATATATACAGTAACCCAATGAGTCAGGGCACACGTTGTCATCAGTTGGCTACATATATTGTTTTTGATTCTCCGCTAACTATGCTTTGTGATAATCCAACCATCTATCGTAAAGAACAGGAATGTACAAGCTTTATTGCATCCTTGCCTCAAGAAGCTGATGAAACAAAAATATTGCAAGGAGAAATGGGTAAATACATTATAACAGCTCGAAGAAAAGAAAATAATTGGTGTATCGGAGCTCTTACAAACTGGAGAGAGCGTGATATAGAACTACCATTGGATTTCCTTTCTGAAGGTAAGACCTACAAAGCTGAAATATTTAAAGATGGAGTAAACGCCAATAAACAAGCAGAAGACTACAAAAAGGAAATTATTTATGTGACAAAAGATTCTACTTTTAAAATACATTTGGCTGAAGGTGGTGGCTTCGCAATACGCATTACACAGGAAAACACAACAAGTGTAACTGCTGTACCACAATCACTACACTTGGATCCGTTCTATAAAAAATACATTGATGCGGATGGTATTCCTGTGGTAAGCTCAGAAAAGGTACATGACGAAGCTCTTCTCAAAGCAAGAGACATTATCATCGGTATGCTTTCAAAGCGCAAAGATGTAGCTCGCAAAATGGTAGAAAAGAAATGTAAGGTCATGATCCTTGGTCAAAAAGAAGAGGTCTGTGATATGCCTGAATATGCACACATCTGTAATAGTAAAGACAGCATTGCTTATTGGAACAAACGTGCACGTGGATTTGGTGGTGCACCTGAGGATGCTTTAAGCTCAAGTTGTGGTGAAGAAAACCTGATTTGCCTTCCTGGAGACAGATACGAAGGTGAGAATATCCTGATTCATGAGTTTGCACATCTGATACATACAATTGGAATTGTTGGTGTGAACCCTCATTTTAATCAAGAACTGGAAACGGTGATGAATCATGCCATACAAAAAGGTTTATGGAAGAATACATATGCTATCTCAAACAGAGAGGAATATTTTGCAGAAACCGTTCAATCATTCTTTAATTGCAATCGTTATTCCAAAACTTCTAATGGTGTACATAATGAAAATAACCGACGAGAAAAACTAAAGAAGTATGATCCGGAAATGTACAAGTTACTACTAAAGTATTTCCCCGAGATAGAAATACCTATCTGTAATGTTATTCATGGATAATCTCTAAGAAAGACAGGCACATATATAGAAGATCAATAGACTATTTTTCCATCTAAATAGACTATTTTTCCATTCGTCCTCAAAAATATTATATTAATTTGCAAACAGCACAAGGCAATACGCCTATAAAGAAATCTAATTATGAGAATCAAATTACGCCCCTTGTTTTTTTTGACCGTAGTAGGAATTGCTACCTTCATTAATGCAAAAGACAAAACCACAGAACCAATAAAACAGATATCATTCACAGAAGTACATTTTAATGATAACTTCTGGGCACCACGCATTGAAATAAATCGTACCGTGTCAATCCCTTCTGCATTTAAAGAATGTGAGAAGAACGGACGATTTGATAATTTTGCTTTAGCCGGCAAGTTAATCAAAGGAGAACACAAAGGTGACTTCTCATTCGATGATACTGATCCTTATAAGATAATTGAGGGAGCTTCATATTCACTTGCAGTAAAATATGACAAGAAACTGGATGCTTATCTTGACAGTGTAATTAATCTGATTCGTGCTGCACAAGAACCTGATGGATATCTTTGTACTTGTGTAACTAACAAATGCACCCGCTTGTCAGGCTGGTGGGGTAATGCGCGATGGGAAAAAATCAACAGTCATGAGCTTTATAACTGCGGACATTTATATGAAGCAGCTGTTGCTCATTATCAGTCAACCGGAAAGAAAACATTATTAAGTGTTGCTATAAAGAATGCTGATCTGGTATGTAAGACTTTTGGCCCAAATAACGGACAGATTCACCGTCCATCAGGACATCCAATTGTAGAAATGGCACTTTGTAAGTTATACAAGGTTACAGGAAACAAGAAATATCTTGATATGGCTAAATATTTTGTGGAAGAAACAGGAAGAGGAACTGACGGACACAGACTAAACGAATATAGCCAGGATCACATGCCTATTCTAAAACAAGACGAGATAGTGGGACACGCTGTTAGAGCAGGATATCTGTACTCGGGTGTAGCAGATGTAGCTTCTCTTACAAAAGATACAGCTTATTTCAATGCACTGACCCGTATATGGAACAATATGGCAAGCAAGAAATTATTTATAACAGGAGGCATAGGTTCAAGAGCACAGGGCGAGGGCTTTGGTCCTAATTATGAATTAAATAATCATACTGCTTACTGCGAAACATGTGCTGCAATAGCAAATGTATACTGGAATCAACGTATGTTTCTTGCCACTGGAGATGCCAAATACATTGATGTACTGGAGCGTGCTCTTTATAATGGAGTGATATCAGGCGTATCATTAAGCGGAAATAAGTTCTTCTATGATAATCCACTCGAATCAATGGGACAGCATGAGCGCCAGGCATGGTTTGGATGTGCTTGTTGCCCTGGAAATATAACACGCTTTATGGCATCTGTTCCAACATATATGTATGCAGCTCAGGCTAATGATATTTTTGTAAATCTATATATTCAAAGCAATGGTAAGGTTAAAACAGATAGAAACGAGGTAACTTTATATCAATCAACACAATATCCATGGAACGGCAAAATTAAAATCACGGTTAAACCTTTGAAGAATCAAAAGTTTGCCATTAATCTTCGCATACCGGGATGGGCAGAAAATCAGCCTGTTCCAACTGATCTTTATAAATTTACAGAAAAGGCATTAGCAGCCTATGAGATTCGTGTAAATGGCAAAGTTGTAAAACTGTCACAAAATAATGGATATGCTTCTATTGATCGTATATGGAAAAACGGAGATGTTATTGAACTAAACCTGCCAATGCCTGTCCGCCGAATACAGGCTCATGAAAATGTGAAAGACGATCAGGGGAAACTAGCAATCGAAAGGGGACCGATTGTATATTGCATCGAAGGTGTTGATCAGGAAGATAAGCATGTGTTCAACAAATACATTCCTGAAAATGCAAAAATGGATTTTATTTACCAGAAAGACTTACTAAACGGAGTTATGATATTGAAAGGCAATGCTAAAGAAGTATCATTAAGTGGTGAAGAAAAAGATGTTCCATTTACTGCAATTCCTTATTCAACATGGAATAATCGTGGAACAGATGAAATGGCTGTATGGATTCCTTCTTCTGCACAGGAAACTCGTCCTACTCCAATGCCAACAATTGCTTCAAAAGCACAAACTGTGGTTATTAAAGCTCCTATTCAAAATGATGCTCCGTTAATTTCTTCACCAGAAGAATCGACTTGGGGGGTAAATGATCAATGGGAACCTAAAAGCTCTTCAGATATTTCTAAACCATATCACTACTGGTGGATGAAAAGAGGTACGCCTGAAACTCTGGCTTATGAATTTGAAAAAGAAGAGACTGTATCTAATGTAGAGGTTTATTGGCTGGATTTTGATCAATACGATGGTAATTTCAGAGTTCCGGCAAGTTGGAAGCTATATTATAAAGACGGCAACAATTGGAAAGAGGTAGAAGCCAAAGGTAAATATACCACAAAAAAGGATTGTTATAATAGTTTAGATTTCACTCCAGTAACAACAAAGGGTCTCAAAATAGTAGCCAAACTACAAAATGGAGAATCAGGCGGTGTAATTGAGTGGAAAGTAAAATAAGAGAATTTCATTTTAAATGTAATCTTTACTACTAATATTAACGGGCTGTCTAAAAAGCTGTTTTCAGACAGCCCTTTTTAATTCTATATCCATGAAACAGTTTATCCTACTTTATTTAGTCACTTGCTTAAGCCTTTCACTTCAGGCAAAGAAGAGCGTCTATATTCCAAAAGACTTAGTGAAAAATGATTTCAATAATCCGGATAGTCAATACGCTTATGCACGTATGGCCTCTTCGGATAACATAGCTATCTTTTGGGAGAAACAATTTGGCGTTAATCCTGCCGAGGCTCCACAGTTGGAAGGAAAACCAATGACCTGGGATGTTAATAACCTGTTGCAAAGGACTGAGGGTTTCTACAAATTCTTTCGCGACACACTCAAGTTTGCTAAGCCTGGCAGCAAGGCTGATCTGTATAAGATGATGGTTATGGTGAATTATTCACTTGAGGGAACTGCTTACGGCGGCGACTATGACCAACAGATTGGAGCGCTTTGGGTTACTCCTAGTCGCATTCAGGATCACAAACTAAACTGTATTGCTCATGAATTAGGACATTGTTTTCAGTCACAAATCATGTGTGACGGTCATGGCGAAGGCTGGGGCGGTTGCGGATTCTACGAAATGACTTCGCAGTGGATGCTCTGGCAAGTAAATCCAAAATGGATGACCGATGAGGAATATCACTGGAAAGCTTTCATGGACAGGACTCATCTTGCATTTTTAAGCATGGAGAATATTTATCACTCTCCTTATGTGCTTGAATATTGGGGCGAGAAACGTGGTTTACCGCTTATTGCTGAAATGTACCGTCAAGGGAAGAAAGGGGAAGATCCTGTTATTACTTATAAACGAATGACCGGACTGAACCAACAACAGTTCAATGATGAGATGTTTGACGCATACAAACACTTGATCACTTATGATATGAAACGTGTTCGTGAAGTAGCAAAACCTTATGCAAACCGTTTCACTTGTAAACTCGATACTTTAAGTGATGGCTGGATGCAGATAAATAAGAGCAACTGTCCGCAGAATTATGGTTTCAATGCAATCCGTCTTTCAGTTCCTAAACCGGGAAAGAAAGTAACTGTTTCCTTTAAAGGTCTTGCCGGAGCAGAAGGCTTCAGTAAAGTTAATATAGATAAAGCAGGATGGCGGTATGGTTTTGTAGGTGTAAAACAGGATGGTACACCTATTTACGGTGATGCAAGTGTTAAAGCAAACGGGCAGATTTCTTTCAAAACGCCAAAAGGAGAATCTTTGAATTACTTGTGGTTGGTAGTTATGGGAGCACCTTCCGAACATTGGATGAATCCGGATGCTGTAGCCTTTGCGAACGAAAAGAGTTCTGCTGGCACTACTCCGCAACCTGATGCAGAATGGCCTTATAAAATACAAGTTAAATAAGGTGGGAAAGCTTTTCTTTCAAAGAAAGAAGTAGAAACAGGCACTATCACTTTATATAAAACTGAAGGATTATAATCCTTGAAAATATCATTAAATAAGAATTGCTTATTCAAGCAAAACATTCCAGACTAAAATTAAAAGCATATATAATGAAAAGAAAATACCTTCTTTTATTCTTTATTCTTGGTTATTTGAGCATTAATATCAAGACTGAAGCTCAGCCCGTAGCCTGGAATTCTCCTAAAGCTGGTAATCCGATTATTCCGGGATACTTTGCCGACCCTACAATTAAGAAGTTTGGCGATACATATTATCTGTATGCCACAACCGATGGTAACGGTGGAGGACTGGGCCCTTCTCAGGTGTGGGTTTCAAAAGACTTTGTAAACTGGACTATCATGCCGATGAACTGGCCTACCACTTACCACATCTGGGCACCGGATGTAATGAAAGGTAAGGACGGACGGTTTTATATGTATTATTGTGAACCGTGCAAAATCTATTGTGGGGTATCAGAAACTCCACGAGGCCCATGGAAAAATTATCTTGGTGCCGATACGACTGTGCTGGTAAAGGACAGATTTGTGAAAAATGTAATCACACTCGATGGGCAATCTTTTGTGGATGATGATGGTTCTACTTATCTTTATTGGGGAACATGGGGAATCTATAAAGACTTTGGCTGTGGAGTTGGAAAACTTACTCCCGACCTTAAAAGCTTTTCGAAAGCCCAGATTATTCCTAATACTCAGGCAACAGATTTCTTCGAGGCTCCTTTCATGATTAAAAAGGATGGAATTTATTATTTCACTTACTCATCGGGATCTTGCCACGATCATACTTACAGGGTACAGTATGCAACAAGTAAAACCGGACCAATGGGACCTTTTGTTTTCGCCAATAACAACCCGATATTGGCCACAAATGCTGACAGTACCATCCACGGACCGGGCCATCATAGCATTATAAAAGAAGGTGATAAATATTATATTGTTTATCACAGGCACAACATTCCTCAGTCAACACGAGGGATGCACCGACAAATTGCAGCCGACCAGCTAATATTTACGAAAGATGGCCGCATTGAAAAGGTTAATGCCGGACATCAAGGCATTGGTTACCTTCAGCCATCGACCAATCCTTTCCCCAATCTTGCTTTTGGAAAAAAAGTGAAAGCCTCATCATATTACAATGATTGGTTTAAGCCCGAATATGCTGTCGATGATAATAATGCAACTTTATGGCGCGCAAAAAGCAGCCGGAACGAATGGATTGAGATAGATTTGGGAACTGTTCAGCCCGTTCAACGAATTTGGACACAGTTTGAATATGCTACCTCATATTATCAATACATTATTGAGACTTCGGCTGACGGAAAAGAATGGAATGTTTTTGCCGATAAACGAAATAATGTATTAGCTGGTAGTCCGATGACTGACTATGGTAATGTGAAAGCCAGATATGTGCGACTCACAATTACCGGCAATGAGAAAAACGGAGTGCTGGCTGCCATCTGGAACATAAAGATATTCAGCGGAAGCAAAATTGATCCGCCGCACCAATTAGTGCATCTTTCTCCTTCTTCATTCCTTCAGAATAAAGGCCAATGGGAGAATAAAGCCGGAATGTTGGGTGGTAGTCTGTCTGCAAAAGGTGATATTTCTTTGGTTACTGAAGATAGCCATACAGGAATAAAGCTTGCTTCCCAATCTGAATTGGTTTCAGATTTTGATATGCCGCAGGGATTTTTCAGCGGACAGCCTTACACCCTCTCCTATTCCATCTATGGATCAGATGAAGATGCCATGAAACAGATTGTAACATGGGGCAACAATAAAAAGACAATTACCAGTCTGGCTAAGAATTCCTCAGATAATAAAGCGTGGCATGTGGTTGCTTGCATATCCGACGGAAAGAAAGAGTCGGTTTATCTGGACAGCACTTTGATTCAAAGCAACAGAGTTGGCAAAATTCAGAGTAAGGACAATAAGTTACATATTTCAGGTGGAGAAAGTGGTGCTCTAATTTCTAATCTTAACGTGTATAACTGGCAGCAAAGCATACAAGAAGTTATGTTTGATGCTAACGCCTCTGATATTGTAATTCCTCAAATACCGGGTGAAGAAGCAAAAGAGATGTTTATTGACCTCAATGCCGATAATTATCTTGCCGGAACATCACTGAAACAGATAGAAAACGGTAATGGCATAAAAGGTTTATTCAATACGCAAACTACTCCCGTGTCTGTAGAAGAGAAAGAGAATGTCAGGGCATTCAGGTTTAACGGTACTCAGGAATTCCGTTCAACGTTCCCGCTCCCTGATTCATTCTTTGATAATCCGGCATATTCGGTTACAGCATGGATCTTAAATCCTGAACTAGACGAGAATGAATGCATAGCCGACATCACTCCTGCTTATGTTGAATTAGACAGAATAGCTTTTGGATGGGGAAAGGAACCAAGAAACGGACTGATCTGCCACAACGGATGGTTCGAAGATTCCGGACTGAAAGAGGTTAAACCAGACAATAAATGGCATCACGTAGCAGTAACATACGACGGATATATGGAAAAAATATATGTTGATGGCAAATTGCTTAAGCAAAAAGATATCATGCTTCGCCTGCCACGCAGTCCGTATGTAACTTTAGGAAGAACATCCGATCAGGCATGGCCATTCAACGGATGGCTGCATTCTTTGAAAGTTTATAATTATACAATAAGTGACAAGGATATAGAATATGAATCATTCTTAAAACAAAAATAAAAGAGAAAGAGATAAAATGCCAACATTCTGACAATTTTCTATCGGCTGTATTACAAAGAATATATACCTTTGGAATTTATTAAAAAAAATTCCTCTTGGATTAGCAGAAAAGAAAAGGATAGGTTAAGCAATTTATAAGGATATTCCAGATTATAGGTGTACAGCAAAAAAGATTAAAGAGTAGACTAAAATAAAATTTAAACTAGTCCTAAATTCAATAAGATGTACAGCTATTCAAAAATATAATTAAAATACTTAGCTTAACAATAAAGAATGAACACACTGAATAACTAATATAAAAACTAAATACGAGAGAAACAATGAAGAAACTTTGGATTATAGGACTACTAAGTCTGGGTACCTGTTTGCAGGCACAGGTGAAATCCGGTGGAGGATACCCAATTACTCCCGTGCCTTTTACGGCAGTTAAGGTAACAGATTCCTTCTGGGGACAGCGATTGAAAGCCAGTCGTGAAGTAACCATCCCTTTAGCATTCAGCAAATGTGAAGAAACAGGTCGGTACGAAAACTTTATTAAGGCAGCCCATCCTAGTGATTCATACAAGGAAGAAGGATTTACCTTTGATGATACTGATGTATATAAAACCATTGAAGGCGCAAGCTACTCAATGCAGACTTTCCCAAATAAAAAATTATCTAAATACATTGATAGTGTACTTACTATAGTTGGCAAGGCTCAGGAGCCGGATGGCTATCTTTATACCTACAGAACCATGAATCCTAAGCATCCGCATGAATGGGTAGGAAGTAAACGTTGGGAGAAAGAAGAAGATCTTAGCCATGAATTGTACAATCTTGGCCACATGATTGAAGGAGCTGTTGCTCACTATCAAGCTACAGGCAAAAAGAACTTCCTGAATATTGCTATGAAATATGCTGATTGTGCAGCAAGAGAGATTGGAAACAACCCCGGACAAGTGGTTGTGGTTCCCGGACATCAGATTGCAGAAATGGCACTTGCTAAGCTTTACGTGGTAACGGGACAAAAGAAGTATCTTGATCTTGCCAAGTTCTTCCTCGACAAGCGCAGCTATACAGAAAAGAAAGACGAATATGGTCAGGCTCACAAACCGGTTCTGGAACAGGATGAAGCTGTAGGACATGCTGTTCGTGCAGTATATATGTACTCAGGTATGGCCGATGTTGCAGCTTTAACCGGCGATAAAGGTTATATCCAGGCTATTGACCGCATCTGGGATAATATAGTTAATAAGAAACTATACATCACTGGTGGTATCGGAGCAACCAGTAACAGAGAAGCTTTCGGCAAGAATTATGAATTGCCTAACATGTCGGCTTACTGCGAAACTTGTGCGGCCATCGGAAATGTTTACCTCAATTATCGTTTGTTCCTTCTTCACGGCGATGCCAAATACTATGACGTATTGGAACGCACACTTTATAATGGATTAATCAGCGGTGTTTCTCTTGACGGAGGTGCTTTCTTCTACCCTAACCCATTGCAATCAATTGGTCAGCATCAACGTCAGCCTTGGTTTGGTTGCGCTTGTTGTCCATCAAATATCTGCCGTTTTATTCCATCTGTTCCGGGATATATTTATGCTGTTCACAATAGTGATTTATATGTAAACTTGTTTATGTCTAATAACTCTGACATAAAAGTAAACGGCAAATCGGTTGCATTGACACAAACAACTAATTATCCATGGACAGGAGACATCAAACTTGCTGTATCTCCTAAAGGAAAACAAAATTTTAATCTAAAAATTCGCGTTCCGGGATGGTTACAAGGTTCAGTTGTTCCGGGTAATCTATATAGCTATAGTGATAAGAAAAACCTAAAATTCCATATTACTGTAAACGGGGAAACTGTTGAAAGCACCATAGAAAAAGGATATTTCACAATCGCACGTGCCTGGAAGAAGGGAGATGTAGTAGAAGTTCATTTTGATATGGAGCCTCGCACAGTAAAAGCCAACAATCAGGTGGAAGCCGATCGCGGTATGATTTCAATAGAACGCGGTCCGCTGGTATATTGTGCTGAATGGCCAGACAATGATTTCAGTGTGCTAAGTATTATTATGAATAAGAAGCCAGAATTTAAAGTTGTTGAAAAGTCAGATATGCTTTACGGAATCAGAATGATTGAGACCGGAGCACAAATTCTTAACTATGATTCAAAAGGCAGACTAGTTGCCAAAGATGTGAAACTGAATTTAATTCCATATTATGCATGGGCACATCGCGGAAACGGTGAGATGACTGTTTGGTTACCATCCGATCTAAGTGCTACCCGTCCGGCTATGCCTCCAACAGTAGCTTCAGAAAGTAAAGTTTCAGCCTCACACAATGTAAAATCAATCAGCGCAATCAATGACGGCTTACTGCCAAAAGATGAGAACGACCGCAGTATACCTTATTACCATTGGTGGCCAAAAGAAGGTACAACTGAATGGATTTCTTACGATTTCGGTTCTCCTAAGAGTGTTTCCAGTTCTACAGTTTACTGGTTTGACGATGCTCCATGGGGAGGTTGCCGTGTACCGGAATGGTGGAAGGTTTATTATAAAAATGCTTCCAACGAATGGACACCGGTTGAAAACATTAATGCATACGGTATAGAGAAAGGAACAGGAAATGAAATTCGTTTCAAACCTGTAACAACACAGGAGCTGAAACTGGAAATCAAGCTTCCTGCGAAGAATGCCTCCGGACTCTATGAATGGGAAGTAGAATAACAGAACATTGAAAATATAAACATGAAGAAATTTGTTTTATTGGCTATAGGTGCGTTGCTTTCCGGCAACGCACTTTATGCACAAGGCACTGTGGGAGACTACCAACGTGCCTTTTCATTACGGGATAATCTGAAAGACAAAGTATTTTATTCTGATGTAAATCCCAAATGGATTGGAAAAACCAGCCAATTCTGGTATATAAGAAACACTCCGGATGGGAAGATTTACGTTGTAACCGACGCAGTAAAAAAGAACAGAAAGGAACTTTTCGATCATCAGAAACTAGCTAAACTTATAGCCTCAGCTACTTCAAAGACTATCGATGCCAAAAAGCTTCCTTTACTATCGCTGCAAGTTAATCCCACTCTTGATTCTCTTCGATTCATTTATAACGATTACAAATGGCTTTATCTTAAAAAGAAGAATCAGCTCAGGAACGAAGGCAAAGTAGAAAAACCAGATTCCAAATATTGGAATGCGAGCGATGATGAACGACAAGGACCTCCAGTTATTTCTCCTGATGGAAAGCTGACTGCCTTCATCAAAAATCAGAATGTATATATAAAAGATAATGGATCAGGAAAAGAAAAAGCATTAAGCTTGGATGGCTCTCCCGGTGAATATTACTCAGCATACCTCAGCTGGTCACCCGATTCTAAGAAAGTAGCTGCGATGAAAATCCGTCCGGCAGAACAGCGGTACATCTATTTTGTGGAATCATCCCCAACCGATCAGCTACAACCAAAGCTTCATAAACGTGAATATACCAAACCGGGAGACGCTCTGCCGTTCAGAACTCCTTGTGCTTTCGATGTGGAAAGTGGAAAAGCATCTATTCCTTCCACAGAACTGTTCAACAGTCAGTTTGAAGTTCGCGGGTTGGAATGGAGCGCCGACAGCAAGAAAATAATGTTTGAATACAATCAGCGTGGACATCAGGTTTTCCGTGTACTGGAACTATCTGCAGAAACCGGTGCTGTAAAAACTATTGTTGAAGAAACCAGCAAAACATTTGTAAACTACAATCGTTATTTCCGTAAGAACCTGGCTAACGGCGATGAAGTTATCTGGATGAGCGAAAGAGATAACTGGAATCATCTATACTTATATAACCGCCATACCGGAGAAATAAAGAATCAGATTACCAAAGGAGAATGGTATGTCAGAGATGTGATCAACGTAGACGAAGCAAACAAACAGATTATCTTCTCGGCTAATGGAATGGTTAAAAATGAAGATCCGTATCTGATTCGCTATTATCGCATTAATTTCGACGGAACCGGACTAACTTGTCTTACTCCCGAAGAAGGTATGCACCAAGGAACATTCTCCGACGACAATAATTATCTCGTTGATGTTTATTCAATGGTTAATAAAGCTCCTGTTACTGTTCTAAGAGAATCAAAAAGTGGAAAGGTTATTATGCCTCTTGAAAAAGCAGATATCACTCAATTAATAAAAGCCGGATGGGTAGCTCCCGAGCCTTTTGTAGCTAAAGGAAGAGATGGAAAAACTGATATCTGGGGAGTAATAATACGCCCAACGAACTTTGATCCGCAAAAGAAATATCCAGTTTTGGAATACATTTATGCAGGACCGGGAAACCAATATACACCAAAATCCTTTTATCCTTTTCTGGGATTCCACTCTTCCATTGCTGAGCTAGGATTTATCGTAGTACAAATGGATGGAATGGGAACATCTTTCCGTTCCAAATCTTTCGAAGAGATCATTTACAAAAATCTAAAGGATGCAGGTCTTCCTGATCATATGGCATGGATAAAAGCTGCAGCTCAGAAGTATCCTTATATGAATACTGATAAAGTCGGCATCTTTGGAGGTTCAGCCGGTGGACAAGAGTCGACAACAGCTACTCTTTTCTATCCTGAGTTCTACAAAGCAGCTTATTCATCTTGCGGTTGCCACGATAACCGGATGGACAAGATCTGGTGGAACGAACAATGGATGGGCTATCCTATTGGAAAGGAATACCAAGAATGTTCAAACGTTGAGAATGCACATTTACTGAAAACGCCATTAATGTTGGTTGTCGGAGAAATGGATGATAACGTAGATCCATCTTCAACTATGCAAGTGGTAAATGCTTTGATAAAAGCCAATAAAAACTTTGAACTTGTTGTATTACCAGGCAGTAATCATACTCTTGGAGGAGAATACGGTGAACACAAACGTTATGATTTCTTTGTGAAGAACCTTATGGGAGTAAATCCTCCAGCATGGGATGCTATAATGACTAAATAGATTTTAAGAAGAAATCTAAAAGAACAAAGGGCGCTCAACTAATATTGGGCTCCCTTTCTCTTTTCATATAAAACCTATGATAAATATCAGACAGCCTTCACAAGATCTCCTCTGCCCTCAAAATCTATCATTGCTTTTTTCCATTCATCAGAAATAGTTCGGGTGGCTTTAGTCTTCGCATCAAAACCAACCATCACTGTCTGACAAATACATTTCACTTCGTTTGTATCAACATCAATCAACTGTTGAAACAATTTAAAACTCTTATTCCCTATTTCTACAACAGCCGTTTGCACAGCAACATTCTCATTCGGATATACAGGTAAAATAAAGTTGACCTGTATGTTGGCTATTACTACACCAACCTCCTTATTTGAACTCATATTTGGTATAACGTCCTTAAAATAAGTTGTTTTTCCCAAATCATAGAATGAGAAATAAACCGAATTATTCACATGTCCTAATGCATCAAAATCATTAAAACGTAATTGAATTGGAACGGTGTGTTTAAAATTTAATCTTTCCATCTGTTTGTCATATTGAGATTACAAAAATAGGTAATTTTATATTCTATTTGCAACAATCTTCAATATTTGACATTTAAAAAACTACAATTTACAACTTTATTTTATAGATTTGTAGGCAGATCATGATTAATACACACAAAAAATGGCTAAAATTACAAAAGAAGCGGCTTTGCTCTACCACTCACAGGGAAAGCCCGGTAAAATCGAGGTAGTACCTACCAAACCCTACAGTACACAAACTGACTTATCTTTGGCATACTCTCCCGGAGTTGCAGAACCTTGTCTGGAAATTGAAAGAGATCCGCAAACAGCATATGACTATACAGCTAAAGGAAACTTAGTGGCTGTAATATCTAACGGAACTGCTGTCTTAGGACTTGGAGATATAGGTGCCGTTGCCGGAAAGCCTGTAATGGAAGGTAAAGGATTACTCTTTAAGATATATGCAGGAATCGATGTTTTCGATATCGAAGTAAATGAAAAAGATCCCGAAAAGTTTATTGAAGCTGTTAAAGCTATCGCCCCAACTTTCGGAGGAATTAATCTGGAAGATATCAAAGCGCCTGAATGTTTTGAGATAGAAACACGTTTGAAGGCAGAGCTTGACATTCCGGTGATGCATGACGACCAACATGGTACTGCAATTATTTCCAGTGCAGGATTACTTAATGCACTTGAGGTAGCAGGAAAGAAGATTGAAGATGTGAAGATCGTTGTAAACGGTGCCGGTGCAGCTGCAGTTTCTTGTACTAAATTATATCTTGCACTTGGAGCACGCAAAGAAAATATTGTAATGCTTGATAGTAAAGGTGTTATTTCTACCGAACGTACAAAATTGGATGAATCAAAGAAATTCTTTGCAACTTCACGCACCGACATCCATACATTGGATGAAGCTATTAAAGGTGCCGACGTATTCTTAGGATTATCTAAAGGGAATATATTATCTCAGGATATGGTTCGCTCCATGGCAGATACTCCAATTGTTTTTGCATTGGCAAATCCTGTTCCTGAAATTACATACGAAGATGCAATGGCAGCTCGCCCAGACGTATTGATGTCAACAGGACGTTCAGATTATCCAAACCAGATTAACAATGTAATTGGCTTCCCTTATATATTCCGCGGTGCTCTTGATACTCGTGCAAGCGCTATTAATGAGGAAATGAAACTGGCAGCTGTTAAAGCAATCGCTGCTTTGGCAAAATTACCTATACCTGAGATTGTAAATGAAGTATATAATGTATCCAACCTTACTTTCGGTCCGGAATACTTTATTCCAAAACCAGTTGACCCACGTTTGATTACTGAAGTTTCAATGGCTGTTGCTAAAGCTGCCATGGAATCAGGAGTAGCCCGTAAACCAATCGAAGATTGGGATGCTTATAAAAAACATCTGCGTGAACTGATGGGTTATGAATCTAAGCTGACCAGTCAACTTTATGACATGGCTCGTACCGATCCTAAAAAAGTTGTTTTTGCAGAAGGCGGACATCCAAACATGTTGAAAGCTGCCGTTGAAGCTAAAAGCGAAGGCCTTTGCTTTCCTATCTTATTAGGGAACGAGGAACGCATTGAAAAACTGGCAAAAGAACTGGATTTGAATCTTGATGGGATTGAAATTGTAAATCTTCGTCACGACAGTGAAACAGAACGTCGTGATCGTTATGCACACATCCTGACAGAGAAGCGTGCCCGTGAAGGTGCCAACTACGATGAAGCAACCGATAAGATGTTTGAACGCAACTATTTTGGTATGATGATGGTGGAAACCGGAGAGGCTGATGCTTTTATCACCGGTCTATATACTAAATACTCAAATACAATTAAGGTTGCAAAAGAAGTTATTGGTATCCAGGAAGGATTTAATCATTTCGGAACAATGCACATTTTAAATTCTAAAAAAGGTACATACTTCTTAGCAGATACTTTGATTAACCGTCATCCGGATACAGAAACATTAACTGACATTGCAAGGTTAGCAGCTAACACGGTTCGTTTCTTTAATCAAACTCCGGTAATGGCTCTGTTGTCATATTCAAACTTTGGTTCTGATCCTGTAGGTAGTCCGGCTAAAGTGCACGAAGCTGTAAGACTGATGCAAGATAGATATCCGGATTTAGCTATAGATGGAGAAATGCAGGTAAACTTTGCAATGAACAAAAATCTTCGTGATGCGAAATATCCATTTACAAGATTACTTGGCAAGGATGTAAATACATTAATATTCCCTAACCTAAGTTCTGCAAACTCCGGCTATAAATTAATTCAGGCAATGAGTGATACTGAATTAATCGGCCCTATCCAAATGGGTCTGAACAAACCAATTCACTTTACCGATAGTGAAAGTTCTGTTCGTGATATTGTTAACATTACTGCAGTAGCAGTTATCGATGCAATTGTTGTTGCTAAAACAAAGAATGCTAAATAAATTATAATCTCCGGGATGATAATATGAGGTACAATATTTCATATTTATCATCCCGGAGTTTTTTTTCTTTCACTTAATCATAACAATGAAAAAAGTTTTCTAATACACTCTGTCTTTGCATTGTTCTTCTTTGGATAACACTTTTTTTTTTCAATATAAAGTCTGTTGAGCGAATTGATGAACCTATAATCCTCTCTTTATTTATCTCTGACACTTTAATTTTTATTCCTGCACACAAGTCTTTCAAAAGAATAAATTAACATTGTTTTATGTTTTTATATAATCAAAAATAATCAATATGATATTTTTTGCCATATTAATTTAATAATTTGTTTGTTGTTTAAATTTAAAAACATACATTTGCAATAAACGCTTACAACAACATATTTTATTATACAACAACCAATAAAAGAAATCTTATGAATGCAAATCAGGTATTAGAAAATCTTCAAAGAAGATTTCCTAATGAACCAGAGTATCATCAAGCAGTGGAAGAAGTGCTTTCCACTATTGAAGAAGAGTACAACAAACATCCCGAATTTGAGAAAGCAAACCTAATTGAACGTCTCTGTATTCCAGACAGAGTATTTCAATTCAGGGTAACCTGGATGGACGATAAAGGTTATGTCCAGACTAATATGGGTTACCGTATTCAGCACAACAATGTGATAGGTCCTTACAAGGGAGGTATCCGCTTCCACAGTTCTGTAAATCTTTCTATCCTAAAATTTCTTGCATTTGAACAAACATTCAAGAACTCACTGACTACATTGCCTATGGGTGGTGCAAAGGGTGGTTCAGACTTCTCTCCTCGTGGAAAGTCAAGTGCAGAAGTTATGCGTTTTGTACAATCATTCATGCTTGAATTATGGCGCCACATTGGTCCGGAAACAGATGTACCTGCCGGAGATATAGGTGTAGGTGGACGTGAAATTGGTTTCATGTTCGGAATGTATAAGAAACTAGCTCGTGAATTTACCGGTACATTCACAGGTAAAGGACGCGAATACGGTGGTTCATTAATTCGTCCTGAAGCTACCGGTTATGGCAACATCTACTTCCTTATGGAAATGCTAAAAGCCAAAGGAACAGATTTGAAAGGCAAAAGCTGTACAGTTTCCGGTTCAGGTAACGTAGCTCAATATACAATTGAGAAAGTTATCGAATTGGGTGGTAAAGTGGTTACCTGCTCTGATTCTGACGGATATATTTACGATCCGAATGGCATTGACCGTGAAAAGCTTAACTACATAATGGAACTTAAGAACCTTTATAGAGGACGTATCCGTGAATATGCAGAGAAATATGGCTGCAAGTATGTAGAAGGAGCTAAACCTTGGGGTGAAAAGTGCGACATTGCTCTTCCATCTGCAACTCAGAACGAATTGAATGGAGATCATGCCCGTACATTGGTTGCAAACGGATGCATGGCTGTTAGTGAAGGTGCAAACATGCCTTCTACTCCGGAAGCAATCAAAGTATTCCAGGATGCTAAAATTCTTTATGCTCCAGGCAAAGCAGCTAATGCTGGTGGTGTTTCTGTTTCTGGTCTTGAAATGACGCAGAACTCTATCAAGTTAGGATGGGGCGCAGAAGAAGTTGATGCTAAATTAAAGAGCATCATGCAAAGTATTCATGAAGCATGTGTTAAATATGGAACTGAAGCCGACGGATATGTAAACTACGTAAAAGGTGCAAACGTTGCAGGTTTCATGAAAGTTGCAAATGCTATGATGGCTCAAGGCATTGTATAATCGGCAAGAAGAAAAAAAGGCATAGTACTAAAAGGCGTTCCATTAAAGAACGCCTTTTTTCTTATTACCTAACCAATATTCTTTTTACATCTTTGATTGTGTTATATATTTCGAATATATTTGCATTTTCTTACAATACTTCGTCACGAATATAACAGAAAATTAAGATGAAAAAAATGACGCTAATTTTAGCATGCGGAATGATTGCAGCAAACACTTTCGGACAAAAGACAAAAATTACCTACCCGATTACAAAGAAAGACAACATTGTTGATACCTATTTCGGTGTAAAGGTCTCAGATCCTTATCGCTGGTTGGAAAATGACACAACTAAAGAGACAGCAGCCTGGGTAAAGGCACAAAACAAAGTAACGTCAACTTATCTGGCAAAGATTCCTTTCCGAAACAAACTGAAGGAAAGACTCACCAATCTTGCCAATTACGAAAAGATTGGTGCACCATTTAAGAAAAATGGGAAATACTATTTTTATAAGAATAATGGTTTGCAGAACCAAAGTGTTCTCTATGTACAGAGCTCATTAGACTCGCAGCCAGAGGTCTTTCTTGATCCAAACAAGTTATCGGAAGACGGAACCGTAGCCTTAACAGGAATCTCTTTTTCCAAAGACGGCAAATACTTTGCTTATACTGTTTCCAGAAGTGGTTCTGATTGGAGAGAAATCTATGTAATGGACATTGCCACCCGTAAATTACTTAACGATCATATTCAATGGGCTAAGTTTACAGGAGCATCCTGGCAAGGAGACGGCTTTTACTACAGTGCGTACGATGCACCTGTAGCAGGAAAAGAGTTCTCAAATATCAATGAAAATCATAAAATCTATTTTCATAAAATTGGAGAACCACAATCAAAAGATGTGCTGGTATATCAAAATTCCAAATATCCAAAACGCTTCTATTCGGCCAGCGTAAGCGAAGATCAACGTATTCTTTTCATCTTTGAATCAGGAGAAGGACGCGGGAATGCTCTTTTCATGAAAGATCTTACAAAAGCGGATGCTCCGATAGAACAATTAGCTTCAGATTTTAATTACGAATACACTCCTATTGAAGTTATAGGTAATCAAATCTTTTTATCCACCAATTATGGTGCACCTAAAAGCAAGGTCATGGTGGCTGATATTGCTTCACCAAAACTGGAAAACTGGAAAGACTTAATTCCGGAATCAGCTTCTGTTCTTTCAGGAGCAGAAGTTATAGGAGGTAAATTAATGCTGACTTACGACAAAGATGCTTCAAATCACGCATTTTTATATAGCACTGACGGCAAACTTCTTCACGAAGTTAAACTACCGTCACTGGGTTCTGTAGGATTTAGCAGTGATAAGGATGATAATATTGCTTTTTACTCTTTCACCTCTTTCACCTTCCCCGGAGCTATTTACAAATACAATGTTGAGACTAATGAGTCAACTTTGTATTGTGCTCCAAAAGTAGATTTTAACCCGGAAGAGTTTGTTACCGAACAAGTATTCTATCCAAGCAAGGACGGAACAAAGATTCCAATGTTCCTGACTTACAAGAAAGGGTTAAAAAGAGACGGTAGTAACCCTATTTTCCTTTATGGTTACGGAGGATTCAACATCAGCCTCAACCCAGGCTTCTCAACTACACGTATTCCTTTCCTTGAAAACGGAGGCATTTATGCACAAACAAACCTTCGTGGCGGTGGCGAATATGGTGAAAAATGGCACCTGGCCGGAACAAAGATGCAAAAGCAGAATGTATTTGATGACTTTATTTCAGCAGCAGAATATCTCATTGCAAAGAAATATACTAATAAACAAAAAATTGCAATTGTTGGAGGATCAAATGGCGGACTGCTTATCGGAGCCTGTGTAAATCAGCGTCCGGATTTATTCAAGGTTGCTATTCCTGAAGTGGGAGTTATGGATATGCTACGTTACCACAAATTCACCATTGGTTGGAACTGGGCAAGTGATTACGGCACCAGTGAAGACAACAAAGAGATGTTTGAATACCTGAAAACTTACTCTCCGCTTCATACTTTTAAGAAGGGAATCACCTACCCCGCCATTCTGGTTACCACAGCCGATCATGACGACCGTGTAGTTCCGGCTCACTCCTTCAAATATGCTGCAACCCTTCAGGCTGCAAGCAATGGAAAGAATCCTGCCCTGATACGTATTGACAGCAAAGCTGGTCACGGGTCTGGCAAACCAATAAGCAAAGTTCTGGAAGAGCAAGCAGACATTTACTCATTTATCATGTATAACATGGGGATGAAGCCAAAATTCTGAAAGATACAAATTGAATAATAGAAAGCCCGTTTAATAACTAAGTTTCAGTAAACGGGCTTTCATTATCATTATAAAACTATCCTATAGATTTTGTATTCTCAATATCAGACTTCAATTCAACGGCACTATTAGCAATAATAAATTCTGTTCTTATATCAATTACTTAAAATAACCTACGGGATGATTTAATAAGAGAGTTTGCGTTCCTGTCAGTTTCAATGCTTTCTTTAATTCAGCAGCATCCATTGTAGCACGAACTACAGTAGCCAATCCAATTCCAGAGCAAAACAAAGATATATTCTGCGAAACAATTCCAGCATCAAGTGCTCCCCAAGTTTGATCAGTGTCCGAAACCAGAATCAAACATACCGGAGCCTTCACCGGACGAACATCTCCACTACTTATAGGATCTAAAGTGCTGGTTGACGCATTATATAGATAACTACCTTCAGCCATACAAACATAAACTTTTATATCCTGCTTGTTGCGTGCAGAAGGAGCTGTTCTTTTTCCCTCTTTAGAACGGTTTATACCATTTGCTGCCCAAAGAAGATCTGAAAGATCTTGCTGACTAAGCATCTTATCTGAGAATTCACGGGTAGATTTACGATTAGCAAAAGCTTTCATTATTTTCTCTCCACGATTTAAATCAGGTACATTTAACTTAATTGGTTTAAGTTCTTGTGCATTAGTACATGAAATCAACATGAACAACGCCATTAAAAATAGGGATCTTTTCATAATCTTTGTTTTTAAACTATTCTATTTTTGATTAATCTTGTTTATAATTCCTGGGGTTTCATTACTATTCCTATATTCTTCTTTCCATCAATTTTCACTATCAGTGGTTTGTCAAAATGTATATGACGAAGGTACTTGGTTTCAGACACAGCCTCTTTCTCATTCAGGAAAGCCTGATCATAAACCCCATCATTCATATACGAATTAATGGTAAAATAACCAACTCCAAACGATGTGAGGTTCTGAAAGAAATGCGTTCCCTGACTTGGATCAACTCGGTAATTCGTTAAGCCTGCTTCTACAATAACTTTTGCAGCAGAGATATGCGGCCATTTAACCGGAATTCCGAGCCAGGTATCACTAGAGCCCCATCTTCCGGGTCCAACCAGGATATAGTTCTTTTTCTTTTCCAGAAATTCTTTATTCAGTTTTTCAATTTCATAGGCAATATCCTGATTGTGAGAGGCACTGTAATGGTCAGTCTTTACATAAACCACATCATAAATATCATTCATAATTCCATGCCCCAAAGCATGGTTAGAACCAAGTAACGTATCTTCTTTGCTTATCAATGACAAATTCTCATCAATCATCTCTTTACTATCTACAATAGGACGAATCTGCAGCAAATAGAACGTCCCCGACTTATCCATTTCCGTACTCATTGTTGCGGCAAATTCAATTTCCACAGGTCGTCTCATCTCTTTCTCACCATACTTCATAGCCAACTGAAGAATGCGTGACAACGGAAAAACATCATGCTGAAGGATATTTGCAAACGTAATCAGTTTTCGCCCGCCCGGATAAATTCCGTCTCGAATAACCTGATCATAAGGATCAAATGTTGAAGCAATATATCGTAGTGACCCATCCTGTTCAGCCTCCTTAACCGGAAGTTTCAATAAATTAAAACCGTCATCAATAGAAAAGTTCTGACCAACATTCTTGAGATCCAAGGCATAAAACCTGGTCTGAGTCTCTTTTAACGCAATATCTACTTCACTGGTTTGCAACACATGATTAGGATGATAGGGAGAAAATCTCAGTGTCATTCCTCCATCTACAATGTACTTTCCAAGTCCCAATGCAATGTTTACAGTTCCCTCTTCAGGTTTCTCATCTCCAATTGGATAATAATTCAATGACCTTGCCACACCTGACATAGAAGGATAATATCGATCTCCGTACTGATTACCAACAACTTCCTGCAAAATAACCGCCATCTTTTCCTGATCAATAACATTTGAGGTGGCTTGCATGTAAGACTTGCTATCGCTGAAATAAACCGAAGCATAAACAGCCTTAATAGAATCACTAAGCATACGAAGCATTTCATACTTATCGTCCAGATAAGGAATCATATACGTAGAATAAATACCAGCAAAAGGCTGGTAATGAGAATCTTCAAGCAAACTTGACGAGCGTATAGCTATAGGTGACTTTACCACATCAAAGAAAGTGAAGAAATCCTCAATTAACCGTTCAGGTAATTTAGCTTTCAGAAAATATTTCAGAATAGTATCATCATCCACATCAGAAAGTGCCACCTGATACAAGTTATTAGTTTCCATAAACTCATCAAAAATATCAGTGCAGAGAACAACCGTTTTTGGGATAGCCACTTTCGCATTTTCAAACTCATCAAATTCAAGATGACGTTTCACCATATTGTCAATAAACGCCAGTCCCCTGCCCTTTCCTCCCAATGAACCTTCGCCAATACGAGCAAAGTTAGAGTAACGGTCAAAACGATCACGTTTAAATATAGCCACTACTCCCTGATTCTTCATTTTCCGATATTTCACTATCGAATCAAAAATAATCTTCCTGTACACGTCAATATCCACCACCTTATCAAAAGTAATCTGACGAAGGAACTCAGCCACAGGAAACATAGCCCGGGAATAAAGCCAACGGGAGATATGATTTCGTGAAATATGATATAATAATGATTCGCTGGGAACAGCAAAAATAATATTCTGAAGGTCTTTCAAATTACGAACTTTAGCTATTTCCTGATTAGTTTCCGGATTACGGAATATAAAATCTCCGAATCCAAAATTATCAGAAACAATCCGCTGCAGGTCTACATCCATCTTCTTGGAATTCTTATCTACAAAGCTAGCTGAATAACGAGTTGCATAAACCTGGTTTTCCGTTTCAGAAGATTGAATAATCAGTGGAACAAACGGATCTTTCTTACGAATCTCCGCGCATAACTTAATACCCGCCATTGCATCTCTCTTCCCATTTCGGGGGAACCTCACATCTGTGATAACTCCCAGCACATTGTTCTGAAATTTATTATAAAGTTCTATTGCTTCCTCATAATTCTTTGCCAGAGCTATTTTAGGACGTCCCCGCATACGTAAGGTTTTTTGGTGATCGTTCAAAGCTTCTGTGGCAAACTCCTGAGATTGCTGCAATATAAATTTGTAGAGATTAGGCAAAACTGATGAATAAAAACGAATAGAATCTTCTACTAACAGGATCATCTGTACGCCAACTTCCGCCACATCGTGTTCCAGATTCATATTATCTTCTACCAGTTTTATGATAGAAACAAGTAAATCAGTATTCCCCAACCAGCAGAAAACATATTCAAATGCACTTATATCTTCATTTGCTATGCGTCTTCTCACTCCATGAGAGAAAGGAGTAAGAATCACAATTGGAATTTGCGGATATTTCTCCTTTATCATACGTCCGGTAGCAAAAAAATCACTATTATCAGTACTTGGCATACAAATTACCAAATCGTACTGCATATTTTCCAATTCCGTCCAGGCCTCTTCTTCAGAAGATATTTGGGTGAACCGGGGTGGATAACGTAAACTTAATGCAGCATACTCGTTAAAGATCTTCTCGTCAATACGTCCGTCATCTTCCAGCATAAACGCATCATAAGGATTAGCAATAAGCAGCACGTTAAATATTCTTCTTGTCATCAGGTTGACAAAAGTTGTATCTCTAAAATATAGTTGGTTCAATTTAAGTTTACTCAGCATAGCAAATTCCGATTATTATAAGATAACAAATTTGACGATTTTTTTTGGCTTATGCAACAAATGAATTAAAAAGTAGCCCCAAAAACTACAAAATACCATTTTATTATTATTTCACTAATAAAATGGCTAAAAAATTAGTTCAAATCATTTAATTAACTAAATTTGCAGATACAGTAGTTTACATTTTATCAATACCCAATTAAAAACAAAATAGTATGAATATCGATCTTATTATGGCTTCATTAGAAGCTAAACACCCTGGAGAGCTAGAATATCTCCAAGCTGTTAAAGAAGTGCTGATTTCTATTGAAGACGTTTATAATCAACATCCTGAATTTGAAAAAGCCCGCATCATTGAACGACTTGTAGAACCAGACAGGATCTTTACATTTAAAGTATCTTGGGTAGACGATAAAGGTAATGTTCAGGTAAACCTGGGTTACCGTGTTCAGTTCAACAACGCTATTGGTCCATATAAAGGTGGAATTCGTTTCCACGCTTCAGTAAATCTCTCCATTCTTAAATTCCTGGGATTTGAACAGACATTTAAAAACGCATTGACTACTCTTCCTATGGGTGGAGGTAAAGGTGGATCAGATTTCTCTCCACGTGGTAAGTCTGATGCTGAAATAATGCGTTTCTGCCAGGCATTCATATTAGAACTTTGGCGTCATATTGGTCCTGATACAGATGTACCTGCCGGTGATATCGGCGTAGGCGCACGTGAAATAGGTTACATGTTTGGCATGTATAAGAAACTGGCCCGTGAATTTACTGGTACCTTTACTGGTAAAGGACTTGAATACGGCGGTTCACTAATTCGTCCGGAGGCAACAGGCTTTGGCGGATTATACTTTGTAAACCAAATGCTAAAAACAAAAGGCATTGAGATCAAAGGAAAAACAATTGCAGTTTCCGGTTTTGGAAATGTAGCATGGGGTGCTGTAACCAAAGCAACTGAACTTGGAGCAAAAGTAGTTACTATCTCCGGACCTGACGGATATATTTATGATGAAGAAGGTATCAGCGGAGAAAAAATAGATTATATGCTTGAGTTACGTGCTACTGGTGATGACATAGTAGAACCATACGCAAAGAAATACAATGCGAAATTTGTTCCTAACCGTCACCCATGGGAAGTTAAGGTAGACATTGCATTACCATGTGCTACTCAGAACGAACTCGATGGCGAAGATGCTAAGCTGTTAATTGAGAACAATGTATTATGTGTGGGAGAAATTTCCAACATGGGATGTACCCCAGAAGCAATAGACCTGTTTATTGAAAACAAGATAATGTACGCACCGGGCAAAGCTGTCAATGCCGGTGGAGTAGCAACTTCCGGACTTGAAATGTCTCAGAATGCTATGCACCTGAGCTGGGGAGCAACAGAAGTAGATAACAAACTTCACGAAATTATGCACGGCATTCATGCACAATGCGTGAAGTACGGTACAGAACCTGACGGATACATTAATTATGTGAAAGGTGCAAACATAGGCGGATTCATGAAAGTGGCTCATGCTATGATGGATCAGGGCATAGTATAAAATAAAAAATAACTTCGTTTAATTGTTACTAGGTTTTGACAACCCGCTCTCCGAGAGAAGAGCGGGTTGTCGTTTTTATACGCAAATTATTCACTAAATGATTTTTTTTCTTATCTTTGTGCCGAGACTGTTAACCAAAACAGAAAAAATATGGTCAACAAGATATTATTTACACTGTTTCTGCTGACCACTGTCAGTGTTTGCTCATCTGCACAAGAAACAGGAAAAGCTACTTATTACGGGAAAAGAATGCAAGGCAGAAATACTGCCAGCGGAATTCGTTATCACAATGACAGCCTCACTTGTGCCCACCGCACATACCCTTTTGGTACCTTACTGAAAGTAAGGAATCTGAATAATGACAAAGAAGTAATTGTAAAGGTCACAGACAGAGGTCCTTTTGGCAGAAGATTCGTTATTGACTTGTCCTATTGTGCAGCAAAAGAAATTGATCTGCTTGGTGTAGGGATAGCACCTGTAGAAGTTACCATTTACACACCAATAGAGGTTCCATTAAGAGCTAATGATGAGATAAAACCTCATTGGGAACTTGATATGGCCGTCCCCAATAAAGTCTGTCCCGATATTATGGATGAAGTCAAATCTAATGGCAAAACAGGCTCATCAAAATAAGAACATTTTTTCCAATGAAAACATCTAATGAACTAACTCTGCGTCAGGAAAAGATACGGGCACTCATGCTCCAGTCTAACATTGACGCCGCACTTATTACTTGCAACGTAAACATACTATATACCTGCGGACAGGTTCTCAGCGGTTATTGCTATCTACCTGTTGCAGGAGAACCATTATATTTTGTAAAGCGACCAAGCGGATTGAAAGGGAAGCATATTCATTATATCCGGAAACCGGAGCAAATAGCCGAATATCTAAAAGAAAAAGAGATCCCTTTCCCTGAGACACTGATGCTTGAGGGAGATGAATTATCTTTTACCGAATACACCAGATTGGCAAATATATTCCCATCTTCCAGATGTGTAAACGGAACACCTATAATCCGCAACGCCCGTAGCATAAAAACGGATGTGGAAATTGAATTATTCCGTCAGGCAGGTGCAGCACATACCCGCGCTTATCAGCAAATACCTTCTGTTTATCGCAAAGGAATGGACGACCGACAGTTTTCCATTGAAATAGAACGAATTATGAGATTAGAAGGCTGCCTGGGAATCTTCCGTGTTTTTGGTCAAAGTATGGAAATCTTCTTCGGAAGTGTACTTGCCGGAAACAATGCAGAAGCGCCATCACCTTACGACTTTGCTTTGGGAGGAAAAGGATTAAGTCCAGCCCTGCCAGGGGGACTAAACGGAACAAAGCTAGAAAAAGGGAATACTGTAATGGTGGACCTTGGAGGAAACTTTAACGGATACATGTGTGATATGTCTCGCGTGTTCTCTGTTGGGAAAATTAGTGAAGAAGCATACAAAGCACATCAGGTTTGCCTTGAAATCCAATCGGAAGTCATTGCCATGGCAAAACCTGGAGCTGTTTGCGAAGCACTTTATAATAAGGCCATCGATATAGTAACCAAAGCAGGTTTCAAGGATCAGTTCATGGGAACCAAGCAACAAGCCAAGTTTGTGGGCCACGGCATCGGACTGGAAATAAACGAAGCGCCTGTACTTGCTCCGCGAGTAAAGCAAGAGTTGCAATCGGGAATGGTCTTTGCTCTTGAGCCAAAGATTGTATTGCCTGGTGTTGGTCCTGTTGGTATTGAAAATTCATGGGTTGTTAATGAACACGGAGTTGAAAAGCTCACGCTCTGCCAGGAAGAAATTATTGATTTGGAATCTTAAAATACAAGAAGTGCCTATAAATATATGGGTACTTCAATATTATTTCTAACGTTCCTGTCTTCATAGTAAAAAAATATATCTGTGCCTACAGTTATATAATAATAAAAAATATTACCACTTATCCATATTTTTAATATATTTGAGGCATCTTAATATATTGAAAAATGGTACAAAGAACAGAGAAGAACAGATTTCTTCAGGTAAAAATAGCCTTAGCTTTTTTATTTATCAATGTAACTTTATTCGCCCAGAACAAAGGATTGGTCTTAGATAGAGAATCAGATGCTCCATTATCAGGAGTAAACGTATCCCTGAATAATAAGAAGGTTTTATCTAAAACAAATGACAATGGTGAGTTCTACCTGAAAAGGTTGTATAAATTCAATCCAAAAGATACACTCTGGTTTTCCTATATCGGATATTCCACAAAGAAAATAGCTGCCACAGATATAAAAGGCGCAAATAACACTATATACCTATTCAAAGATACACTTTCACTAAAAGAAATAACAGTTACATCCAATAAACGACCACTGGATGAATCCCTTAATTATACAAAACTTGCCTCACTTAAGGTTGGAGTCAGTTCGTTTGGTTTAGCACTTGTAGGAAACAAAATCTATGTTTTTGGAGGTAATGAATCAGCTATAAAAAGTATTGCAAGTGAGGAAGAGACGATTAAAAGCGTTACAAAGCTAAATTATCATATTGACTGGCGGTCTTTTAGCAACAAATTACAAATTTACGATATACCTACAGATAGCTGGCAAATCAGTAATGTGCCACTCAGAAAAAGAGCATTCGAAAATGTAATTTATTATAAGGACAGATTATACATCTTTGGGGGTAAGAACTTATCAACAAGCAAAAGAGTTGAATATCTGGATAATACTATTGAGCTTTATGACATGAAACAGAATAAATGTTTTCTGGATAAAACAAACCCTCATCCCGGTGTAAATTGTGCTTCTTTCATTTATAATAGTAACTTAATAGTTATGGGCGGATCAATTAAAGAAAATGAGATACATAAAATTTACTCAAAGAAGGCGCACTTACAGAATCTGAAAACTGGATTGTGGTATGAACTGCCTGATATGCCAACAGCAAAAGAAACGAAAGGAATAATTATAGATAATACTGTTTATTTAATTGGAGGATTTAACGATGTAGCACTAAGTAATATTGAATGTTACAATATAAAGAGTGGAAAATGGGAAACTATAGGTAATTTACCTCACGAGGTTGAAAGACCTGCTATCGCATACAATGATGATATAATCTATATTTATGAATACGATAAAATTCAGACCGTAAATATTAAAACTAATGAGATAAAGGCCTATCCTATCGACCTCACTGTAACTGATTGTGAATTAGTTTACTATGACAAAATGTTATATATCATCGGAGGCTTGGAACCTAATTCTGGATATTCTTCTGCTTCAAAGAATTTATATCGAATTGATATTAATGACTTTAAGAAGACTGAAACTATAAACCAATAATGTGGAAACCAACAAATTAATATTATAATGGCGTCCACATTCAAGAAATTCATTCCCCAATAAATAAAATCCATAGGAGAATAACCAAAAATCATTGGTGAATAACTGTTCAAACTCCCGCCTGTCTTTTTTGGAAGCAGGCGGGAGTTTGCTCAACATCCGGTTACGTTTCAAAAAAAGCAGGCGGGAGTTTGAACAGTTCTGTTTTTTTGCAAATTCTACAGAAAAACAAAAATCATCCCTCACTCTATCACTATTTCCTGTATACATTTGATTATATGCAATTTAGCCAGTGAGGGATGCTATTTCATCCATCACTTTTCCATCACTTTTCGAGGCATCCCTCACTATTTTAACAAATATTAGCTCAAAAAAAAACAAAAATCGGCATGTTATTACAGGACAAGACACAGTTCCTAAAATCGATTAGAAAAATGTTAAAACAGTGAGGGATGCCCCGAAAAGTGGTAAGCGTCTCCGCGATACCATCTTGTCCGTGATGATTTAGCCTTTTATCTTTGTCTTCCAAAAAAGAAGAAAGATGAAAGCATCCGAACTATACACAAAAACAATAGAGGGCTACAAGCAGGAAATTAGTGTCAGTCTTATTACTTTGCGTGATTACTGTAAAACACATCATGTAAATTATAAGGGTATTCAACTCTGGATGTCCAGAAATTCAATTACTGTAGCCCAGTTGAAAAGAGAAATCACTGTGCATTCTGATTCTTCTTCTGATTTTTCGGTTGTCCAAACAGAATCAGGGCAACGGATTTATCCTCTATCTTTTCAGACAGGGGGAGTTCAAAAAGAAGACATCTGTAAGAACACTTATTCATGTGTGAAAGGAGTGAATATAACTTTCCCCGATGGAGTGATTGTTTCGATTAAAGAGATAACCCAGGAAGATCTTAATAAATTTATTCTTTCATGTAATACCCATTAATAGTATGTTTGCACTTACAGAATCCATGAGCTACTATCTCTGTCCTCACTATGTGGACATGCGAAAAGGTATCTATTCTTTGTACCAGTTGGTAAAGTCAGACATGAAACGGAACCCGCTATCGGGAGAAGTTTTTCTGTTTGTAGGTAAGAACAGAGAGTCAATCAAGATCTTGCACTGGGAGAACGGAGGTTTTGTTTTATATCAGAAGAAACTTGAAAGAGGAACTTTTGAGATACCCCGTTTTAATCCTTCCAGCGGTCAGTATGAGATGAAATGGACGACGTTCGTTCTGATAATGGAGGGCGTCTGCATCCGTTCCGCAAAATACAGAAAACGATTCTATACAGATTTAATACGTTGATATATAAATATATAGATAAGTAATAACCTTTATTTTTCTTGGTAATCCTAACAATTATTCGTACCTTTAAGGTATGAATTACAAACGGATTGTTGAACTATTAGAAGATCAGCTCAGACTTTCTTCCGAAAGAGAAAAGGCTCTGCTGGAGCAAAATAGGCAGCAGTCTGCACTACTTCAGCAGCAGTCTGCGCAGATAGAAAGGCTATCTGTACAGACTGCTATTCTAACCGATACGGTCCGTTCACTGGAAGAATCCCTTCTTCAGAAGAAAGGCAACATACAAGTGCTGACCGGTAAGAACCGGGGACTGGGCAAACTCTTGTCCAACAAATCAGAAAAGATAGTTCCTCAAATCAAAGAGGAGGATAAAGTGGAAGAAAAGCCTCGTCCATCACTGAAAGAACGTGGTAACAACAACGCCAAACGTAAAGAGTATTTTGATCTGAAAACCATTATTGATGAGGTTTACCCCAATGATCCCGGCTTTGATAAGGAAAAATCCAAAATCATTAGTTATGTGGACTCTATCCGGTATGAATACATCCCACCTCAGTTTGTCAAACACATCTACCGACTGTACAACTGTTTGTTTAATGAGAAGATGTATACCGCAAAAGCGCCAAGAACTCCGCTGCAGAACTCTAACTACGACGGTTCTTTCATGGCTGGAATACTACAACTCAGATACATCTACTCCATGCCCGTTGAACGAATCATCAAATTGTTTGGCGAGCAGGGATTTGAATTGAACAAAGCTACAGCTCACTCCCTGATTAAGAAATCCGCCTGGATGCTGGATCGTTTGGATGAAGTCTTAAGAAAAACGATTCTTGAGGACAGTTACCTTTGTATGGATGAAAGCTACTATACCGTACTGACTCCAGAGAAAAACGAAAAAGGGAAAGGTGTTCGCAAAGGCTATATATGGGCAGCTCTTGCAAATCAAAAGAAACTCATACAATACTTTTATGAAAAGGGTTCCCGCTCACGTGAAGTTCTGACCAATTATATCGGGGAAGAGTACAAAGGAGCCATCCAATCGGACGGACTTATAGATTATAAAATCCTTGAAACTGATGAATATCCCCATATAATAAGACTTTCCTGCTTTCAACACTGCAAGCGTAAGTTCCTGGATATTGAAGCAGATAAGGATGCCACTCAAATAATAGATGTTATCAATAAGCTTTATAGGAAAGAGCATAAAATCGGGAAGCATTGGAAACCAGACAGGATATTAGAATACAGAAAAAAGTATGCCCCACCCATATTAAAGGAACTCAAAAGAAAACTCTTAAAAATACAATCCAATCCTTCCATGCTTCCAAAGAGCCCACTCTCGAAGGCGATTAATTATACCCTGAAAGAGTATGACGCATTGTGCAATTATATAGACAGACCAGAATATGCCCTTGATAATAATGCCATAGAACGATACATGCGGTACATAAGCTTAAGCAGGAAGAACTCTCTGTTTTGCGGAAGCCACGACGGAGCAAAGAGAACAGCGCTGCTTTACTCACTGGCTTGCTCATGCAGGCTAAATGGAATAAACACGTTCGAATACTTTACGGATATATTAAACCGGATGGCTTATATCAATCCCAATGCATCCGATGAAGTTTATCAGAAACTACTTCCGAATTCCTGGACAAAAGAATAAACCTACTATAAGCCCAGAAAATATTTTATAGGGTATCGCGGAGACGCTTACGAAAAGTGATGCTTTCGTGAGGGATAAAAATCCATCCATCACGGTATAATCATTTGGTTATAAAGACATTGAACACAAAAGTGAGGGAGTGATGGATGAAATTTCATTTCTCTCTGATTGTAAAAAAATAGCCAGCCGATTAAAGAAATCGGCTGGCTAATTATATTATTATTCAATTGTATACTAGAACAATCTCTTGATATCTGGTTTCACAATAGCGCTAACTGTTAAATAAATACCTAGAAGTATCAATGGAATACTTAGTTGTTGCCCAATATTTAACCGCATACCCACTTCGGCTGCCACCTGAGGATTCTTCATAAACTCAAGTGCAAAACGGGAACCGAAGAAAATAATCAGGGAAACGCCGGTAATTAAACCAACCTTTCTTTGAAGTTCAAATTTCCAGTACATCACCAATGACACAATTAATGCAACAATACAATAAAGCATTTCATAAATCTGTGTAGGATGGCAGGGAAGTCCGTTGAAATCTCTCACCCACTCTGCCGAGCGTACAAATTTAAAACCCCAAGGCATTGTTGTAGGGAAACCGAAGATCTCAGAATTCATAAGGTTTCCTAAACGTATGCAGGCAGCTGCCACAGCAACTGCAGGAATCATTCTGTCGAACAACCACCAAACACTCTTATGGGTAACCTTCTTAGAATAATATACCATAGCAATGATCAGTGCAAATACTCCGCCATGGCTGGCTAGTCCACCATTCCATATAGCAAATATCTGCATGGGATGTGCACTGTAGTAGTCCCATTCATAAAAGAAACAGTGTCCCAAGCGAGCACCTACTACTGAACTGATAATGGTATAGAAGAAAAGCTTGTCTACCCATGCATCCGGGTGTTTTTCGTATTTAAACAAACGACTCACCATCTCATAACCAATAAGGAAACCAATTCCCCATAACAATCCGTACCATCTGATCTCACGTCCAAAGATCGTGAAAATGGCTGGATCAACATCCCATGTTATATATGCCAACATATTTTTTATTTATAAATTAAATCTCTATTCAGACCAATATATTTTATTAGACCGACAAAAATAATCAATTTGAATCACAAACAAAGAGTTACCAACTTAAATATTAAAAAATGTGCATACAACGGGTAATTCAAGGCAATAATAGGTATAGATTGACGTTTCTTTTAAGAGACAACCGCCATTGACGCAATAAATTTGTACTTTTGTCTCATTTTCAAATTAAATACAAATCAGATGATTGAATATATAAAGGGGAATATTGCCGAATTAAGTCCGGCCTCAGCAGTAATTGATTGTAACGGACTGGGGTATTTTGTTAACATTTCATTGAATACATACTCTGCTATTCAGAATCTTAGCAGTGTGAAAATTTATATTTACGAAGCTATTCGTGAAGATGCTTATGTGCTTTATGGCTTTGCCGATAAGCAGGAACGGGAATTGTTTATGCTGCTTATTTCTGTATCCGGTATTGGTGGAAACACTGCCCGCATGATTCTTTCGGCTCTTTCTCCCAGCGAATTAGGCAATGTTATAAGCACAGAAAATGCGAATGTACTTAAAACAGTAAAAGGGATTGGCCTGAAAACAGCTCAAAGGGTTATTATAGATTTAAAGGACAAGATTAAAATCACAACCGGCAGTAATATTGCTGGTGGAGGAATCTCTCAGAATTCAGAAGTTCACGATGAAGCAGTAGCTGCTTTAACCATGTTGGGCTTCAATACTGCCGCATCACAGAAAGTTGTATTCGCCATTCTTAAGGAAGAGCCTTTGGCTAAAGTTGAACAGGTAATTAAATTAGCATTAAAGAGATTATAGAATGAGGAGCGAAAAGTGGTTTATCTGCTTATTGCTGACCGTCCTTAGCCTTCATGCCTGGGCAGTCCTTAATAACAGCTCGCCCAATGAGGTGAGTAACCACTTTTTAGATTCAACATCGCAGGCTCCGGCACCTCCGGATTCTCTGAAACCACGGTATTCAGTAAAGAAAACAGTTCCTGAAAAGCTGGATGATATGAAAAAATCTCCGGCAGATCTTCGTACTCCGGAAAATATTAAAACGGAAGTTGAATACGACGAGAAGTCGGATTTATACATCATCCGCACAAAAGCAGGTACCTCTCAGGTGGATGTTCCTATGTTCCTTACTCCACAGGAATATTCGGACTGGAGCCTGAAAAAATCAGTTCAGGATTTTTATCGGGCAAAAAATAAAGAGACGTTTGCCAAGGGAAAAGAGGAATTCAAGTTCATGGACATGAAATTCGATCTTGGTCCTGCTGAGAAGATCTTTGGTCCGGGAGGTGTGCAGATAAAGACACAGGGAAACGCGGAACTGAGCTTCGGATTTAAAACCAAGAATGTGGAAAATCCGTCTCTTCCTGAACGGACTAGAAAGACAACCGGATTCGATTTTGATGAAAAGATAAACATCAGTATCAATGGCAAGGTGGGTGATAAGGTGAACATGAACATGAACTACAACACCGATGCTACTTTTGACTTTGACACAAAAAAAATAAAGCTTAAATACGAAGGGAAAGAGGATGAAATAATAAAGCTTATAGAAGCCGGCAATGTTTCTATGCCTACCAACTCTTCTTTGATACGCGGTGCCTCATCATTATTTGGTATCCGTACTGATCTGCAATTTGGAAAGCTCAAGTTGCAGACTGTTATTTCTCAACAGGAATCGGAATCTAAAACGGTAAAAAGTAAAGGAGGAGCACAGACCACTCCTTTTGAAATATCGGCGGACAACTATGATGAAAACCGCCATTTCTTTCTGGCCCATTACTTCAGGGATACTTATGACAAGAACATGAGTCAGTTGCCCAACATTACTTCCGGAGTAACAATCAACAGGGTTGAAGTGTGGATTACCAATAAAAGAGGGAATTATGATAACCCCAGAAATGTGGTGGCGCTAACCGACCTGGGAGAGAATGAGCATATAAGTAACTCTTTCTGGTCAAAATCAGGTGTAAACAAAGTGCCGGCAAATAGTGCCAATGATGTTTACTCAAGAATGGTCAGCGATTATTCCACTGCCCGGAACATTAATATGGTAAGCGCTACTTTGGGAGCTATTCCTCAGATTGAAGGTGGAATGGATTATGAAAAGATAGAAAGTGCCCGACTGTTAACCAGTTCTGAATATACACTTAACGGTTCTTTGGGATATATTTCTTTGAAGTCAACTTTACAACCGGATGAAGTTCTGGCTGTGGCTTTTGAATATACATATAAAGGCAAGCGGTATCAGGTGGGTGAATTTGCCTCTGACATCAAAGAAACTGAATCGGCTCTTTTCCTGAAACTATTAAAAAATACGTCCAATTCTCCTTCATCGGGATGCTGGGACCTGATGATGAAGAACGTTTATTCACTGAACGCTTACCAGCTGCAAAGTGATAAGTTCCGTCTGGATATTAAGTACCAGAGTGATACAACAGGAGTTTACCTGAATTACATTCCAGAAGGGAAGATTAATAAAACGCCGTTGCTAAGGGTGATGAATCTGGACCGACTGGATGCGAAGAACCAAGCTAACCCTAATGGTTTCTTTGACTTTGTGGAAGGTTATACGGTAACAGCACAAAACGGACGCATAATTTTCCCGGTAGTGGAACCTTTTGGTAGTCATTTACGTCAGGCTATAGGAAACGATGTAATTGCTAAAAAGTATGTTTACCAGGAACTTTATGATTCTACAAAAACAGTTGCCAAACAAATTGCGGAAAAAGATAAATTCAAACTAACGGGTGAATACCGTGCCTCTTCAGGGGCAGAAATCAGACTGGAATCAACTAATATTCCGGTCGGCTCGGTAAAGGTTACTGCCGGTGGTGTTACTCTTATTGAAAACTCGGACTATACGGTTGACTATTCAATGGGTGTTGTAACCATTCTCAACCAGAGTATTATTGATGCGGGTACATCTGTCAGCGTGAATCTGGAAAGTAACAGCAGTTACAACCTGCAACGCAAAACGATGCTGGGAATGAATTTCACTTATGACTTTTCCAAAGATTTTCAGATAGGTGGTACCATTATGAATCTGAAGGAAAAGCCAATGACTACAAAGGTGGCTATGGGCGACGAACCTATCAGCAACACTATCTGGGGAGTAAATACTTCATGGAAAAAGGAGAGTCAGTGGCTTACAAACATGGTGGATAAGTTACCTTTTGTAAAGGCCACACAACCGTCCCGTATAAACATGACAGCAGAGTTTGCACAACTGGTTCCCGGCCATGCAAAGGGTATACAGGGCAATGCTTCTTATATTGATGATTTTGAATCTACTAAAACCGGTATTGATTTACGGCAACCATCTTACTGGATGCTTGCCAGCACGCCTTATGAAAGTGGCTCCAGTGCCCGTTTCCCTGAAGCTTCAAAATCAAACGATATTACTTATGGTATGAACAGGGCACTTTTGTCATGGTACACTATTGACGGACTTTTTACCCGAAGAAGCTCGTCATTAACGCCGTCTCATATAAAGAGTGATCTTAATCAGCTTTCTAATCATTATGTTCGGGAAGTTTATGAACAGGAGATTTTCCCCAATAAAGAAACTTCCTATATGGAAACATCTACCCTTTCCATTCTTAACCTGGCTTATTATCCTAATGAACGGGGACCGTACAACCTTGATCCGAATCTTACATCAAAAGGATATCTACCCAATCCGGAAAAGCGTTGGGGCGGAATTATGAGAAAGCTGGATACCAGTGATTTTGAAACGGCCAACATAGAATATATTGAGTTCTGGATGCTCGATCCGTTTATTTATGAAAGCACTACAGGCAACCGCCGCGGTGGTGATTTTTATATTAATCTGGGTGAGGTATCGGAAGACATTCTGAAAGATGGAAAGAAATATTTCGAGAATGGTATGCCTGTTGACGGTGATCAGACCAAAGTAGAACAAACTGTCTGGGGAAAAGTACCTAAAGAACGAAGCATTGTTTATGCTTTCGAGAATGCATCCGGAGCAAGAAAGAAACAAGATGTGGGATTGAACGGACTATCTTCCGAGGAAGAAAAGACTTTTGGAACGTATAGTACTTACCTGAATAAGATTAAGGCCATTCTTGATCCTGCTGTTTATGCTGTGTTTGAAAAGAGTCCGTCAGGAGATCTTTACCACTATTACCGCGGTACAGATTACGATCAGGAAGAGAAAAGTATTCTTGATCGTTACAAATACTACAACAATACGGAAGGAAACTCAACCGCATCGGAAGATTCACCTGAGAAATATGACGTTTCTGCCAAGACTGTTCCCGATGTGGAAGATATAAACCAGGACAATACGCTCAATGAATATGAGAAATACTTCCAGTACAAAATAAGCCTCTCTCCTGAAAATATGAGGGTGGGAAGCAATTACATTACCAACAAGCGGACAGCAAACGTAAAATTACGCAATGGTAAGACTGAAGAGGTAAACTGGTATCAGTTCAAGATTCCGGTAAAGGACTATGAAAAGGCGGTGGGATCAATATCCGACTTCAAGTCTATTCGCTTTATGCGTATGTATCTGACAAACTTCGCAGATCCTGTTGTGCTGAGATTTGCCACACTCGATTTAGTTCGCGGAGAGTGGAGAACATACGATCAGGCATTGTATAACTCTCAGCAACCGGCGCCTACTATTAGCGGCAATCTTGATGTTTCATCCGTTAATATTGAAGAAAATAGTGACAAAACTCCGGTAAACTATGTACTTCCTCCGGGTATTACCCGTGTTATTGATCCGTCACAGCCTCAGCTTAAACAAGAAAACGAACAAGCCATGAGTCTGAAAGTGCAAAATCTATCTCCTGGTGATGCACGGGCTGTTTATAAAAGTTCAGGACTGGACCTCCGTCAGTATAAACGTCTGCAGATGTTTGTTCACGGTGAAAAGTTACTGGATGATGTTACTGAACTAGGCGATAATGAGATTTCTGTTTTTATCCGGTTAGGTTCCGATTATAAAAACAACTATTACGAATATGAAATTCCCTTGAAGCTTACTCCTCACGGACAGTACAACGGAAATACATTAAGCGGATGTGAAGCTGTGTGGCCTAAAGAGAATATGCTGAACATTCCTTTCTCCATATTTACTGCGTTGAAGAAGCTGCGCAATACTGCAAAAAACAGTTCCGGTTCAAATGTCAGTTATTCCAAGTTGTATTATATGTATGACACCGACCAGCCTGCAAATAAAATAAGCATAATAGGAAATCCCAGTCTGGCGGAAGTAAAGACCATTATGATTGGAGTAAGGAACAATGCCCGTTCGCTGAAATCGGCAGAGGTCTGGGTAAACGAACTTCGCCTGACGGAATTTGATGAATCGGGCGGATGGGCTGCACAGGGGAATATGAATGTGCAACTATCGGATTTAGGAAGTGTAAACCTTGGCGGACATGTGGAAACGGCTGGATTCGGGGGACTGGAGCAGAGCGTAAGCCAAAGAAGACTGGACGATTATTATCAGTACAATTTTACCACAAGCTTTGAGTTGGGTAAGTTCTTTCCGGCTAAAGCAAAAGTATCGGCACCTGTTTATTTTTCCTATTCCAAGGAACTAACATCACCAAAATATGATCCTACAAACAAGGATCTTCTCTTATCTGACGTATTAGATACATACTCTTTAAAATCTCAAAGAGACTCCATACTAAACATAGCCCGAGAGTTGACTACTTACAGGAACTTCAGTCTAAGTAATATGAGGGTGAATATTGCAAGCAAGAAACCAATGCCTTACGACCCTTCTAACTTTACCCTGAGTTATTCATATAGCAAAAAGTATAATCAGGGAAATACTACCGCCTGGGAGAAAGAACAGGATTGGAAAGGGAATCTTGGATATAATTATTCACCGGTTATCAAGCCATGGGAGCCTTTTAAAAACATTAAAGACAAATCATCATGGATGAAGTTTGTAAAAGCCTTCAACCTGAACTGGCTTCCACAAAACATTTCCTTCAATTCGGATATATCACGCCATTATTATGAATTGCAACTAAGAGATTTGGATAATCCTTACGGAGATTCGGGCATTCCACTTTCTGTGGCAAAAGAGTTTCTGTGGAACCGCGATTTTTCTATCCGCTGGGATCTGACTAAGAATCTGAAACTTAATTTCACTTCGGCTACCCGTGCAGAGATAGAAGAACCTTATGGAACGATAGATAAAAACCTTTATCCGGATGAATACACCGCACGGAAAGATTCAGTAAAGAGAAGTTTGCTGCACATGGGTCGTCCGCTCGATTTCCAACAGACTTTTAACGCCAGTTACAAATTACCATTCGACTTGGTTCCTATACTGAGTTGGGTAAGCAGTGATGTTAAATTCTCATCTTCTTATAACTGGGATCGGGGTGTGGATTTAACTGACGGAAGTTCCGTAGGAAATACAATCGCTAACCAGCGATCTATTGATGTGAACGGCAGATTCAATTTTGAGACGCTTTACAATAAGGTTCCTTTCCTGAAGGAGACAAACAGGTTCTTTGCTTCAACGAGCAGAACCACTCCTCCCAAAAAGGAAGAGCTGATGGCCAAAATCAGGAAGTTTGAGAAAGAGATTCAGTTGAAAAAGGATACTACCGTAACCTTATCTCACGGATTAAGAACTAAAATACTGAAGGTTAGCGCACTCACTCAGGAGGGGAAAAGATATATTGTGAAGTATAAAGTTCTGGATGCAAATAAGATTCTTATCAACAACAGAGACTCTATAAAAATAAAGTTAACCATTCAACAAGGTCCTAAACCGGAAGATCAGGAATGGTATAAAATGGCTCAGTATGTAACGCGCTTTGCCATGATGGTAAGGAATATCAGTGTTACGTACCGCAATACTTATGCAATGACTCTTCCCGGATATTTACCTGAAGTGGGTGATATACTGGGACAAAAAAGGGGCGGCGGCATATTTGCTCCCGGGCTGGACTTTGCTTTTGGCGTAACCGGTGACAGTTATATTCAAAAGGCTGCCAGAAACAACTGGCTAATAAACAATGATTCTGTTGTTGATCCGGCAACAACAAACGCGATGGAGGACTTGCAAATTCGTATGACTTTGGAGCCAATAAGGGATTTTAAGATTGATTTAACGGCCAACCGGACAAAAAACAAATCAAAAAGTATACAATTTATGTTTGATGGTATGCCTACCACCCAAAGCGGAAGCTTCAACATGAGTATTATTTCCATTGGTAGCTCTTTTGATAAGAGTAATGCAAATAATGGCTACCAGTCTAAAACTTTTGATAAGTTTCTGAAGAATCTGGATATTATTCAGAAAAGGGTGGAAGCGCAATATGCCGGTGCGGTTTATCCCGAAGGAACATCATTGGCCGGAAAGCCGTTTGATCCTACTAACGGAACCATAAGCAAGAACTCTCCGGATGTGATGATTCCTGCATTCCTTGCTGCCTATACCGGAAAAAGTGCCGATCAGGTTTCACTTGACCTGTTTCCGAACCTTCTCTCATTGATGCCTAACTGGCGAATTACTTATGGCGGACTAAGTAGATTGGATTGGTTCAAAAACCGTTTCAAGAGCTTTAACCTGAACCATGCTTATAGAAGTACTTATTCCGTTGGCTCATACAATACCTACCAAAGCTTTACCAGTTACATGGACAACCTCGGTTTTGTGGAAGATACACAAACAGGTAACCCCACTCCTTCTGTTGCATTTGACATTGGTACGGTAGCAATTAATGAACAGTTTGCTCCACTTTTCGGAGTAGATATGACTTTTAAGAACGGAATCACCTCGAGAGTAGAATATAAAACCACCCGCATACTCACTCTTAGTATGACGGCAAACCAGATGGTAGAAACCAGTTCCAAAGATTTTGTTGTGGGTATGGGTTATAAGATTATAGATCTAAAATTGTTTGGTGCAGGAAAAAGCAAGAACAAGGTAAGCAATGACCTGAATATTCAGGCCGATGTATCGTTTCGTAACCAGTCAGCACTAAGCAGAGATATCCAGCAAGCCACAGCACAGCCTACCAGTGGAAACAAAGCGACAAAGATTTCGGTCTCTGCCGATTATACTTTCTCAAAATTACTCACCATTAGGTTTTACTACGATCGCCAGAAGAATACTCCGTTGGTTTCTTCTGCCTCCTATCCGGTTACCAATTCTGATTTCGGGCTAAGTTTGAAGTTCTCATTAGTGAGATAATTCAGGAAGAAAGCCTTCATTCCTAAAACCTTATTAGACAAATACAAAAAACTCTTCCTATGATTCTATTTTCCTTGTACAAAAGAATGAATTGTTTTGTACAAAATAAAACAATCTTCTGTACAGAAGAATACATTCTTTTGTACAGGGGAATAAAAAAAGGAAAGGTTTCCCTCTCCTTTTCTCGGTTATATAATATCAAAAGCTCTTTTTATTTCCCTTCAGATTCCAGTTGCATTCTTTTTTTTACGAAACGAATCTTCAGATGTGCTTCATCCAGTTCTTTTTGCAGCTGCTTAATTGCTGATAATGTTTGTGCTAATTCGTAGACCTTACAAATTGCATTTTTATCTGTTGCTGAAAGGGTAATCACCTGCTTACGTCCACCAATAAGTTCTATTCTCAGGTTCTGATCTTTATTCATGTAAATGAAGTTTGCCACACCTCCATCAGCTCCCATCCTATAGTCAACCTTTTCAGATTTCATACCAAGGTCTGTTGATTCATAGACATCGCGACTGGCAGGAGTCTGTGCAAAACTTCCATCGGCAGCAGTCACCTTAATGGAACGATGGTGGATAAATGAGCCACCACAATAAATGGAAGTCAGGGCAAACGTACCAATCTCACTAACCTGTGCCCTCAGATAAGTACGGCGTATATTATTTTCCACCGTTTGTGACGGATGAAGATAATTGCCTACAGTCTGATACTCCGTATTCTTCTCAAGAGTCAGTGATTTCTTCTTCACATCAGCCTCAGCTTTCTTTATCTTTAGCAAGCTGTCAAGATAAACAATACTTTTCTCCTGCTCTTTTATTTCCACTTTCTGCATCAGGTCAATTCCCTTACGGCGAGCTTCAAAAGCTTTTGGATAAAGTATTTTAATACTGTCTAATTGTACCTTTGCCTCATTATAATCTCCTTTTGCCAGTGCTGCTTCAGCTGCCTTTAGCCTCTGTGCTGCTTTTTCCTCTCCATCGCCACTGCAGGCTGTCAGAACAAGAGCTATCAGTGCTATAATTCCAAACTTTCTCATACATCTATTTGTTATATGAAGCAAAAATACAATTAAATTAGTAAACTGACCTGTTAGCAACTCAAAATATTGTATTTTTGTACTCTTTTACGAACATAGGCTAACATGCAATTAACGAAAGAAGAATTAAAAGGATTTTTTAGCGACGATATATTTGCTGCAATATCAGAAACAGCAGAAGAATTAGGCCTGGAGTGCTACGCGGTAGGAGGATATGTACGTGATATCTTCCTGAAACGCCCATCAAAAGACATTGATGTGGTAGTGGTTGGAAGCGGAATAGCAATGGCTCAGGCACTTGGAAAGAAGTTAGGAAGACATGCGCATGTTTCCGTTTTTAAGAATTTTGGAACAGCTCAGGTTAAATTTCATCATATAGAAGTAGAATTTGTTGGCGCACGGAGAGAGTCTTACCAAAGAGATTCACGCAAACCAATTGTGGAAAATGGTACTTTGGAAGACGACCAGAACCGTCGTGACTTTACAATCAATGCACTGGCTGTATGTCTTAACGAAGAACGATTCGGGGAATTGGTTGATCCTTTCGGGGGGATAGATGATTTGAAAAACAAAATAATCCGCACACCTCTTGATCCGGACATTACATTCAGCGACGATCCGCTTCGGATGATGCGGGGTATCCGTTTTGCCACACAGCTCAATTTTCAGATTGAAGAGGAAACTTTTGCATCTATTGAGCGCAACAAAGAGCGGATTGAGATTATCTCCAAAGAGCGGATTGCGGATGAGCTGAACAAAATACTGGCTTCTCCTGTTCCTTCTATAGGTTTTGTGTTGCTTGATCAATGCGGATTATTAGAACTTATTTTCCCAGAAATGGCAGCTTTGCAAGGAGTGGATAGCAGAAATGGAAGAACTCATAAAGATAACTTCTATCACACGCTGGAAGTTGTTGATAACATGGCCAAAAAGACAGATAATCTTTGGCTCCGATGGGCTACTTTACTTCATGATGTTGGGAAGCCTACATGCAAAAGATGGGAACCAAAAGCAGGCTGGACTTTTCATAATCATAATTTTGTTGGCGAAAAGATGATACCAAACATCTTCCGTAAAATGAAATTGCCGATGAATGAAAAGATGAAATACGTGCAGAAGCTGGTTGGACTTCACATGCGCCCCATTGTTCTTTCAGAAGATATTGTGACAGACTCGGCAGTACGCCGCCTTCTCTTTGATGCAGGTGATGATATAGATGACCTTATGTCACTTTGTGAAGCAGATATCACTTCAAAGAACGAAGTTCGCAAGCAGAAATTCACAGAAAACTTCCAACTGGTTCGTCAGAAGCTTAGAGATCTGGAAGAAAAAGATCGCATTCGCAACTTCCAGCCTCCAATCTCCGGTGAAGAAATTATGGAAGCTTTCGGATTGGGTCCATGCCAATTGGTTGGAATAATTAAAAGTCAGATCAAAGATGCAATTCTGGATGGCGTTATTCCAAACGAATACGAAGCAGCTTACAATTACATGCTTGAAAAAGCTAAGAAGAAAGGATTAGAACCTATTAAATAGAGACTATATATGAGTAATAAAAGGTATACCACAGGAGAAGAGATTGCAAATGCCAGTTCTCACGGATTAGGAATTTTACTTGGAATTATTGTCGGAATTTTCCTTATGCGCGGTGCTTTTGAAACGAATAACCGCTGGATTATGGTTAGCTTTGCTATCTATCTGTTGGGTATGTTATCTTCATATATTACCTCAACCTGGTATCATGCATGCAAAAACGAACACAGAAAAGCTATACTCCGTAAGTTCGATCATGGTGCTATTTATCTGCATATTGCAGGAACATATACTCCTTTCACATTAGTTATTCTTCGGGATTCCGGAGCTTGGGGATGGGCGCTGTTTACCTTCGTCTGGAGCGCAGCAATAGTAGGATTTATTCTTAGCTTCATAAAGCTCAAAGAGCATAGTAACCTGGAAACAATCTGTTATGTGGTTATGGGAGGAACTATTCTTGTCGCCTTTAAGCCGTTGATTGATTGTCTTTCTGCAGCAGGATCAATGGATATTCTCTATTGGCTTATTGGTGGAGGGGTATCTTATGTTATCGGAGCATTGTTCTATTCCTGGACAAAGATGCGTTACATGCATTCTATCTTCCATCTATTTGTTTTAGGCGGAAGTGTTTGCCACATCATTGCTATATACAGTATGTTATAATCTTCCCGATTTATATTCATAAAAAAGGATGCTCCTCACGAAGCATCCTTCTATACAAATCTAATTTACATATTACTGAACACCTTCTGTAGTCATATTTATGCGCTTTATTGTTCCATCGTTATTATAGAACAAACGGTCTATACACACTGACCGACGGAAACTACCACCCTGAGTATTGATGCTACCATTGTGGTAAATAAAATACCATTTATTCTTAAATTCAATAATTGCCTGATGATTGGTATTGCTATTCCCAGCAATCTCATTCAAAATACCTTTATATTCCCAGGGACCGTTAATACTACGACTCATGGCATAGCAGATTTTCTCTGGAAATTCTGATGCATAAGAAAGATAGTACCACCCGTTACGTTTGTGAATCCAAGGTGCTTCTGTAAAACGTGGAAGATTCTTAACCGGCATTATAGGCCCATCAAGTTCAATCATATTTTTCTTCAGTTTCGCATAATAGCATTGGGTGTTTCCCCAGAAAAGATAAGCCTGACCATCATCATCTATAATGACTGTAGGGTCAATATCGTCCCAGCTTATTTTTGTGTACTGAGTAGTCATGTCATTCGTAATAAGTGCTGAACCGCGTGCATCGCGGAAAGGACCTGTCGGACTATCAGAAACCGCCACACCTATTGCTTTACCATGAATGGTGCCATGTTCTACAGCAACGTACCAGTAGAACTTCCCGTTGCGTTCTATTACCTGACTTGCCCATGCATCACCTTTTGCCCAGGAAAAATCAGATGGTTTCAAAGGAACGGCATGTTCAGTCCACGTTTTCATGTCTGAAGAAGAGAACACCAGCCATTCATTCATTTCATAACGTTCTTTAGGTGCAGGACATTGATCATGTCCTGCATAAAGATATACTTTGCCATTATGTACCATAGCAGCCGGATCTGCTGTAAATTTATACTTTACAAGAGGATTCCCCTTTGCTACAAAGGTAGTGTCCTGAGTTTTTGCTAATGCTATGCTACTACTTACAATGGCAGCACATAGAAGAGCAACTCTTGAAATTCGGTTTATCAACATTACCAAACTATTTTATTTCTTAGAAAACTTATATACTGCAAATGTTTTAGCTCCAAGTTTTACACTAAGAAAATTATCTGTCATCACAATCTCTGCTTTCTCCGGAATAACCGTATTAGGTTTTGCCAAAGTATTTTCAGCATCCAGATCTGAAGAATGAAGAGTGGTTAAAATGCCATCAGAAAGTTGTCCTTTCTTTACTCCTTCAAAAACAACACGAATGCTTTGTTCTTTATCGGCTGTATTAGCAATCTTCACGATATAAGCTTTTTCATTCTTGTCCCATGCAGCTGTAGCATAAAGTTCATCCTGACCTGTAACAGGTTTCTTATCCATAGTTAATGAAAGAACGTTGGTACCCTTATTCTGAGAATAAAGTTGCTGAACGTAATAGTTCACAGAACGCACACTGGAAAGATTATCAAACCAAATTAAATCCGGACGCCATTGCCAGCCTTTTACATGAGCAAAAAGCGGAGCATAAGTTGCCATGTGAACAACATCAGCATTACGTTCCAATCCAGTCATGAAAGCAGCTTCACAAAGAGCAGCTTCAAAGTTATTCTTTCCATTCTTTGGGTGGCAAGCATATTCACCGGCAAAGACTTTAGGGCCTTTTCTATCATAATTATCATAACGGGCAGCCTGACTTAAGAACCATTTCTGAGGACGATAAAAATGTTCATCAACCAAATCAGCCTTGAGGCGCTTCATTTCGGGCCATGCATAATCAAACTTGTCTCCTTCGGAATCCGGACCGGAAGTTCCTACAATACGAATCTTTGGATAAGCTTTACGTATAGCCTTAATAAAAGGTTCAAGACGTTCCATATACTCTTTTCCCCATTGTTCGTTACCTACACCGATAAGCTTCAGGTTAAAAGGAGCCGGATGTCCCATTTCTGAACGTACTTTTCCCCACTTTGTAGTAACATCACCATTAGCAAACTCAATCAGATCAAGTGCATCCTGAATATAACTGTCTAGTTTATCAACAGGCACATGGGCACTAAGATCTTTATTCTGGAACTGACAAGCCATTCCACAGTTTACAATAGGCAGAGGTTCTGAACCAATTTCTTCTGATAAAAGGAAGAATTCATAAAAGCCTAATCCATAAGTCTGATAATAATCAGGATTGAATCTGTTAGGGAAAGTATAGTGCCAACGGTTCTCATTCAAAGGACGGTTTTCTACCGGACCAACAGTATTTTTCCAGTTATAACGGGTATTCAGGTCTGTACCTTCAACAATACATCCGCCAGGAAAGCGAAATACGCCCGGTTTTAAATCGGCAAGAGCCTGAACCAAGTCTTTACGCAAACCATTCTCGCGTCCTTTCCATGTATCAACAGGGAAAAGAGAGATATGATCCATGTCAATATCACCTTTTGAAGTCAGGAATATTCTTACTATAGCTTTATCATCTGTAATCGGTGAAGTAAGTATCACTTCATATTTCTTCCATTCGGTAGATGTCACTGCTACCACTTGTTTTACTACAGGATCATTATTAGAATTAACCAGCTCTATACGAAATTCCTGTTTTTCATTTCCTTGTGAAATACGTGCCCATACACTAAAACGATACTGAGCATCTTTATGAATGCCGACTCCAAAGAAGCCTTCATTTTCAAGACCGGTATGTTTCTCTTTATGTCCGGCATCTGAAAGACGTACATAGTGTGGATTCTTATCAAAAGCAGGATTGTCTGTGCGAACCTCTACATGGCCAAAAGTTTTCCAGCCCATTAAATTCTGTGGAAACTCAAAAGAGCGGTTCTTTACTAATTCAGCATACAAGCCACCATCGGCACCGTAATTGATATCTTCAAAGAAGAGTCCGTACATGGTTGACTGTATCTCGGCTCCCGGTTTGTTGGCTTTCACCACCATTTCATGTTCCGTTTGGGCATTTAAGGACATTCCCATAAAAAGAACTAATGCAGATAATAATGATCTGTGCATCTTCATAATTTTTATATTAGTTTTTAGTTAGTATTCATTTAACACGTTTTCCCCAGACAGTTCTTCCATTCTTATCTAATCCGGTAAAGAGAATTGTCTCTGTCTGGTTTTCCCAATCGTGTGCTGCAAAAGTAACCAAATTATTTATTTCCTCATTACTTAGAACTATTTTAGTTAGTGATTTAGGAGTCTCAAAGTTCCATGTGCCGCTGTATTTTCCTGTAATATTCTTATCGCTTGTTAGTTTTATATGGAAGGAACTATTCTGTTCACTCTTATGCAGCATTCCTTCACCCCAAAGTATCTGACCAGCTTCAAGTTGTCTTTCGTGACCAGGTTCCTGTATACGAATAACTTCCCATTCACCAACAAGATCTTTTTGCTGAATTTTTCTATCAGAAGTTCCCGTATATCTTTCAGGAGAAACAACCGGCCACCCATCCGGAGTAAAAAACATCTCTCTTGCATGTAGAACCATCAATAAATTATGAGGAGATAGACGACCTTGATGGAACATAAAATATCGTCCTTCTCCATCGCTGCAGATGCCACAGTGAGCTGTTCCTGCCCATCCGGCATGATTATCAAAACGGTAAGGAGCTGTTAGTATGGGCAGAATATCTGTTGTATCAGCCATGGCCTTGCCAGCATAGTCTGTAAATGGTCCTTCAGGATTATCAGACCGCCCTACCCTTACATTATAAGTTGTCATTAAGGGATCATAAGAAACAAAAAGATAATACTTTTTAAGTTGAGGATTATATACTATTTCCGGAGCTTCCATATTATCTTTCTTATAATTTGCACGGCGAGCCACCAAGTGTCCTAAATCTCCTGATTTCATTGTTACCCCAGTCTCGGGATTTAGCTGAACGCAGTAAATTCCTCCAAAGAAAGAACCATAATGCATCCATGTTTCTCCATTTTCAGGATTGACAATTACAGTAGGATCTATTGCGTTCATCGGAGTTTCTCTATTCGTTCTGACCACACACCCTTTTTGTATCCAAGGTCCTTCCGGAGAAGATGATTCTGCCAGCCCAATATATGAAGTTTTCTCTCCAAATGCTGATACGCAATAGTACAGCCGATATACATTATTCTGATGTATGATAAAAGGAGCCCAAATATTAGTAGCTCCTTTCCCTCCTGAGTTACTTCTAACCCAGTCGGTTGCTTGTGATGGAATCTCAGGAAAAGCCCATCCTACAAAAGTCCAGTTAACAAGATCTTTTGACTTGCGGACCTGAATATACCCCAATGGAACGTTATACTTTTTTGCAGAGTCTTTATTCTCTGCAAAAATAGCATCAGTTGAATACATATAATATGTATCGCCAAACTTCTTACAAGCAGGATCATGTACATTGTATGTTCCCCATTTTTTATAATTCTCCATTCCGGAAAAAGGCGTATAGTTATCGGGCCATGGATTTGGGTTAGAAATTATTCTTAAAGGAGCAGATGATTTGCATGAAAGCATCACAATCATTGCAAAGATCATTAGGATTATTCTGAATGAACTATTCCGATATATTTTCATAATATACTTTTAATGGATTTATGGCTAAATTTATATGCAGCAAAAATAATGAGCAAAGGATATCTGCATGGTGGACTTATGGTTATATTGAGTGGACAAATTGACTATTCCCTATAAAATGGAGGAAATCCATACTATAAGAAAAAAGAGATTGAGTATATTTGTCGCCTTAAATCGTTTAAAGCATGAAAAATAAAGTCTTATTATATACTCTAATCTTACCGATACTGCTCATATATTCTTTTTGTGCTATGGCAGCACCAAAGGATCTTTTAACACGCTATAACTTTACCAACATTACTATGAACGATGGTTTGCTCCATAACTTCATTGACGATATATGCAAAGACAAAACAGGATTCTTATGGATATCTACTATGGGAGGAGGGCTATCCAGATATGACGGATATGAATTCAAACATTATAATACAACCACCTGGCCGGTTTCTTTAAAAAGTAACTTTATCCGCAAGTCATGTGAAGACAACTTTAACCGTTTGTGGATTGCTTCAGAAAAAGGAGTAGATATTCTTAATCTTTCAACCCAACAATTGAATTATCTGGCTTATTCAGATAAACATCTATCTAGTATATTAAATCAACCCACGTATTCTGTTTTAAAAGATAGTAAAGGAAATATTTGGTTATCAACGGAAAACAGCTTATACAAAATAGAATTTCAACAGAATGGCAGTATAGCAAAAATACACTCATTAGCGCTCAAATTATTATCTTCAGTAAATCCACTGGTGGCATTCAGGGAAATTAATGGGGAGATGTGGATAGGGTATAACGGCAATATATACAAAGCATTAACCAATAAAGCCGGACAGCTAATTCTATCAGTTGTTTCTGATAAACTGAGAATAGGAAAAGACATTTATATTACTGTATTATTCGAAAAAGAGAATGAAGTATGGATTGGTACTGATCATGGACTATTCAGATATAACAAAACAAATGAAACATTAAAACACTACATACACAGTGATGGCAATCAAGCCTCGCTCTCACAAAACCTTGTTACAGATCTGGCAGAAACGGCCGACCGTCAGCTACTAGTTTCAACATTAAAAGGGCTTAACTTCTATGATCCAATGAATGATAGTTTTATGCATGTTGATCAGGATGAAAAAAATATATCTAATAGCATAAATTGCAATTTTATAAACTGTTTACTAACGGATAAGAATCTTATCTGGCTGGGAACAGAAGCGGGAGGTTTAAACAAAATGATGCTTCGCAAACTGTCCATCCATAGTTATGTTCATAGTAATGATCCTGCCAGCATATCCAAAAACCCTGTTAATGCTATTTATGAAGATAAGAATGGTGATTTATGGGTAGGAACTGTAGAAGGCGGACTCAATCGTAAGCCTAAAAACAGTGAACAATTTATTCATTATACATCTGCAACCAGTTCTCTTAGTCATAATTCCGTCAGCACCATTACGGCAGATGATTCTAACAAACTTTGGATTGGCACATGGGGAAAAGGAATTAATATATTAGATATAAGCAAATCTTCCAGTCCTACATTTCAACATATAAACTCTTTAACCAATCCTGGCTTTTTAATAGATTTTATTGGAACAATTTGCTACGATCCAATTAATAAAGGTATGTGGATAGGCAGTTACCGGGGAATATTTTTTTATGATATCAAAGCCAATAAACTATCTTCCCCTTTGCCGGTAAAAGAAACCAGAAATATTCAAGGAGTAATTGGATCTCTTATTGATAAAAAGAATAAGTTATGGATGGGAACTTCAGAAGGAGTAATGATTATTGACCTGAAATCCTTTGCAAAGAACCATCTTCACTTCTCTTTCCGTCATATAAAGTGCCCAAATAACAAACAAGATTCTCACTGCGTAGAAAAAATAAGTTGCATTTATGAATCATCAGACGGAACTCTTTGGTTAGGAAGTAATGGATATGGACTATACAAACTTATTTCACGAGAAAACGATGACTATCAGTTTCAGTCTTTCACAACATCACAAGGACTTGCCAACAATTGTGTTTTTGGTATTTTAGAAGATGAAAGAGGCATGCTTTGGTTAAGTACCAACAATGGTCTGTCTTGCTACAATCCAAAAACGAACCGAATTATGAATTACACAAAAGGTGATGGAATAATCAGCAACCAGTTTTACTGGAATGCTTACTGTAAATCACGTAATAACAAACTTCTTTATTTTGGAAATATTGATGGACTTACAGCTTTAGAGGGGAATAAAAGACAGACAAGGATTTCTTCTGAAAAAGTTATCCTGACAAAACTAAATGTACAAAATGAAATTATTCTTCCCGGTAAAGGTCCTTATCTTGAGAAAGACATATCACTTGCTGATTGTTTGCATCTTCACGAAAGCGACAAATCATTCTCTATTGAATTCGCTGTTCTCAATTATGAAAACCCGAATGCAATTACATATTCGTACAGATTACTTGGATTTGATGACAATTGGGTAAAGGTTCCTTCCAACAGACGATTCGCAAGCTATACCAATTTACGTCCCGGAACCTATACACTACAAGTTAAGTGCGATACAGGAGCCGAAGAACAATCTAACAATATTACTGAATTAAAGATTGTTGTTTCTCCGTTCTTTTACAAAACAGCATGGTTTATCTGTTTAAGTATCTTCTTTATCGCTTTCCTTGTATACAGAATTTATAAATGGCGTATCTATACTTTAAAAAGCCAGAAAGAATTACTTCATATAAAAGTAGAAGAACGTACCCGCGAATTAGAGGGACAGAAATTATTGCTCGAGAATAAGACTAATGAGCTTTCAAGACAAAATGAACTGCTTAAACAACAAAATGAAAAGATAACCCGGCAAAAAGGGCAATTAATAAAAATGTCAAAGAAAGTGCAGGAACTAACTATTGATAAACTAGCCTTTTTTACAAATATTACTCATGAATTCCGTACTCCAATTACACTAATAATGGGACCAATAGAAAGAGCACTGAAACTGAGCAGTAATCCACAAGTAATTGAACAGTTACATTTCGTGGAGCGAAATTCAAGACATCTTCTCTCATTAGTAAACCAATTAATGGATTTCCGTAAAGTAGAATCAGGGAAAATAGATATAGTAAGAACTCCAGGAAATCTGCCTAATTTCATTGATGAACTATTAAAACCATTTGAAGTTTTTGCTTCTGAACGAAGCATCCGCCTGGAAAAGAGGTATCGCCTGAACGACCCAACTATCATGTTCGATGAGGAGGCTATGACTAAGGTTATTTCTAATCTTCTTTCAAATGCTATTAAATTTACTCCGAACAATGGAAATGTTACTATCTATATATCTTCATTAAATGATCCTGATACGGCGAACGAAAAATTGTTCATTTCCGTAAAAGATACTGGTACAGGCATAGCAGAGGAGGACTTATCGAAAATATTCAATCGCTTTTATCAATCAAAGGGACATGTTAAGTTCCCTGTTTATGGACAAAGTGGTACAGGGATAGGTTTATATCTTTGTAAGCGGATTGTATCTCTGCAGGGAGGAAGAATCCAGGTAAAAAACAATAAAAAACAAGGAGCTGCTTTCCGTGTTCTTTTACCACTACTCCGTAAAGAAAAGAATGATGATAGACCAGAAATAACAAATGCAGTTACTGTTGTTAATCATGCTAAAGAACAGATCGTTACAAACCTGGGTGGACGTCTCAACATGCTTGTTGTAGAAGACAATAAAGATATGCGCGATTATATCCGTTCCATTCTTACTGATCATTATAATGTATTTGAAGCAGAAAATGGCTCTGAAGCTCTCACTGTTCTAAATCTGCAAAATATTGATTTCATCATCAGTGACTTAATGATGCCTGTGATGGATGGTATTGAATTCTCACGAAAAGTAAAAGAGAACTTTGCCATTTCACACATTCCATTCTTGATGCTTACAGCTAAAACCTCAGTTGAGTCGCGTATTGAAAGTTTTAAAATTGGTGTAGATGAGTATCTGCTTAAACCATTTGATGAAGATTTACTATTGGCTCGTATAAACAATATTCTGGAAAACCGTAAACGTTATCAGAAGCAATTCAGTTTCAAGATGGATGTTGATATCCTTAATGTAGAAGAGGAATCTTGTGACAAGAAATTCCTGGATAAGGCAATGACTGTTATTAAGGAAAACTATAAGAACTCTTATTTCGAGGTAAGTGACTTTATTGAATCAATGGGGGTAAGTAAAAGTATACTTAACAAAAAAATGCAAAACCTTACCGGACAATCTGCCGGACAGTTTATCAGAAACTATCGTTTAAATATTGGCCGAGAGCTGATTCTGAGAAACCGGGTAACAAAGAATATGAATATTTCTGAAATTGCTTATGAAATAGGATTCAATGATCCTAAATACTTTACCAGATGCTTTACTAAACACTTTGGGGTAACTCCAAGTTCCTTAATGGATGGTGAGAAATGATAATATTTCCTCGGGAGAGAAACAAAATGATTCATCAAGAATTCCTTGGTGAATCATTTAAAAAAGAACCTGATTAAACTAGTGATATAACCTGTTTAATCCTAAATAACAAAAGGTAAAAACTAATGAAATACTTATATAGATTAACAGAAAGTTATTTGTTAACAAATCTATATTAAGCGCAGAAAAAAGAGTCTTTCTGCACTCCAAAACACTCCATGAGCATAAATTACGCAAATTAAAGTACTGACAAACAAGCCTAAAACACTTTTTAACTCATTTATCTGCTCAAAATTTAATATTATTCTAGTTGTTTTCCGTCCTACTATTTTATTTTTAGAGATAAACATCTGATAATAAGGCGCTGGCAATTTTATACCACCCCGTAAGAATACAAAAAAATGGCATAGTTGCCCGCACACTTGGTTTTCTTGTTTCAGAGAAATCATTTATCCACCCCTAAAAATCTTTTGTCCACCTAGGTAAATCAATCCACCTATAACTTTGCGAGCAAACAAACTACAACTCATACTACTTAATATCAAATCAGATATTCAACTTTCAGGTTTGAGAAAATGAGAATAATAGTTTGAATGCCTTTTTAGCCGAATAGTTAATACAATGATATGAGAATAACCAATCTCATAAATAAAAAGAGTTGCCTATGAAATAAAGAACACGTTTGTCTCTCCTTTAGCATAAACCTTACATTAAGCCTCAAATTTATTATTAATTTATAATCTTAATTTTATGAATTTTAAACTACGAAAAACAAAACTAGGAATAACTTCTGTAGTGTTCCTTTTCTCATTCCTCTCAGCTCCTTTGTATGCTGAGGACGGAATAAAAACATCTATTATTAATCCTTCAGACACTAAACCTGCACCTGATAATGCACAGCAGAATGTAGCGAAGAAGAAAAAAATTTCTGGTATCATTCAAAGTGAAAGCGGAGAACCATTGATTGGTGCCAGCGTAAAAGTAAAAGGAACAAGTGGAGGCACTGTTACCGATATCAATGGTAAATATAATCTGGAAGCAGGCAGCAATGATGTACTTGAGGTATCTTACATTGGATATCAACCCCAGATTATTGCAGTGAACAACAAAAGCATCGTGAATGTTAGTCTCAAAGAAAATAGCCAGAGTCTAAACGAAGTTGTAGTGGTAGGATATGGTACACAGAAGAAATCGGATATTACAGGTTCTGTTGCAGTTGTAAATACTGACGAACTAAAAAAATATGCAACCAATGACGTAGCCCAACTCCTGCAAGGACGTGTTGCTGGCGTTCAAGTTACCAGTGATGGCCAACCAGGTGCATCTCCCAGTATCAGAATCAGAGGTTATAGTACATTTGGAGATGCTCAACCATTATATGTGATTGATGGAGTTCCTGTTGGAACATCTTCAAGAGACTTTAGCCCTAATGACATTGAATCTATGCAGGTTTTGAAAGATGCTTCTGCTGGTGCTATTTACGGATCACGAGCAGCCAATGGTGTAATTATTATCACAACAAAATCAGGAAAGAAGAAAACTCCGCTAAAGGTTAACTATAATGGATATTACGGAGTTGATCAGGTATGGCAAAAAATCCCGGTACTAGGAAGAGAAGATTACCAGACGATTGTTAATGAAGTACGTACAAATGCTGGTTTATCAAAACTTCCGGGAAACGATCCTAGTTCTCCATATTATATTGATAATGTAAATACTGATTGGCAGAAAGAGGGATTAAAACTAGGAATGAGACAAGATCATAATGTGAATCTTTCGGGAGGTGGAGAACTTACCACTTACAATGTTGCTTTGGATTACACTCAGAATAAAGGAACATTCGAAGGAAGAGGTCCATCCTATGAACGTTATTCCGCACGTGTTAATTCAACTGCTGAAAAAGGTATCTTTAAATTTGGTGAATCATTCTATTACACTCATTCACACGAAAACACACTTACATACAACTCAACAATACTAAAGGGTAACCGCCCTCCACTGATTGTTGATATGGTTGAAGCTGTTCCTACACAAAAAGTTTATGATGCCAATAACCTTGGAGGATATGGGGGCACCGAAGCAGAAATTCATAATGTAATTTCAATGAATGCAATCGGTCTGAACAATATGTTTGAAAATTATGCAGATGTTGATCGTGTAGTAGCCTCAGGATATGGTGAACTTACCTTCCTGAAGAATGACCATCATAGCTTAAAGTACAAAATTAATCTGAGCTACGACAAAACAATAGCACATGATTATTCCTTTATTCCTGCTTTTGATCTGGGGTATTTCTTCAATTCAGCTAATGCGCAAATGAATGAAGGCAACAGGACATATACTACAGGACTTGTAGAAAATACATTAAATTACAAGATGAACCTGGGAAAACATTCTTTGGATGTTTTAGCCGGTCAAATGTATCAGAGCGTAGATTTTTATGATGTTAATGGTCATACAGAGAATCTTACTGAACCTTATTTCCCGGTTCTGAATAATGGATCAAATAAGTCATCATCAGGTTCAAAAACAAAAAGTATCCTGTCTTCTTATCTGGGCAGAATTAATTATAACTATAATGACAAATACTTATTAACTGGTACTTTGAGAAGAGATGGTTCTTCCAGATTTGCTCCGTCTAACAGATTTGGTTATTTCCCTTCTGTTGCTTTAGCCTGGAGACTTACCAATGAAGACTTTGTTAAGTTACCATCATTTATTACTGATGTTAAGCTTCGAGGAAGTTATGGACAATTAGGTAACCAGAATATCGGAGATTACCTGTATTCATCTTACATCAACTCTAACATGCCTTACAACTTCAATGGTACAAAAGTTACTGGTGGATTACAAACTAGTGTAGTTTCTGAATCTATTAAATGGGAAGTAAAAACAACTACTAACATTGGTGCTGATATTAAATTATTTGATGGAAAGGTTGATTTCTCAGCTGAATATTACAATAGTAAAACTGCCGATTTATTAGTTGGTGTACCTATCCCATTCACAGTTGGATCAGTTAATTTCTCGCCAACTGTAAATGCTGGTAGTATGAGAAACTCTGGGCTTGAATTTATGGCAGCTTATCATAAAACAAAAGGAGAATTCCGTTTTGACATTTCTGCAAATGTTTCAACTCTTAAAAATAAAGTTCTTGCTTTAGGTGGAAACAATGAACCCATCTATGGTGTAGGTTCAAAAACAGAAGTAGGCAGTGAGGTTGGACAACATTTTGGTTATGAAGCAGTCGGCATTTTCCAGACTACCGCCGAAGTAGCCGGACATGCTTTCCAAAGCGCAGCAACAGCACCTGGTGATATTATTTTCAAAGATCAGTTAACTATTGATACCAATGGAGATGGAAAGCCGGATAAGGCTGATGGTATAATCAATGCAAATGACCGTGTTTACCTTGGAAGTGCAATACCAAAGTTAAATTATGGATTTAATATCTCTATGTATTACAAGAGATGGGATCTTTCTTTATTTGCATCCGGTGCTTCTGGTTATAAAATCAATAGCCGTATGTACAGAGATTTAATGCTAACAACAGACTACATTAACCGTCATGAAGATATTCTGAATCGCTGGACTCCTACAAATACCAATACTGATATTCCACGAGTAGTATCTGATGACCCTAATGGCAATCAAAGAGATTCAAACAGAAAAGGATGGCTGCAAAGCGGAGATTTCTTAAGAATTAATACCCTCTCCCTGGGATATACCTTACCAGATAATTTCATCAAAGGTTTAAATTCAACAAGAGTTTACTTAACGGCTCAGAACCTATATACTTTCCAGGCTTACAAAGGATATAACCCTGATTTTACATCTGGTGTATGGAATCCAGGATTTGATGCTGGTTCATATCCAAAACCAAGAACTATTATGATGGGAGTTCAATTGAGTTTTTAAAATTAGACGTCAACACAAAAAGTATATACAATGAAAAGTTTAAAATATATTTCAATTCTGTTTATTCTGTTGATAACATCCTTTGGATGTGATGACAAATTAGAAATAACAAATCCAAATAGTCAAACATCAGGTACTTATTGGCAAACAGAAAGCCAAGCTGTAGCTGCAGTTAATGCTATTTATACAGGTTTTATTACCGATGGCTGTTACATGAGAATGTTCCCAATTCTATCTGATGGAAGGGGTGATGATTTTAAAGGTGACAGTCCTTGGTCTGACTTGGTTCAGGTTGCCAATTTCACTATTCTTCAAACATCCGGCCCTGTACGTTGGATATGGGAAGCTCACTACCAGGTTATATATCGTGCAAATCAGGTTCTTCATTATGTGCCAGATATTCAGATGGATGAAAATCTCAAGAAGAGATTGTTAGGACAAGCATATTTTTTAAGAGGCATGGCTTTCTTCAATTTAGCAAATACTTACAAAAATATTCCTATCATTACGGAGATACCCAAGAGTACAGAAGATTATTATCCCCAAACAGCAACAGAAGAAACGATTTGGAATCAGATTATTTCAGATTTCCAGAATGCAAAAGATAGATTGCCAATTAATTATAGCAATGTAACAGGAGCAGATCAAGGACAAATAGGCCGTGCAACAAAAGGTGCAGCTACAGGCTTGCTTGGAAAAGCTTATCTATACAGAAAGCAATGGCAGAAGGCTGCAGATGAATTCAAACAATTAATAGTTGGTCCAGACTTAAACATCTATAGTTTGGTTGCAAATTACCGTGACAATTTTAAACCTACAAATGAGAATAATTCAGAATCATTATTCGAAATTCAGTTTGCAGATCCTAATACCGTAGGTGGTACCGTTTATAACTATGGAGGAGATCCTAATGCAAACTGGAAGCAAGTATGTTCTGTTGGTCATACTTACGCTATGGAAGGATTTGGATATTCAGACTTCTTGCCTTCAAGATGGCTCTATGAAGAATTCAAAAAAGAAAAGACTGTTGATGGCAAATTTGATCCAAGACTATATCAAACAATAGCATCTTATGAACCAGGAGTTTCAGAGTTAGCTTATGGTGGTGAATGGAAAAATCCAAAGACAAGCATTTATCCAAGAAAGTACACTCATGATGGTATTCCCGGATATACAAATGAGAATAATGGTGTAGAGAATTCCGGAATTAACTATCGCATTTTGCGTTATGCTGATGTTTTATTAATGTATGCTGAAGCTCTTAATGAATTAGGAAAAACAGCAGAAGCATATCCTTATATTCAACAAGTAAGAAACCGTGCAAATCTTCCTGATTTAGCTACAGTAAAACCAAATATGAGCCAAAGCCAGATGCGAGATCAGCTTGCACATGAAAGAGCATTGGAACTTGCTATTGAAACAATAAGAATTAACGATATTATTCGTTGGGGATGGTTATACGATCCGGCTAAATTAAATGAGTTAAAATCACATGATTCAGATTTTAATACATGGACACCAGGACATGAATATTTGCCTATTCCTCAAGAAGATTTAGATTCAAATCCTAATTTGAGCACTAATCCGGCTAATTAGAACCTAAAGAGAATGGGGTATATAAATTGATTAATATACCCCATTTTTATTATTTATAATCCACGAAAAAATTCCGGTGATATTAAAACTAAAGATATGATTAGATTCAAAAATCTATGGCCTATTGGATTCTTTTTCCTTATTGCAGCCTGCGGATCGGACAATAATCCTACTTCCGAAAGCCCAACTACTCCAACAGACACGGTGACTTACATTGGTCCTACTTACAAAGACGATTACAGCAGCATTGCCTCATGGGAAAACCGTAGTGCATGGAATCTGGCTAATGTGCATGATCCTACTGTGGCAAAGTGCGACGACTATTATTATATGTATTCAACTGATGCATCTTACGGGAATGCACACGATGGTCATGGGCATTTTCTTTATCGACGTTCCAAAGATCTTGTAACCTGGGAATTCAGTGGTATGGCTATGACTACAACTCCTGCATGGGTAAAAGACACACTCAACAATATTCGTCAAAAGGAAGGTTTAGCTGCTATCAGCAACCCTACTTATGGTTGTTGGGCTCCTGTTGTTCGCAAAGTGGGAAATAAATATAGAATGTATTACAGTATTGTTGTCGACAATTACATCAAAACCGGTGCACAAAATACAACTGCCAACTTTGATAATTCATGGACGGAACATGCATTTATTGGCTTAATGGAAACAGATAATCTGGCAACAAATAGTTGGGTAGATAAAGGTATGGTTGTTTGTTCTTCAACTGACAGGGGTAATGATTGGAACAGAGCGAGTCAAAATGACTGGAGTGCCTATTTCAAATGGAATGCCATTGATCCGTCTTTTATTGTCACTCCTGATAATGAACAATGGCTTATTTACGGTTCCTGGCATTCGGGTATTGTTGCGGTTAAAATTAATCCTGAAACAGGTAAGCCTTATCAGCTTAACTCATTAGCAGATTATGGAACATGTATAGCCACACGAACAACCGGAAACAGATGGCAAGCTTCTGAAGCGCCAGAAATTATCTATAATGAGGAGACTGGTTATTATTATCTCTTTTTAGCTTATGATGAATTATCTGTAGCTTATAATACCCGTGTATGCCGTTCAAAAAGTATAACTGGTCCTTACGTGGGTATTGATGGCAAAGACATTACACAAGGTGGTGATTGTTGGCCAATGCTTACACATCCCTATAAATTTAGTAATCACTCTGGTTGGGTTGGCATTTCCCATTGTTGTATTTTCCAGAATCCCGATACAAAAGAATGGTATTACTGTTCGCAAGGAAGGCTTCCGGCTAATACCAATGGGAATGCTTACAGCAACGCCATTATGATGGGACATGTACGTTCAGTTCAATGGACAGAGGATGGATGGCCTGTTGTAATGCCCGAAAGATATGCCAATATTCCTCAAACTGCCATCACAGAAAATGATCTTGTAGGAAACTGGGAACATATTACTTTGTCATATCAATACCAGACACAACAAGCTTCTAAAAGCTTAGTCTTGTCGTCAAACAAAACAGCAACAGGAGCTATTTCAGGAAACTGGTCATATGACTCCAGCAAACAAATACTGACAATAGGTTCTTATAAACTAAAAGTGCAGAGAGGATTAGACTGGGAAGCGAGTCCACGTACCAAAACTATTATTTATTCCGGACTTACAGATAAAGGTATTCCGTTATGGGGTAAAAAGGTGAAATAAGGATTTAGTTGTTTAATAGTTTCACACATTTTCTTTATTCAACTGAGAGTCCCATAAAGTATATTTCTTTATGGGACTAATTTTTTCTTTACGTCTTTACTCAGATTATCGTTTATCTCCTTGAATTTATATGGAATGCCCATGGTAATTAATGTTTTATTGGTTTATGGTTTCTGCAAACATCTAGATGTTTGGATCCAATCATGTACATGTTTGGAAGTAAACATGTACATGATTGGATTGATGTCTCGTTTTGTTCAGGGCAAACGCATTATAATAATTACTTAAAATGATTATATATATTACCTAATAAATGCATGTTATATTATTAATATTAAAGCTTTAAACATTTTTCTAAGTTAATTATATTTATTATCTTTATAAAGAAATTAGAAACATAAATTAGTAGAAAAATGAGCATAATTAGTCTTTGTAAACAAATCAACGATACTCGTATTGACAGAAAAAAGGAACATTCAGTAGAATCGATAGTATATATTGCCATGGCTGCAGTTCTTTGTGGTGCTGATTCTTGGAATGAGATAGAAGAGTTTGGTAACTCCAGGAAAGATTTCTTTGCTGAACGTATTTCTTCTTTCAGGAATGTTCCCTCACATGATACCTTTAATCGCTTTTTTAGTAGTCTTTCACCCGATTATTTTGAACGTGTTTTCCGTTATTGGATGTCTGAAATTTGTGAAAAATATGAAGGAGTTGTGGCCATTGATGGAAAAACCATACGGGGTGCCAGCAAATGCACCCGCTCCAATCCAGAAGGAGAATCTCGTTTTAAACTTCATATGGTAAGTGCCTGGGCAGCAGCTAATGGGGTAACCTTAGGACAGGTCAAGGTAAATAGGAAAAGCAACGAGATTACGGCTATTCCTGAACTCCTTAGCGCTCTTGATCTACAGAACTGCATAGTGACGATTGATGCCATGGGATGTCAAAAGGCAATAGCCAAAAAGATTATCGATAAAGAAGCAGACTATGTTCTTCATGTAAAAAACAACCAAAGAAAACTGTATGTCGATTTACGGGCATGGTTTGAAGAGTTGGACAGAAATGAGAGTGATAAAAATATAGCATATAGTGAAACTCAACATGCCAAATACCGGACGGAGGAAACAGGACATGGACGCAAAGAAATCAGGGAATGCTTTGTATACAATCATGAAGGATTTGAGGTGTTTTTTAAAGAGTGGAAAGGAATAAAATCAATAGTAAGAGTTACTTCAGAAAGAACAATCATTAAGACAGGGGAGATATCTTTAGAAAAGAGATATTATATAACTTCCTTAGGTTTAGAGCCTCAGAAAATAGCAGAAGCAGTACGAGCGCACTGGTCTGTGGAAAACAATTTGCACTGGCAGTTAGATGTTTCCTTTGGAGAAGACGCCGGAAGAAAAACAGGAAATGCTGCCCAGAACTTTTCATTAATGAATAAGATAGCACTTATGATACTAAAGAAAAGTCCAAGAAAAGGCAGCATTAAAGGAAAAAGAAAAGCAGCCGGATGGGATCAAGGGTTCCTCTGTGAACTTTTATTGGCGCAAAATTTTTAATGCGTCGCCCCTGTCGTTTTGTTTTTACTAATTCGTTTAGTTATGCTTATTAAACATACCATGCTTGATTACTAATGTTTTTAACTCTCTTTCTTATTGGCTGCTTTATAGCCTATTTTTACTTAAAAGTAATCTCTAAGGTGGAGAGGGTGGAGTAAAAAAGAGTATTTTAGCTTTCTGAAAATTAAATTTTGAAAATTCTGCAAATTGCGGAATTTTGAAAAAATGATTTCCGAAAACGGAAAAAGAACTATTTCTCTCCACCCTCTCCACCTAAATCTTTTAATATAACCCTGTATTGGGTTGTTCCCTGGTATATTCTAAACCTGTAATTCAATGATTTAAAGTTTCTTCCAAGTTTAACGATCATCTTTTTACTAATAGCAATCCCCGTTTTACTCTTAATATAATCCGCCAATTTTGCAGCAGAAAGGTAAATTCGTTGATTCCATTGTTATCAATTACCTATTTGTATCTTGTGGCATCCAAAAGAAATAAGCAGTATGTTTAAAAAGACAGATACTAACATAAGCTTTCATTATGAAACAATATTCTAAATATATTCTAATATTTGCAAGAATAACACATAAATCAACATTAGATTGACAATTAAACAAATTAAATTATATCTTTGCGAAATAACTCTATAGAAAATATACGCATGGATTTATTTGCTAAAAAATCAATTGAAGGTTTGTTGAAAGAGGCAAACGATACCGATAGCCATTCTTTAAAGAAATCACTTGGCGTTGGTAAACTCATAGCATTGGGTATTGGTGCTATTATTGGTGCCGGGCTCTTTTCTATTACTGGTGGCGCAGCTGCCGAACAAGCCGGACCGGCAATTACCATTTCATTCTTAATAGCAGCCCTGGGCTGTGGATTTGCCGGATTATGTTATGCCGAGTTTGCATCAATGATTCCGGTGGCCGGAAGCGCATATACCTATTCTTATGCTACAATGGGCGAATTTATTGCCTGGATTATCGGTTGGGATTTAGTTTTGGAGTACGCCGTGGCAGCCGCTACAGTTAGTATTAGCTGGAGCCGGTATCTTATAAAATTTCTGGATGGATTCGGAGTTCATTTACCCCATAGTCTGGTGGCGTGCCCGTGGGACGGAGGAGTCGTAAATCTACCAGCAGTATTTATAATTATTCTGATGACCCTACTCCTAATAAAAGGAACAGAAGGAAGCACACGGTTCAATTCCATTATTGTAACATTAAAGATTGGCGTAGTTCTCGTCTTCATATTCCTGGGATGGAAATATATAAATATGGCTAATTACGTTCCATATATACCTGAAAACACAGGAACATTTGGTGCATACGGCTGGACAGGAATAATTCGTGCCGCAGCAATTGTTTTCTTTGCTTTCATTGGATTTGATGCCGTGAGTACAGCTGCTCAGGAAGCGAAAAACCCCAAACGGGATATGCCCATCGGGATACTTGTTTCTCTGGTGGTTTGTACCGTTCTTTATTTATTGTTCGCTCACGTGATGACCGGCGTTGCAAATTATACTGAGTTTAAAGGTCATGACGGTATTGCTCCGGTGGCAATTGCAATAGAACACATGGGACATGCAAATGCAAATGGTCTTATCATTCCCGATTATCCGTGGCTTAACCGTGCTATTATATTAGCCATCCTTGCAGGATACTCATCCGTTATCATGGTTATGCTTTTAGGACAAAGCCGTGTATTCTACAGTATGAGTAAAGATGGACTCTTGCCAAAAGTATTCTCTCAGGTTCATCCTAAATTCCGGACTCCGGCTAAAAGTAACTTGCTATTCTTATTGCTTGTCAGTCTGTTCGCAGCTTTGGTACCTTCCCGTGTTGCCGGTGAAATGACGAGTATAGGAACTCTTCTTGCCTTCATATTA